>NCGX01000025.1 GCA_002256995.1 Hydrogenophilales bacterium 16-64-40
AGCAGTAATCAATACCAACATTGCGTCGCTCAACGCCCAGCGCAACTTGAATGCTTCGCAGTCCTCGCTCAACACCTCGATTCAGCGCCTGTCTTCAGGCCTGCGTATCAACAGCGCGAAAGACGACGCGGCAGGTCTGGCGATTTCAGAGCGCATGACTTCACAGATTCGCGGTCTCAACCAGGCGACGCGGAACGCCAACGACGGCATTTCCTTATCCCAGACCGCGGAAGGCGCGCTAGGCGAAGCCGGCAATATCCTGCAGCGTGTCCGCGAACTCGCGGTTCAGTCCGCCAATGCGACGAACTCCGCCTCGGATCGCGCCGCCCTCCAGTCTGAAGTATCGCAACTGACTTCCGAATTGGATCGAATCGCAACCACTACTGAATTCAACGGCACCAAGCTGCTGGACGGCAGTTTCACCAACCAGCAGTTTCAGGTGGGCGCCAACGCAAACCAGACCATCGGCGTCACCGTGGACGGCGCACGCGCCACCCAACTGGGTTCCGTAGTGAATACAGCGGGCACCCGCAGCGTGACGGCCACCACGTCGCTCACGGCTACGACGGCGACCGACGCGCTGGTGCGGACGAGCTACAACGGCGTTGACGATACCGCGATCGGCTCCGGCCAGCTTTACGTCAATGGCACCGAGGTCAAAGCCTCCGCGAACTATGCCGTGACCGGCCTGGCCAACGCGCGGGATGACAAGAGCGCCTACGCCAAGGCGGCTGCGATCAACGCCAGCAATATCGCAGGCGTGACCGCTCTCGCGAGCAACACGCAGCAGTTCGCGGCTGTGGCCAGTGCGGCCACCAGCGGCCCGGCGCTGGTGGCCGGCACCAACGACGGCCTGACTTCGAGCACGCTCAACGCAGGCGAATCGGCATCGTACACGCTGAAAATCAACGGCACCGCGGTATACGCTTCGGGTACGATCACTTCCGGCGCACTCACGCAGAGCGTCGATCAACTGGCCTCCGCGATCAACAGCCAGAAAGACACTACCGGTGTGGTGGCGAACAAGAACGCCGCGGGACAACTGGAGTTGGTCGGGTCCGACGGCAGAAGCGTGGTGGTGCAGGAAGACTTCAGCTTTACCGACGACGCCACGGCTTCCGCATTCCAGGGCAAGAGCGTGTTCAGCACCTTCGATGAGACCGGCGCTGCGAGCGCGACTTCGACGGCCAGCCGCGAGACGCATTATCGCGGTCAAGTGACCATGCAGTCCGCGGCCAACATCTCCTTCAACAGCGCGGCTGCCTCGAACAAGATCGGCTACGACACGGTATTGTTGGGTGTGGATACCACCAAGTCCATTGCCACAGTGGATATCTCGTCCGTAGCGGGCGCCAATGCGGCCATTCTCGCCGCAGACGCCGCGCTGACCTCGGTCAACGCGAACCGCGCCAAGCTGGGTGCGGTGCAGAGCCGCTTTGATTCGACCATCTCGAACCTGCAAACCACTGCGGAAAACCTGAGCGGTGCGCGCAGCCGAATCAAGGATGCGGATTTCGCTGCCGAGACTGCATTGCTGACACGGGGTCAGATCCTGCAACAAGCCGGTACCGCGATGCTGGCGCAGGCCAACTCGCTGCCGAACAACGTGCTCTCGCTGTTGCGTTAAGGACTGAACAGGCGCTTGAGCGTCTGGGCGAATCGGCGGAGCCAGGCAAAAGCCCGGCTCCGCCTTCGCCGCTAGATAAGGGGAAAGATTATGTCTATTGGAAAAGTCGATTCAGTTGACCTTGCCGTTATTATCCGGCAGGGTACAGCACCCGCCCCGGTTATTCATGCCCCAATGGGCACACCCGCGCAGCGCGCCACACTCGACAATCCCGTTTTTCCGCCCGCGCAACCCGTCACCCAGGAAGCGGTGGCTGCCGCCGTGCAGTCGGCAAACGCCTATGTGCAGTCGATCTCAACCAACATCCAGTTCACGCTCGACCAGGACACGGGGCGCACCGTCGTCAAGATGGTCGATACCGAGACCGAGGAAGTGTTACGCCAGTTTCCCAGCGAGGAAATGCTGGCGATTTCCCGATCCATCGACCGCATGCAGGGTCTGTTAATTAACCGTAAAGCCTGAGGAGTCGAAAATGCTTTCATCGCCCGGTATCGGATCAGGTCTCGACGTCAACAGCATCGTCAGCCAGTTGATGGCGGCCGAAAGCCGACCGCTGGCTGCCCTGAACAGGAAAGAGGCAACCTACCAGATAAAACTCTCCGCCTATGGAAACCTGAAGGGCGCCCTGGCTTCCTTCCAAAGCGCGGCGCGGAACCTGAACGATAGCGCCAAGTTCCAAAAGATCAATGCCACCTCGGCGGATACCACGTTATTTAGCGCAACCGCGGAAAAAACTGCGGCCTTGGGCAGTTATAGCGTTGAAGTCAAGCAACTCGCCGCAAGCCAAAAGTTGGCCTCCAAGGGCTTTACCAACACCACGGACGCCGTGGGCACGGGTATGCTCCAGATTCAGTTCGGCACTTACGATTCCGGCGCCAACACCTTCAGCCTGAATGCGGACAAACCGGCGCGTTCCATTGCCATCGACAGCAGCAAGCAGTCGCTGGCGGGGATACGCGACGCCATCAATGAAGCGAACGCCGGGGTGACGGCCTCTATCGTCAACGACGGCACCGCTAACAAACTCGTGGTGACTTCCAGCGATACCGGCACCGTGAACAGCCTCAGAATTCTGGTCAAGGACGACGACGGTAACAACACCAACGACGCGGGGCTGTCGCAGTTGGCCTATGATCCGACTGCAGCGGCCGGCTCTGGCAAGAATCTGAGCGAAAGCACGGCGGCGGCGGACGCCAAGGTGGTGGTCGACGGCGTGGCCTTGACCAAAGCGAGCAACACCATCAAGGACGCCATCGAGGGCGTGACGCTCAACCTGGCGAAAGTCGGCGCCGCGACCAAGCTGGCGGTGGAACGCGATTCCGGGGTAGTCAAGAATTCCGCGGATGCCTTCGTCAAGGCATACAACGCTGCCGTCAAAACGCTCCAGGGCCTGACGGCATACGACCCGAAAACCAAGCAGGCGGGCCCCTTGCAAGGCGACGCGTCCGCCCGCACGATAGCTACGCAGCTCAGGAACGTGCTCAATTCGGCGGTGCCCGCCGTGGGCGGGAAATTCGCCTCGCTGAGCGATATCGGAATTGCATTTCAAAAAGACGGCTCTATCGCTGTTGACTCGGCCAAGCTGCAAAAGGCCATCGACACCAACTACAACGACATTGCCGATGTATTTGCAGTGGTCGGCAGGCCGTCCGATAGCGCCGTCAAATACAGCGCCGCGACCGCCGACACCAAGCCGGGCAAGTACGCGGTCGATGTCACCCAACTGGCGAGCCAGGCCAAGTACACGGGAGATGCCATCGCCGGCACGGACATCGTCATCGATGCCGCCAGCGACAATCTCGCCCTGAAAATCGACGGAGTGCAGTCCGCCACGCTGAGCCTCACCCAGGGGACTTACAAGGTGGCGGATCTCGCCAAAGAACTTCAGACCCAGATCAACGGTGACAGCGCCCTGCGCAACGCGGGTGTGACGGTCAAGGTCGACTACGACGCCACCAACAAGAAGTTCCTCTTCACCTCCAGCCGCTACGGCGCGGCATCCAAGGCTGAAGTGACGTCCGTGGACACCGACACCTTGACGAAAACGGGTATCGGGGTGAAGGCCGGCACGGATGGGGTGGACGTGGCGGGCAGCATCAACGGCGTGAGCGCCACGGGTTCCGGGCAATCCCTGACTGGCGCGGCCGGCGATAGTTCGGCGGGGTTGAAACTGCAAATCACCGGCGGTGCCACGGGCGCGCGCGGCACGGTCAATTTCTCCAGAGGTTACGCCCAGCAACTGGACAAGATGGCGGAAACCCAGTTGTCGGGCGCCGGCCCGATCGCCAGCCGAACCGAGGGGATCAATCGTTCCATCGAGAGCCTCGGCGAGCAGCGCGATGCTTTTATTCGCCGTCTTACCAGCATGGAGAAACGCTATCGCGCCCAGTTTACCGCGTTGGACTCCATGCTCAGCAACATGAACAGAACCAGCTCTTTTCTCACCCAGCAACTCGCCAGCCTGCCCGGCAGCAGCCGGAACTGATAAATCAGGAGATAGACGTGTACACAAACTCCAGGAACGCCGCCCATGCCTATGCCAACGTCGGTCGTCAAACCGGCGTGAACGCCGCTGAACCGGCAGCCAGCCAGCCAGCCCCGCTGCAGCAAGCTGTCAGCCAGCCGGGGCAAGGCGCGTACACGAATTCCAGGGGCATCGCCAATGCCTATACCAACGTCGGTCTGGAAACCGGCGTGGAGGCAGCCAGCCCGCACCAGCTCATCGTCATGCTGTACGAGGGTGCCGAGCTTGCGGTGCGGATGGCGATCAAGCACATGAACGAGGGCGACACCGTGAAGAAATCCGCCGCCATCACCAAGGCCAGCATCATCATCCTGGACGGCCTGAAAGCCGCCCTCGACCCGCAGCAGGGCGGCGATATCGCCCAGCGGCTGGATGCGCTGTACGACTACATGAGCAGCCGCCTGATGCTCGCCCACGTGAAAAACCAGACCGCGCCCCTGGAAGAAGTGCTGGGCCTGCTGCAGGAACTGCACGGCGCCTGGAAGCAGATCGGCAGCGCAGGCTCGACCGCACCGCAGCCCTCCCACCCTTCTTTTGCCGCCTGACCCGGAGACCCCCATGACCAGCCACGAAATGCTCACCACCTACGAATCGCTCTCCGAACTCACCGGCAGCATGCTGAACGCCGCCTGCGAAGGCGAATGGGACGACCTGGCCGCACTGGAGCAGCGCTGCCGCGGCCACGTCGGCAATCTGATGCAAGCCGCGCCAGTGCCGCTGAACGAGAACGAGCAGCGCACCAAGGTGGCGATCATCCGCGCCATTCTGCAGAACGACGCCAAGATCCGTGCGCTGACCGAGCCGCGCCTGCACGAGCTGCAGCAGCGGCTGCACATGACGCGCTCGGGCCAGCGCGGCGTCGACGCTTACGGCGCGCAGCGGGCGTAATCCTCGCTTTCATGTTCCCGGTTCAGTACCTGGCCCGCGTTCTGGATGTCCCGCCCACGCCGGACAGCCCCGGCCGGCCGCTGTCCGGCCTGGTGCCGGTCCAGTTGGTACTGAACGCCACCCAGCGCGACCAGGCCGGGCCGCGTGCCGTATTCGACCAGCTGGAAATCGGCCAGGCGCTGGCCGGTCTGGTCAAGAGCACGGCCAAGGGCATTTCGCTGGTCGAAGTCCAAGGGCAAACCGTTGCGATGCGCCTGCCCCACGCGGCGGCGCCTGGCGACACCCTGCGCCTGCGCTTTGCCGGCCACATGCCGCAGGCGGTGTTTCTGCTCGAGCCCGCCGCGTCCGAGGCCGGCGACGGCCCGCAACTGAGCCAGACCGCGCGCATGCTGAGCGACCTGATGCAGCAATTGCCGGGCCGCTGCGCCCTGCCCACGCTGACCCCGCCCGGCCCCCTGCTCGACCAGGCGACGACGAACCCGGCCCAGATCGCGCTCGCGCTGCGCACCGCGCTGGTCCGCAGCGGACTGTTTTACGAGTCGCATCTGGCCAACTGGGTGGGCGGCCGGGACAGCCTGGACGGCCTGATGCAGGAGCCGCAAAACAAGCTGGCGGCGGCCGAGGCGGCGCGTGCGGCGACCAACCCGCTGGCCCTGCTCAACGCCGCGGAAGCCGCGCCGAAGCCGCTCAATCCGATGCATGCCCTGCTGACGCAGCAGCTACAGGTGCTGGAGTCGCCGCAGTTCGTCTGGCGCGGCGAGGTGTGGCCGGGGCAGACGCTGGAATGGCTGCTGCGCCATGAAACCGAGCACGCGCAGGACCAGGCGGCGGCGATGCCCGGCGACGAGGCCAGCGCCGGCTGGGAATCGAAGCTCAAGCTGACCCTGCCGCAGCTCGGCAGCGTGACCGTGCACATCAAGCTTGATGCGAACCAGGCGTTCAGCATCCGCATGGTGCCGGAACACACCGATGTCGAACCCCTGCTGCGGCAGAACCAGGGGCGGCTGGCCGAGCGGCTGGCGGCGGCGGGCTGCACGCTGCAGGCCCTGACGGTGGAGCCCGAACATGACGTCGGCGCCTGACAAGCAGCGCGCCGCCGCCGCGATCGCCTACCGCGAGGGCGATGGCGCGCCGCGCGTGGTCGCCAAGGGACGCGGCATCGTGGCCGACACCATCATCGAGCGGGCGCGCGCCTCCGGGGTCTACGTTCACGAATCGCGCGAGTTGCTGGCGCTGCTGATGCAGATCGATCTCGACAGCCACATTCCGCCTCAGTTATACATAGTCGTGGCCGAACTGCTGGCCTGGCTCTATCATCTCGAAGACGCCGAAAAGGCCGCCCCGACGCTTAATGCCTGACCCTATGCCCTCCTCACCGCAACACCACTTTTGCGCTGCCGAGCACGACGACCTGCTGGCGCGCTGCACCCTGCGTTCGCGCGCGGAAATCCTGTTCCAGCTGCGCGCAATCCAGAAACGCAAGCTCCTGATCAACCTCGATCTGCCGGGCAGCCGGCAGATCATCGTCACCTCGGTGCTGATGGTGAACGAGACCAAGAACACGCTGATCCTCGACAGCGCGCGCGACGACACGCTCAACGAGGAACTGATGGCCGGCAAGGGCGCGGAGTTCGTCGCCCAGCTCGACGGCGTCTCGATCTCGTTTGCCACCGGCCCGGTGGCTGGGTGCAAGTACGAGGGTGCGCCCGCGCTGCGCATTGCCCTGCCGACGTCGCTGGTCCGACTGCAGCGCCGCGAGCATTTCAGGGTGCCCATGCCCATCGCCAACCCGGTCAGGTGCATCGTGCCGTCGGCAAACGGCGAGGCCGACCCGATCACCACGCACCTGATGGATATCAGCTGCGGCGGGGTGGCGATTGCCGAAGCCGGCGGACGCCTCGGCCCCGAAACCGGCCACATCCTGCCGGACTGCCGGCTGCTGCTGCCCGAGTCGGACACCATCATCACCACGCTGGAAGTTCGCAATTCAGCCCAGAACCGCTTACATAACGGCTCCCTCCAGACCCGTCTGGGCTGCCAGTTCATCGACCTACCCAAAGACATGGCGGCGAAGTTGCAGCGCTTTGTCATGGATATCGAGCGTGCACGGCGCGACAGCCTGTAGACACGTCTGCTCCACTTCCCACACACAACACATTTTCCAGGAACCACCATGCAAACGATTCAGCAGGAAATAGACGAACGAACCAATCTGACCAGCTCCAACAAGCTGGAGTTGTTGCTGTTTCGCCTGGGCGAGGATGCCAATCTCGATCGAAACGAGCTGTTCGGGATCAACGTCTTCAAGATACGGGAAATCATCCCGATGCCGATCATCACGGCGGTGGCCGGATCGCATTCCCACATGATGGGCGTGGTCGACCTGCGCGGCCAGATCATCCCCGTCATCGACTTGCCGGCGGTCACCGGGTGCACCCCCAAAACCGGGCTGAACATCCTGCTGATCACCGAGTATGCCCGCAGCACCCAGGCCTTTGCCGTGGAGTCGGTGGAGGACATCGTGCGCCTCGACTGGCGCCAGGTGCTGTCGGCCGAGGGCAATGCCGCGGGCGGCATGGTGACCAGCCTCGCCCGCCTGGACGGCGAAAACAGCGACCGCCTGGCACAGGTGCTGGACGTGGAAACGATCCTGCGCAAGGTGATGCCGCCGGCCGAAGATGAAATCGACTCCGCCCTCCTCGGTGCCACAGTGGAAATCAAACCCGGCACCGTCATCCTGGCGGCGGACGATTCACTGATCGCGCGCACCATGATCGAACAGGGACTGCACGCCATGGGCCTGCCCTTCCTCATGTGCAAGACCGGCAAGGAAGCCTGGGACCAACTGCAGGCCATTTCCGACAAGGCAGAAGCCGAGGGCAAAACCGTGCACGACAGGATCGCCCTGGTGCTGACCGATCTGGAAATGCCCGAGATGGACGGCTTCACGCTCACCCGCAACATCAAGCAGGACCCGCGTTTCAGTGCCATTCCCGTGGTGATTCATTCCTCGCTGACCGGCTCGGCCAACGAAACGCACGTCAAGAATGTGGGGGCGGATGCCTATGTGGCGAAGTTTGTCGCAGAGGATCTGGCGAGTGCCCTGCGCAAGGCGCTGAGCAAGTAGAAGGCCAGCCTTCAGGCCGATGGGGTGGCTGTCGCGGCGCCGAAAATCGCGGCGTGGACGCCGCTCCTACGCGTGAGTGCCTTTGTAGGAGCGCCTTCCAAGGCGCGATTCTTGCCTCACACGCCCATCGCCATGATTTCCTGATAGGCGGACACCAGCTTGTTGCGCACCTGCACGGTCTGCTGCAGGGCGATGCTGGACTTCTGCAATGAGATCATGGCGTCGGACAGGCTGACCGTGCTGTCGCCCATCTCGAAACGCTGGGCCAGATGCTGCGATTGCAGCTGGACCTGGTTGACCTGGTCGAGCGAGGATTTCAGGACCGCCTGGAAATCAACCGCGCCTGCAGCCTGTTTGGTCTGAAGGCCGTCGTCGCTCAGCGGGTTGAGCTTGGCAGGGGACGTGCGTGCCGCCGCAGCCTGCAGCTGCGCCATCATCGCTTCTATCCTGCCTGTATCGATTGCACCAATGCTCATCGCGTCCTCCTTCGCTCAATTCAACCGCCTGCGCAGGCGTTTTTCCACGTGCACACCTTATCAGCCGGGCCGCAAGCCATAAGTTCGATAAGCGCGGAAAACCGGCGCCTATTCCCCCGATTGAAAAACATGGCAGTGCCGATAATTCGATCACATAAGGCGTACCTCATGGGGAATCACGACATGAACACGGCAATCAGACACAAGGCGATCCATGACGCCGGCACGAGGGGGGCAAAATAGGATGGCAGCAGAAGGCGAGATTGTGGTTCGGGGCAACATCATGGACTTCACCCGGACGTCGGGCGGACAAAAGATCCTGCTGGCACTGGGCGTGGCCGCAGTCGTTGCGGTGATGGGCGCGGTCTGGATGTGGGGGCAGCAGCCGGACTATCGCGTGCTGTTCTCGAATTTCAGCGATCGCGACGGCGGCGCGATTGTCGCCGAGCTGGAAAAAATGAGTATTCCCTACAAATACTCCGAAGGCGGCGGCGCGGTGCTGGTGCCTGCCGACCGCGTGCACGACGCGCGCCTGAAGCTGGCCTCGCAAGGCCTGCCCAAGGGCGGCAATGTCGGATTCGAGCTGATGGAAAACCAGAAACTCGGTTCTTCACAATTCGTCGAGCGCATCAATTTCCAGCGCGCGATGGAAGGCGAACTGGCGCGCTCGATCGAATCGGTCTCCTCGGTGCAGTCTGCGCGCGTACACCTCGCCATGCCCAAGGATTCGGTCTTCGTCTCCGAGCAGAAGTCACCCACCGCCTCGGTGCTGCTCAACCTGCATCCCGGCCGCGTGCTGGATCTGCAGCAGATCAGCGCCATCGTGCACCTGGTTGCCAGCAGCGTGCCCGAGCTGCCGATCAAGAACGTGACCGTGGTCGACCAGCATGGCAACCTGCTGTCCGAATCCGGCAAGATGGCCAGCGCCAACGGCATGGACCCCAGCCAGATCAAGTATGTGCAGGATCTGCAGCAGAACGTGGTGAAGCGGATCGAATCGATCATCACGCCGATCGTCGGCCCCAACAACGTGCGCGCAGAAGCAACGGCCGACGTCGACTTCTCGCGCAGCCAGCAGGCGGTGGAAACCTACAAGCCGAACCAGACGCCCGACGCGATGGTGGTCCGCAGCCAGCAGACCAGCGAATCGCTGGACGGCAACGGCAAGCCGGGCGGCGTGCCGGGCGCGCTCACCAATCAGCCGCCGGCACCCGCCACCGCACCGATCATTGCGCAGGACGCCGTCGCCCCGGCCAACGGGGAAACCAGCACCAACACGCGCAAGGATGCAACCGTCAACTACGAGGTCGACAAGACCATTCAATATGTGCAGCAGGGCGTGGGCGGGCTGAAGCGGCTGTCGGTCGCCGTGGTCGTCAATTACAAGAAGAGCACCGACAAGGATGGCAAGGTGGTCATGACGCCGCTGACCGCGGCCGAGACGACCCAGATCAACAATCTGGTCAAGGAGGCCATGGGCTTCAACGCGGAACGCGGCGACTCCGTCAACGTGGTCAATACGCCCTTCGCCCGCGCGGAACAGGAAATACTCCCGGATGTGCCCTGGTGGAAGCAATCCGAAAACGTCGAATACATTCAGATGGCCAAGACCGCAGGCAAGTACCTGCTGATGGCGCTGCTCCTGCTCATCCTGTACCTGCGCGTGCTCAAGCCGATGCTGAAGAAACTCTCTGCATCGATGGCGCCGCCCCCGGTCAGCCAGAATGCCCAGCTGCAGCACGCCGATGCCGGGGTGCTGGCGCTGCCCGGCCAGCGCAACTATCAGGACAACCTGGCGCGGGCGCAAAAGATGGCCAACGAGGATCCGCGCGTGGTCGCCAACATCGTAAAAACCTGGGTGGGCAGCAATGAGTGAACCAAGCGGCGTGACCAAGGGCGCGATCCTGATGCTCGCGCTGGGCGAATCCGGCGCATCGGAGGTGATGAAGTTTCTCGGCCCGCGCGAAGTGCAAAAGCTGGGCGAGGCCATGACCAGCATGAAATCCATTCCACAGGAGGACGTGGAGCACGTGCTGGAGAACTTCAACACGGTGGTCGACCTGAATTCCTCGCTGGGCCTCGATTCCAACGACTACATCCGCACCGTCCTCAGGAATGCGCTGGGCGACGACAAGGCGTCGTCGCTGCTGAACCGGATTCTCGGCGGCGGCGGCGACGCCAGCGGCATCGAGAGTCTGAAGTGGATGGATTCCGAATCGGTGGCCGACCTCGTCCACAACGAACATCCGCAGACCATCGCGACGATCCTGGTGCACCTGGAACGCGACCAGGCCTGCGAGGTGCTGGGCTTTTTCACCGAGCGCCTGCGCAACGACGTGCTGCTGCGCATCGCCACGCTCTCCGGCGTGCAGCCGACCGCGCTGCGCGAGCTCAACGACGTGCTGACCAAGCTGCTGTCCGGCAGCGACGTGCTGAAGAAACAGCCGATGGGCGGCACCCGCGCCGCGGCCGACATCCTCAACTTCATGAACGGCGAAAACGAATCCGCCGCCATGGAGTACCTGAAAAGCTACGACCCCGAGATGGCGCAAAAAATCATGGACGAGATGTTCGTGTTCGAGAACATCATGGACATCGAGGACCGCGGCATCCAGCTGCTGCTGCGCGAAGTGCAGTCCGACTCGCTCATCATCGCGCTCAAGGGCGCGTCGGAGGACATGCGCGAAAAAATATTCAAGAACATGTCGCAGCGTGCCGCTGACATGATGCGTGAAGACCTGGATTCCAAGGGGCCGGTCCGCCTGTCCGAGGTCGAGGCGCAACAGAAGGAAATCCTGATGGTGGTTCGCCGCCTGGCCGATGAAGGCCAGATCTCGCTGGGCGGAAACGGGGAAGAAGCGTATGTCTAGCGTGATTTCCAGATTCGATCAGCCGGCCTGCACGCCCTGGGAGATGGCCAGCTTCGAGGGTTCGCCGCACTCGGTCAATCAATCGACCCAAGCAAGCATCTCCCTGCCGACGATCGAACAGATCAGCGGCATCCAGGACCAGGCGCGGCAGGAAGGCTACAACGCCGGCCATGCCGAGGGACTTGCCCAAGGCTATGCCGAGGGCCAGCAGCAGGCGGCGCTCGAAGCGACACGGCTGAGCGCCCTGGCAAACACGTTCACGACGGAAGTCGGCAAGGCCGATGAAACCATCTCGCAGCAGGTCCTCGATCTGGCGGTCGATCTTGCCCGAGCGCTGTTGAAATCGGCGCTGGAAATCCGTCCCGAACTGGTCATCCCCATCGTCAAGGAAGCGGTCCGCTACCTGCCGGCGCTGCACCCGCCGGCCCTGCTGTTCCTGAATCCGGACGATGCCGTGCTGGTCAGGGCGCGGATCGGCGACGAACTCGAGAAAACGGGCTGGCAGCTGACCGACGATACACAGCTGGAGCGCGGCAGCTGCCGGGTGGAAACTGCCAGCAACCAGATCGATGCCACCCTGCCCACCCGCTGGCAGCGCCTGGCCGCCGCGCTCGGCAAGGATTCGGACTGGCTGGCGCCATGATGAACACCCAGCCCCACAGCACCCGCTGGAAAGCCTACCTGCAGGATTGCAGCGAGCTGCTTGCGATCGCCGAGCCGATGCAGGTGTCGGGGCGCGTCACCCGCGTCGCCGGCCTGGTGATGGAGGCGGTGGGGCTGAAACTGCCGGTCGGCAGCGCCTGCACCGTGCCGCTGCCCAACGGCACCCAACTGGAGGCCGAGGTGGTGGGGTTTGACGGCAACCGGATTTTCCTGATGCCGCAAAGCGACGTCGAGGGTATCGTGCCCGGCGCGCGGGTATTCCCGGTGGAGGTAATTCCCACCCTGCCCGGCCTCGGCCTGGTCAATCACCCGCGTCGCCGGCCGAGCGACCGCACCCGCCACCTGCCGGTCGGCGACGCCCTGCTGGGCCGCGTGCTCGACAGCAGCGGGCGGCCGTACGATGGTCTCGGCCCGGTGCAGACCACCGCCACCGCACCGCTCAACAACCGCGCCGCCAACCCGCTGTCGCGGGCGCCGATCGACACCATCCTCGACGTCGGCGTGCGCGCGATCAACAGCATGCTGACGGTGGGACGCGGCCAGCGCATGGGCCTGTTCGCCGGCTCCGGCGTTGGCAAGAGCGTGCTGCTGGGGATGATGGCGCGCTACACCAGCGCCGACGTGATCGTGGTCGGCCTGATCGGCGAACGCGGCCGCGAGGTCAAAGAATTCATCGAAAACATTCTCGGCGAGGAAGGCCTGGCGCGCGCCGTCGTGGTGGCGGCCCCCGCCGACACCCCGCCGCTGGTGCGGATGCAGGGCGCGGCCTACGCCACCTCGATCGCCGAGCATTTTCGCGACCAGGGCAAGCATGTGCTGCTGATCATGGATTCGCTCACCCGCTATGCGATGGCGCAGCGTGAAATCGCCCTGGCGATCGGCGAGCCGCCGGCCACCAAGGGCTATCCGCCGTCGGTGTTCGCCAAGCTGCCGGCGCTGGTCGAACGCGCCGGCAACGGCAAGCCCGGCTGCGGTTCGATCACCGCCTTCTACACCGTGCTCACCGAGGGCGACGACCAGCAGGACCCGATCGCCGATGCCGCGCGCGCGATTCTCGACGGCCACATCGTGCTGGACCGCTCGCTGGCCGAGAGCGGCCACTACCCCGCCATCAATATCGAGCAGTCAATCAGCCGCGTCATGCAGGGCATCACCGCGCCGGAACACCAGCAACGCGCCCACCGCCTGAAAAAACTGGTTTCGCGCTACGAGCGCAGCCGCGACCTGATCAACGTCGGCGCCTACGCGGCAGGCACCGACCCGCTGCTGGACGAAGCCATCAAATTGCAGGCGGGCATTGAAGCCTTCCTGCAGCAAAACATTTCCGAGCACTCAACCGTCCAGCAAAGCCTGAACGAACTCGAAGCCTTGTTCCAATAACCCTCACCGAACGACAGGCACACCGCATGGCTCACCCCTCCGCACTCGATACGCTGATCGAACTCGCCAACAAGGAAACCGACGAGGCCGCGAAACGGCTGGGCGCCACCCTGCGCGCCGGCGAGGATGCGGACCAGAAACTCGATCTGCTGACGCAGTATCGCGACGACTATGCCGCGCGCTGCCAGTCCAACCTGGCCAGCGGGATCAGCACGACGCACTTCAACAACTTCCAGATCTTCATGCAGAAGCTCGACCACGCCATCGCCGGCCAGCAGAAAGTCGTCAGCGACGCCCAACTGCTGATCGCCCAGGCGCGCAGCGTCTGGCAGGCCTGCGAGCAGAAGAAGATGTCCTACGTCACGCTGGCCGGCCGCGCAAGCAAGGAAAGCGCGCGGCGCGAACTGTGGCTCGACCAGAAGCAGAACGACGAACATGCCGCGCGGACCGCGCTGTACAAGCGCAATCCTTCCTGAAATCCGACAGGACACAAGACCATGAACACGCCCTCCATGAATATCAATCCGGTCAACGCTGCACCGCCGCAGTCCGCCGCCGGCAAGCAGCAGGACTCCACCTCGGCGGACGTGCCGTTCAGCCAGGTCTTGTCCAGCGAAATGGCGCAGAACCGGCGCAACAGCGAGGCCAGGCAAGGCACCGACGGCGATGCCGGCAAGGACGCGGCGGCGCAGGCGGGCCGCCCGACAGAACCCGGCGAGCGCGCCGCGGCCCAAGCAACGGAAGCCGCTGAACCCGTTCGCGATCCGCTTGTCCCGCCCTTGGCCGAGAACGCCAAGGTCGATCCGGCGACCCTGCTTGGGCTGGCGATCACCCCGGACCAACTGAAGCCGGCAGCGGCCAAGATGGACAGCGCTGACGCAGATCAGCCGACCGCCGAGAACGCCAACACCCTGCCCTTCCAGAATTCCCGCAAGGGCCGGTCAGCGCAGGCCGAGCTATTTGCCGGCACTGCGCGCGACACGCAGAAAATCGACCCCGCCCTGCCCGGCAAAGCCAGCCTGCAGGCGTCCACCACGGCGGCCCTGGCCTCCGCATTTTCGGGGCAGCTGGCAGCGGCCCGGCAGGGCGATGCCATGAAAGGCGAGTTCATGTCGGACCTCACGAGCAATCCTGCCATGCGCCCCGCCTCGCAGGCGTCGTTTGAAACCCTGCACACGCTGAATGAAGTGGCGGCCCCCAAACTGGCCCCCACGCTGGGCACAACGGCCTGGAACCAGGCCCTGGGCGAGAAAGTCGTGTGGATGGCGGCGGGCGCCCAGCAAACCGCCACGCTCACGCTCAACCCGCCCAATATGGGGCCGCTGCAGATCGTGCTGAACGTGGCGAACGACCAAGCCACGGCCAGCTTCTTCTCGGCCCAGCCCGAAGTCCGCCAGGCGCTGGAAGCCGCCTTTCCCCGCCTGAAGGAAATGATGAACGAGGCAGGCATCCAGCTGGAGCAGGCGACCGTGAGCGCGGACACGCCGCGGCAGGACAATCCGTCCGACCAGCAGGCACAGCGGGTCACGCCGCCGTTTGGCGGAAGGGATGATGGCGCCGGCGGCGGCATGCAGACCCTGCATTTACCCCCCCAGCAATCCGGGCGCGGCCTGGTCGACACCTTCGCCTGACGGGCGCCCCTGGCAGAGGGGGGCGGTGACGACGGTGCGAAATCGGGGCGGGGGCGCCCGTGCGTGGTTGTTGCCGCTTTGGCGGCTTAGTGCATGGCTGTTGCTGCTTTAGCAGCTTACAGACATGGCCTCCCCCTTGCGGGGACAACCACGGCCTACCCCTTGCGGGTGCTCCTACAGGGACAGGTTTGGGGTCTGCACTGACGCGCCGCTGCCGCCTGCATTAAACGATATGCGTCCCTTTTCCCCCTCTTTTCCCGTTATCGAAGGCGCTTGTTTCTTTCGATAATGACAAACATCCACACCGCATTGTCCCGACAGAGGAACCGTATCGATGGCCAGACCCCCCGTAACCGCCGAACCTGACGAGGCCGCAGAAGCCGCCCCTGCCAAGAAGTCGAAGAAGAAGCTGTTCATCATCATCGGCGCCCTCGTGGTGCTGCTGGGCGGCGCGGCCGCCTGGTTCTTCACCCAGTCGGATGGCGCCCCCAAGGACGCCGAGGCAAAACCGCAGCAGCCACCGGTCTACCTGGCGCTCGACACCTTCACCGTCAACCTCCAGGAGGGCGAGCGCTATATGCAGGTCGACGTCACGCTGCAGGTGGCCGACCAGGCGCAGGCGGACGCCATCAAGCTGCACATGCCGCGCGTTCGCAGCCGCCTGCTGGCCCTGCTCTCCAGCAAGCATGCCGAAGCGCTGACCACGGCGGCGGACAAGCAGGCGCTCGCGCAGGAAATCCTGGCGCAGGTCAAGCTCCCGTTCGACGCGCAGGCCAAACCCCAGCAGGTTGACGACGTTCTGTTCACCTCGTTCGTGATTCAGTAAACCCGCCATGGCCGACAACTTTCTTTCGCAGGATGAAGTCGACGCGCTGCTGAAGGGCGTGACCGGCGAAGTCGACGAGGCGCCGGCCGAAGTCGATCAATCAGAGGTACGTTCGTACAACCTGGCCACGCAGGAACGCATCGTGCGCGGCCGCATGCCGACGCTCGAAATCATCAACGAGCGTTTTGCGCGGCTGCTCCGCATCGGCCTCTACAACTTCCTGCGGCGCGGGGTGGAAATCTCGGTCGGCCCGGTGCGGGTGTCGAAATACAGCGAGTTCATCCGCAACCTGGTGGTGCCCACCAACCTGAACCTGGTGCAGTTCAAGCCGCTGCGCGGCACGGCGCTGATGATCTTCAACCCCGACCTGGTTTTTCTCATGGTCGACAATCTGTTCGGCGGCGACGGACGTTTCCACACGCGGGTCGAAGGCCGGGACTTCACGCAGACCGAACACCGCATCATCCAGCGCATTCTCAATATCGTCTTCGAGGCCTACTCGAAATCCTGGGAACCGATCTATCCGATCGAGTTCGAGTTCGTCCGCTCGGAAATGAACACCCAGTTCGCCAACATCGCCACGCCCAACGAAGTGGTGGTGGCAATCACCTTTGCCATCGAGCTGGGCCAGATCAGCGGCGAAATGCATTTCTGCATGCCGTATTCGATGATCGAACCCATCAAGGACCTGCTGACCAGCAGCCTGCAGGCCGAAAACCTGGAAGTGGACAAGCGCTGGATCCGCCTGATGCGGCAGCAGATCCAGCTGGCGGAAGTCGAGGTCGTGGCCGATCTGGGCACGGCAGCGGTCAGCCTGCGCGACATCGTCGACATGAAAGTGGGCGACATCATTCCGCTCGACATTCCACGAACCATCGAGGCCAAGGTCGACGGCGTGCCGGTGATGGAATGCGAATACGGGAAGTGCAACGGCCAATACACCTTGCGCGTCGAAAAATTGCTGTCGAGCAACTCGACCGATCTGCAAACTGGAGAACAACATGTCTGAAGACTCTACCCAAGCCATTGCCGAAGACGATTGGGCGGCCGCCATGGCCGAACAGGCCCCCTCGGTGACAGCCACGCCCGCCGCCCCGGACATATTCAAGGAGCTGTCCGGCACCACCACCTCCGGCGGTCTGGCCAAGGACATCGACTTCATTCTCGACATTCCGGTACTGCTGACGGTGGAACTGGGTCGCACCAAGATCACCATCAAGAACCTGCTGCAGCTGGCGCAGGGATCGGTGGTCGAGCTCGATGGGCTGGCGGGCGAGCCGATGGATGTGCTGGTCAACGGCTGCCTGATCGCACAAGGCGAAGTGGTGGTGGTGAACGACAAGTTCGGCGTGCGCCTGACCGACATCATCACCCCGGCCGAGCGGATCCGGAAACTCAACAAATGAAGCTGATCGCCGCATGGGTGCTGCTGAGCCTGCCGGCGCTGGCGCTGGCAGCCGGCACCCCGGTCGACGCCCCGGCGGAGCCCGCCATCTCCGCCGCAGGCAGCCTGATGCAGGTATTCATCGGCTTGGTGGCGGTGCTGCTGCTGATTGCCGGCACCGCCTGGGTGGCCAAGCGGCTCGGCGTCACCCAGGGCGGCGCGTCCAGCTTGCTGCGCGTGGTCAGCAGCGCGTCGGTCGGCACCCGCGAGCGGGTCGTGGTGGTGGAAGTGGGCGACGCCTGGCTGGTGGTGGGCGTGGCGCCCGGCAGCGTCAATGCCTTGATGACCCTGCCCAAGGGTGACATCCAGTCCGCAGCCGCGCCCGCACTGAGCGGCAGCTTTGCTGCGCGCCTGCATCAGATGATCGAGAAACGCCGTGTCAAATAAGCGGTATCCGAGCGTTGCGATGAAAGCCTTTTTCCTGCTGGTCGCGCTGCTGCTGCCCACTCTGGCGCTGGCCCAAGGTCTGCCCGCATTCAGCAGCACGCCGGCGCCCGGCGGCGGCCAGTCCTACACGCTGAGCCTGCAAACCCTGCTGCTGCTCACCTCGCTGTCGTTTTTGCCGGCCGCGCTGCTGATGATGACCAGCTTCACCCGCATCATCATCGTGCTGTCGCTGCTGCGGATGGCGCTTGGCACCCAGTCGACACCGCCCAACCAGGTGATGATCGGCCTGGCGCTGTTTTTGACGCTGTTCGTGATGGGGCCGACTTTCGACAAGATCTATGTCGAGGCCTACCAGCCCTTGTCGGAAAACCGCATCCAGATGCAGGAAGCACTCGAAAAAGGCGCGGTCCCCCTGCGCGCGTTCATGATGAAACAGACGCGCGAGACCGATCTCGCCCTGTTCGCCAACATGTCCGGCAACGGCCCGATGAACTCCGTCGCCGACGTGCCGATGCGCGTGCTGATCCCCGCCTTCATCACCAGCGAACTCAAGACCGCCTTCCAGATCGGCTTTGCCGTGTTCATTCCGTTTCTCATCATCGACATGGTCGTCGCCAGCATCCTGATGGCGATGGGCATGATGATGGTGTCGCCCGCCATCGTCTCGTTGCCCTTCAAGATCATCCTGTTCGTGCTGGTCGACGGCTGGAATCTGCTGCTGGGTTCGCTCTCGCAGAGTTTTTACTGATCAAGACTCGCCATGACGCCAGAAAGTGTAATGACCATCGGCCGCACCGCGCTGGAAATCACCATCCTGGTGGCGTCTCCGGTGCTGCTGGTCACGCTGGTCGTCGGCCTCGCCATCAGCGTCTTCCAGGCCGCCACCCAGATCAACGACCCCAGCCTCTCCTTCATCCCCAAGGTGCTCGCGGTCCTCACCACCTTTGCCCTCGCCGGGCCGTGGATGCTGACCGTGATGACCGATTACATGCGAAGGGTGCTGACCGGCCTGCCCGGCATCATCGGCTGATTTCCGGATGGCCAACTCCATCGGCCCGGGGGCGGGCCTCCTGCAACAGCATCCCCGCGTAGGAGGGGCGCCCTCGCCCCGATTTTCGTACCACCGCAACCCCCACGGCTTCGGGCCGGGGGCGGGCGTGCGTGGTTGTTGCCGATTCATCGGCTTTACAACCACGGCCTCCCCCTTGCGGGGGCTCCCACAGCCTCACCATGTTGACCCGACATGATCAGCCTCACCGATGCCCAGCTCAATACCTGGCTGATCAATTTCATCTGGCCGCTCACCCGCATTCTCGGGCTGATCATGGTGGCGCCGGTATTCGGGCACCGTGCCGTGCCGGCGCGCGTCAAGATCGGACTCGGCATTTTCATCGCCCTGATCATCGCCCCCACCCTGCCGCCGATGCCCGATGTCGGCCTGGGGTCGTGGCATGGCCTGTTCATCCTGGTGCAGCAACTGCTCATTGGCATCGCGATCGGCTTCATCATGCGCATCGTGTTTGCTGCGGCCGAGGCCGCCGGCGAAATCGTCGGTCTGCAGATGGGTCTGGGGTTTGCGTCCTTTTTCGACCCGCAAAGTGCCGGCCAGACGCTGGTGCTGGCCCGGTTCTTCAACATGCTGGCGTTGCTGGTGTTCCTCGCGGTCAACGCCCACCTGCTGCTGATCGGCGTGCTGGTCGACAGCTTCCAAACCCTGCCCATCAGCCCGCAACCGCTCTCGGCCGCAGGGTTCTACACCGTCGCCACCTTCGGCTCCACCGTGTTTGCCGTCGGCCTGCAACTGGCACTGCCGCTGATTGCCATCCTGCTGATGACCAACCTGTCGCTCGGCATCCTCACGCGCTCGGCGCCCCAACTCAACATCTTTGCGATCGGCTTTCCCATTACCCTGGGCGTGGGACTGATTGTGCTCGATCTCACCCTGCCCTACTTCGTCCCCCAGCTTGAACAGATGCTCCAGAAGGGGTTCCAGGCGACGACCATGGTGATCCAGACGCTGCGTCCCGGCGGATCATGATCCCCGATTAATCCGGGCCGACCGCAAGGCTCCGCAAGCCGATCGGGTTGTTGGCGCTGACGCGTATGCCGGCCCGGGCCAATACCGCGGTCCAGCTATCGGCACCACAGTCCGGGTCAGACCGATCACGACAGGCAGACGACCTACCGATCCTTGTTCCGGATCGAACTCGACGAAGCTGCGATCGCTGATGTCCGTTTGGCGCTGGCCCAAGGCCAGGTGAGCGCGGGATCAATCGCGCCATGGCCGCATGATTCCTTGGAAAACCTCAGACACTGACCCCTTTGGTTCCGTTAACCAAAGGCCGTGCCCAGCGCATGGCCTCGTGTATCGGCTTGTTAAGCCTCCCGATATGGAAATGGGTGACAGGAACAGTATTTGTCCATGGATAAAACGATTCATTTAGACTTTATCGAATTCTTGCCAATGCTTTGTCCACGACAACCGATACTTCAGTTGCCGGGTTGACGCATACAAAATTGCTTCGATCCGGCCCCGCCGGACTCACCCATCAATTCAGGGACAAGCATATGCATCTCTTCAATAATTTCGGCATCGCCAAACGTCTGTATCTGGTTTCATTCATTTTGATTGCCGCGCTCGCCACGGTCGCGATTTCAGGCTGGGTTGGACTGAAGGAAGATGCCAGGCTGGCCGAACGGGTCGGGACGGTGCGCACGCCGCAGCTGATGCGGATCGCCGCAGTCGAGCTGAACGTCACGCGCGTTTCGCTGCAGATCCGGCATGCGATTCTTGCTCGCTCCGACGTAGAGCTCAGGCAGACGCTCGCCGACATCACCGAGAAGGGCAAGCTGATCGATGAGGCGCTCAAGGGCTTCGAGGCCGGCCTCCTCACTCAGGCCGAGCGCGATATGTTCGACAAGATCCCGCCGCTGGTGGCATCGTTCTGGGTGGTCGGCGGCGAGAACATCGGCCTGATCGAGGCCGGCGACAAGGAAGCGGCCTTCGAGATGCTGGTGTCCCGAACCATTCCGGTGCGCAACCAGCTGCTTGAGGTGTTGGCGGCCGAAAAGCAATACCAGGGCGCGCAGCTCGAACAGGAACTCAGCACCATCAAGCAAGGCACCGACAGCACGCGCATCCAGATCGTGTCGCTGGTGCTGGCGGTCGCCGCCGGCCTGCTGGCCTTTTCATGGTACCTGGCCGGCCTGCTCAAGCGGCGGGTGGCCATGTCTCAGCACGTGGCGCAACGGGTTCGCGACGGCGACCTGACGGTGGCGATCCGCGACGAGGCCCATGACGAGTTCAGCCCCCTGCTGGAATCGCTTGCCGAGATGCGGGATGCGTTGTCGCGCGTGGTAGCCCAGGTCCGTGAGGGCGCAGAATCGGTCGCCAGCAGCAGCGCTGAGATCGCCCAGGGCAACCAGGACTTGTCTTCGCGCAGCGAAAGCCAGGCCAGCGCCCTGGAAGAAACCGCGGCCTCGATGGAAGAACTGGGCTCGACCGTCAAGCAGAACGCCGATAACGCGCAGCAGGCCAACCAGCTGGCCCAAAGCGCTGCCACCGTGGCGGAACATGGCGGCGCGGTGGTGTCGCAGGTGGTCGACACCATGCGCGGCATCAGCGAATCGAGCCGCAAGATCGGCGACATCATCACCGTGATCGACGGCATCGCGTTCCAGACCAATATTCTGGCGCTCAACGCCGCGGTGGAAGCGGCGCGCGCAGGCGAGCAGGGCCGCGGCTTCGCGGTGGTGGCGGGAGAAGTGCGCACGTTGGCGCAACGCAGCGCCGAGGCGGCCAAGGAAATCAAGAACCTGATCATCGAAAGCGTGGCGCGCGTGGACCAGGGCTCGGAACAGGTCGACCGCGCGGGCGCAACCATGAGCGACGTGGTGGCCAGCATCCGCCACGTGACCGACCTCATGAGCGAGATCAGCGCTGCAAGCGCCGAGCAGAGTTCGGGCGTGGCGCAGGTGGGCGAGGCCGTGGTCCAGATGGACAAGACTACGCAGCAGAACGCCACCCTGGTCGAGGAAATCGCGGCAGCGGCCTCCGGCCTCAGTTCGCAGGCACAGGAACTGGTGCAGTCGGTCGCCGTGTTCCGCATCGACGACAGCGTCCGGCCGCACGCCGCGAGGCCTGTGCGTCACCCTCATGGCGATGCCCCTGCCATCGTGGCGATGAACAAGAAATCAATCGCGCCCAGAGCCATCAGTGCGCTGAAAGCCGCGTAATCACGGCAAGCCCCGTCGCCCGCTCCCTGGGCATTTCCTACATGACGCGCCCCGAACTCGCTGGGGCGCGTCTTGCTGCACGCCCCCCGCGCGATACGATGCGCCGGACCCGAGCGGGTGAAATGGCCGTGGTTTATTGCCTTGCGCAGACGCTGAAACGAAACTGGCCTGCCATTCGGGCAGGCCAGCTTGCGGAGCGGGACTGATCAGAAACCGAGGCTGTCGAGCAGGTCGTCCACCTGGCCCTGGTCGGCCACCACATCGCTCTTGTTCGCCGGGTTGATCTGCGGGCCGTTGAGCAGGCCGCTGTTGGATTCCCGCTTCATCTCGGCCGGCGCATAGTCGATCAGCAGCTGCACCAGTTGCTGCTCCATGCCATGCGCGAGATCGGTCACCTTGCGAATCACCTGACCGGTCAGGTCCTGAAAATCCTGCGCCATCATGATGTCCAGCAGCTGCCGCTTGGTGGCGCTGGTGTCGTTGCGCATGTCGGCCAGACATTGCATGGTCATCGTGGCCATGTCGCGGTAGTTGGCTTCCGAGAAGGGGGCTTTGAAGGCCGCCTGCCAACCATTCAGAATTTCGTCGGCGCCGGCATCGATGCGTTCCTGCATGGGAATGGCGGCATCGGTGGCGTTGAGTACGCGCTGCGCCGCCTGTTCGGTCATGCGCGCCACATAATTCAGACGCTCCCGCACGTCGGGAATATCCGCAGTCGCCTTTTCCAACACCTTGTCGAAACCGAGCTCGCGCAGGCTGTCGTGCAGAGTGCGGGTGATCTGGCCGACCCGCGCCAGCATCTCGTCGTGTTCGTTCCCTTCGGCACTCACGGCATTGGTCGCCGCAGCAGTCACGGCAGCGCTGGCGAATTGCGTATCCACGTCAGGCTCCTGCTTTTTCAAGTTTTTCGAATATCTTCGCGAGCTTCTCATCGAGTGTGGCGGCGGTGAAAGGCTTGACCACGTAACCGTTGGCGCCGGCCTGCGCCGCCGCGATGATGTTTTCCTTTTTCGCTTCGGCCGTCACCATCAGCACCGGCAGCTTGGACAGCGCGGCATCGGCACGAATGTTCTGCAGCATCGTCAGGCCATCCATGTTGGGCATGTTCCAGTCGGACACGACGAAGTCGAAGTTGCCTGCGCGCAGCTTGGCCAGGCCGTCGACGCCATCCTCCGCTTCTTCTACGTTGGAATACCCCAGCTCCTTGAGCAGATTGCGCACGATGCGGCGCATCGTGGAAAAGTCGTCAACTACCAGAAATTTTGTGTTCGGATCGGCCATGCAAGACTCCATTGAGCGGTTCAGTTTGTCATGGGATTAATCGGCATTCCGGCGTCAAACTTAAGCGCTGAACCGGGCCCGGCATCGAATATCGCGCAATGCAAAGTCAGTGCCCATATTGCCCACAGGGTGTCACGCCGTTCTGCGTCGCTCCGCCTTTTTACCCGGGGGCGACCGGCTCGGCAAAGCGCTCGCGGATGGCCACGATGCCGGGCAGTTCCTGCAGGAACACCTCGACCAGCGTCGGGTCGAAATGCCTGCCCTTGTTGTCCTTGATCAGGTCCACCGCGGCCTCGACCGTCCAGGCTTTTTTATAGGGCCGCACCGAGGTCAGCGCGTCGAACACGTCGGCCAGCGCCGCGATGCGCCCGGATTGCGGAATCGCCTCGCCCGCCAGCCCGTTGGGATAGCCGCTGCCGTCCCATTTTTCGTGGTGGGTGAGTGCAATCTCGCGCGCCATGCACATGAGGGTGGAATCGTCTCCCTCGAGCAGCTTGCCGCCGATGGCAGCATGGGTCTGCATGATTTCCCACTCGTGCGGCTCGAACTTGCCCGGCTTCAGCATGATGGCATCGGGGATGCCGATCTTGCCGATGTCGTGCATCGGACTGGCGTTGAGGATCAGATCGCAGTCGGCTTCGCTCCAGCCGATGGCGCGCGCGAGCAAGGCGCAGCTGTGACTCATGCGCAGGATGTGGTTGCCGGTTTCCTCGTCGCGGTACTCCGCCGCCATGCCGAGCCGCTGCACAATCTGCAGGCGGGTACGCCGCAATTCCTCGGTGCGCGCCTGCACCATGTCCTCCAGCACGGTTTTCTGGTCGTACATCAGGCGGTGGGCCATTTGTGCGTCCAGCAGGTTGCGCACCCGCATCAGCAATTCGTTGCGATCGAAGGGCTTGCCGATTAAGTCGCGCGCGCCGGCGGCCAGCGCCCGCAGCAGGTAGTCCTTGCCGTGCTGGGCAGTGAGAATGACGATAGGGGGCAGCAGTGGGTCGTTCAGCGCCTTCAGCTGCTCCATCACCTGGTAGCCGTCCAGGTGCGGCATGTTGATGTCGAGCAGGATGAGTACGGGCTGGGTGATCCGATAGAGGTCGACAACCAGACGCGGATCGTCCACCAGCACCAGGCTCTGATAGCCCTGGCTGCGCAGCATCTTGTCCAGCAGCTTGAGATTGGCCGGCTCGTCATCGACGATGAGGATGCACTCCCTGTTCAGGGATTCGGTGCTCATGCGTCTTTCTCCTGTGGGTCCGGCAGCAGGCAGCGATCAAGCATGCCGAAAAAGCCGGCGACGTCGATGGGCTTGGTGAGATAGTCGGCAAACCCTGCCGCGCGACCGCGCTCGATGTCGCGGGGCATGGCGTTGGCGGTGATGGCGACCACCGGAATGGCGTGCAGCCGGGCATCGGCCTTGAGCACCTCCAGCACCTGGTAGCCGTCCATGCCCGGCATGTTGATGTCGAGCAGGATCAGCTCGGGACGGCGCGACTGCGCCAACTCGATGCCCAGTTCCGGCGTGTGGGCGGTGAGCAGGCGGATATGGGGGCGTCGCCCCAGAATCTGCGCGACCAGCTTGATGTTGGACGGGTTGTCCTCGATGTAGAGCACGACGTGCTGGGGCGCTTCCAGGCGCATCGGTGCGACGCCATCATCCGCCAGGCCAGCGTGATCCTGGGCGACGTCGGCCACCGATTCGAGCGGCAGTTCGATCCAGAACGTGCTGCCCGCGCCCGTCTCGCTCTCGACCCCCACCGCGCCGCCCATCATCTCGACTAGGCGCTGGGTGATGGTGAGACCGATGCCGGTGCCCTCGATGTCGCTGTGCTCGGCATCGAGCCGGCTGAAGGGCTGGAACAGTTCCTTCAGCCGCCCGGCGGGGATGCCCGGGCCGCTGTCGCGGACCCGGACGCGCAACCGGTCGGCGCCCTCCAGCTCCACCTCGATGCGCACGCTGCCACCATCGCGGTTGTATTTGATGGCATTGGACAGCAGGTTGAGCAGCGCCTGCTTGAGCCGCGTGCGGTCGGCCCGCACCGCCGTGCCCTTGAGCCCCTTGTGGCTGAGCTGGATGTCGCGCTGGTCGGCCAGCGGGCCGACCAGCGCCAGACAATCCTCGACGACCGGGCACACCTCCACCGGCTCCAGCGACAGGTCGACGTGGCCGGACTCGACCTTGGACAGGTCCAGCACTTCGTTGATCAGTTCCAGCAGGTGATGGCCCGCCTTGAGGATCTCCTGAACGTTGTCCTGGTGCTCGTCGGGCAGGGTGGCGTCGTACTCCATCAGCTGGCCGAAGCCGAGGATGGCGTTCATCGGCGTGCGCAACTCGTGGCTCATGCTGGAGAGAAACTCGGACTTGGTCCGGTTGGCGCGGTCGGCCTCGTCGCGGGCGGCGATCAGCGCCCGTTCGACCTCCATTTGCTCGGTGATGTCCTGCACGGTGCCGCTCAGGCGGATCAGCTTTCCTGCCGCATCGGTTTGGGCCTGCGCCAGTTCATGCACATGGCGCACGCTGCCGTCGGGCCGCACGATGCGATGAACCACGTCGTGGCGGCCGCTGCGCTCAGCCAGTTTTTCGCTTTCATTCACCCGTGCCCGATCGTCCGGGTGAATCGCCGCATGAAAGGCCTCGACGCTGGGCGCGAAACTGCCCGGATCATGGCCGAAGATGCGGTAGATCTCGTCCGACCAGGTGAGTTCGCCGGTGACCAGATCGGCAGTCCAGTTGCCGATACTCGCCAGCGCCTGCGCCTCGCACAACTGACGCTCGCGTTCGGCCAGTGCGAGTTCCGCGCGCTTGCGCGCATCGATATCCTGCACCACGCCCAGCATCTGCAAGGGCTTGCCCGCGGCGTCGCGCACCACTGCACCGCGCTCCAGCAGCCAGCGCTCGCTGCCATCGGGCCACACCACGCGATGCTCGATCTCGTAGGGCACGTCGCGCTCGATGCAGGCGTTGATGGCGTCGATCACCGCCTGGCGGTCGTCGGGGTGGATCACAGCGAGGAAATTGTCGTAGGACGTCTCCAGATCCCCCGCGGGATAACCGAACAGCGGCGCGATGCGTTCGGTCCAGAACAACTCGCCGGTCTGGATGGCCCATTCCCAGGTGCCGATGTTGGCGAAGAGCTGGCCGCGGCGCAGCCTTTCCTTGTGGGCTTCCGCTGCCTGTTCGGCGCGCTTGCGGGCCAGGGCGCTGCTAATGACATCCGCCATGAGCCTGAGCGGCTCGATTTCGTCCGGTGACCAGTCGCACCGACTGCGAACGGCATCAAAGCCGACAAAGCCGAAGGTTTTTCCCCTCTTTTGCAGCGGAAAGGCAAACAGCGACCGGATCTGCTGGTCTTCGAACAAGGCCTTTTCCATGGCGGCCTCGGGCGGCAAGTCGGCCACATCGGGCACGACGATCAGGCCGCCGGCGGCTATCTGCGCCCGCCACCAGGGCGCCCGCTCCAGCGGCATGGCCTGGACCTTGTCGCACTGAGGATCGATGCCCTCGGCACACCACTCGTGGGTGTTGCTCATGCGCGCGCCATCTTCAGCGAACAGGAACAGGTAGGCACGGTCGGCACCCAGGTGCTCGCCGCTGCGTTGCAGGGTCCGGTCGATGGCCGCGTCCATCTCCGCCGCGGACGCGGCCAGCAGATCGGCGCCCGCCTCCGCGATCAGGCGCCGCAATTCGCCTTGCCGGCGCAACGCATCTTCGGCCGCCTTCACATGGGTAATGTCGGTGCGCAACGACACGTACTGATAGGGTTTGCCCTCGCTGTCCAGAAAGGGGGCGATGGTGGACTCCACCCAGTAGCGACTGCCGTCCTTGCGCCGGTTACAGATTTCGCCCTGCCAGACAATGCCGCCGGAAATGGCGCGCCACAGGCTTTGATAGAACGCCGGCGGGTGCTCGCCCGACTTGACGATGCGATGATTCTGTCCCAGCAGCTCGCCGCGCGTATAGCCGCTGATCTGGCAGAACTTGTCGTTGGCGTAGGTGATGTTGCCCGCCGCGTCGGCAATGCTGACAATGGCGTGGTGGTCCAGCGCCAGATGTTCGCGCTCGCGCATGTAAAGGGTGGTTTCCAGGCGCTGTCGAATGGCGGCGTTCTGCCTTGCCCGCCGGGCCCGCAGGGTCACCACGGATACCAGATAGTCGGGCAGCACGGGTTTGACCAGGAAATCGTCACCGCCAAAGTAAAGCGCATGCAGTTGGCGGGGGATGTCGGCCTCGGCGGAAAGGAACAGGATGGGCAGGTGCCGCTGTTCGTCGCGTTCGCACAGCACTGCCGCCAGCTCGGGGCCGCTCGCCCCGGCCATGTTCACTTCGAGCACGGCCACGTCGGGGACGAAATCGCTCAGCGCGTCCATGATCCGCAGGGGCTGCGACAGGGTGCGCACCGCCATGCCGGCCGCGCGCAGCACGGCGGCATGGGTTTCGAGCAGCAGCGGGTCGTCGTCCACCAGCAGCACGCGATAGGGCTGCGGCGGCTGGCGACCGGTAAGCGCATCCAGCAACTCGATCAGCCGGCCGGGGTCCACCGGCTTCACCAGATAACGGCAGGCCCCGGCGCGAAAGGCCGCCAGCCGCGCCGCCAGGTCATCGCGTGCCGAGACCAGGACGACGGGCGGGCGGCGTGCCTGGTTGGCCTTGATTTTCGCCAGCAATTCGGCGCCGGCGGCGTCATCGTCGGGGAAGACCACCTCCATCACCACCGCGGCGGGATGTTCCGCATCCGCAGCCATGCACGCGGCGCAGAATCCGGCCGACTCGGCAAACACCTGCACCCGGTAGCCGTCGTCCTGCAGGGCCTGGCTCAGGTAGCCGGCCTGCACCGGATCGGCCTCGAGCATGAGGATCAGCGGCGAGCGATCGAGTCGCAGCGGCTGGGCCGGAACGCTGAGGGGGATGCATGCCAGCTGATCCATCCGCTCAAGATCGTTGCCGATGGCCTGCCACTCCGTTTCGGTGGGCGCCGCCCCGGCCTTGAGCAAAGCCGCCAGCCGGGCCTCCAGCGCGAACGCTGCAGCCGACATCGGCTGCATGTCGAAAAGCCCTGCCGAGCTGGTGAGGCGCTGCACCAGACGATGCAGCGCCTCCGCCTCGGCCGGATTCCAGACGGCGAGGTCCTGGACATGGGCACGAACGGCTTCCATCCGGGCGGAGAGCTGGTCGGTAAACTGGCGGCGAAGTTCAGCCAGGGTGTCGGCGATGGGCAATGGCATGCGGGGTTATTGTTTTATCCGTTTCAGCAAGATACGGTAAAACCACAATTTTCTTAAGGACTTTATGGCCCGCCGGGAGTTCGCTGTCTGTCTGTACTGGAAGAAGCGGCAAAACCGCCACTAACTAAAGGGCTTTTACACCCGCATCGCACGGTTGCCGTGCGCGGCAAAGAACTGCAGCACCCGTCCCGGCAATTCGTGCAGGGGGCCGACGTCATCGGTGGCGCCGATGGCGATGGCTTCCTTGGGCATGCCGAAGACCACGCAGGAGGCTTCGTCCTGCGCCAGGTTGTAGGCGCCGGCTTTTTTCATTTCCAGCATGCCTGCCGCGCCGTCACGGCCCATGCCGGTGAGGATGACGCCAACCGCGTTCTTGCCGGCGCTCACCGCAGCCGAGCTGAACAGGACGTCGACGGAGGGGCGGTGGCGGTTCACCGGCGGCCCCTGGTCGAGCTTGGTCATGTAGTTGGCGCCGCTGCGCACCAGCAGCAGGTGGGAGTGTCCCGGCGCCAGATAGGCATGCCCCGGCAGCACGCGCTCCCCGCCTTCGGCCTCCTTGACGGAAATCCTGGACAGCTTGTCGAGCCGGTTCGCGAACGAGCGGGTGAAGCCCTCCGGCATGTGCTGGGTGATCAGGATGCCAGGGCAATCGGGCGGCAACTGGATCAGGAAATCCTTGATCGCTTCGGTGCCCCCGGTGGAGGCGCCGATGATGATGACCTTTTCGCTGCTGACAAACGGATTGCGTACGGCCGCCAGCGGGGTGCCATCGATGTGGCTCTGCACCTTGACGCGCGGCTTGATATTGGCCCGCGACGCGACGCGGATTTTATCCGCAATCAGCTCCGCGTATTCCAGCATGCCGCTCTGGATCGAGACCTTGGGCTTGGTGACGAAATCCACTGCCCCCAGCTCCAGCGCACGCATGGTGATGTCCGATCCCCGCTCGGTCAGCGAGGACACCATCACCACCGGCATCGGACGCAGGCGCATCAGTTTCTCGAGAAACTCAAGACCATCCATTTTCGGCATTTCCACGTCCAGCGTGAGCACGTCGGGGTTGGTCTGCTTGATCAGCTCGCGCGCCACCAGCGGGTCGGGCGCCACGCCCACCACCTCCATGTCGGGATGGCTATTGATGATTTCCTTCATCACGCCGCGGATCAGCGCCGAATCATCCACCACCAGAACCTTGATTTTTCCCATGCTTGATTTCTTCCGGTCAGAACAGGTCGACGTCGCCGCCCACTTCGACGATCTTGAGTCGGCTGGCGTAGTCCTGCTCACGCTTCACCAGCGTGTAGTTGTTGAGCTGCTTGAGTTTTTTCACCAGGACCCGTCCTGTTTCCGGAAAGAAATACACCTTGCGCGGATGCACGTCATTCAGGTCTTCAGCGACGATACGAATGTTCTCGGTGTGCAGAAAGTCGCGCACGAAGCGGGCATTGCGTTCGCCCACGTTGATGCTGGTAAATCCGCGCAGCACATTGCCGCCGCCGAACACCTTGGCTTCCAGATTCTGGCGCCGCGCGCCCGCCTTCAGCAACTGGTTGATCAGCACTTCCATGGCATAGGCGCCGTAGCGCATCGACGCCGAGGCGGGGCTGCCGGCATCGCCGCCGCTGTCCGGCAGCATGAAATGGTTCATCCCGCCGATCCCGGAAACGCGGTCGCGGATGCACGCCGCCACACAGGAACCCAGCACCGTGACGATGAGCATCGGCTTGCCGGTGAAGTAGTATTCACCGGGCAAGATCTTGGCGGTCTCGCAGTCGAAATGCCGGTCGTAATACAGGTTGGTCGCGAGCTGCTCTTCAATCGCAGGGTTCATGCAGGCTTCCTTGCCCCGCCATGGTGGGGATCCAGCTCATAGACCGTCTTGCCGCGCAGCTTGAACGCATCGGAGGCATATAGGAAGTTTTCGGAATGGCCGGCGAACAGCAAGCCGTCCGGCTTCATCAGCGGCACGAAGCGCGAAAGAATCTTGCCCTGCGTGGGCTTGTCGAAATAGATCATGACATTGCGGCAGAACACCACGTCGAACGGCCCGCTGACCGGCCAGCTGGCGCCCAGCAGATTGAGCGGCTTGAAGCTCACCAGCTGTCGCAGCTCGGGACGCACCCGCACCAGCCCGGAACGCTCGCCCGTGCCGCGCTGGAAGAAGCGTTTGACGCGGTCCTGCGCCATCTTGTCGATGCGCTCGAGCGGATATACGCCGTTGGCCGCCGTTTCCAGCACGTTGGTGTCGATGTCCGTGGCAATGATGGTGACCGGCGGGGTGAGCGTGCCGAATGCCTCGCAGGCCGTCATGGCGATCGAATACGGCTCTTCCCCGGTCGAGGCGGCCGAACACCAGATCGACAGCGACGCCTTCCTGCTGAGGAGATGCTCGGCCAGGATGGGAAAATGGTGCGCCTCGCGGAAAAACGAGGTCAGGTTGGTGGTCAGCGCATTGGTGAACGCCACCCATTCTTTGTTGTCGCGGCCGCTTTCCAGCCCATCGAGATATTCCTCGAAGGTGCTCAGGCCCTTGGCTCGCAAGCGCCGCGCCAGACGGCTGTAAACCATCTCCTGCTTGCTTTCGCCGAGCGAGATCCCGGCCTGCTTGTAGATCAGGGCGCGCACCCGCGCGAAATCGCGCGGGGTGAATTCGAAGATCTTGCTGCTGTCCTGCTGTTTGTTCGATGCGGGCTTCATGTCGAAATTCTTCGTCTGCTCTATGCTCGGTTCTCAACATGTGCGCGCGTTTTCAAGGCGAGCTCGGTATTGCTTTACTGTAGAACCACACCTCATTCATCAGTCATTCATCCGCCGGCCGATGCGGGATCGGCCGGCATCCATCAGGCGCTGGCCAGCTGTTTGCGCCCAGCCACCGGACGGGCCCCCAATGCCTTCGCCTTGGCGGCTGACCGTGCCGGCTGCCGAACCTGCCCCTGGCCGCCCTGTATCAGCCTGAACGCGCCCACCAGCTCCGCCAGCTTCATCGCCTGCTCCTGCATGCTCTCGGAGGCGGCCGCGGCCTGTTCGACCAGCGCGGCGTTCTGCTGGGTCACTTCGTCCATCTGGGTGATGGCCTGGTTGACCTGTTCGATGCCGGCGCTCTGTTCCTGGCTCGCCGCGGCAATCTCGCTCATGATGTCGGTGACGCGCTTGACCGAGCTGACGATCTCGTCCATGGCTTCGCCGGCTTCGTCGACCAGCTTGCCACCGGCGTCAACCTTGCCAACGGAGTCCTCGATCAGGCCCTTGATTTCCTTGGCCGCACCCGCCGACCGCTGCGCCAGATTGCGCACTTCGGAGGCGACAACCGCAAAGCCGCGTCCCTGCTCGCCGGCGCGCGCCGCTTCCACCGCGGCGTTCAGGGCCAGGATGTTGGTCTGGAACGCGATGCCGTCGATGACGCCGATGATGTCGGCAATCTTGCGCGAACTTTCCTTGATCGAGGCCATGGTGTCGACCACCTGACTCACCACTTTGCCGCCCTTGACCGCAACGTCGGCGGTGGACACCACCAGCTGGTTGGCCTGGCGTGCGTTGTCCGCGTTCTGCTTGACCGTACTGGTCAATTCTTCCATCGAGCTGGCGGTCTCTTCCAGGCTGGAGGCCTGCGACTCGGTGCGTCCGGACAGGTCGGCGTTGCCGTTGGCGATCTCGCCGGCGCCTAGGCTCACGATGTCGGTGCTCTGCTTGATCTGCCCGATCAGCAACTTGATGTTGATCTGCAGCACCCGCAGCGACTGAATCAGCGTGGATGCCTCGGCGGCGCCGCTGGCCACGATCTTCCCGGTCAGGTCGCCCGCGCTCATGCGCTCGATATCGCCCCGCACGCGCTCCAGGGGCACGACGACAATGCGATAGCACATCACGCCGAACAGGACCGCCATCGGCACGCCCAGTGCGGCAATCGTGATCAGCCAGCCGGTGAATGCCTGGTTGGCTTCGTTGGTCGCCAGCCAGGCCAGAATGCCGATCGCCACGAACAGGATGGCCATCGAGATGCAGGCCAGCGTCAGGATCCGCTTCAGGGACAGGCCGCTCAGCATGCTGAGGCAGCAGCGCTGCAGGAAAGACGGCCTGACCGCGCTGCCTTCCTGAATTTTCAGTCCCTTGTCGCCGCCCTTGATGGCGCGATAGGCGCCTTCGGCCGCCTGCACCTGGTCCCGGCTAGGCTTGGTCCGGATCGAGGAATAGCCGACCATTTGGCCGTTTTCGATGAGGGGCGCGGCATTCGCCTCCACCCAGTAGTGGTCGCCATTCTTGCAGCGGTTTTTCACCAGGCCGGTCCACGCCTTGCCAGCCTTCAGCGTGTCCCAGAAATCAGCGAACGCCTCGACCGGCATGTCTGGGTGGCGCACGATGTTCTGCGGCTGCCCGATCAACTCGGCTTCGCTGAACCCGCTGATGTTGATGAAGTCCTGGTTGACGTAGGTGATGTTGCCCTGCAGGTCCGTCTTCGACACCACCGTTTCGGTGTCCTTCAGGACGTATTCGACATTGGTTACCGGCATGTTGGATCGCATTGCTTGTATCCTTCAAAAGGCTGACTTGTTGTTTGTCATATCGGCATAAAATTCACCTTCTGAATGGCCCGCCTGCACTTGATTCCGAGAATGGCGCCTTAAAACGCTTCCCACTCTTCCTTGCTGCCGCCAGCGGCAGCCAGCTTCTTCTGCCGGGCAGCCGGAGCAGATGCAGTCTTGGTCTTGGTCTTGGTCTTGGTCTTGGTCTTGGGCTTAACCGCCGGCAAGGCCCTGACCCTGTCGCTCAACACCGGCAGTTCCGTCCGCGGGCTGTTCATGCCATCCAGCTTGAACACGCTCACCGCCTCGGCAAGTCTGGCAGCCTGATTCTGCAGGCTCTCGGCAGCCGCTGCGGCTTCCTCCACCAGGGCGGCGTTCTGCTGGGTCACGTCGTCCATCTGGCCGATGGCCTGGTTGACCTGCTCGATGCCGATGCTTTGCTGCTGGCTCGCCGCAGCGGTGCCGCTCATGATGTCAGCCACCAACTGCACCGAGGTGACGATGTCGTCCATCGCCTCGCCGGCTTCGTCCACCAGCTTTCTGCCCGTCTCGACCTGCTCCACCGAGTTGCTGATCAGGGTCTTGATCTCCTTGGCGGCGCTGGCGCTGCGCTGGGCCAGACTGCGCACTTCGGTAGCGACGACGGCAAAGCCGCGGCCCTGCTCGCCGGCACGCGCGGCTTCCACCGCGGCGTTCAAGGCCAGGATGTTGGTCTGGAAGGCAATGCCGTCGATGACGCCGATGATGTCGGCAATCTTGCGCGAGCTGTCCGGCGGTCTCTTCCAGGCTGGAGGCCTGCGATTCGGTGCGTGCGGAGAGGTTGGCATTGCCGCTGGCAATTTCGCCGGCTGCCGCGCCGATGCTATCCACGTTTGAACCAATATCGGACACCACAGCAAGCATGTTGGCATTCATCTGATTGAGCGCACGCATCAATTGTCCGGTCTCGTCCCAGGCAGCCATTTCGAACCGAACCGACAAATCCCCTCCCGCAATGGCGTGCGCAACCTCAAGTGCCTTGTCGAGCGGTTTCAAAATAGTACGGGAGATAAAGTAACCGAACAGGATCGACAGGAGCGCACCGCCGCCCGCCGCTGCGGCGATCAGCGTCGGCATCCAGCTCTGGTTGCCGGATGCCTTCACCAAGGCACTGGTTTCCCACCAGCCGTATGCCCCTAAGCCCAGCATCAGCAAAGCGCCGAGACTGGTCGTGAGCAAGATGCGCAAATTAACCGGAACGCTTCTGACGGAAATCAGTTTGCTGAACAGGTCGCAGCGGGTCGCCACGCCATGGCGGATCACCAAATCGCCCGCCCTGCCTTCCTTGAACAGGCGATAAATGGCCTCTGCCGCAACAATCTGCTCGCGCGACGGCTTGCTTCGCACGGACATATAGCCGGTCGTTACGCCGTTTCGCCGCACCGGAGTGACATTCGCATTAACCCAGTAGTGGTCCCCATTCTTGCGCCGGTTTTTGACGATGCCGGCCCAGGGAAGGCCTTCATTGAGTGTGGACCAGAGATCCGCAAATGCCTCAGTCGGCATGTCGGGATGGCGCACGATATTGTGTGCCTTACCGAGCAGTTCGGCTTCACTGTAGTTGCTGGCCTCCACGAAGGCCGCATTGACATAAATGATCCGACCTTTCTGGTCGGTTCTGGATACAAGCGATACGCCCTCAGGCAGTTCATATTCCACGTTTGTAATGGGGAAATTGGAACGCATAGTTGTCAACCTTTTTGATTATTCTTGGATCAATTATTTAATTTAAGCGCACCCCGAATTCGATCGGGTGTCGCAATTCAGATGGCGCTGGCAGCGCATCCCTACTCCATCATCTTTATCGGAGCGAAGGGTAATCGGAAAGCTAAGCATTCACTGGCCAACGTCTTCAGACGCATGACCCGTGCCGGTGCTCAAACCCTCTTCAGAACTCTTCCCACTCCTCATTGCCACCACCTGCAACCGCCAGCTTCTTCGTGCGTGCGGCCGGGACCGATTTGGCTTTGGACTTGGGCAGTGCCGTGACTTTATGGCTGAGAACCGGCTGTTCAGCACCCGGGGTGTGGGCCACCCCATCCAGCTTGAACACGCTCACCGCCTGCGCCAGCTGGCTGGCCTGACCCTGCAGGCTCTCGGACGCAGCAGCCGCCTCTTCAACCAGCGCCGCGTTCTGCTGTGTGACTTCGTCCATCTGGCCCACGGCCTGGTTGACCTGCTCGATGCCGGTGCTCTGTTCCTGGCTCGCCGCTGCAATTTCGCTCATGATGTCGGTGATGCGTTTGACCGAGGTGACGATCTCGTCCATGGTCTTGCCGGCTTCATCAACCAGCTTGCCGCCGGCGTCGACCTTGCCGACCGAATCCTCGATCAGCACCTTGATCTCCTTGGCCGCACCCGCCGAGCGCTGCGCCAGGTTGCGTACCTCGGAGGCGACGACCGCAAAACCGCGGCCCTGCTCGCCGGCGCGCGCCGCTTCCACCGCGGCGTTCAAGGCCAGGATGTTGGTCTGGAACGCGATGCCGTCGATGACGCCGATGATGTCGGCAATCTTGCGCGAGCTTTCCTTGATCGAGGCCATGGTGTCGACGACCTTGCCGACGACCTGGCCGCCCTTGACCGCGACATCGGCGGTGGAGACCACGAGCTGGTTGGCCTGCTTGGCATTCTCTGCATTCTGCTTGACGGTGCTGGTCAGCTCTTCCATCGAACTCGCGGTCTCTTCCAGGCTCGCAGCCTGCTCTTCGGTGCGGCTCGACAGGTCGAGATTGCCGGCAGCAATCTGGTTCGAGGCGGTGGCGACGCTGTCGGTGCCGGTGCGCACCTGGCTGACCACCTTCACCAGGCTGTCATTCATATCCTTCAGCGCTTGCAGCAACTGTCCCGTTTCATCCTTGCTTCGCACCTCAATGCGGCTGGTCAGATCGCCCGCGGCAACCGTCTGCGCAATTCTTACAGCCTGGTTCATAGGCCGCGTGATCGAGCGCGTAATCCAGAATGCGAATCCAATTCCCATCACAAGCGCCACCAGACTCAACGTGATCAACAGGGTGCGGCCACTCTCATAATGCTGCTGGACATTGAGGGCAGTGGCATCAATCGCCTTATTCTGATAAACGGAAAGGGCGTTGAGACTGGTTAGATACGCATCCAGCCGCGGCTTCATGTCCTCATCCACAAACTTGTTTGCACTTTCAAGATTCCCCGCTGCCTTTTCCTTGAGTGCAGCATCGCGTGCCCCGACGTAAGCGGTCCGCTTTTCTTTGATGTCCGCAAAAAGCGCCTTGGGTTCCGGATCCGAAAGTAGCGATACCAGTTGATCCTGCAAGGCAACGCCGCGTTTACTGGCAGCGGTACTCTCATCCTCAAAGAATTTTGCGTGTTCCGGATTATCGGATTTTGCAGCGGCCAGGGCTCTTACCGCATTGGCACTGATAATGCTTTCCCACTCATTAATGATGCGCGACTTATACATGCCATCCTTCACAAGGGACTCGGTCAATGTACCGACTGTTTGCAAGCGCCAGATTCCGATCGCCGCCAAAACAATCAGCAAAAACAATACACTTGAAAAACCCAGGCCGAGTCTCAAGCCTATCTTAAGATCCATGATTTTCATTTTTAAATGTGGCTCCGTAATTGTAATAAAGGGACAGTAGTGAGGAAAAGATTTTTGACGCTCAAGAAGTACGGCCGGCACCTAAAGCAAAATACGCACATGAATACAGCAACCCACTTAAATAACGACAAATTAATATTAATATCGGCTTAATAGCCCCATACTTGAATTAAAAATTCACCACAGCCCTTTTGTGGCGGGATTATGGAGATATCCCAGAACCTCCCTCGTCCGCAGATGCGGTTTTGAGGCCCTGGGCCTGTAGCGCGCATGGTTTTTTATTTTGCCTTGGCTCCGAGCGGCTGCATTTCACGTATGCCATGTTCTTCTGCTGGCAACGGATTGAGGAGGCGGATACGGTTCAGGCGCAAATTGTCGGCGGTGACAGCCCGGTCCGCCAAGGATTCCACGTAGCTTTTCACCACATCCGTGCCGTCAAGAACGCTGCCATCCTTGTCCTTGAGCACGGCGATATCCTGGGCGGGGATACGGTTGATCAAAGTGGGCACCTGATCGTAATAGAAACCGGCGACGGTATAGCTGGCCGCAGGGTCCAAAGGCTTGCCATTAACCACAATATTGCTGAAGCGATTCCCTGCGGGCGCCAGAGGATCGAAGTCTGCGGTCAGCCCGCTATACCCCGCCGTCCAGCCGTTGACCCATTCTCCCTCGCGGCCCTGCTCACCCTGCGCTTTGCCTTCCAGCTTCTTTTTGATCTGCGCACCGGTCAACTGGCCTTTGGCGATCTGGGGTCCAATCGGCATGTAATGATAGATATCTTCCAGCTTGATCGGTCCGACACCTACCGTTGTGCCATAGCGGAATCCCGTGATGGCGCCTAACTGGGCCCCCGTCATGGCCCGGAAAGCATCGGCCAGGAAATCGTGGGAACTGCCCTCGATCACGGCAGGCATCACCTCGCCGCTAAAGTTGCTGCGGTACAACGGTATCTTGGTCTGGCCTATGACCGTATCGATCGGATAGCGCAAAAACGAACCATTGAAGGGATTCCTGACTTTTCCGGCCTGAAATTGCGGTCCCGCGACATAGGATCGGCGGACGGACTTCACGGCAGCGGCTATGGTCGGGTTGGCCTTGATGCTGTCTGTGATGCGGTGAGAAACATATTTCTTGTCGACGATCTCACCCTTCTTTACCTTCACCTTCAATTCACCAATCGCCTGGCCATCCATCCCCTGCTCGACAAGGAGGGTGCCGTTCTTGGAAACGATGGGTTCAATGGTGATTTCGTGCTTGTCGGATGAGAGGATGATATCCACACCCGGAATCTGGTCAGCCAGGGTCAGATTGCTGTGCAATCCAAGCTCGGATATCACCACCACCAAATCCACGTTTTCCTCATCCCGCAGCACTTTGACGTATTTCGCATACTCCGCTGCGCCATCGGTAAATTTCAATCCTTTCGTGATGTTAGGATCACCCGCTTGCGGCCCCCGGTCAGAGGTAAACCCCAAAATTCCGATGCGCAAGCCGTTAATGGTCTTGATCGTGTAAGGCGCCACAACGTGCTGTCCACTTTTGGCTTCCGCGCCGGGATAGCCGTCATAGTAAAGGTTGGAAATAACAGGATTCCAGTTGGCCTTGGCCGGTTTACTGACGAAGTATTCGACGAATTTATCCGCGCCGTATACAAAATCCCAGTTTCCGGGGGCGTACGCATCGATACCGAACAGGTTCAGCACCTTGATCATTGCACCGCCCTGTGTGAACAGGGCTTCAGCACCGCCGTGGAGCGTGTCGCCTGTATTCACCAGCATGGTTTGCCGGGGGTTGGCCCGACGAATATCCTCAATCAGCGAGTAGATGCGCGCCACGCCGCCCTCGTTTTGTCCCTTGCCATCGCTGCGAACGTTCGGATGGGGAATCAGATGGCCATGCAAGTCGCCCATGTGAATGAAAGTCACCTCCCCACTTCCGGTACCTGCGTGCGCGAGCGAAAAAGAGGCCAGCGTCATACCCACCACTACAGCTAACTGTGCCTTTTTAAATTTCATATTCCATTCCTTTTGAATAAAGTTAATGCCGCGCAGTACGGCCTATCGACTGCTAAAATCACCATTTCACCGGACTCCTTTGGGCCCGGCATTTCAGTACCTCCCTTGGTGAGCTGGCTACCGAAGCCTAGTGTCCAGACGTGAAAAGAACATTAATAAAATAAATTTATAATATATAAATATACTGATTGATAAGCCAAATAAAAAAGCGGGGAATTTCTCCTCACTCCTCATTTCGATCGATGCAACGCGATCGGCGATATCCGAGGCCAAGCCTGGGTGTCGGATTTTGATCGCGGCTTATCCATAACGGACACTACGCGGGAATATTCAGCACGTTAAAACGCTTCCCACTCCCCGTTGCCGCCACCGGCGGCTGCCAGCTTCTTCGGACGCGCGACGGAGGTGGACAGCGCCACCTTGGGCTTGGCCTTCAGGGTATTCGGCAAGGCCCTGACCCTATCGCTCAACACCGGCAGTTCCGTCCGCGGGCTGTTCATGCCATCCAGCTTGAACACGCTCACCGCCTCGGCGAGTCTGGCAGCCTGATCCTGCAGGCTCTCGGCCGCCGCTGCGGCTTCCTCCACCAGCGCGGCGTTCTGCTGGGTCACGTCGTCCATCTGGCCGATGGCCTGGTTGACCTGCTCGATGCCGGTGCTCTGTTCCTGGCTCGCCGCGGCAATCTCGCTCATGATGTCGGTGACGCGTTTGACCGAGGTGACGATCTCGTCCATGGTCTTGCCGGCTTCGTCGACCAGCTTGCCGCCGGCGTCGACC
>NCGX01000026.1 GCA_002256995.1 Hydrogenophilales bacterium 16-64-40
GCGAGGATGGCGATGCTGGTGGTGCCGGCGATGCCGCTGGTCACTTCCACCGGCACCACGGCGCCGTTTTCGGCGATGTCCGGTGCCTTGATGGTGATGTCCTTGCTATCGGCCGGGCTGGTCGCGCCGATGCCCTTCATCGCGTCAGTGACGCTCTTGGCCTCGAAGGCGGTCTTGTTCCAGGCGGCCATTGCCTGGGTCGGCTTCAGCAGGCCGGCGGCCACGGCCACAGCCACGGCGCTGGCGCCTGCAGCGCCTTTCAGAACGTTTCTACGAAGTGTATTCATGAGCATGTCTCCTTTGGGCTTCAATTACTTCAACAACGGTTTTCGGGATGAATCACTGGCATATCGCCAGACCTGCTGGTTAGGGTGAGGCTCAATGCAATAGTTTCATGGCCTGCCGGGGTATTTTCGGACCAGATCGAGGGGTTTTATTGACGAGTAGCGACGACACCAAACGAAATCCAGCGACATCAGCAAGCGGGTATCCCGGCGGGAGCCTCGAGGGATGAGCGGCCTAAAAAACAGGCGGATCATACCTGATTGCTGCTGTGGTGCATTTTCCCGTTCTGAAACGCGGTACATTCCTCGCCATCAAACGCGCGGACCGTCTGCCCACCATCATGGATCGCTCAACAACCTGCACATGGACCGCCTGACGCTCGAACGCCGTCAGGTCTGGGCTTACCTGTCCGCCATCATCGCGGGCCTGCTCGCCGGCAGCGCCTGGCCCGGCCTCGGCCCGGTCTTCGAGCGCATGCTGTGGCCGACCCTGATGCTGCTGCTGTATGCGACCTTTGTGCAGGTGCCCCTGCTGCATCTGCGCGAGGCGTTCCGCGACCATCGCTTCGTAACGGCGGCACTGGTGGGTAATTTCATCCTGCTGCCGGCGCTGGTCTGGGGACTCGTGCAATGGCTACCCCCCGACCCGGCATTGCGGCTGGGCGTGCTGCTGGTGCTGCTGGTGCCGTGCACCGACTGGTTCATCACCTTCAGCCAGCTTGGCGGCGGCAACGTGCCGCGCGCCATTGCACTGACCCCGGTCAATCTGCTGTTGCAGCTTCTGCTGTTGCCGGTTTACCTGTGGCTGATGGCGGGGACGGGACTGTCCGCTGCACTGACGCCTGCCGAGGTCTGGCCCGCGCTCGTGGTCGTGCTGCTGCCGCTGGCCCTGGCCGCCGTGTCCGAACGCTGGATCGAGGCGCGGGCAGAACGCGCGGTGCTGCGCGAGCGGCTGGCCTGGTGGCCGGTGCCGCTGCTGGCGCTGGTGGTGTTCCTGATCGCCGGCGCGCAAGTCGGCGCCGTGCGAAACGCGCTGGGCCTGATGCCGCTCATCGTGCCTCTGTTCATCGCCTTCCTTCTGCTCGCCGCACTGATCGCCAAGGGGCTGGCCCGGCTGATGCGCCTGCCCGTCGATCAGGGACGCACGCTCGCGTTCAGCCTCGGCACGCGCAACTCCTTCGTCGTGCTGCCCTTCGCCCTGACCCTGCCCGCCGGCTGGGACGTCGCCGCCGTGGTGATCGTGGCGCAGTCGCTGGTCGAACTGTTCGGCATGTTGTTCTATCTGTGGTGGGTGCCGCGCCGGCTGTTCAAGACATCAAGGGCGATGTGATGCTGCTGCGCAAGGTCGCAGGGCTTCGAGGCCTGGAAGACCTCGCGGCACTGAAGCAGCCTTAATCAAGAACGAAGGTGAGCTTGAGGTCTACCCGGTATTTCGAGATTTTTCCGGCATGGACGACGACGGATTGCTCCTTCACCCATGCCGCCTGGATGTTGCGCACGGTCTTGGCCGCGGCCTCGATGCCCTGGCGGATGGCATCCTCAAAGCTGTCGGTTGATTCCGCACTGATCTCGATGATTTTGGCAATTGACATGATGCGCTCCTCCTGGATTCCGATCGTCGCTGCCGCGTTTTACAGCAGCCCCTTCATCAATATAGTTGAACACCGCGCCTCTCGGCCGCCTCAGGCGGAAGGCATCTGTCGGGGCGGCTTTTTCAATTGCCAGCGACCCAGCAGGAAGGCAGGGGTGAAGACGAGGGCCAGGAAGGCCGCGGCACCCAGGGGGTGATGCAGGTAATCAAAGCCGTCGATCCAGCCCAGCAGCATGAGGAGGAGGGTGTACATCACGATGGCGCCCACGGAAAAGAGAATGACGAACACCATGTATGCCGCCAGGGGTTGCGCGCGCGGATGCCTGGCACGGCGGACATAGGGAATGGCCAGCAGCATCAGGACGACCCACAGGATGATGCCCAGGGATTGACTTGCCATCATGCATCTCCTCGCGTTGTATGCGCGGTCCGCATCGCCTTTCCGTAGTGGGCATACAGCCGCACCTCGTCGTCGTGGCCGATGATCTGGTCGGGATCGTAGGCCGGAGCCGTGCGGATGAGCTCGCGCTCCAGGTCCACGAAGATCGCACGATCCGCCCAGCTCACCCGGTCGACCCAGGTGGGCGCGACGAGCACCTTCTTGCCCGGCCACCAGTTGCCGGTGTCCACCACGAAATAGCGGACGCCCCAGTCCTGATCGTCGAGCACAAGGTCATGCACATGGCCGAGTTCGCCATCCCGCGCCTGCAAGTGATAGCCCATCACCTCCCCGCTGTCGCGCAGGTGCGGGTCGGCGGGTTCGCTGACCGATTCTGCCGGCGGCTCGAGTGGCGGAATCGCCATGCCGAACGCGCTGATTTCCCAATAGGGCGGCCAGCCGTAATGGCGGTGGTACTCGGCCTCGTGGTGCCGCGAAACCGGTTGCGCGCGGTCGATCGGCGGGGTGTTTTCCACCTGCTCCCGGCTGAGGTCGAGCGTGATGCGTTTGTTCCTTTCGTCCATGCCGGCCACCGAACGCGGTGCGATCAGCACGTCGCGGCCGAGCAGCCAGCCGCCGGTGTGGATCACAAAATAGCGCACGACCCATTGCTCGTCGTCGAAATAAACCTCTTCGATCTTGCCGATCTCGCCGTCGCGGGCGAGCAGTGCGTAGTGCTTCAGTTCACGCAGTCTACGGAGTTGCATCATGATGTTTAAGGTGCCTCACAGACTCGAAGAACGAAGTGAAATCCGCCGGGCGAATGCTCTCAGTATAGACCGTGCCTGCCACCGGCCCCCAACAGCGCTGCCGGACATCCGATCGTCGCCCGAACGCTCAAGCACGACGCGCATTAGCATCTATCCTTAAACATAGCCAACCACTTGCCCCCGGGTCCGCAGGGATGCCGGGAGCTTCAACGGGGAACAAAAAGGGCCTATGGAAGAAGACCCGCTTTGGTACAAGGACGCGATCATCTATGAGTTGCATGTCAAGGCCTTCTTCGACGGCAACGGCGACGGCGTGGGAGACTTCGCGGGGCTGATCGAGAAGCTCGATTACCTGCAGGAACTGGGGGTGAACACGCTCTGGCTGCTGCCGTTCTACCCGTCGCCGGGGCGCGACGACGGCTACGACATTTCCGACTATCACAACGTCCATCCCAGCTTCGGCGAGATGGCGGACTTCCGCAGCTTCATCGACGAGGCCCACCGCCGCGGCCTGCGCGTGATCACCGAACTGGTGATCAACCACACCTCCGACCAGCATCCCTGGTTCCAGGCGGCGCGCCACGCGCCGCCTGGATCGGTCAAGCGCGACTATTACGTGTGGAGCAACAGCGATGCGAAGTACGCCGACACGCGCATCATTTTCAGCGATACGGAAAAATCCAACTGGACCTGGGACGAGACCGCGCAGGCCTATTACTGGCACCGCTTCTTTTCGCACCAGCCTGACCTCAATTTCGCCAATCCGCATGTGTTCAAGGCGCTGATGAAAGCAATGCGCTTCTGGTTCGACGCCGGCGTCGACGGCATGCGGCTGGATGCGGTGCCTTATCTGTGCGAGCGCGAGGGCACCAACAACGAAAACCTGGCGGAGACGCATGCAGTGATCCGGCAGATGCGCGCCGAACTCGACCGCCACTACGCGAACCGCATGTTCCTGGCGGAAGCGAACCAGTGGCCGGAGGACGTGCGCGAGTATTTCGGTGAAGGCGACGAGTGCCACATGGCTTATCACTTCCCGCTGATGCCGCGCATGTACATGGCGATCGCGCAGGAAGACCGCCACCCGATCGTCGAGATCATGGAACAGACGCCGGACATCCCGGGCAGCTGCCAGTGGGCGGTGTTTTTGCGCAACCACGACGAACTGACGCTGGAAATGGTGACCGACCGCGAGCGCGACTATCTCTACCAGACTTATGCCAGCGACCCGCAGGCGCGCCTCAACCTCGGCATCCGCCGCCGCCTGGCCCCGCTGCTGGAAAACGACCGCCATCGCATCGAACTGATGAATCTGCTGCTGATGACGATGCCGGGCTCGCCGATCCTCTATTACGGCGACGAGATCGGCATGGGCGACAACATCCTGCTGGGCGACCGCAACGGCGTGCGGACGCCGATGCAGTGGAGCGGGGGAGCCAACGGCGGGTTTTCCACCGTCGATCGGGGGCGGCTTTTCCTGCCGCCGATCGACGATCCGGTCTACGGCTTCGGTGCGGTGAACGTCGAGGCGCAGCATCGCAACCCGTCTTCGCTGCTCAACTGGACCCGGCGCCTGATCGCCATGCGCCGCGCGCACCGGGCTTTCGGCCGCGGCACGCTGCGCTTTCTGCGGCCCGGCAACCGCAAGATCCTTGCCTATCTGCGCGAGCACGAGGACGAGACGATCCTGTGCGTGGCCAACCTGTCGCGTGCGCCGCAGGCGGTGGAACTCGACCTGTCCACTTTCAGGCAGCGGGTGCCGGTGGAGCTGATGGGCCGCAGCCGCTTTCCGCCGATCGGCGATCTGCCCTATCTGCTCACCCTCAGCGGGCATGGCTTCTATTCCTTCCGCCTGGCGACCGACGTCGAGGCGCCGCCCTGGCACGAGGAGCGCCCGGTGCCGCCCGACCTGCCGGTGCTGGTGCTGGTGGACAGCGGCTGGCGCACGCTGTTCGGGCGCGCGGAAGACGGCGAGGGGGTGAATCCGCTAATGGCGCGGCGCGCACGCGAGCAACTCGAGCGACTCGTGATTCCAGGCTACTTCCGGGGCCGGCCGTGGTTCGCCGACCGCGATGCGGTGGTGGAGACGTACGCGTTCAGCATGATGCGCGAATGGTCCACCAAGTCCGGCAGCTGGCTGCTGGCCACGGTTGCGGTCACGCTGGCCGGGGGCGAAATCCACCGCTACGCCATTCCGCTGGCGCTGGCCTGGGAAGACGAGGACGAAGCCCGCGTGGCTGCCCTGCTGCACGCCACCCTGGCCAAGGTGCGGCGGCGTGCGCGGGTCGGTGTGCTGTTCGATGCCTTCTGGGACGACCGCTTCTGCTGCGCTGTGGTGGCGGCGATGGAACGCGGCGAGACGCTCGACTTTGGCGAGGGCTCGATGCGCTTCAACGCGACCGACGCCTATCCGGGTTTTGCCTGTCCGGTCGGCGCCGAGGTCATCACCCACGAGGTTTCCGACCGCGGACGCCTGCGGGTGAACCTCGACGACCGGCTGGTGCTGAAGAGCTATCGCTGGCTGCTGGAAGGCGTCCATCCCGAACTTGAAATATCGCGTTTCCTGACCGCGACGGCGAAGTTTTCCCACGTGCCGCAACTGGCCGGCACGGTTGAATTCGCGAACCCGCAGGGAGAATGTTCGACGCTGGCGATCCTCGAGTGCTATTCGAAGAACCAGGGCGACGCCTGGCACTACACGCTGGATTATCTGACGCGCCATCTGGATGCGTGCCGCGTCAGTCCCGAGCCACCGCCGGATGCCCGCCACGCCGCCTACCTGGCGCTGATGAAGACACTCGGCCTGCGCACGGCGCAATTCCACCAGGCGCTGGCCCAGCCCGACGAGGCGGGCGCCTTTGGCAGCGAGCCCGTCAGCGCGGCCGATATTGTCGACTGGGTCAACACGGTGCGGCACGAGATGGAGACGATGTTCGATCTGCTGGAGCAGGCGCTGCCGCGCCTGTCCGATGCGGCGCAGAGCCACGCCCGCAGCCTGCGCGCGGCGCGCCCGCGGCTCTACCGGCGCATCCTGCGGGCGTCCGGGGTGCGGCTGGATGCGATGAAGACGCGCTGTCACGGCAACTATCACCTCGGCCAGGCCTGGCTGGTCAACAACGATTTCCTGATCGCCAACTACGGCGGAGAGCCGGGTCGCAGTTGGGACGAGCGCCGCCGCAAACACACGCCGCTGCAGGATGTGGCGGGCATGCTGCTCTCCCTGGGCGTGGCCGGGGCCGCCGCGCTGATTGAGGTGGCCGCCGATTCGGCGGAGGTGGGCGCGATGCTGCAGCGCCATGTCGACGATTGGGAGCGGGCGGCGCGCCGGGCGTTCTTCCAGAGCTACCGCAAGGCAATGGCCGGGCATTCGTCGTTCCCGGCCGACCCCGCGGAAGCCGAGGCGCTGATGACGCTGTTCCTCGCGGAAAAATCGATCCAGCAGGTCAACGACGCACTCGCGCGGGATTCGGCCGGCGTCGGCGCTGCCATGCAGCGTCTGATCCAGGTGGCGCGACGCTGAAGGGAGTATGGAGATGACGACACGACGCCACGACATGCCATTCGGAACGCGGATCACCCCTGACGGCGTGCTGTTTCGCCTGTGGGCGCCCGGCTGTGAACGTGTGGGCCTGTGCCTCGCCGACGTGCCGCACGAACCGGTACTGTCGATGATTGCCTGCGGCGACGGCTGGTTCGAGTTGAGCGTGCCCGATGCCGGGGTCGGGACGCGCTATCGCTTCGAGGTCAACGGCGGCCTGCGGGTGCCGGACCCGGTCTCGCGATTCAACCCGGACGACGTGCACGGCGCCAGCGAAGTGGTCGACCCTGCTGCTTTCGAATGGCAGGACGAAGCATGGCGCGGACGGCCGTGGCAAGAGGCGGTGGTGTACGAACTGCACGTCGGCACCTTCTCGCCCGAGGGCACCTTCGCCGGCGTGATCGAGCGGCTGGACTATCTGGTCGAACTGGGCGTGACAGCGATCGAGCTGATGCCGGTGGCGGATTTCCCGGGGGCGCGCAGTTGGGGCTACGACGGTGCGCTGCTGTTCGCGCCGGACAGCCGCTACGGCCGGCCGGACGACCTCAAGGCGCTCATCGATGCGGCGCACGCAAAAGGCCTGATGGTGCTGCTGGACGTGGTGTACAACCACTTCGGCCCGGAGGGCAACTACCTTCATGTCTACGCGAGGACGTTTTTCACCGAGCGCCACCACACGCTGTGGGGCGCGGCGATCAACTTCGACGGCGCGGACAGCCGGCCGGTGCGCGAGTTCTTCATCCACAACGCGCTCTACTGGCTCACGGAATACCACTTCGACGGCCTGCGCCTGGATGCGGTGCATGCGATCATCGACGACTCCGCGCCGCACATCCTGGCCGAACTGGCGGCGCGCGTGCACGCTGCGATCGGCCCCGAACGGCAGGTGCACCTGGTGCTGGAGAACGATGCCAACGAGGCGCGTTACCTGGGCGCGGGCCGCTACGCCGCGCAGTGGAACGACGACATCCACCACGCGCTCCACGTCCTCGCCACCGGCGAGGCCGACGGCTATTACGCGGACTATGCGGACGCGCCCGCGCGCCATCTCGGGCGCTGTCTCGCCGAAGGCTTCGCCTACCAGGGCGAGCTGTCTGCCTATCGCGATCGCACGGCGCGCGGCGAGCCGAGCGCGCAGCTGCCGCCGCAGGTCTTCGTGTCCTTTCTGCAGAACCACGACCAGATCGGCAACCGCGCGTTCGGCGAGCGTATCGGCCAGCTCGCGCCGGCGCCCGCGGTGCGTGCGGCGGCCGCGGTCTACCTGCTGGCACCGGCCATCCCGATGCTGTTCATGGGCGAGGAGTTTGCCGCGGCGACGCCTTTCCTGTTTTTCTGCGACTTCGGCGGCGAGCTGCGCGAGGCGGTGACCGAAGGGCGGCGGCGCGAGTTTCGCAAGTTCGCACGCTTTGCAGATGAGGCGACGCAGGCGGCAATTCCCGACCCCAACCAGGCCGAGACCTTTGCCCACTCGACGCTCGACTGGGCGTCGCTCGGCGACCCCGAACGCAGCGACTGGCTGGTCTATTACCGCGAACTGCTGCGGTTGCGCCGGCAAATGATCGTGCCGCGGCTGCGCGGCATGGCAGGCCACGCCGGCACGTTCGAGACGTTTGCCACCGCTGGCCTGCGGGTGAACTGGCGCCTTGGCGACGGCTCGACGCTGCGGCTGCTGGCGAACCTGTCCGGCGAAGCGGCCAGCGCGGCCGAGCCGCCCGGGGAAACGCTGTTCACCTTGGCCACGGCGGTCGGCAAGGGTGAACTGGCACCGTGGTCGGTGCTGTGGACGCTGGAGGCATCCTCATGAGCGCGCTGCTCGACCAGCTGTGCGAGCGCTGCGGGGTGTTGCCCGGCTACCGCGACATCTGGGACGGTCTCCATCAAACCCCCGACACGACGAAGCGCGCCCTGCTCGCCGCCATGGGCCTGCCGGCGAATAGCGACGAAGAGGCCGCCGCGTCCCTGCAGGCGCTGGTCCGGCGCGAGTGGGCGCGGTCGCTGCCGCCGGTGATGGTGGTGCGCGAGCCGGCGCGGCCGCACCGCATCGCCATCGCGCTGCCGCTGGCCGAGGAGACGCAGGCCTGGCGCTGGCGCCTGCAGCGCGAGTCGGGGGCCGAAGACCGCGGCGAGTGCGTGCCGGCGGACCTGGAGGCGGCCGGACGCTGCGATCTCGACGGCCTCACCTTCGTGCGGCGGGTGCTGCCGCTGGATTTTCTGGTGGAGCCGGGTTATCACCGCTTCATCCTCGAACGAACCGACGGCCAGGGCGAGACAGCCGAGATGTCGTTCATCGTCGCCCCCGCCGCCTGCTACGTGCCGCCGGCAATCCAGGGCGAGGGGCGCGCATGGGGCTTCGCGGCCCAGCTCTACGGCATCCGCTCCGAACGCAACTGGGGCATCGGCGACTTCGGCGACCTGCGCAACCTGCTCGAATACTGCGCCGCGGTCGGCGCCGGCACCGTGCTGCTCAACCCGCTGCACGCGCTGTTCCCGGACGCCCCTGAACACGCCAGCCCCTACAGTCCTTCCAGCCGCTCGTTCTTCAACACGCTTTATCTCGACGTCGAGGCCATCGCCGATTTCGCCGAATGCGAGGAAGCCCGCACGATGGTGCACGTGCCGCAGTTCCAGGCGCGGCTGCGGGCACTGCGCGCCGCCGATCAGGTCGATTACCGTGGCGTGGCGGTGCTCAAGAATCAGGTCCTCGAATGCCTGTATGAACATTTCCGCAGCGAGCACCTCGACCATGACAGCGCGCGGGCGCAGGGATTCCGCGCCTTCCAGTCCGAGCGCGGCGAAGGCCTGCGCCGCCAGGCGCTGTTCGAGGCGCTGCAGGCGCATTTTCGCGCACAGGACAGCGCAGTGTGGGGTTGGCCGGCGTGGCCGGAGGCCTACCGCGACCCGCACGCCCCCGCGGTGGACGGCTTCTGCGAAGCCTATCTGCAACGGGTGGAGTTTTTCGAATACCTGCAGTGGCAGGCGAGCGACCAGCTGGCCGCAGCCGGCACCCGTTCGTGGGAACTCGGGCTCGGCATCGGCGTCATGCTCGATCTTGCGATCGGCGTGGCGGAAGGCGGCGCCGCGGCCTGGCGCCGGCGCGAACTCTATGCGCTCGGCGCCAGCACCGGCGCGCCGCCCGACCTGATCAACCGCATGGGGCAGGACTGGGGCCTGCCGCCGTGGATTCCGCAGCGGCTGACCGACGCGGCCTACGCGCCTTTCATCGAGCTGCTGCGCGCCAACATGCGCGACGCCGGCGCGCTGCGCCTCGACCACGTGATGGGGCTGCAGCGCCTGTTCTGGGTTGCACGCGGGCTGCCCATCGCGGAAGGCGCCTACGTGCTGTATCCGTTCGATGACCTGCTCGGCATCCTTGCGCTGGAAAGCCAGCGCAACCGCTGCCTGGTGGTGGGCGAGGATCTCGGCACGGTGCCGGACGCGGTGCGTGACACGCTGCATCCGATGAATGTGCTGTCGACGCGGCTGCTGTATTTCGAGCGGCAGGACAACGGCCGGCTTCAGCCGCCGCAGGCCTACCCGGAAAATGCCGTGGCCGCGGTGACCACCCATGACCTGCCGACGCTGGCGGGCTTCTGGCAGGGATTGGACATCGACCTGCGCGACCGCCTACACCTGTTTCCGGACGACGAGGTGCGCAATGAGCAGGTGGTCACCCGCTCGGAAGACCGCGCGCAATTGCTGGTGGCGCTGGAAGGCGAGGGCGTGCTGCCGCCCGGCAGCGGGATGCAGCCAGTGGCCTTTCCCGAAATGACGCCCGAACTGGCGGCCGCGGTCTACACCTATCTGGCGCGGGCGCCCTCCAAGCTGCTGCTGGTGCAGATGGAAGACGGCTTCGGCGTGCACGAGCAGCCCAACCTGCCGGGCACGGTGGAGCCGGTCTATCCGAACTGGCGGCTGAAGATGCCGCTCAATTTGGAGGCGTGGTACGACAGCCCCTATTTGCAGGCCATTTTGCCGGCGCTGCGCCAGGCGCGGCCGGTGGTCCAGGTGGCCGGTCCCGCCGGCGGGACGGGGGAGGGCGTGCGCCTGTGGATTCCGCGCGCGACCTACCGGCTGCAGCTGAACCGCGATTTCAAGCTGCGCCAGGCGACGGCGCTGCTGTCCTATCTGGACGAGCTCGGCGTCAGCCACTGCTACCTGTCGCCGATTTTCAAGGCGCGCCCCGGCAGCCGCCACGGCTACGACATCACCGACCACAGCAGCCTCAACCCGGAAATCGCCGGCGCCGAGGATTTCGAGCAGTTCGTCGCGACGCTGAAGCGTCGCGGCATGGGTCAGATCCTCGACATGGTGCCCAATCACATGGGCATCATGGGCGCCGACAACGGCTGGTGGCTGGACGTGCTGGAGAACGGTCCAGCCTCCCGCTTCGCCGGCTATTTCGACATCGACTGGTACGCCAGCGCCGGGGACCTGCCGGGGCGGGTGCTGCTGCCGGTGCTCGGCGACCACTACGGCGTGGTGCTCGAAAGCGGCGAGCTCCGGCTCGCATTCGATGCGGAGCAGGGTGCCTTCAGCGTGTTCTATTACGAGCATCGCTTCCCGGTGGACCCGCGCGAGTACCCGCGCATCCTAGGTCACGACCTGGCGCGTCTGCAGGCGCGGCTGGGCACCGAGGATGCGGCGCAGCTGGAATTCCAGTCGCTGCTCACGGCTTTCGGCCATCTGCCGGGGCGCGACAGCGTGGACGCCGAATCGGTGGCCGAGCGCAACCGCGACAAGGAAGTGCACAAGCACCATCTGGCCTCGCTGTATGTGGGCAGCGCCGACATTGCGCAGTTCGTCGATGAGAACGTGACGACATTCAACGGCACCTCAGCGCCGGGCGCCGGGGGGTTCGACCTGATGCACGACCTGCTGCAGGCCCAGGCCTTCCGGCTGGCGTTCTGGCGCGTGGCGTCTGACGAGATCAACTATCGCCGCTTCTTCGACATCAACGACCTGGCGGCGCTGCGCATGGACAACCCTGAAGTGTTCGAGGCCACGCACCGCCTGGTGCACGAGCTGCTGGCGCGCGGCTACGTGAACGGCCTGCGCATTGACCACCCGGACGGGCTATATGACCCGCAGGCCTATTTCGGGCGGCTGCAGGCGATGGCGGCGGCGATGGCCCCCAATCCGGAGGAAGCAAACACGCGGCCGCTGTACCTGGTGGTGGAGAAGATTCTTGCCGCCCACGAACATCTGCCGGAATCGTGGCCCGTTCACGGCACCACCGGCTACGACTTCGCGGCGGCGTGCGGCGGCCTGTTCGTCGACGCAGCTGCCGAAGAGCCCTTCACCCACCTCTATCAGAACTTCATCCACACGCATCCGGATTTCAACGAGATGGTGCGCGCCAACAAGCACCTGATCATGGAAATTTCGCTGGCTGGCGAGCTGCAGGTGCTGGCGACCCAGCTGACGCGGCTGGCCAAGGGGGATCGCCGCACCTGCGACTTCACCTTCAATAGCCTGCGCGGCGCGCTGGCCGAAATCGTCGCCAGCTTCCCGGTCTACCGCACCTATGTCGCAAACTGCGAAACCGCGCCGGATGATGTGCGCTACGTGGAGTGGGCAGTGGGGGTGGCGAAGCGGCGCAGCCAGGCGACCGACACCAGCATTTTCGATTTCGTTCGCGACGTGCTGTTGGCACGCCAGGGGCAGGGCCGCAGCGAGGACTACCAGCAGGCGGCGTGCGCCTTCAGCATGAAGTTCCAGCAATACAGCAGCCCGGTGATGGCGAAGGCGGTGGAGGACACCACCTTCTACCAGTACAACCGGCTGCTGGCCTTGAACGAGGTCGGCGCCGAGCCGCACCGCTTCGGCGTCTCGCTGGCGGCCTTTCACCACGAGAACCAGGCGCGTGCGCGGCGCTGGCCGCACGCCATGCTGGCCGGCTCCACCCACGACAGCAAGCGCTCGGAGGACGTTCGGGCGCGGCTCGCCGCGCTCTCGGAAATGCCGGACGCGTGGCGCCGCGCGTTATCGCGCTGGAGCAAGCTCAACCGCAGCAAGCGCCGCCGGCTGGATACCGCGCGCGCGCCCTGCCGCAACGACGAGTATCTGCTGTACCAGACCCTGCTCGGGATCTGGCCGTTCGAGGCGGCGGACGCCGAAACTCTGGCGCAGCTTTCAGAACGGATCGAGGTCTACATGACGAAGGCGGTGCGCGAGGCCAAGGTGAATAGTTCGTGGATCAATCCGAATGCCGATTACGAGGCGGCGACCGGCGACTTCGTTCGTGCCCTGCTGGCGCCCGAGCCGAACAACCTGTTCCTGCGCGACTTCGTGCCGTTCGCGCAGCAGGTTGCGCGCGTGGGTGCCTTCAACAGCCTCGGGCAATTGCTGCTCAGGCTCACCTCGCCCGGCGTGCCGGATCTTTACCAGGGCAGCGAGTTGTGGGACTTCAGTCTGGTCGACCCCGACAACCGGCGGCCGGTGGACTATGCGCAGCGGCAGGCGGCGCTGCAGTCGATCCGGACAGCATGTGCAGAGCGGGGCGAGGCGGCATGTGCGGGTGAACTGCTCGCGCGGCTGCAGGACGGGCAGATCAAGCTATATCTGACATGTAAGACACTGGCGCTGCGTCGCGAATGCGAGGTGCTGTTCCGCGACGGCGACTACCTGCCGCTCAAAACCCACGGCGCGTGCGCGGAACAACTGTGCGCCTTCGCCCGCCACGCTGCGGGCGAGACTTTGCTTGTCCTGGTGCCGCGTCTGTTCGGTAGCCTGATGGGCGAGGGCGGTCGCCTGCCGGTCGGCGATGGCGTGTGGGGTGACACCTGGGTCGAACTGCCGCCGGAACGGATGCACGTGCAGTGGGATAATGTGCTGACCGGGCAGACCGTCGACACGCAGGCCCTGGGTGAGGCGCACGGCCTGCTGCTGGCGCAGGTGTTCGAGCGGTTTCCCTATGCGCTGCTGCGTGCGCACGACAGACCCGATTCATTAACCTAGGAGAAGCAAGCATGACTGAAATCAACCCGAACCCACCGGAAGCCGGCGCGCGGGGAATCTGGCACCGACACCGTCTGGCGATCATCGTCGCCGCGATCGGCCTCGTCATCATCGGCTGGCTGTATGTCTCCAAGGGCATCGCGGTGAGGCAGGCGCAGGAAGCGGCGAAACAGGTGCAGGCAGACGTGACGGTCCAGCGCGCGGAATGGGTCAAGCGGGCCGAGGCCCGCCAAGCCGAGATGGTGAAGCAGTCGCTCAACCAGTTCGGCGTGCCGCTGGCATGGGCGATCCGCCGCGAAATGATGGGCGGGAACCTGGATCAGGTGGACCAGTACGTGACCGACCTGGTCAAGCTGGAAGGCTTCGGTGGGGTGACGGTGGCGCAGGCGGACGGCGCCGTTGTCGTGGCCAGCGATCGCAGGCATCTGGGCACCGCCTTCGGCAGTCTTTATGCCGAGCGCTATCTGACGGCGGCGCAGATTACCGCCGAGGAGACCGCGCCCGGGCAGTGGCTGCTGGTGGTGCCGGTGATGGGGCTGAATGCGCGCCTCGGCACGGTGGCCATCGAGTATCAGGCGCCGCCGTCCACACTGGGCGAGTAAGGGTCGATCAGGCTTCGCGCTGCAGCAGTACGACGGAGCGCGGCGCCACTTCCAGCCGGGTGCCTGCCCGGTGCAACGGCGCCGCGTCGACCCAGCCGCGCGCGGTATCGAGCAGCAGCGCCCAGCTTTGGCCCCAGCGTATTTCGGGCAGGTTGAAGTCCAGCGCCTCGTGGTGGGCGTTGAAGATCAGGTAGAAGCTGGCGTCGGTCACCGGGTCGCCATGGGTGTTGGGGTTGGGAATGGTGTCGCCGTTGATGAAGATGCCGAGGCTCTTGGCGAACCATTCGCCCCAGTCTTCCTCGCTCATCTGTTCGCCGCTGGGTGTGAACCAGGCGATGTCCTTGCAGTCGGCGCCGTGAATGGCGCGGCCCTGGAACCAGTGGCGCCGGCGGAATGCCGGGTGGTCGTGGCGGAAGGCGATCAGCCGCCGGGTGAACGCGTGCAGTTCCTGGTCGACCTGTTCCCAGTCGAGCCAGGAGATTTCGTTGTCCTGGCAGTAGGCGTTGTTGTTGCCGTTCTGGGTACGCCCGGCCTCGTCGCCCGCAAGCAGCATGGGCACGCCCTGCGACAGCATCAGGGTGACGAGGATGTTGCGTTGCTGGCGCGCGCGCAGGGCCAGGATGTCGGGATTGTCGGTGGGGCCTTCGACGCCGCAGTTCCAGGCGCGGTTGTCGTCGGTGCCGTCGCGGTTGTCCTCGCCGTTGGCTTCGTTGTGCTTGTCCTGGTAGGACACCAGGTCGCGCAGGGTGAAGCCGTCGTGGGCGGTGACGAAGTTGATGCTGGCGTTCGGGTTGCGCGAGTCGTTTTCATAGAGGTCGGAGCTGCCGGTGAAACGGTAGGCGAATTCGGCCAGCGTTTCGTCCTGGCCGCGCCAGAAGTCGCGCAGGCTGTCGCGGTACTTGTCGTTCCATTCCGACCAGCCGGGCGGGAAATTGCCGACCTGGTAGCCGCCTTCGCCGACGTCCCACGGCTCGGCAATCAGCTTGACCTGGCTGATCACCGGGTCCTGCTGGATCAGGTCGAAGAAGGCCGACAGCCGGTGCACCTCGTGCAGTTCGCGCGCCAGGGTGGCGGCGAGGTCGAAGCGGAAGCCGTCCACGTGCATTTCGAGCACCCAGTAGCGCAGCGAATCCATGATCAGCTGCAGCACGTGGGGATGGCGCATGTGCAGGCTGTTGCCGGTCCCGGTGTAGTCCATGTAGTGGCGGCGGTCGTCCTCCATCAACCGGTAGTAATAGGCGTTGTCGACCCCCCTGAAGCTCAGCACCGGGCCGAATTCGTTGCCCTCGGCCGTGTGGTTGTAGACCACGTCGAGGATGACCTCGATGCCGGCCTGGTGCATCGCCTTCACCATCTGCTTGAACTCGGCAACGGCAGCGCCGGGGCGCTTGTCGGCCGCGTAGTCCGTGTGCGGCGCGAGGTAGGCGATCGAGTTGTAGCCCCAGTAGTTGCGCAATCCCTGGTCGGTCAAGTGCTTGTCGTGCACAAAGTAATGCACCGGCATCAGTTCGACGGCGGTGACGCCCAAATGCTTCAGGTACGCGATCGATGCCGGGTGCGCCAGGCCGGCATAGGTGCCGCGCAGCTCGGGCGGCACCTCCGGGTGGCGCGCCGTGAAGCCCTTGACGTGCAGTTCGTAGATGACGGTTTCGTGCCAGGGCCGCTGCAGCAGGCAGTCATCCGCCCAGTCGAAGGCGGGCTGTTGGACGATGCACTTGGGCATGAAGGGCGCGCTGTCCTCGTCGTTGCGCACGTCCGGGCCGTCGGCGAAGCGATAGGGAAACACCGCCTCATCCAGGCGAACGTCGCCGTCGATGGCTTTGGCGTAGGGATCGAGCAGCAGCTTGGCGGGGTTGCAGCGGTGGCCGTTGTGCGGTTCCCACGGGCCGTGCACGCGAAAGCCGTAGCGCTGCCCCGCCTTGATCTCCGGGAAGTAGCCGTGCCAGCAGTGTCCGCTGACCTCCGGCAGATCGACGCGGGTTTCGTTGCCCGCTTCGTCGAAAAAACACAATTCGACGCGTTGGGCGACTTCCGAAAACAGCGAGAAATTGGTGCCTCCGCTGTCGCAGGTGGCGCCGAGCGGGTAGGACGTGCCGGGCCAGATTTTCATGTGGGTGAATGCATTTCTGTTTCGTTGGCTATAAATATTGAATAGGACATATCACACGCGAGGGAAAACTTGTGGAGCAGCGCGATGCTTGAAAGGCGCGGACGCGAGAAGGTGATGGCGTTTGTCATGGCAGGCGGCGAGGGCTCACGCCTGCGGCCGCTGACGGCAGACCGCTGCAAGCCGGCGGTGCCGTTCGGAAGCCGCTACCGCATCGTCGATTTCGTGTTGAGCAACCTGGCGAACTCCGATATTCGTTCAATCTATTTGCTGGTGCAATACATGCCGCAGTCGCTGATCGAGCATATTCGCAAGGCGTGGTCGGTTTCCACCCTGTTCTCCGATCAGTTCGTGACGGTGGTGCCGCCGCAAATGACCAAGGAACATATGCAGTTCGGCGGCACGGCAGACGCGGTGTATCAGAGCCTGAACCTGATGAACATGCATCGCCCGGATCTGGTGGCGGTGTTCGGCGCGGACCACATTTATCGCATGGATGTGCGGCAGATGGTGCGCTTCCATTGCGAGAACGAAGCGGACGTCACGGTGGCCGCGCTGCCGGTGCCCCTCGACCAGGCTGCCAATTTCGGCATCATCGAAACCGATGCGGCGGGACGAATCCACGGCTTTCAGGAAAAGCCCGCGCAGGCGAAGCCGATGCCCAACGATTCGCAGCGTGCCTACGCCTCGATGGGGAATTATCTGTTCAGGGCGGACATGCTGAGGGCGGCACTGGAGGAGGCGCACCGGCGCGGCGAGACCGATTTCGGTCACCATGTGCTGCCGCGCCTGTCGCAGACCAACCGGGTATTTGCCTACGACTTCGCAACCAACGTGGTGCCCGGCACCAAGCCCTACGAGGAAGCCGGCTACTGGCGCGATGTGGGCACCCTGGACACCTATTACGCGGCCCACATGGACGTGCTCGGCATCGAGCCGTGCTTCGACGCCTTCAATCCGCAATGGCCGATTTACTCCAGTCATTACCAGGGGCCGACCGCGCGGGTGATTCGCGGCATGCTAGACAATGTGCTGATGGGCGCGGCAACCATCGTCAGCGACGCGACCATCCGCAATTCGCTGTTGCGGCGCGAGGTGGTGGTCGAACCGGGGGCCGTGATCGAGGACTGCGTGATCATGGATTATGTGCGCGTCGGCGCCGGCGCCAGGCTGCGGCATGCGATCATCGACCGGCATAACAACATCGCGCCCGGCACCCAGATCGGCTACGAGCACGAACGCGACCGCGCGGCCGGCTATCACGTCACCGAAGGCGGGCTTGTCGTGCTTCCGCTGGGCGATGTCCGGTATTTCGCCCGCGAGGGGTATCGTAACGGGAGCGGGTATTCCGAGTAGAAGGTTTTTCCTCCCGCAACAGCAGTTCACCGAGCCGACATGCACACCGCCCTGCTGATTCTCAACGCCGGCTCTTCCAGCCTTAAATTCGCCATCTATCAGGCCGACGCGGTGGGCGACCAGCAGGCCGTCTATCGCGGCAGCGTCGAGGAGATCGGCCGCAACGGGCGCTTCCAGGTGTTTCACACGCCGGACGGCCCGATCGATCAGGCCGTTGCCGTGGCAAACCATGAGCAGGCGCTGCAGCAGGTCCTGGACTGGCTGGAGGCGCGCCACCCCGGCCTGGCATTCCGCGCGGCCGGGCACCGCGTGGTGCATGGCGGCGCCGACTACATCCATCCGGTGCGGATCGATGCCGGCGTGATGGCGGACCTGGAAACGCTCATTCCGCTGAGCCCCTTGCATCAGCCCCACAACCTGGCGGGCATCCGTGCGCTGGCACGGCTGCGCCCCGACTTGCCGCAGGTCGCCTGCTTCGATACCGCCTTCCACCACACCCTGCCGCCGCTGGCCCGGCGCTTCGCCCTGCCGCGGGAATTCGACGAACGCGGCATCCGCCGCTATGGATTCCATGGCCTGTCCTACGAGCATATCGCCAGCGTGCTGCCGGACTATCTGGGACCCGCGGCCGAGGGCCGGGTAGTGGTCGCCCATCTCGGCAACGGCGCCAGCCTGTGCGCAATGCGGCAGCGGCGCAGCGTGGAAACCTCGATGAGCTTCACTCCGCTCGACGGCATTCCCATGGCCAGCCGCTGCGGCACGCTCGACCCCGGCGTGCTGCTCTACCTGATGCGCGAGGAGGGCATGAGCCCGCAACAACTCGACGAGTTGCTGCACCATCGTGCCGGCCTGCTCGGCGTCTCCGGCATCAGCGGCGACGTGCGAACGCTGCAGGCGAGCAGCGATCCGCATGCCGCCGAGGCGCTCGACCTGTTCGCCTACCGCACGGCCCAGGCCATCGCCGGCCATGTCGTCGCGCTCGAAGGCATCGACGCCCTGGTCTTCACCGCGGGCATCGGCGAGCATGCCGCGCCGGTGCGCGCCGCCATTTGCCGCCACCTCGCCTGGCTCGGCCTGGCGCTCGACGAGGCGACCAACCCGCGCCACGGCCCTCGCATCAGCCAGGCGGACAGCCCTGTTTCAGCCTGGGTCATCCCCACCAACGAGGAAAGAGTGATCGCATGCCACGCCTGGGCGCTGACCGGGCCGGCCAGCTTGTAACCTTAAGCCAACACAATCGTCCTCGCCCCTTACTGCACCGCAAAGGCCCCCCCATGAACAGCACCCATCCGGCTTCCATTCCCCTCCTTTCTACCGACGAACTCGACAAGATCAACGCCTACTGGCGTGCCTGCAATTACCTTGCGGCGGGAATGATCTATCTGCGCGACAACCCCCTGCTGCGCGAGCCGCTATTGCCCGAGCACATCAAGCAACGGCTGCTCGGCCACTGGGGCGCGAGCCCCGGCCTGAGCTTCGCCTGGGTCCACCTCAACCGGCTGATCAACAAATACGACCTCGACGCCATTTTCCTCGCCGGCCCCGGCCATGGCGCGCCCGGCGTGCTGGCGCCGGTCTATCTGGAAGGCGCCTACAGCGAGATCTATCCCAACAAGAGTGAAGACGAGGCGGGCATGCGCCGCTTCTTCAAGGAATTTTCCTTTCCCGGCGGCATCGGCAGCCACTGCACGCCGGAAACCCCCGGCTCGATCCACGAAGGCGGCGAGCTCGGCTACAGCGTCTCGCATGCCTTTGGCGCGGCGTTCGACAACCCCGACCTCCTGGTGGCCGTGATGGTGGGCGACGGCGAGGCGGAAACCGGGCCGTTGGCGACCTCGTGGCATTCCAACAAGTTTCTCAATCCGATACGCGACGGGGCGGTGCTGCCCATCCTGCATCTCAACGGCTACAAGATCCACAATCCGACGCTGCTGGCGCGCATCTCGCACGACGAGCTCGAGAACCTATTCCGTGGCTACGGCTGGACGCCGTATTTCGTCGAGGGATCGGACCCGATGACCATGCATGCCGAGATGGCCGGGGTGATGGAGCAGTGCGTGCTGGAGATCCGCCGCATCCAGGACGAGGCGCGGCGAAGCGGCGTCCCCGGACGGCCGCGCTGGCCGATGATCGTGCTGCGCTCGCCCAAAGGCTGGACCGGCCCCGCCGAGGTGGACGGCAAGAAAGTGGAGGGCTTCTGGCGCTCACACCAGGTGCCGCTGGCCGGGGTGCGCAGCAACCCGGCCCACCTGCAGCAACTGGAAGCCTGGCTGCGCAGCTACGAGCCCGATACCCTGTTCGACGAGACGGGCCGGCTGCGCCCGGAACTGAAGGCGCTGGCGCCCCAAGGCAACCGCCGCATGGGCGCCAACCCGCATGCCAACGGCGGCTTGTTGCGGCGGCCGTTGCGGATGCCGGACTTCCGCGATTACGCCGTTGAACTGCCCGGTCCCGGCAAGACCACGGCCGAGAACACGCGCCCGCTGGGCAAGCTGCTGCGCGACGTGATGGCGCAGAACATGGACAACTTCCGCGTCTTCGGCCCGGACGAGAACGCGTCCAACAAGCTCGACAACCTCTATGAAGTCACCAAGAAGACCTGGCTGGCCGACATCTACCCGGAAGATGCCGAAGGCAGCGAGTTGTCTCCTGACGGCCGGGTGATGGAAATGCTCTCGGAGCACACCCTGGAGGGCTGGCTGGAGGGTTATCTGCTGACCGGCCGCCACGGCTTCCTATCCACCTACGAGGCCTTCGTCCATGTCATCGACTCGATGTTCAACCAGCACGCCAAGTGGCTGGCGATATCGAGGGAAATCCCGTGGCGGGCGCCGGTGGCGTCGCTCAACCTCTTGATCACCTCGACGGTGTGGCGCCAGGACCACAATGGTTTCACCCATCAGGATCCTGGTTTTCTCGACGTGGTGGTGAACAAGAGCCCCGCCGTGACCCGCATTTATCTGCCGCCTGACGTCAACACGCTGCTGGCGACGGCCGCGCAGTGTCTTGAGAGCACCGACCTGATCAACGTCATCGTCTGCGACAAGCAGAAGCACGTGCAGTACCTGGACATGGACGCGGCGATCAAGCACTGCACCAAGGGCATCGGCATCTGGGAATGGGCCAGCAACGACGCCGGCGCGGAGCCCGACGTGGTGATGGCCTGTGCTGGCGACATCCCCACCAAGGAGGCGCTGGCGGCGACGGTGCTGCTGCGCGAGCACTTCCCCGAGCTGAAGCTGCGTTTCATCAATGTGGTCGACCTGTACAAGATGGTGCCGCCCAGCGAACATCCGCACGGGCTGTCGGATCGCGATTTCGACAGCCTGTTCACCCTCGACCGCCCGGTGATCTTCAACTTCCACGGCTACCCCTGGCTGATTCATCGCCTGGCCTACCGCCGCACCAACCACGACAACATGCACGTGCGCGGCTACAAGGAGAAGGGCAGCATCAACACCCCGCTGGAACTGGCGATCGAGAACGAAATCGACCGGTTCAGCCTGGCCATCGATGTGATCAACCGCGTGCCTTCCTTGCAGGTGGCCGGCGCCCACGTCAAGGAGAAGCTGCGCGACATGCAGATCGAGTGCCGCAATTACGCCCACGAGCACGGGGTGGACCTGCCGGAAGCGGATGCATGGATGTGGCCGTACTGAACCGGAGGCTTTTTTTCGTCGGCCGCGATGATCGAAATTGACGCTTCGTTCGGCGAGGGCGGCGGCCAGATCCTGCGCAGCGCCCTGGCCCTGTCGGTGATCAGCCGCCAGGCCATACGGCTGACCCTTATCCGCGCCCGGCGCCCGCAGCCGGGCATGAAACCCCAGCACCTGAAGGCGGTCGAGGCGGCGGCGCAGATCAGCGCCGCCCAGGTGGAGGGCGCGAGCCCGGGCTCGCAAACCCTGCGCTTCGAGCCCACGGGTCTGCAAGGCGGGAAATATGCCTTCGACATCGGCACCGCTGGCGCGGTTAGCCTGCTGCTGCAGACGGTCTATCTGCCGCTTTGCTTCGCCGATGGGCCGTCGTGGCTGACCCTGGTCGGCGGCACCCACGTGCCCTGGAGCCCCTGCTACCACTATCTGCAATGGCAGTGGCTGCCCTGGCTGGCCGCGGCCGGCTACCACGTCGAGTGCAGCCTCGAGCGTGCAGGCTTCTATCCGCGCGGCGGCGGCCTGCTGCACGCGAACATCGTGCCGAGCCGCCATCTCGCGCCGCTGCGCATCACCGAGCGCGGCCGGCTGTTGCGCATCCGCGGCCTGTCCGGGGTCGGCCGGCTCGACCGTTCGATAGCCGAGCGGCAGCGCAACCAGGCGATCGGCCGGCTGTCCGATCTGGCGGTGCCGCTGGAGATCGAGGTCGCGGAAGTGCCCGCCGCTTCGCCCGGCACCTTCATCGTGCTGCAGGCGGAATTCGAAGGCGGGCGCTGCTGCGCCTTCGCGCTGGGCGCTCGCCACAAGCCGGCGGAGAAGGTGGCGGACGAGGCAGCGCTGGAGCTGCGGGCGGACATTCATGCGGGGGGCGCCATCGACGCATGGCTGGCGGACCAGTTGCTGCTGCCGCTGGCCTTTGTTCCCGGGGAATCGACGTTGTCCGTCTGCCGCATCAGCCGGCACCTGCGCACCAATGCCGAACTGCTGCGCTACTTTCTGCCCGTCTCCGTCGCGATCGAAGGCGAGACCGACCAGCCCGGCATCGTGCGCCTGCACGGCGTGGCCGCGCCGGCGTCCTGACATGATCCCGATCCATGAACTCCTGTCGCGCATCCGCTGGGACGCGCAACTCGCCAAAAGCCGCTTCGTCATCGGCTACTGGGATCGGGTCGCGGGCACGGTGCTGCACGTCGATCTGCGCGAGATCAGTTGGGACGCCGACAACCCGACCTTCATCGACCTGCTGGACGAGGCGGGGGTGGCGCACAGCATTCCGTACCACCGGGTCAGGGAGGTGTGGCAGGATGGCAAGCTGATCTGGCAGCGCCATCCGCCGGGCGATATCTCGGCATAAAGGACGAATCACCCTTCGATTGCCCGGGAAAGCCCCGGAATACGAACCGGCCAGGCGGATTGGCAGCGGATTTCCTTCAAGTCCGGCAGGCTGCTAGACTGCCCCAAAACCGAGACAAGCATGGCCGAGGCGTCTGATCTTTCCCGTACCGAACCTGCCAGTCCGCGGCGCCTGCAACAGGCGCGCAGCGCGGGCGATGTGCCGCGCTCTGCCGAACTCGCCGCGTGGGCAGTACTGCTGTCGGCGCTGGGCATGCTGGGCTGGCTGGCACCGCGCCTGATCGATGCCTTGCAGGCCCTGACCGCGGCGGCTTTCATTCATGCCGCGCAGCCCCTTTCCCCGATTTTCCTTGAAGCGGCACAGGCCGCGCTGTGGGCGGTATTGCCCGTGCTGGCCGTTATTTTCGTCGCCGCGCTGGTGGCGCCGGTGCTGCTTTCGGGCTGGGTGTATGCCCCCCAGATCACTCAGGCCGACCTGACGCGTGCCAACCCGTTCAAACCGCTTGCCCGGCTGTTTTCCGCCGATTCTTTTTTTGATGCTTCGATGGCGCTGCTGAAGCTGGCGCTCGCCGCCGCAGCGGTCGGCTGGGCCCTGGAAAGCGGATGGCCGGCGCTGCAAAGCCTGGCGGGCGGCGAGCCGGCGGTGACGCTGGATGCGGCAGCTGCCTGGGTGGGGCGCGGCCTGCTGGCGCTGGCGGCGGCGCTGACGCTGGCGGCAGCGCTGGATGCGGGCTGGCGCTGGTGGCGCTATCTGCGCCGCCACGCGATGACCTGGCAGGAAGTGGTGGCCGAGGCACGCGAAGCCGAAGGCAGCCCGGAAATGCGCGCACGGCTGCGCAGCCGCCAGCAGCAGTCGGGGCAGGGCCGGCATGTTGACGAGGTGATCGGGTGAGTGCGCAGGGCGTGATGGTGATGGGCATGCCGGTGAACCGGCTGGCGGTGCCGCTGCTGGTGCTGCTGATCCTGGCGATGATGATCCTGCCGCTGCCCACCTTCATGCTCGACGTGCTGTTCACGCTCAATATCGCGCTGGCGATGATCGTGATGCTGGTGAGCCTGAACGCGCGGCGTCCGCTCGATTTCTCGGTGTTTCCCACGGTACTGCTGCTGACCACGCTGCTGCGCCTGGCGCTGAACGTGGCGTCCACCCGCATCATTCTGATGCAGGGCCACACCGGGCCCGAAGCGGCGGGCAAGGTGATCGAGTCCTTCGGCAATTTCCTGGTCGGCGGCAACTATGTCGTCGGCTTCGTGGTGTTCCTGATCCTGGTCATCATCAACTTCGTCGTCATCACCAAGGGCGCCGGGCGCATCGCCGAGGTGGCGGCGCGCTTCACGCTGGATTCGATGCCGGGCAAGCAGCTGGCGGTGGATGCCGACCTCAATGCCGGTTTCATCAACGAGACCGAAGCGCGCACGCGGCGCCACGAAATCGGCCGCGAGTCCGATTTCTACGGGGCGATGGATGGCGCCTCCAAGTTCGTGCGCGGCGACGCCATCGCCGGCATCATCATCCTGCTGGTCAACCTCATCGGCGGCGTTCTGGTCGGGCTGTTCCAGCACGATCTTGGGCTCACCGAGGCGCTCGGCCGTTACGCATTGCTGACGGTGGGCGACGGCCTGGTGACGCAGATTCCCGCGCTGATCATCTCGACCGCGGCGGGCATCGTGGTCAGCCGCGCGTCGAGCGAGCAGGATCTGTCGCGCGAGTTTTCCACCCAGGTTTTCGGGCGGCCGCAGACGCTCTATGTGGCCGCCGCGGTGCTGGGCGCGCTGGGGCTGATCCCGGGAACGCCGCACCTGGCTTTCCTCGCCATCGCCGCGGTGCTGGGCGGGCTGGGATTCTGGCTGATGCGCCGTCAGCGCGCGGCGTTCGATGTCGAGCCGCTGGCGCTGATCGATGAGGACATCGCGCCGGCCGATGTCACCTGGGACGACATTCCGCCGGTCGACGTGCTGGCGCTCGAAGTCGGCTACCGGCTGATCCCGCTGGTCGACCGCAACCAGGGCGGCGCCGCGCTCACCAGGATCACCGAGGCGCGCCGCCGCTTCGCCACCGACATGGGGCTGGTGGTGCCGCTCATCCGGGTGCGCGACAACCTCGACCTCAAACCCAACAGCTATCGCATCACCCTCAAGGGCGTCGACGTCGCCCACGGCGAGATGCCCGGCGGCCAGGTGCTGGCGGTCGACATGGGCGAGGTGCTGGGGCAGCTCGACGGCATGCCGGGTGAGGATCCGCTGACCGGGATGGCGGGCATCTGGATCGACGCCGGACGGGTCGAGGAAGCCGAACTGCGCGGTTTCGTGGTGCTGGAGCCCGCCGAGCTGATCGCACGCCAGGTCGAGGCTGTGTTCCGCCAGCATGCACCCGAGTTGCTCGGACGCAGCGAAGTGCAGCAACTGCTCGACACGCTGGCGCGCAGCCATCCCGGGCTGGTCGAGGACGTGACGCCGCGCCACCTGCCGCTGACCAGCGTGCAGGCGGTGTTGCAGCAGCTGATCGCGGAGAACGTCTCGATCCGCGATACCCGCACTCTGTTCGAGACGCTGGCGGCGCGCGCGCCGAAAATCCAGGCGATCGACGAACTGGTGGAAACGGTGCGCGCTGCGCTGGGACGCAGCATCGTCGACCGCCTGTTCGAAGGCAGCAACACGCTACAGGTGATCGGCCTCGCCGCCGCCACCGAAACCCGCCTGCTGAACGAGATGGGCGACGAGGGCGAGGCCCTGCTGTCGCCCGCCACGCTGGACGCACTGAACGACGCCGCCGAACGTGCACTGGCCGAGCAGGAAGGCGCCGGCTACCCGCCGGTGCTGCTGACCTCGCCCGGCCTGCGCGCCATCCTGGCACGGTTGTTGCGGCGCAACCTGCCGCGGCTTGCGGTGATTGCCTACGCCGAAGTGCCTGCCGATAAAATGGTCCAGGTAACGTCGGAACTGTCGATAGGAGAGGGCGCATGAGCGTGCAGATATTCGTCGCGCCGAACGCGCGCGAAGGCCTGGCGCGGGTTCGGCGCGAACTGGGCGACGACGCCGTGGTGCTGTCCACCCGGCCGCACCCGCAGGGCGTCGAGCTGCTGGCCAGTGCCTACGGCGAGCTGGCGGTGCCGGCGCTCAGCGAGGCACCTGATGCGGCCGGCAGCTCGCGCATCCTGAACGAGCTGTCGCGTCTGCGCGGCATGCTGCAAAACCAATTGGCCGGCTTTGCCTGGGGCGCGGGACGGCGGCGCGATCCGGTGCGGGTGGCGCTGATGCAAACGCTGTTCGCCGCCGGCTTCGGTAGCGCGCTCGCCCGCACCCTGGCGGCGCGCCTGCCGCGCGGGCTGGACACCGACGCTGCCCAGCGCTGGCTGCGCCAGGTGCTGATCCGCAACCTGCCGCTGCTGGGGCGTGACGCCGACCTGCTGGCGCGGGGCGGTCATTACGCGCTGGTCGGCTCGACCGGCGCGGGCAAGACCACTACGCTGGCCAAGCTCGCCGCGCGCGGCGTGGATGCGCACGGCGCCGGCGAGGTCGCGCTGGTGGCGGCCGATGCCTATCGTATCGGCGCGGCAGCGCAACTGACGGTCTATGCCGACCTACTGGGCATCGCGCTGCATGGGGTCAAGGATCAAACCCAACTGGCCCGGCTGCTGCCGCAGCTTGCCGCCAAGAAACTGGTGCTGATCGACACCGCAGGGTTTGCGCCGACCGATCCGCGCGTCCGCCAGGGGCAGGCGCTCGATGCCCTCGGCGTGCGCCGTCTGCTGGTGATTTCCGCCAGCCAGCAGGGGGCGGCGATCGAGCAGGCGATGACGCATTTTGGCCAGGGCGCGGCTGCCTGCATCCTCACCAAGCTCGACGAAACCCCGCAGCCGGGCGCCGCGCTCGACAGCCTGATCCGCCACCGCCTGCCGCTGGCCTATATCAGCGGCGGCCAGCGCGTGCCGGAAGACCTTCACGTGCCCAACGCCGCCTATCTCATCGACCGCGCGTTGAAGGGCGGCCAACTCGCCACCCCGTATGCGCTGGAGGCCGAGGACTGGCCGCTGTTTGCCGGCGTCGAGGCCGAGCGCGCCGAGCGCCAAAATGGCACAGGTGCCGGCTGACCAGGCCGCCGGGCTCAGGCGGCGGCGCGCCCAGCAGCCGCCCGCTTGCGTTCACTGTTTTTTCGACACCGCCGAATCCACCATCCGACTGACGCAGGCGCTGCATCGGTGCGGCTGGAGTTCACTGCTGATCGATGCCTGCGGCCGGGTCTTTTCCGATGCCCCCCGCAGCCTGTTCGGCTGGACGCATCAGATCGAGCGCGGACAGCTGCACATGCTGCCCATGCCGTATGGCGAGGGCTGGTATGCGCCGGGGATACAGGGGGACGAGCCGGCGTTGATGGCTGCCGCACGGGGCCACGATTGCATCGTGTTCGATGCGCGCCTGAACGCGCCGGACTGGACGCCGCTGCCGGGCGCGGCCCGATTCGTCATCCTGGAGGTGAATACGCTGCCCGCATCGATCCTGCAGGGCTACGCCCTGCTCAAAACGGTGGCCGACTCGGGGGCATCCATCAGCGTCGCCCTGCTGGGGAACGCCGCCGCTTGCGATCAGCTGCTGGCGGCGTGTGGACGCTTTCTTGATCCTGCTTTCACCCGGACCGTTTACAGCGTCGCGCACGAGGATGACGCATTCGCCGCGCTTGCCGTTAGAATGGCGCACGAGGAGACGGGCCTGACGGCGCGTTATAAAGCAGAAAACACTGAAAGCATGGCCTTGAAACATGGCTGTTAAACCAACGCAGCAAGCAACGTCGCAAGACGAACAGATCGCCAAATATGCGCCGCTGGTCAAGCGCATTGCCTATCACATGATGGCGCGGCTGCCGGCCAGCGTCGAAGTCGACGACCTCATCCAGGTGGGCCTGATCGGCCTGATGGATGCGGTGTCCCGCTTCGACGGCAACCAGGGCGCCCAGTTCGAATCCTATGCCACCCAGCGCATCCGCGGCTCCATGCTCGACGAACTGCGGGAAGCCGACTGGCTGCCGCGCCATGTGCGGCAGAAATCGCGGCAGATCGAATCCGCCATCAACCGGCTGCAACAGCGCAACGGCAAGCCGCCGACCGAGCAGGAAATTTCGGCCGAGCTGGACATGCCGATCGACCAGTACCAGTCCATGCTGGGCGACGTGAGATGCTCGCAGCTGCTGTATTACGAAGACTTCTCGGACGAGGACAGCGCCAGCTTTCTGGAACGCTACCTGGTCGACGGCAGCAACGATCCGCTTGCGGTGCTGGAGGACGGCGGCTTCCGCGACAGTCTGGTTTCTGCGATCCACAATCTGCCCGAACGCGAGCGCAGCATGATGGGCATGTACTACGAACAGGACATGAACCTGAAGGAAATCGGTGCGGTGCTCGGCGTGTCCGAGTCGCGCGTGTGCCAGCTGCATTCGCAGGCGGTTGCCCGCCTGCGGGCCTAGTTGAAGATCTGGAAAAGCTGACGCGGCCTGCCTGTCGGGGCCGCTGGCGCGGCGGAACACGCGTAAATCCGCGATAATGGCAGCTTGTCCAACCTGCCCGCATCGCCTCCCATGAGCCCAGCCGCCCTCAAGAAAAAAGCCCTCGATTACCACCGCCTGCCCAAGCCCGGCAAGCTTTCGGTCGAGTCGTCCAAGCCCTGCTCCACGCAAGAAGATTTGTCCCTGGCCTACACGCCGGGCGTGGCGCAGCCGGTGCTGGAAATCGCGAAAAACCCCGAGAAGGCCTACGACTACACCAACAAGGGCAACCTGGTTGCGGTGATCACCGACGGCACCGCGATCCTCGGCCTGGGCAATCGCGGCCCGCTCGCCGCCAAGCCGGTGATGGAAGGCAAGGCCGTACTGTTCAAGCAGTTTGCCGGCATCGACGTCTTCGACATCGAGGTCAACGCCAAGACGCCGCAGGACTTCATCAATGTGGTGGTGGCGATTGCGCCGACCTTCGGCGGCATCAACCTCGAAGACATCGCCGCGCCGCACTGCTTCGAAATCGAGGCCGCGCTGAAGAAGAAGCTCGACATCCCGGTGTTCCACGACGACCAGCACGGCACTGCCACCATCATCTGCGCCGGCCTTATCAACGCCCTCCACGTGCAGGGCAAGACGCTCGAAACCGCGAAGATCGTCTGCCTCGGCGCCGGCGCGGCCGGCATCGCATCGCTGAAGCTGCTGGTGGCGATGGGCGCGCGCAAGGCCCACATCACCCTGGTCGACTCCAAGGGCGTGGTGCACAAGGAGCGCACCGACCTCAACAGCTTCAAGAAGGGCTTCGCGCGCAAAACGAAATTGCGCTCGCTGGAAGAGGCGATGGCCGGCGCCGACGTGTTCGTCGGCGTATCGGACGCCAACCTGGTGAGCCCGGCCATGGTCAAAAGCATGGCCGATCGCCCGGTGGTGTTCGCGCTGGCCAACCCCAATCCCGAAATCCTGCCGGAAAAGGCCATGGCCGCGCGCAGCGACCTCATCATGGCGACCGGGCGCTCGGACTTCCCGAATCAGGTCAACAACGTGCTGGGCTTCCCGTTCATCTTCCGCGGCGCGCTCGACGCCCGTGCCAAAGAGATCACCCAGGACATGCTGATCGCCGCCGTGCACGCGCTGGCTGAACTCGCCCGCGAGCCGGTGCCGGCTTCGGTGCTGAAGGCCTACAAGCTGAAGAAGCTGAAATTCGGCCCGGACTACATCCTGCCGAAGCCCTTCGATCCGCGTCTGGCCGAACGCGTCCCGCAGGCGGTCGCCAAGGCGGCGAAGAAGGGGATGGCGGCAGCCAGGCGTCGCTGATCCGGCCCCACTGAAAAGCCGAAACGTACTGTGAAGCCGATCGAACGCCCCATATACCTCAATCTGTTGCGCATCCATCTGCCGCTCCCCGGCTGGGTGTCGATCCTGCATCGGCTGTCGGGCGCGCTGCTGTTTGCGGCCCTGCCGCTCGGGGTGTGGGCCCTGTCGGTCTCACTGGCGGATGACGCCGGTTTTCGACGCATGGCCGACGGGGTGGCGCACCCGCTGAGCAGACTGTTCCTGCTGCTTATGATCTGGGCGTTTGCGCACCATCTGTTTGCCGGCTTGCGGCATTTGGCGCTGGATGTGGACTGGGGTGTGAGCCTGCCACGCGCGCGGCAGAGCAGTCTTGCGGTCTTGCTGGCGGGCGGGCTGGTCACGCTGCTGGCCGCCTGGGGCCTGTTCGCATGAAAGCGGCCACCGGCTCGCACATCGGCACCGGCACCTGGCTGCTGCAGCACGCCACGGCCGTGGCGCTAGCGCTGGCGCTACCGGGGTTGGCAATTTATTTCCTGGCCGCCTTGCCGTTCGATTTTTCCGGCTGGCAGGCGCTGTTCGCGCCGCTTTGGCTGCGCGTGCTGATGCTGCTGACAATGGCAGCGCTCGCGCTGCATGCCTGGGTGGGCATGCGCGACATCTTCATGGATTACGTCCATCACACGGGCCTGCGGCTAGCGCTGTATCTGGCGGTGATCGTCACCTTGGCGGGCAGTGTGGCCTGGCTGGCTGCCACCTTGTGGAGCACGGCATGAACGCGCGCCGCTTCGACGCCCTCATCATCGGCGGCGGCGGCGCCGGCCTGCGCGCGGCGCTGCAGTTGGCGCGCTCGGATTACACGGTCGCGGTGGTGTCGAAGGTCTTCCCCACGCGCTCGCACACGGTGTCGGCGCAGGGCGGCATCACCGCCGCGCTCGCCAACGTCGACGACGACCGCTGGGAATGGCACATGTACGACACTGTCAAGGGCGGCGACTGGCTGGGCGACCAGGACGCGATCGAGTTCATGTGCCGCGAGGCGGCCAGCGCGGTGTACGAACTCGAGCATATGGGGCTACCGTTCTCGCGTCTCGACAACGGGAAAATTTATCAGCGGCCGTTCGGCGGCCAATCGAAAAACTTCGGCGGCGAACAGGCCACCCGCACCTGCGCCGCCGCCGACCGCACCGGCCACGCGCTCTTGCACACGCTGTACCAGCAGAACATCGCCCATCGCACGCAATTCTTCGACGAATACTTCGCGCTCGACCTCGTGCGCGATGCCGACGGCTATTGCCTCGGCGTCACCGCCATCAGCATCGAGACCGGCGAGCCGCTGCTGATTGAGGCGCGCACGACACTCTTGGCCACCGGCGGGGCAGGGCGCGTGTTCGGCAACAGCAGCAACGCCATGATCAACACCGGCGACGGCCTCGGCATGGTGCTGCGCGCCGGCCTGCCGCTGCAGGACATGGAGTTCTGGCAGTTCCACCCCACCGGCATTGCCGGCGTGGGTTCGCTGATTACCGAAGGCGTGCGCGGCGAGGGCGGCTATCTGTTGAACAAAAACGGCGAGCGCTTCATGGAACGCTACGCGCCGCATGCGAAGGATCTGGCCGGGCGCGATGTGGTGACACGCGCCATCGCCATCGAGATCGCCGCGGGCCGCGGCTGCGGCCCGCGGGGTGACTACGTCGACCTCAAGCTCGACCATCTGGGCGAGGCACTCATCGCCGAGAAGCTGCCCGGCATCCGCGACCTGTCGATCCGCTTCGCCGGCGTCGATCCGGCCCACGCGCCGATCCCCGTCGCGCCGACCGCGCACTACATGATGGGCGGCATCCCAACCAACCTGCACGGCCAGGTCGTCGCGCCTGCGCGCTTCGGCCCCGAGGAACCGGTGCCGGGGCTGTATGCCGTCGGCGAATGCGCGTGCGTGTCGGTGCACGGCGCCAACCGCCTCGGCGGCAATTCGCTGCTCGACCTCATCGTGTTCGGCCGCGCCGCCGGCAAACACATGCAGGAAACCCTGCGCGACAACCCCTATCCGCGCCCGCTGCCGGAGAGCGCGGCCGAGCAAAGTCTGGCGAGGCTCGCGCGCTGGGAGCAGCCCGGCAGCGAACGGGTGGCGGCCATCACCGACGATCTCAGGCGCATGATGCAGGCGCATGCCGGCGTGTTCCGCACCGACGCGGTGCTGCGCGAGGGACTGGAGAAATTGAATGTGCTTGAAGCACGTCTGGCGAACGCCGGTTTGCAGGACACCAGTCGCGTCTTCAACACCGCGCGTATCGAGGCGCTGGAACTGGAGAACCTGATCGGCGTGGCGCGCGCGACGCTGGTGTCGGCGATCCATCGCACCGAGAGTCGCGGCGCGCACACGCGGGAGGATTTTCCGGAACGCGACGATGCGAACTGGCTCAAGCACACGCTGTATTCGCGCGCGGGGGATCAGGTCGATGCCAAGCCGGTGCGGCTGAAGCCGCTGACGGTGGAGACGATCCAGCCGAAAGCGCGGGTGTATTGATGGAAGCCCGGTCTTTTGGTTTTGCTGTGGATATGCAAAGGCTTCGCTTTTCGCCTTTGGGCGAGTTACTTTCTTTTGCTTCGCCAAAAGAAAGTAACCAAAGAAAAGGCGACCCCACATCGCTGCCCTTCGGGTTCCCGATTTGGCGCGCACGGGCGGGCGCTCCACCAACTCGCCCTGGCAAGGCACACAAAACGTGCCTTGCTGCGGAGCTCGGACACGGTTCCGCAGCGCTGAAGGGGAACAACCCCCGGTGCCGCTCACGCGTAATGCCCGCTCCTCGCCAAGCACTGGCGCATGCAAGGAGGCCCCTTGTGTGTCGCCGAGAAGCGCAGCCGGCCGGGGAAGTGAGGTGCGGGGTGTCTGAGCCCGCCAGGGCGAGTTCCCGCACCGCCCCGGCTGGCGAGCATCGCAGGGGAGCCGAAGGCCGACACACCAGGGGTCGCCTTTTTTTTGGTTACTTTCTTTTGGCGAAGCAAAAGAAAGTAACTCGCCCTCAGGCGAAAAGCGAAGCCACCGCACGTTCCCGGAAACTCAACTCACACAAGAGGCCCGCATGAAATTCCGCCTCTACCGCTACTCCCCCGAGTCCGGCGAAAAGCCCACCATGCAGGACGTCGAGCTCGACATCGAACCCGCCGGCAAGATGTTGCTCGACGCGCTGTTGGCGATCAAGGCGCAGGACGAGACGCTGTCATTGCGCCGCTCCTGCCGCGAGGGCGTGTGCGGGTCGGATGCGGTGAACGTCAACGGCAAGAACCGGCTGGCCTGCATCACGCCCTTGTCCGAACTGAAGCAGCCGATCGAGGTGCGGCCGCTGCCGGGATTGCCGGTGATCCGCGACCTGATCGTGGACATGGAGCCGTTTTACAAGCAGTACCGCTCGATCAAGCCGTGGCTGATCAACGACGAGCCCGAGCCCGAGGTCGAGCGCCTGCAAAGTCCGGCAGACCGCGCGCTGCTCGACGGTGCCTACGAATGCATCCTGTGCGCCTGCTGCACCACCGCGTGCCCGTCGTTCTGGTGGAATCCGGACACCTTCGTCGGCCCGGCCGGGCTGTTGCAGGCCTACCGCTTCATCGCCGACTCGCGCGACGAGGCGACCGCCGCCCGGCTCGACAATCTGGAAGACCCGTACCGGCTATATCGCTGCCGCGGCATCATGAACTGCGTCGACGCCTGCCCCAAGGGGCTGAACCCGACGGCGGCGATCGGGCGCATCAAGTCGCTGTTGGTGAAGCGGCGTGTCTGACGTCCTGACCTGGCGTTGCCGGCGCGGACTGCTGGAGCTGGATATCTGGCTGGGTGGCTTTTGGGCGGCGCACCGCGCTACACTTCAGCCTTGCGAGACAGCGGCGCTGGAGCGGCTGCTGGGCCTGTCGGACATGGACATCCTCGACCGACTGCAAGGCCGCGCGCCTGCGGGCGATACCGGGCTGGAAGCGCTCATTCAACGCCTGCAACACTATCGGGCAGCAACACTTTTGGAATTGCAATGACAAAAACCGTCACCCTCACCTTCAGCGACGGCAGCCCCTCGATTGAATTGCCGATCGAGCAGGGCACCTACGGCAAGCCGGTGATCGACATCCGCGCGCTCGGTTCGCACGGCTACTTCACCCACGATCCGGGCTTCACCGCCACCTCCAGCTGCACCTCGGCGATCACCTACATCGACGGCGACGCGGGCCTGCTGTATTACCGCGGCTACCCGATCGAGGAGCTCGCCTACCAGTCGGACTACATGGAGGTCAGCTATCTGCTGATCCACGGCGAACTGCCGACGGCCGAGCAGAAGATGGCGTTCGTGCAATCGATCCGCCATCACACCCTGCTGCACGACCAGATGGAAAACGTCTTCCGGGGTTTTCGCCGCAGCGCGCACCCGATGGCGGTGATGATCGGCGTGACCGGCGCGATGTCGGCCTTCTATCACAAGGGGCTGGACAACTTCGATCCGCAGCATCGCGAGATCGTCGCCCACCGGCTGATTGCCAAGATTCCCACGGTCGCTGCCTGGGCCTACAAGTTCAACGAGGGGCAGCCCTTCGTCTATCCGCAGAACCGGCTGAGCTACGCCGAGAACTTCATGCACATGATGTTCTCCAGCCCGTGCGAGCCCTACGAGCCGAACCCGGTGCTGGCGCGCGCGCTCGACCGCATCTTCATCCTGCACGCCGACCACGAGCAGAACGCCTCGACCTCGACCGTTCGCCTGGCCGGCTCCAGCGGCGCCAACCCCTATGCCTGCATCGCCAGCGGCATGGCCTCGCTGTGGGGGCCGCTGCACGGCGGCGCCAACGAGGCGGTCCTGAACATGCTGGAAGAGATCGACGACGTCTCGAAGATTCCGGGATTCATCAAGCGCGCCAAGGACAAGTCCGATCCGTTCCGCCTGATGGGCTTCGGCCATCGCATCTACAAGAACATGGACCCGCGCGCCGCGATCATCCGCCAGACCTGCTACGAGGTGCTGGACGAGCTCGGCCTGCGCGACGATCCGCAGTTCAAGATCGCGCTCGAACTCGAACGCATCGCGCTGGAGGACGACTACTTCATAGAGAAGAAGCTCTATCCCAACGTCGATTTCTATTCCGGCATCATCTTCCGTGCCCTGGGCATTCCCACCAGCATGTTCACCGCGCTGTTCGCCATGGCGCGCACCGCGGGCTGGGTCGCACAGTGGCACGAAATGCTGTCCGACCCCGCGCACAAGATCGGCCGCCCGCGCCAGCTCTACACCGGTTCGGCGCGGCGCGCGTTCGTGCCGCTGGACCAGCGCGGAGCCTGAACCCGCACGCCTTCCCACATGAGCGCGCCTGACTGGTCCCGGACGTCCCCGCTGTATGTTGGCAATGCGGCCTATCTGGACCAGTTCGGCGACGATGCGCTGGCGCCCTGGCTGACGCAGCCGCTGCCAGGCACCACGTCAGCATCCGATGCCGCGCAGGTCGCGGTGCTGCGGCTGATCAACGCCTACCGCTACCTGGGGGTGCGGCGCGCCGAACTCGATCCCCTGCGACGCTTCGAGCCGCCGCCCACGCCCGAACTCGATCCCGAGCACTACGGGCTGACCGAGGCGGACCTGACGCGGGAATTCGAGTCCGGCTCCCTGTTCGGGGTGGAACGCACCACCCTGGCCGACATCGTGCAGCGGCTCAACGCGGCCTATTGCGGGCATGTCGGCATCGAATACATGCACATCACCGATGTCGCCCGCAAACGCTGGCTGCAGGAGCGCATCGAATCGGCGCAGGGCCGCTTCGGGGTGTCCACCGACCTGAAAAAGAAGCTGCTCAAGCGCCTGACCGATGCCGAGACGCTGGAGAAATTCCTGCACACCCGCCACGTCGGCCAGAAGCGTTTCTCGCTCGAAGGCGGCGAGAGCCTGATCCCCCTGCTCGACCAGGTGATTGCGCGCTGCGCCCGCCACGGCGCCAAGGAAGTCGTGATGGGCATGGCCCATCGCGGGCGCATCAACGTGCTGGCCAACATCATGGGGCGCACCATCGACAGCCTGTACGAGGAGCCGACCAATGGTGTGCCCGGCTCGCCGCTGTCGGGCGACGTCAAGTACCACCAGGGTTTTTCGACGGACTTCGCGACGGATTTCGGCCCGGTGCACGTGGCGCTGGCGTTCAATCCCTCGCATCTCGAAATCGTGCATCCGGTGGTGCGCGGCTCGGTACGCGCGCGCCAGGACCGGCGCGGCGACGTGCTCGGCTACGAGGTGGTGCCGGTGATCCTGCACGGCGACGCCGCGCTGTCGGGGCAGGGGGTGGTGATGGAGAGCCTCAACATGTCGCAGACGCGGGGCTTCCGGAACGGCGGCGCGATCCATGTGGTGATCAACAACCAGATCGGCTTCACCACCTCCGATCCGCGCGACGTGCGCTCGACGCTGTACTGCACCGACGTCGCCAAGATGGTCGAGGCGCCGGTGCTGCACGTCAACGGCGACGACCCCGAGGCGGTGGCTTTCGCGGTGCAGACGGCGGTCGATTTCCGCTACACCTTCCACAAGAACTGCTTCATCGACCTGGTGTGCTACCGCCGCCACGGCCACAACGAGCAGGACGAGCCGCTCGCCACCCAGCCGATGATGTACCGCCGCATCCAGGCGCATCCCAGCACGCGCACGCTCTACGCGCAGCGGCTGGTCGACGAGGGCGTGCTGACCCAGGGACAGGCCGACGATCTGGTCGACGACTGCCGCGAGCGGCTGGAGCACGGCGAATCGTTGAGCCCGCCCGCGCTGTCCGATTTCAAGGCCACCTACAGCATGGACTGGGGCCGCTTCAAGGGCGGCCCGGCCAGCGAGGTGCCGACTGCGGTGCCGGCCGGCCGCCTGGATTTTCTGGGCGAACGCATCACCACCCTGCAGCACGAAATCGAGCTGCATTCGCGGGTGCAGAAGGTGCTGGACGACCGCCGCCGGATGCGCGCGGGCGAACTGCCGCTGGACTGGGGCTACGCCGAGAACCTGGCCTACGCCAGCCTGCTCGACGCCGGCCACAACGTGCGGGTGTCGGGCCAGGATTCGGCGCGCGGCACCTTCTTCCACCGCCACGCCGTGTGGCACGACCAGAAGCGCGAACGGCGCCAGAGCGGCGTCTATGTCCCGCTCGAGCATATTCACAACCAGCAGGGCGACTTCACCATCATCGATTCGCTGCTGTCGGAAGAAGCCGTGCTGGCGTTCGAATACGGCTACGCCACCGCCGACCCCGACACGCTGGTGGTGTGGGAGGCGCAGTTCGGCGACTTCGCCAACGGCGCGCAGGTGGTGATCGACCAGTTCATCGCCAGCGGCGAAGCCAAGTGGGGACGGCAGTGCGGGCTGACGCTGCTGCTGCCGCACGGCTTCGAGGGGCAGGGGCCCGAGCACTCCTCGGCCCGGCTCGAACGCTTCCTGCAGCTGTGCGCGCAGGACAACATCCAGGTCTGCGTGCCGACCCTGCCGGCGCAGATGTTTCACCTTTTGCGCCGGCAGGTCGTGCGCCCGCAGCGCAAGCCGCTGGTGATCATGAGCCCCAAGAGCCTGCTGCGTCATCCGGCTTCCACCTCGTCGCTGGCGGATCTGGCCAGCGGCGCATTCCTGCCGGTGATCGACGATCCGCTCGCACTGCGCCACGCCAGCCGCGTGGTGGCGTGCAGCGGGCGCGTGTGGTTCGACCTCGAGGCCGCCCGCGCGGCGCGCGGCCTCGACGACGTTGCGCTGGTGCGCGTCGAGCAACTCTACCCCTTCCCCGAAGCGGAATTCCGCGCGGCCCTCAACGCCTATCCGCAGGCCGCGACCTTCGTCTGGGCGCAGGAAGAACCGATGAACCAGGGCGCCTGGTTTCAGACCCTGCACCATCTCAACCATTGCGCACCGGATGGCAAGCGTTTCCATTACGCCGGCCGCCCAGCCGCCGCCGCGCCGGCGTCGGGCTACCTGTCGCGCCACCGGGCGGAACTGGAAGCCCTGCTGACCGACGCCCTGGAGACCCCCCATGAAGCTTGAAGTGCGCGTGCCGACGCTGTCCGATTCGGTTGCCAGCGGCACCCTGCTGGCGTGGCGCAAGCAGGTCGGCGAGACCGTCGCGCGCGACGAAACCCTGGTCGACCTGGAAACCGACAAGGTGATCCTGGAAATCCCCGCGCTGGCGTCCGGCACCCTGGTCGAGCTGCGTCAGCCGGAGGGCGCAGTGGTCAAGGCCGACGAGGTGGTGGCGGTGATCGAGACCGGCGAGAACGGGGTGTCGCCCGCCGCCGCCGAAAAACCCGCGCCGCCGGTTGCCGCAACACCCGTCGCGCCGGTGGCTGCAGTGATGGCGCCCAGCGTACCGTTGCCTGCAGCGGCAGCGGAGCCCGTCGCCGCGCCGGGCGAAAGCCGCCGCGAGCCGATGTCGCGGCTGCGCAGTCGCGTCGCCGAACGCCTGGTGGCGGCGCAGCACACCGCCGCCATGCTCACCACCTTCAACGAGGTGAACATGCAGCCGGTGAACGAGCTGCGCCAGCGCTTCAAGGCCGAGTTCGAGGTCAGGCACGGCGTCAAGCTCGGCTACATGTCGTTTTTCGTGCGCGCGGTGTGCCAGGCGATGCAGCAATTTCCCGTCGTCAACGCCGCCATCGACGGCAGCGACATCGTGTGGCACGGCGACGTCGACATCGGCATCGCGATCTCCAGCCCGCGCGGGCTGGTGGTGCCGATCCTGCGTCGCGCGCAGACCTTGTCGTCGGCCGCCATCGAGGCAGCCATCGCCGACTTCGCCGGCCGCGCGCGCGACGCCAAGCTCACGCTGGAGGATCTCTCGGGCGGCACCTTCTCCCTCACCAACGGCGGCGTGTTCGGCTCGCTGTTGTCGACGCCCATCCTCAACCCGCCGCAGTCGGCCATTCTCGGCATGCACACCATCCAGGAACGCCCGGTCGCCGAAAACGGTCAGGTGGTGATCCGCCCGATGATGTATCTGGCGCTGACCTACGATCACCGGCTGATCGACGGCCGCGACGCGGTGCAGTTTCTGGTGGCGGTGAAGGCCGCGCTGGAAGCGCCCAACGCGCTGCTGGAGGAGACGTGAGCATGGCGGACAACCTGGTCGAGGTCAGCGACCTGCATTTCGCCTACGAGGAGAACCGGGTGCTGCGGGGCGTCAACCTCGCCATTCCCCGTGGCAAGGTGGTCGCCATCCTCGGCGTCAGCGGCTGCGGCAAGACCACGCTGCTGCGGCACATCGGCGGCCAGTTGAGGCCGTCGCGCGGCCAGGTGGCATTCGACGGCCAGGTGGTCCACACCCTTGTCAGCAAAGCGCTCTACGCGATGCGCCGCAAGATGGGGATGATGTTCCAGGTCAGCGGCCTGTTCAGCGATCTGTCGGTGTTCGACAACATCGCCTACCCGATGCGCGAGCACACTGATCTGCCGGAAGACGTCATCCACGACCTGGTGCTGATGAAGCTCCACGCCGTCGGCCTGCGCGGCGCCCACGCCCTGCGCACCAGCGAACTGTCGGGCGGCATGGAGCGCCGGGTGGCGCTCGCCCGCGCGATCGCGCTCGACCCCATGCTGATCATGTACGACGAGCCCTTCGCCGGCCTCGACCCGATCTCGCTCAACACCATCGCCAACCTGATCCGGCGGCTCAACGATGCGCTCGGGCTGACCTCGATCGTGGTGACCTACGATGTTTCGGAATCGCTGAAGGTCGCCGACTATGTCTATTTCATCCACGACGGCGTGGTGGTGGCCGAAGGCAACGCCGCCGAGATGGTCGACTCCAGCGACCCCTTCGTCCACCAGTTCGTCCATGCGAAACCGGACGGACCGGTTGCCTTCCAGTATCCCAGCCGACCCTACGCGGACGAGCTGGAAATCCCCCCGGCCGCATCCTGACAGCGCGCGGCGGGGTGTAATCAGGTTCAGTAAAGCCCCAAACCGCCGTTATTTCCCTCAGTCCAATTCATCCGGGGATAAGGTGCAGTGATCAGGGGCAATTTTCAATGTGGACCGATTCAGGCGTGAACCCGGCTTCGGCGCGCACCGGCGATACGTTCATCGATTACAGTGCATTGCGCGCGCTGGTGGTGGAGGATTACCCCGGCATGCGCAATGCGCTGCGGCTTTCGCTCACCAACCTCGGGATCACCCGGGTGCAATTGGCCGCCAACGCTGCCGAAGCCCTATTTCAGGTCAAGCAGAAGCCCTACGACTTCATCCTGTGCGACTTCAATCTGGGCGACGGCCGCGACGGCCAGCAGCTGCTGGAGGAATTGCGCCACAGCCACCTGATTTCGCTCGAAACCGTGTTCATGATGGTCACGGCCGAGTCCTATTACGAGAAGGTGGTCGCGACGGCCGAGCTGGCGCCGGACGACTACATGATCAAGCCGTTCAGCCCCGAGGTCCTGCGCAGACGGCTCGAAAGCATCCTGCTGCGCAAGCGGGCGTTTAGCGACGTCTATCGGCATTTTCACGCCCATGAACTGAGCGCCGCCGTTGCCTCCTGCGACACCCTGATCCAGGACAAGCCGAAATATGTGGTGGATGCCCTGCGCTTTAAGGGCGAGCTGCTCGTGACCTTGGGCCGGCCCGAGGAAGCGGAAGCGCTGTACCAGCAGGTGATTGCGATGCGTGCCATTCCTTGGGCGCGCCTGGGGCTTGCCCGCGCGCTGCACCTGCAAGCCAAGGACGAAGCCGCCGAGGCGGTGCTGCGTGACGTGATGGAACAGGCCCCTGAAATGGTCGCTGCATACGACCTGCTGTCCGATGTCTGCCTGGCCAGGCAGGATACGAAAGCTGCCCAGGAAGCGCTCGAACAGGGCGTCGCCATTTCCGCAAGGACGGTTCGCCGGCAACAAAAACTGGGGGAAATCGCCCACACCAACGGCGATCTGGACACCGCCCGCAGCGCCTTTGCCAATGTGCTGGAAAAGGGGCTGCATTCTGTTTTTGTCACCCCCAGTGACTTCGGCAACCTGTGCCGGGTGCAGTTGGAGCAGGGCGATGTGCAGGGCGCCGCCGCCACCCTGAAGAAGAACAAAACCACCCTGCAGGCCAGTCCCGAAGGGCAACTGGTGATGGCGGTCACGCAGGGGATGGTGCAGATCAGGAACGGCAACCTGAAGGACGCCGCAAAAGCCGTGGAAGAGGCCATGGCACTGCGTGCCGGCGGAACGTGCGGCGATGCCGGTTTGCTGCTGGATATGGCCGGCGCCTGCATGGCCAGCGGCCGCCACGACGAGGCCGACGGCATCGTCGCCGAGGTGGCGCGCAACGCGCACGACAGCGAGGCCCTGCTGGCCCGGGCCCGAAAACTCTACGATGACGCCGGGCGAAGCGAAGCCGGCGCCGCCGTGCTTGCCGTGGCGACCGCCGACGTGCGCAAGCTCAACAACGAGGGCGTGGTGCTGGCGCACCGGGGCGATTTCCGCACCGCGGTCGACAAGTTGCTGAGAGCGTGCGCCGAAGCGCCCCACAACCCGCGCATCATGATGAACGCCGTATGGGTCATGCTGAAATTCATCGACCAGGCCGGCATGGACGAACAGATGATCGAGATTGCCAGACGCCATCTGGATGAAGCGGAACGCCAGGCCCCAGGCCACGCGCGCATCGCAGGCCTGCGCCTGCACCTTAAAAACGTGGAAAGCAAGTTCGGCATCCAGCGGAAAGCCCCTGCATGAAATTCAACGGCACCGACCAGTATGCCGCGCTGATCCACGAGCTGAAGAACGATCTCGGCCTGTTGTCGCTGACCCTCGACGGCATCCCCCAGCAGCGCGAGCGCGAGCACGATGCCACGGTCGACGCGGCACGGCTGCTGTGCCAGAGCGTGGTCGACCGGCTGCAGCAGTCGCTGTTGATCTACAAGGCGGTCGACCAGCCGATCCGTCCGGCCATCGATGCCTGGTCGCCGCAGGATGCGGTGCACGAAATGCGGGACCGGGCGGCGGCGCTCGCGCGCGGCCGCATCCGCGTCGAGGCCGTGCTGGCGCTGGATGTGCCGGAAATCTGGTTCTTCGATCGCGATCTGGTTGAAATGGCCCTGATCAACGCCATCCACAATTCGCTTGCCCACGCGCGTTCGACGCTCAGTATCGAAGCGAGCATGACGGAAGGCTGCCTCGCCCTGACGGTACGCGACGACTCGGCCGGCTATCCGCAACACATCCTGGCCGGCGGGGCCGCAAATGCTGCCTTTCAGGCAACGGGAACCGGCCTCGGCCTGCAGTTTTCAAGGCTGATCGCGCAAAGCCACGACAATCAGGGGCGCCGGGGCGAACTGCGCTTGCACAACGATCAGGGCGCGGTGTTCTGCCTGCTGCTGCCCTGATAACCCGCGCGGATTTCGCCCGTCTATTCCGCCAGCAGCGTCACCGTGGCAGCGGCCGTCGCCGAGTCGATGTCGAACTGCACCACGCAGTATTCGTTCAATTCGTCGATTGGCGTCGGATCGTCCGCGCAGCTGCAGCCAGCGATGATTCCCGTATAGAAAATCCCCGCCTTCACCCGCAGCAGGCCGGCGCCTTCGCTGGCGCTGATGAGCATTGCCTGGAACGGCCGCTCCGTGACGTGGCTGCTGCGGGCCAGGCCCTGCTGCAGCGGCAGCTCGGCGGCGTCCAGTTGCGCGACTTCCTGGCTGAAGACATCCTTGAAGGCGGCCGTTCCCCAGGCGTTCAGTGATTTGGGCAATCGGATCATGGGCGGTCGTCTCGCGTGTGGGTGTGAGGCAGGCGCGTCGATGCCGCCACCGCTTGGCCCCAGTAGTTGAAGGTCAGCGGCCGCGGCCCGGGCAGATATCGCGTCTGCAGGGCATCGCAGCGGAAGCCGGCCACCGCCAGCAGCGCCGGAATGTCGCGGTCGAGATGGCAGCCGCCGGCGATCTTCTGCCAGTGCGGCGTCAGCCTGGCCTGCCAGCGCCGCACGCTGGCGTCGGGCGCGCGGCCGTGCTCGCAGAACAGCAGCTTGCCGCCCGGCGCGAGCACGCGGCGCATTTCCCTCAGCGCCGCGACCGGATCAGGAATCGTGCAAAGCGTGTAGGTGGTGACGACGGTGTCGATGCTGGCGTCCTCCAGCGGCAGCGTCTCGGCCGAAATGCCGACCAGTTCGACCTCGAGCCCCGCCAGGGCGATGCGCTTCGCCGCCAGCCGGTGCATCTGCAGCGCGGGATCCACGCCGATGATGTAGCGGACCCGTGACGGGTCGTAGAACGGCATGTTGAGGCCGGTCCCGATGCCCACCTCGAGCACGCGGCCGTGCGCCAGCGGCACGATCATCTCGCGCTGGCGGCGGACCGGCTGCATGCCGCAGGCGAAGTCCACGAGGTGCGGCAGCAGGTGACGGTCGTACCAGCTAGCGTTCATGCGGGCAGTCGGCCGGCCGCGGCTCAGACATGGGGAAAGCCAGGGTTGTGAGGGTGATGAGGCTGATGCGGGGTCCCATGGCTTTACTCCTCGTCAAGCGATCCGCCCGCCCGGGGGGCCGCTTCTAGCGTTTCGATGAACCGGGTCATGTCAGCGTAGACCGGCTTCGAGTTCATGATGAAGGCGTGAAGGGCCGGCACCTCGACGGTCAGCGCTTGATGGCGGCCGGTGGCTTCCGACACGGCGAGGATGCCGTCGTTGGCTTCCATGCCGAACGGCAGCCAGGATGCGCGCGGCCCGCCGACCCCGGCATAGATCCGGGTGGGAACCGCCGGCATCGGCAAGCGCCGCATGAACGACTCGTCCGCCAGCAATTGGCCCATCTCGCCCATCAATAACCGGTATAGCCGGCAGCGGGAAAAATGCCGGGCGGCCCTGCAGGCGAGCATCGGCGGCGCCAGGAAAATGCAGGCGGCGGGCGGGCGGTGTTGCAGATGGGCGAGCGCGGTCCGGATGATCACCGTCCCGAGCGAATGCCCCACCAACGCGTAATGCCGGGTGTCCACCCGCCGCTCGATCCGCTTCACCAGGCGGGCGGTCGCGCCCTGCAGGGTTTCAAACGTGGAGGAGTAGCCAAACAGGACCGCATGGTGGCCGGCCTGCCGCAACCGCCGGCGCAGCCGCATCATGGAGAGCGGCGTTCTGCCCATGCCATGAACCAGCACCACGTCCATGCGCGGTCAGTTCGCCGCGTCGGCAAGCAGCGCCTGGTAGACAGCGAGGTCGGCCGCCGAATGGCAGCAGAAGATCACTTCCCGGATGGCCGGGAACGCGGGGATGGCGGCGCGCACCGTCGCGACGGCGACCCTGGCGGCACGCTCGACGGGATAGCCGTAAACTCCGGTGCTGATGCCCGGGAACGCCAGGCTGTGAATGCCATTCTGCGCGGCTACCTCGATGCAGCGCCGATAGCAGGACGCGAGCAGTTCAGGCTCACCCCGGTTGCCGCCGTGCCAGACCGGGCCGACCGTGTGGATGACGAATCGGGCAGGAAGCCGGTAGCCTTGGGTGGGTTTTGCGTCGCCGGTCTTGCAGCCGCCAAGGCTGCGGCACTCGTCCAGCAGGTCGGGACCGGCGGCGCGATGAATCGCGCCGTCTACGCCACCGCCGCCGAGCAGCGACGAATTGGCGGCATTGACGATGGCATCGACTGCCAGGGAGGTAATGTCGGCCTGAACGACACGCAGGACAGCGGGCATATTGGAATCGGGCGCTGCAGTGGTTTGTCCCGGGGCAGCATGAATGCTTTCAGGGCGCCAGGGAATCGCGACGCGTGAGCCGCATCGCAGGATGCCGTGAAGGCTCGGCAGGCTCAGTCGGCCGGTTTCTCGTCGTCGGTCGTCTGCGGTGGAACCTCTTGCAGCTCATCATCCTGAGGCGGATTCTCGCTTGTGCCTTCGGTTTTCCGCCGCAGCTTGTCTTCCTTCTTCTGCTTCTTGGCGAGGTCGCGCTGACGTTTCGCAAACGAATAATTGGGTTTGGCCATGTGACGTCTCTTCTACTGGTTTCAAATTAAGTTAATAGAGTAAGGCATTTACCCGTCGATTGTCTTCAGCAGTTCGCACGAATCGGCTAGACGGTTCGATCGTCGGCATAAAAACGAGCAGCGGAGCGAATTGCAGCAGAGGATGCGGCCAGAGTTGCAGGCGTCTGAGATCTGATGAAGAATCCGGATGACTGCTTGGCAGTTACCGTGCCGGCAACGTCCCCTTCTTGCAACCGGGGAAAATGCAGGCCGCCAATGAGGGTAAGGGCATGAATACCAGTGAAGCCGGGGAACATCTGCTGAACGAGGATGCGGGGGAGCGTCTGCCGGGGTGCTCCCGGCCGGACACCGTCACGCCCTCCGTGCACACGACCGCGCACCTGCAGGAAGCGCTGCTTCAGGCGCAATTGGCGCTGACGGAATCGCGCGAAAAAGAGCAGCCCCTGGCCGGGCTGATCGAATCGGCCATGGACGCCATCATCAGCGTGGACGAGCGCCAGCGCATCGTGCTGTTCAACCCGAGAGCCGAGCGGATGTTCGGCCTGCCGGTCGCCGACGCCCTGGGCCAGCCGCTCGATGTGTTGCTGCCGGAAGCGTCCCGCCAGAAACATGCGGAACATATCCGTACCTTCGCCCGGACCGGGGTGAGCAACCGTTACCCGATGGGTCGTCCGGGCTGCGCCCATGGCCGGCGGGCCAATGGTGAACTCTTCCCGGTCGAGGTATCGATCTCCCAGATCAATGTGCAGGGCCGCCGACTATTCACTGCCATCCTGCGCGACGTCAGCCAGCGCATGCATGACGAACAGGCCTTGCGCGAGAACGAGGAACGCCTGGCGCTGTTTGCCGCCACCACCTTCGAAGGCATTGTCATCAGCAAGCGCGGCCGCATCCTGGACTGCAATGAACAATTCGCGCGCATGCTGGGCTATACGGTCAAGGAACTGACCGGCCGGCTCATCGACGACCTGATCGTGCCCGAGGACCGTGAACGCATTGCGGAAAACATCCGGCTCGGTCGCGAAAGCACCGTTGAGCACGCGATGCTGCGCAAGGACGGCCGCCGCATCCTCGTCGAGGCCCACGGCAAGACGACCCCGGCCGGCGCACCCGCTGGCCGCCGCTTTACGGCAGTGCGCGACATCACCGGACGCAAGCAGATCGAGCAGGCATTGCGCGACAGCCAGGCGGACCTGAGCCATGCCCAGTCCGTAGCCCGGATTGGCAACTGGCGGATCAACATTCAACGCAATGAATTGCACTGGTCGGATGAGAACCACCGCATCTATGGCATCCCCCAAGGCCCCCCGCTGGCTTATGAAACATTCCTCGCGACCGTGCATCCGGATGACCGAGCCTATGTGGACACGATGTGGCAGGCTTGTTTGCAGGGCAAGCCCTATGACATCGAGCACCGGTTGGTTGTGGACGGCCAGGTGAAATGGGTGCGGCAGAAGGCCGAACTGGAATTCGACGAGCAAGGGCAGCTGCTGGGTGGCTTCGGTACCAGCCAGGACATTACCGGCCTCAAACAGGCCGAACTGGAATTGCTGGAAGCCAACCGGCGCAAGGACGAGTTCCTCGCCATGCTTGCCCACGAGCTGCGCAACCCACTGACCCCGATCCGCAACGCCGCGCATGTGCTGGGGCGTCTGGAGCCACAAGTGCCCCAGGTGCAGTGGGCGCAGCAGATCATCGAACGACAGGTGGGCCACCTGACCCGTCTGGTGGATGACCTGCTGGACGTCTCGCGCATTGTTCGCGGCAAGGTGGCGCTCAAGGTGGCCCGTGTCGAAGTGGCCGCGGTGGTGAACCAGGCCCTCGACATGGCCCGCCCCTTGATCGATGCCATGGGACACCGGGTTGCGGTGCGGCTGCCCGAGCAGGCGGTCTATCTGGAAGGCGACCCGGTGCGGCTCGCCCAGGTGCTGCTCAACCTGCTGGACAATGCCGCCAAGTACACGCCGACAGGCGGAAAAATCCAGATTGACGTCGGTGTTGTCGGGCCGGTCATCGAGATCAAAGTGTGCGACAACGGCATGGGCATTCCGGCCGAACTGCTGCCGCAAGTATTCGATTTGTTCAAGCAGGGCGAGCGCACCCTGGATCGCAGCCAGGGTGGACTGGGGATCGGCCTGACCCTGGTCAAAGAGCTGGTGGAGATGCACGGCGGGCTGCTGGAGGCGCTCAGCACAGGGGTGGGGCAGGGATCGACCTTCACCATCTGGCTGCCCGCCCTGTGCGATACCCCCCTCATGGTCGACCAGGAAGCGCCGGCTGCCAGCCCTGCCGCGTCGCAATGCCGGGTGCTGGTGGTGGACGACGACGACGCCGTGGCCGACAGCATGAGCATGTTGCTGCAGATCAACGGCCATGACGTCAGGGTGGCCGCCAGCGGCGAGGCGGCACTGGAAATCGCTTGCAGCTTCCAGCCCCAGGTTGCCCTGCTCGACATCGGGCTGCAGGGGATGGACGGTTACGAGGTGGCCCGGCAGTTGCGTGCTGAGCACGGAGACGACATCCGCCTCATCGCCGTGACGGGCTACGGCGATGAGGAAGCCCGCAGCCGTTCCGTCGCCGCCGGCTTTGACCAGCATCTGGTCAAGCCGGTGCCGGCCGCCCGCATATTCGAGTTGCTGGCGGGAATCGGACACGGGCAGACTTCCTGACTGCCACAATGAAATTCAAGCAGTACTATTTCAATTAAATCATCTTATTGCAGCGACAGGTTAAAGCTGAATCTCTTTGTTCCGCATTCGGCAGCCTCACAGGGCGGCCAGGTATTCGGGGAAAATTGACATGACCTTGATAGGTGCTATTTTTGAAGCGGTCCACTTTCCTTGCGCTTGGCGTGGGGACAGACGCTCCACGCAATCCTAGCGACCGCAACATCCAACGCTTCATGCGGATGCCGGCTGGCATTGGGAGGTACAGATGTTCACCACCAATCCGTTCGCCCCGTTAACCGATTTCGTCTCTCCTGGCCTGATACAGGGCTACATCGTTTTGATGGTGCTCGCGGTTGCCATCGGCACCGCGGTCGACCTGCTGCGCGACAAAAAACTCACCTTCTTCCTGCAGGAGCGGCAGCGGACCAAGGCCGCCGCCAAGCAGCCACTCGGCGGCGCGGACATGGTCGCCATTGCAGCCCGGACACTCGCACACGACATCGCGACCTTCGGCGAATTCTGCAACCGGCAGCGCAGGATTTCGCATGCGCTGATGTTCTATGGTTTCGTGACCTATCTGGTCACCACCGTCGTGATGGTGTTCGTCTATCCGACCGCCACGCATCCGCCCGTGGTCCTGCCTGTCCTGTGGAACCTCGGCGCCCTGATGACGCTGGTCGGCGGCTACTGGTTTTTCTTCTTTCTCCGGGTGAACGTGGTGCATGACGGCCAGCCGCCCTGGCGGCTGGTGCGTGCCGACCTGTTCATCGTGACGCTGCTCGCCAGCCTCACCTTCGCACTGCTGTTCGAGTGGGTGGCGATGGCGGGCAACCCTGTGACGACGCGGGTATTCGCCGGCCTCTACCTCCTCTTCACGACGCTGCTGTTTGTTTCGGTCCCCTGGTCCAAGTTCGCCCACATGTTCTACAAGCCGGTCGTGGCCTTCCAGAAACGGGTGGAGGCGGCGGATGGGTCGTCCGACCTGCCGGCGCCCACAACAGCAGGAGGGGAACGATGCCCACCTTCACATACATGACGCGTTGCGACGGCTGCGGACAGTGCGTGGACATCTGTCCGTCCGACATCATGCACATCGACCCGGTCTACCGCAGGTCGTACAACGTCGAGCCCAACTTCTGCTGGGAATGCTACTCGTGCGTGAAAGCGTGCCCGCAGCACGCGATCGACGTCCGCGGCTATGCCGATTTCGCCCCGCTCGGCCACAGTGTCCGGGTGCTGAGGGAGGAGGCGAACGGCACCATCTCCTGGAAGATCCGCTACCGCGACGGGCGCGAGAAGCTGTTCACCTTCCCGATCCGCACCACTCCCTGGGGTTCGATCAAGCCACCGACTGATTACGCGGCGCCCGACGCCGCTGCCCTGGATTCGCCGCTGCTTGCGCACGAGCCCGCCGCGCTGATGGTGGCGGCGCTGCCCAGCCTGCCGCCCCGGCCGGAACAGGGATGACGCCATGGGCCTGTTCTCCTCCCGGAAAACCCACGTCGTCGACACCGACATCCTCGTCATCGGCGGCGGCTTCGGCGGCTGCGGCGCCGCCTACGAATCCCGCTACTGGGGCCGCAAACTCAAGGTCACCCTGGTCGAGAAGGCCAACATCGAGCGCAGCGGCGCCGTGGCCCACGGCCTGTCGGCGATCAACTGCTACATGGGCATGCGCTGGGACGAAAACCAGCCGGAGGATTTCGTGCGCTACGCGCGCGGCGACCTGATGGGGCTGGTGCGCGAGGACCTGATCTACGACATCGCCCGCCACGTCGACGGCACCGTCCACCTGTTCGAGGAATGGGGCCTGCCGATCATGAAGAACCCGGAGACCGGCCGCTACCTGCGGGAAGGCAAATGGCAGGTGATGATCCACGGCGAGAGCTACAAGCCGATCATCGCCGAGGCCGCTCAGAAATCGGCCAGCGAAGTGCACAACCGCATCATGGTGACGCATCTCTTGATGGATGCGACGCATCCCAACCGCGTCGCCGGCGCCGTCGGCTTCAACGTCCGCGACGGCTGCTTCTACGTTTTCCGGGCGAAGGCGGTCATCGTCGCCGCCGGCGGCGCCTCGCACATCTTCAAGCCCCGCTCGGTCGGCGAAGGCATGGGTCGCACCTGGTATGCGCCGTGGAGCAGCGCGTCGGCCTACGGCCTGGTGCTGCGTGCGGGCGCGCAGATGATCCAGATGGAGAACCGCATCGTGCTCGCCCGCTTCAAGGACGGCTACGGCCCGGTCGGCGCCTGGTTCCTGCTGCTCAAGGCCCTGGCCACCAACGCCTACGGCGAGCGTTTCGAAGCCTCGATGCTGGATGACATGAAATCCCTCGTCGGCAAGTATGCAGAGACCACGCCCTTGCCGACCTGCCTGCGCAATCACGCCGTGCTGCAGGAACTCAAGGCGGGCAGGGGCCCCATCTACATGCAAACCCAGAATGCGATCGATACCCGGGAAAAGGAGGAAATCGGCTGGGAGGACTTTCTCGACATGACCGTCGGCCAGGCCGTCGTCTGGGCCTCGCAGAACATCGACCCCAAGGAGAAGCCGTCCGAGCTGATCACCTCCGAACCCTACGTCATGGGGTCCCACGCCACCTGTTCCGGCGCCTGGGCCAGCGGGCCGGCGGACTGCGCGCCGGCCGACTACCAGTGGGGCCACAACCGGATGACCACGGTCGAAGGCCTGTTCGGCGCCGGCGACACCATCGGCGGCTCCGCCCACAAGTTCTCGTCCGGATCGTTCACCGAAGGCCGCATCGCCGGCAAGGCGGCGGTGCGCTATGTCATGGCCCTGGTCGGCAACGCGCCGCAGGTGGACGACACGCAGATCAGAATGCTGCAGGAAGAAATCTTCAAGCCGCTGGCAAACCATGCAATCGGCAAGCACGAGATCGTCGCCGGCAGCGTGGCGCCGAGCTACATCTCGCCGTTGCACGGCCTGCAGCGGCTGGAGAAAATCATGGACGAATATGTCGGCGGCATCAGCACGCAGTACATGACCAGCGAACCGATGCTCAAGCGCGGCCTCGAACTGCTGACCATGCTGAGGGAGGACCTCGACCATATCGGCGCCGAGGGCCTGCACCAGCTGCAGCGAACCTGGGAACTCAAGCACCGGGTCTGGACCTCGGAGGCGGTGCTGAGGCACACGCTGTACCGGCAGGAAACGCGATGGCCGGGCTACTACTATCGAGGGGATTTTCCGAAGCTGGACGATGCCGAGTGGCACGCTTTCACCGCGTCCCGCTACGACACGAAGACCGGCGAATGGCAGATGAGCAAGCTGCCGGTGCATCACATTATTTCGTGAGTAGAAGGTTGTGCTATGCGCACTATCGGCCAGATGCTGCCGGTCAGGGTAAAAAATCAAATAAGTGGACTACCCCTAGAACAGTAGACAAACCGGAGCCTCACGCCGACGCCCGTTCAAAGGCCTCGGGACTGACGCCGCCCAGATAGCTGTGACGGCGATTCCGATTGTAAAAGACCTCGATGTAGTCAAAGACATCCGCCCGTGCCAGATCGCGAGTCTTGTAGATGCGTTTCTGGATACGCTC
>NCGX01000027.1 GCA_002256995.1 Hydrogenophilales bacterium 16-64-40
GCAACGATCCATTTGTAGGATTCGCCGTTGATCATGATCTGCCACTTGCCGGAACGCACGGGCTTGCCGCCGTCCTTCAGCGCGGGCAGGCCCTGGGCGCCGTCGTGGCGCTCGCCGTTTTCGTCGGTCTTCCAGATCGGCAGGCCCCATTCTTCGAACAGGTGCACGGAATCGTCCACGTTGCGGCCCAGGTCGTAGGCCAGGTCGTCGCGGGTGATGCCCATCAGGTCGTTGGAGACCATGCGGGCATAGTCGGCGGGGTCCTGCTCGGAGCCGATGTAGGTGTTGATCGCGGACAGACCCTGCGCCACGGCGCCGGAACGGTCCATTGCGGCCTTGTCGACCAGCTTGATTTTCAGATCGATGCCCATCTCGGCCTTGGCAGCATCTGCCCAGCGCATGACTTCGTAGCCGGCGCCGCAGCAAGCCATGCCACCACCGATCAGAAGGATATCCACATCCTCTTGGACAACTTCGGGATTACCAAATTCTCCAGCCATTTCACACCTCTTTCAATTAAATCTGGATTACTTACGGATCAGTTCGGCAGGGTTGCCGGCGCGATAACCACCCATCATGTCCCGGGTAAACGAACCCGTGGCTTCGATGTCAGCCATCTTGGGCATGGGCTTGCCGCCGTAGCAGTCAATGGAGCCTTCGGGCGTGGTGCGGATCGGGAACTTGAAGCGCTTCAGCGTGCCGTTGCGGAACTTGATCGTCCACATGATGGAGTCGGAACCACGCAGCGGCTGGACCATGCCGCCCAGCGGCACGACGTCGGCGTAATGGCGGACTTCAATAGCTTGTTGCGGGCAAATCTTCACGCAGGAATAGCACTCCCAGCACTGCTCGGGTTCCTGGTTCCAGGCCTTCATCGCATGGCCAGTTTCCGAACCGTCCTTGTCGAGCTTCATCAGATCGTGCGGGCAGATGTACATGCAGGCGGTCTTGTCCTGACCCTTGCAGCCGTCGCACTTATCGGTACGAACATAGGTTGGCATTACAGTCTCCTAAAGTTAGCTAACAATCCGCGTACGTCGCGGTCCGATTAGAACTGAACCCGTCCTTGGCCGGGGCGACTCGCGAATCCGCTTCCGGTAGGCTCGTGTCCTAAAATCTTCATGCGGCCGAGTGGCCCTTCAGCTCGACCTTGACGTTCTGCTCCGAGGACAGGCCGGCGTAGTACTTCTGCAGCACCTTGGCGACTTCGGGGCGGCTGAATTCGACCGGCAAATTCTGGCCTTCGGACAGCATCGAACGCACCTTGGTGCCGGACAGCAGGATTCGGTCATCCTTGGTGTGCGGACAGGTGCGCTGCGAGGCCATGCCGCCACACTTGTTGCACCAGAAAGTCCAGTCGATGTTCATGTTTTTGGTTTCGAGCGCATCCTTGGGGATCTCGTCGAAAATCTTCTGCGCGTCGAACGGGCCGTAGTAGTCGCCGACGCCGGCGTGGTCGCGGCCGACGATCAGGTGCGAGCAGCCGTAGTTCTGGCGGAACAGGGCGTGCAGCAGGGCTTCGCGCGGACCGGCATAGCGCATGTCCAGCGGGTAGCCGGCCTGGATCACGGTGTTCGGGGCGAAGTAATTTTCGACCAGGACACTGATGGCTTCGGAGCGCACTTCGGCGGGGATGTCTCCCGGTTTCAGTGCGCCCAGCAGAGAATGAACCAGCACGCCGTCCATGGTCTCGATGGCGATCTTGGCCAGGTATTCATGGCTGCGGTGCATCGGGTTGCGGGTCTGGAACGCGGCGATCTTGGACCAGCCCATTTGTTCGAACTTGGCGCGGGTTTCGGCCGGGGTCATGAACTGGTCGCCGTACTCTTCCTTGAACGTGCCGGTGGACAGCACCTTGACCGGACCAGCGAGGTTGACCGGGCCCTGGTCCATCACCATCTTCACGCCGGGATGCTCGAGGTCGGTGGTCTTGTAGACCTGCATGCACTCGTGCGCCTTGTCGATGGCGTACTTTTCGGTGATGGTCATGGTGCCCATGATTTCGCCGGATTGGCCGTCGACCAGTGCCACGTCGTCGCCGACCTTGATGCTCTGGCTGGTGACTTCGTCGGCGGAGAGGGTGACCGGGATGGGCCAGAACAGGCCGTTGGCCATTTTGAAGCCGTCGCACACGCCTTCCCAGTCGGCGTGGGTCATGAAGCCTTCCAGCGGTGTGAAGCCGCCGATGCCCATCATGATGAGGTCGCCGGTTTCGCGTGAAGTCATCTTGACCTTGGGCAGCGAGGCTGCGCGGGTTTTTTCGGCGGCAAGCGCATCACCCGTCAGCAGCAGGGGTTTGAGTTCACCGCCACCGTGTGGGCGTACCAGTTTCGACATGCTGTCTCCTCAGACTCTGTGGGGGTATTAGTGTCGAGGCAGCATAGCACCGGGCCCGGCGCCTGAATAATCCTTTATTTTTATTTGAGGATAAGCGGGGTTGATGCCGAATGGCGGGCACAAAAAAGCCCGGGAAAACCGGGCTTTTTTGTTATATAGCAATGACTTATGCGTCGAAAAAGGCGGGCATGTCGGTCTGCTCGGTTTTGATGACGTCAACCCAGGCGGGTTTGGTGTCGGCACCGGCAGCAGCCAGCTTTTTGGTTTCCTCGTAGAGCATCTTCCAGCGGTTGTAGAGACAGTCGCTGACCTTGCGCATGCCGCCGTCGAAGTAGGAATTATGCAGGTCGCCGATGGTGCGGGTGAAGGACTCCATCTGCTCCAGCAGGTTGTGCGGGTAGCCGCGGCGATTGTGATCGGCGTATTTGACCATTTCGCGCTTGACCGCGCGCACAAAGACTTTCTGGCCTTCGGTGAGGTCGGCTTCGGTGCGGGGGGCGCCGCCGTAATTCATGACTTCCTGGATGAAGCCGTTCAGGCGTTCTCCAAAATCGAAGTTGGCGTAATCGACATTTTGCATGGTTTCTCCGTTCTCAGATGGTGCTTACAAGGCAAATACAACTTCAGTAATTATCCTACGCCGCGCTGTACGGCTGTCTAGGGTCTTCTTGGAAGCGTGGCGCGATTATTGCCTAAGCCCTTGAATCCAGCGGGAATAAATTTTGTCCGCCAACTGGTGCAATTGGGCGGTGCGGACAGCCATGTCCGCGTGGATGGCGCCGACCGATTGTACCCCCGGGCTGTCGCTGGCAGCGATCTCGGGCGCGCCGTTGGCGCACCAGCTGGCGATGAGTTCGGGGGTCATTTCGACGTGGCATTGCATGCCGATATGACGGTCGTTCAGCACATAGGCCTGATTGGCGCAAAAGGCGCTGTCGAGGATGCGGGTGGCGTCCGGCGGCAGGCTGAAGGTTTCGCCGTGCCAATGGAATGCCAGCATGGGGGCTGTGGCATCGCCCAGCCACGGGCGCGCGGCGTCGGCATCGGTGATGCGGACGTCGCCCCAGCCGATCTCCTTGGCCGGGTTGGCGCCGACCGTGCCGCCGAGCGCGCGGGCCATCAGTTGGCCGCCCAGACAGTGGCCGATCACCGGAATGTCCGCCGCGACCGCCTGGCGAATCAGTGCAAGTTCGGGCTCAATCCACGGCAGATCGTCGTTCACGCTCATCGGCCCGCCCATCAAGCAGACGCCGGAAACGCCGTTAAGGTTTTCGGGCACGGCGTCGCCGGCGTCGATGCGAAGCAGTTGCCAGGGAATGCCGTGGCGATCCAGGAACGTGGTGAAATACCCTGGCCCTTCGGTCGGGGAATGACGAAAAATCAGAACAGGATCCATGATGGCGCTCGGAAAAAAATCAATCGGTACTATCTTAGCCGCAGGGTGGCTGGCTTGCACGGCGACCTGGGCTGCCAGCGTCTCGGTGGTGGGCCTGTTCAAGGACAAGGCCATCGTCAGCATCGACGGCGGCAGGCCGCGCACGCTGAGTGCGGGGCAGACGGTCCAGGGGGTGAAACTGCTCGCTGCGGATTCGGATAGCGCCAGCTTCGATGTCGACGGCAAGCGCCGCACTTTGCACATGGGGCAATCGTTTGCCGGCGGCCCCGCGGCGGCTGCGCACCAGAGCGTGTCGCTCACCGCCGACGCGCGCGGCCACTTTTCTGCGGCAGGCTCGCTCAACGGCTATCCGATGAGCTTTCTGGTCGACACCGGTGCGACTTCCATCGCCATCAACGCAGCCGAAGCCCGGCGCATCGGGCTCGACTACAAGTCGGGTGAGGCTATCGGTGTCGGCACCGCCGCCGGCAGGGTGCCGGCCTGGCGCGTCAAGTTCAACACCGTCAAGGTCGGCAGCATTACGCTTAACCACGTGGACGGACTGGTGGTGGAGAGCGGCCTCAATGTGCCGCTGCTGGGAATGAGTTTTCTGAATCGGATGGAGATGAAGCGCGACGGTCAGACGATGACGCTGATCCAGCGCTACTGAGGTCAAGCCTTCTGAATGCAACAAGGCCTGCGCTTGCAGGCCTTGTTTTGGGGGTGGCAGCGAAGACCTCAGGCGGGTTTTCGCTTGTCGCGTTCGATCAGCGCGTAGGCGCTGTGGTTGTGGATGGACTCGAAGTTCTCTGCCTCCACCACGTAGGAATCGATCAGCGGTTCGTCGTTCATCGCGGCGGCGACGTCGCGCACGATGTCCTCGACGAATTTCGGGTTGTCGTAGGCGCGCTCGGTGACGTATTTCTCATCCGGCCGCTTCAACAGGCCGAACAGTTCGCACGAGGCCTGATCTTCGACCTTGCGCACCAGGTCCTCGATCCACAGGAAACCGTTGGTTCTGGCCGAGACGGTGACGTGCGAGCGCTGGTTGTGCGCACCGTAGTCGGAAATCTTCTTCGAGCACGGGCACAGCGAGGTCACCGGCACCAGCACCTTGGTGGTGTGGGCGAATTTGCCGTTTTCGATGGAGCCGATGAAGGTGACTTCATAGTCCAGCAGGCTCTGCACGCCGGAGATCGGCGCGGTCTTGTTGATGAAGTAGGGGAAGCTCATCTCGATGTAACCCGATTCGGCCTCCAGGCGCTCGACCATCTGACGCAGCATGCCTTCGAAATTCTCGACCGAAATCTCGCGCTCGCGCGTGTTGAGAATTTCGATGAAGCGCGACATGTGCGTGCCCTTGAAGTTGTGCGGCAGATAGACGTACATGTTGAAGTCGGCGATGGTGTGCTGGACGCCGTCGCTCTTGTCTGCCACGCGAACCGGGTGGCGGATGCTCTTGATGCCGACCTTGTCGATGGCGATCTGACGCGTGTCAGCCGAGCTTTGCACGTCTGGCATGCATACGGCAGTGTCGCAAATCTGGTTCATGGCAGGCTCCTTGATGTGATATCAGCGTTGGCTGAATGCAGTTTAGACTAAGTATAAACTGGCAGAATAGTTGAGTAAACTACTCGGGTAATAGGGTTATCCGATCGAGCACGGCGGCTTCGATCCCCGTCGCGTCAAGCCCGCAGCCGGCCAGCATCCTGACCGCATCGCCGTGCTCGATGAAGCGGTCGGGCAGGCCCAGGTGCAGCACGGCCACCTGAATGCCCAGTTCAGCGAGCGCCTCGGCCACGCCGGCGCCGGCGCCGCCCGCCACCGTGTTTTCCTCCAGCGTGACCAGCAGGCGGTGGCTTTGCGCCAGTTCGCGCAGCAGGTCGACGTCCAGCGGCTTGACGAAGCGCATGTCGGCCACGCTGGCGTCGAGTACCGCGGCCGCTTCCAGCGCGGGCGCGACCAGGCTGCCGAAAGCGATCAGCGCCACCTCGCGGCCGCTGCGGCGTAGTACGCCGCGGCCGATCTCGAACGGGTCGAGGCCGGGCTCGATCGCGGCGCCGGCGCCGCTGCCGCGCGGGTAGCGCACCGCCGACGGGCCGTCGTGCAGGAACGCGGTGGTCAAGAGACGGCGGCACTCGTTCTCGTCTGAAGGCGCCGCGATCAGCATGTTGGGGATGCAGCGCAGGAAGGACAGATCAAAGCTGCCGGCGTGGGTGGGGCCGTCGGCGCCAACCAATCCGGCGCGGTCGATCGCCAGCATCACCGGCAGATCCTGCAGGGCGATGTCGTGGATCAACTGGTCGTAGGCGCGCTGCAGAAAAGTCGAATAGATCGCTACCACCGGCTTCACGCCCTCGCATGCAAGGCCCGCGGCAAAAGTCAGCGCGTGCTGCTCGGCGATGCCGACGTCGAAATAGCGCTTGGGGAATTCCTGCGAGAAGCGCACCAATCCGGAGCCTTCGCGCATCGCCGGGGTGATGCCGACCAGCCGCGTGTCGGCCGCTGCCATGTCGCACAGCCAGTCGCCGAACACCTGGGTGTAGGTCGGCTTGCCGCCGGACGTTTCAGCGACGCCGGCCGCCGGGTCGAAGCGTGAAACGCCGTGATACAGGCAGGGGTTGGCTTCGGCGGGCTTGTAGCCCTTGCCTTTTTTGGTGACCACATGGAGAAATTGCGGACCGCTCAACTGCTTGATGTTGGAGAGGGTGTCGAGCAGCACGTCGAGGTCGTGGCCGTCGATCGGGCCGATGTAGTTGAAGCCGAATTCCTCGAACAGCGTGCCCGGTGTCACCATGCCCTTCATGTGTTCCTCGGCGCGCTTGGCCAGCTCGCGGATCGGCGGTGCGACCGACAGCACTTTCTCGCCGGCGCGGCGCGCGGCCGCATAGAACTTGCCCGACATCAATCGCGCCAGGTAATTGTTGAGTGCGCCGACGTTGGGTGAAATCGACATGTCGTTGTCATTCAGCACCACCAGCAGCGGCAGGTCGGTGGTGCCGGCGTTGTTGAGTGCCTCGAACGCCATGCCGGCGGTCATCGCGCCGTCGCCGATGACCGCCACCGCGCGCTGGCTGGAGCCCAGCTGATGGAAGGCCTCGGCCATGCCGAGCGCGGCCGAGATCGAGGTGCTCGAATGGCCGACACCGAAGGCGTCGTACTCGCTTTCGGCGCGCCGCGGAAAGCCGGCGATGCCGCCCGGCTGGCGCAGTCCGGCCATCGCTGCGCGGCGTCCGGTCAGGATCTTGTGCACATAGGTCTGGTGGCCGACGTCCCACACGATGCGATCCGCCGGGGTGTCGAACACGTAATGCAGCGCCAGGGTCAGCTCCACCGTGCCGAGATTGGATGCCAGATGGCCGCCGGTGCGGCCCACCGATTCCACCAGGAATTTGCGCAGCTCGGCAGCGAGTGTCGGCAGGGCGTCAGGCGAGAGGGCGCGCAGGTCGGCGGGCGTGTCGACGGTGTCGAGCAGGGGGGAAGTCGTCATCTTAGAACGTCCGCTCGACCACGAAGTCGGCCAGCTGGCGCAGCCGCGCGGCGGGCGTCCCCAGGCTGTCCAGCGCGGCGTGGGCGTCGGCACGCAGTTCCTGCGCCAGTTCGCGCGCGCGCGCCGCGCCGAGCAGGCTGACATAGGTGGGCTTGTTGTTGGCGGCGTCCTTGCCGGCGGTCTTGCCCAGCGTCGCGGTGGGCGCTTCGGCGTCAAGCACGTCGTCGACCACCTGGAAGGCGAGGCCGATGCACTTGGCGTAATGGTCGAGCGCGGTGCGGGTGGTGTCGGGAACGCTGCCGCATTGCGCGCCGAGCAGCACCGAGGCGCGGATTAGCGCACCGGTCTTGTGGATGTGCATGAATTCGAGTTCGGTCAGGTTGAGCGGCTTGCCGACGCTGGCGAGATCGATCGCCTGGCCGCCGGCCATGCCGCGCGAGCCGGCTGCCTGCGCCAGCAGCTTCACCATGTTGAGCTGGGTGGCCGCATCGGCGGCCAATGGCGTTGATGCGAGGATGTCGAATGCCAGGCTCTGCAGGGCGTCGCCCACCAGCAGGGCGGTCGCCTCGTCGAACTCGACATGCACCGTGGGCTTGCCGCGACGCAGCGCGTCGTCGTCCATTGCCGGCATGTCGTCGTGCACCAGCGAATAGGCGTGGATCAGTTCCACCGCGGCGGCGGCGTGCTGCACGCGTTCGGGGGACGCGCCGGTGACTTCGCCGGCGGCAAACGCCAGCAGCGGGCGCACCCGCTTGCCGCCGTCCAGCACGGCATAGCGCATCGCTTCGTGCAGGCGCTGCGGGGCAATGTGGGCAGGCGGGAGCCACTCGGCCAGCACGCTTTCCATGCGGGTCTGGCAGACTTGCGTCCAGGCGGCAAAATCAGTCATCGGTCTCTTCAGTCTTGAAAGGCTGCGCGGCCTTGAACGGGAGCAGGGCGCCGTTTTCCAGAATCTTCACCTGCTGCTCGGCATCGGCCAGTTGCTGGCGGCAATACTGCAGCAGTTCGGCGCCGCGCTTGTAGGCGGCGAGCGAAGCCTCCAGCGGCAATTGGCCGGATTCCATTTCGGACACAATGGCATCCAGTTCGGCCAGTGCGGATTCGTAATCCTTGGGGGGGGTGGCGCGGGATTTGGCCATGAACTCGGACCCGGCGGAGAAAGACCGACACTTTAACAAATTTAGCCCGCTGCTTTAACAGTAATCAGCATCTCGGCGCCTTTCCGGCTGCAGGCCTGCTCGAAGTTTATGCGTGCCCGGCTTTAACATCGCCGTCGTGGCCGGCTCGCGCGGCACACCCAGCGAGGCCCTGAAACCGGGCCGTATCTGGCGGCGCTGGAAGATGGCATGATGCAATTTCATGCTTATCTGCCTCGAAACGAGCGGCATCTGAAATGGGTTTTATTTTGATTCCCCCAGCGCTCGGCGCGCACCGCCCGTTTTTTTGCCCTTCCGCGATGGGCTGCCCCCAATGAAGTCGCGCTGGATGCTGGTGGCGGCGGCGCTGTTCGCGCTGATGGGCGTGCTGGTGAAGCATGCGTCCGCCACCTTTTCACCCGCCGAGCTGGTGTTTTATCGCTCGGCGTTCGGGCTGATCGCAATCTGGGGGGTGATCGCCCTCGGCCGGCGCCGTTTGCTGGCGCCGCTCGCCACGCGCCATTGGCGGGCCCACTTCTGGCGCGGCCTGTCGGGCTTCGTCGCGCTGGTGCTGTTCTTCTATGCCATCGGTCGGCTGCCGCTGGCCACCGCGGTTACCCTCAATTACACCGCCCCGCTGTTTCTGGCGGCGCTGTCGGCCTGGTGGCTGCGCGAGCGCCACGGGCGGGGACTGGTCGGTGCGGTGCTGCTGGGCTTTGTCGGCATCGTGCTGCTGTTGCGCCCGCAGGTGCAGGGCCAGGACTGGCTGCCCGCGCTGGCCGGGCTGGCGTCGGGGATGCTGGCGGCGGTGGCCTATGTCAACGTCAAGCAGCTGGGAAAGTTGGGCGAACCCGAATGGCGGGTGGTGTTCTACTTCACCCTGCTCGCGACCGTGGGCGGCGGCGCATGGATGGCGGTGGCCGGTTTTCACCGTCCGCTGGCGGGCGACTGGCTGTGGCTCGCCGGCATCGGCGTCACCGCCACGCTGGCGCAGTTGGCGCTGACGCGCGCCTACCATCGCGGCCGCACGCTCATGGTCGGCTCGCTCGCCTACACCACGGTGGGGTTTTCCGCCCTGTACGGCGTGCTGCTGTTCGACGAACGGCTGCCGCTGCCGGCCTGGATCGGCATGGCGGTGGTGGCGGCAGCCGGCGTCTGGGCGGTGCGCGCGTCGACGCCCGCACCGCCCGATCCGCTATAGTGAGATCACCTTAATGAGGAGTGCACCATGATCAGCCTGAATACCCAAGACAACCAGATTGCCGTCACCGTGATGGGGCAGTTCACGCTGGACGATTATCGTGAACTCGAACAGGCGGTGTGCTACGGCATCCAGTTTCAGGGCAAGGTCAACCTGCTGTTCGACCTTCGCGACATGCTGTCGTACAGCGTCGACGTGGCGTGGGAGGAACTGAAGTTTTCGCGCGAGCACAAGAACGATTTCGGCCGCATCGCCATCCTCACCGGCGACCAGTGGGTGGCGTGGAGCATGTGGGTGAACCGTCTGTTCATGTCGGCGGACATCCGGCTTTTCGACGAGCTGGAGCTGGCGCAGGCCTGGGTGGCCGGCGCAGATCTGCCGGTCGCGGCGGACTGAAGCCGCCCGGCCGTTTTTATCCTCCGCGCGCCGGCCGGAAAATCTCTGGGTTGGCGTAATACGCGTCGCTGGCGTTGGCCGCATCCCAGCCGGGAATCCCCTGCACCGGCAGCGGGGCAAGCTGGCGCGGGGTGTCGATGGCCGCGAGGGCCGTGGCCGCCTGCGCATCCGCGGCATCGGGGTCGAGCGTGTCCGAAATCAAAATGAGGCATTTGCCGGTCATCGACGGGTAGGCCGCAAGCGCCTTTTCCAGCAGCGCATGACCCACCACCACAAAGCGCATGTCGGCCTCGACGCGCGGGCGGGCTTTCCAAAAGAGTGCGTGCCATTCATGTCCAACCAACAGTTCGGGCAAGGCCGGGTCGCGGCTGATCGCCCACACGCCCGACTCGTCCAGCACCGTCAGCGCGTCTCGGCGACGCCCGCGCCGAGTGTCCGTCTCGCCTGCGAGGGCCTCGCCGTGGGCCGCGTTCAGCGCCGCCTTGAAGCGCGGAAAGCGCAGCCACACCAGCGCGTTCAGCACGTCATGCCAGGTGTCGGCACGGGTCGGCACTTGCCCTGTGTGCAGGATGTGGGTTTCGTAATCGCGCGCCGACAGGCGGCCATCGGGGACAAAGAAACGCAGCGGCAGCCCGCGCGCCTGGGTCGTGCCGCGGGTGGCGGCCAGCGCGTTGAGGGCGTCCAGCGAGGGCAGGCCGCGCGCCAGTCCCAGCGCGTCGATCAACGCCCGATAGGGCGCGAAGGCGGGGTGGTCGAAGTTCAACCTAGAAACCGCAGTTGGACGCGCCCGATGGTGCGTCTGGGCGTGTGTCTGCCGCGAAGCAACGAGGCGGCAGGCCGGGGCCTGCAACGAGGCGCGACAAAGGCAGGCGCGTGACCAGGCGTATCAGCGGGCGCGTAGCGGTGCCACCCAAAAGGTGAGCATGAACGAAGGCATGGAAAGCAGTATTCATGCGGTTTCTCAGAGGGAAATGAGCGGTCAACTGCGGTTTCTAGGTTCAATGCAGCGATTCGGACAGGGCCTGGCGGTATTGCCGCGTCAGCGGATGCGCGCTGCCGAGCAGGTCGAACAGTGCCAAGAGGCTGGTGCGGCCGATGTCGTGGCGGAAGCTGCGGTCGGTGCGCGCGATGAACAGAAGTTCCTCCATCGCACCGGCAAAATCGTCTGCCGCCAGCAGCACTGCCGCGCGCTGGTAGTGCGCGGCGAGGTCGCCGGCATCGCGTGCGAGTGCGGCGTCGAGTTCGGCCAGCGGCGGCGTCTGTCGCGCGGTTTCCGCCAGACTCAGATGCGCGTGCAGGCGGGCGATTTCGGGTTCCGCGCGCGCGTCCGGCGGCAGGCTGTCGAGCAGCTTTAGCGCCTGCGCGCCTTCGCCCTCGGCCCACAGCAGCTTGGCGAGGTCGCGCGGGATCGCGAGGTTGTCGGGTTCGGCCATCGCGGCGTTGGCGAGCAGCATGCGCGCCTGCTGGACGTTGCCCGACTGCCAGGCGGCCACCCCCAGCGCGTGGGCGCGGTTGGCGTCGCCGGCGATGAAGCGGTCGAGCACTTCACGGAAGCTGCTGTCGGGATCGGCACCGTGGATGGTGTGGGCGACCTCGCCGCGCCAGAAGAACTTCACCGTGGGCACCGAATTCACCCCGAAGCGGCGGGCAAGCTCGGGCAGGTCGTCGGTGTTCAGCATCACCAGCAGGAACTTGCCGCCGTATTCGGCGGCGAGCTTGACCAGGCGCGGCATCAGGATGAAGCAGGGGCCGGCCTTGGGGGTCCAGAACGCTGGCATCGAACACATAAGGCGACAAGCTCATGGCTCGAATGCTCCGGTTGCGGCAAAGCGGTCGCAGGCGGCGACGAGTTCGCGTGCGATGCTCGGTTCGAACGCCGAATGGCCGGCGTCCGCCACGATCACATAGCGCGCCTCGGGCCAGGCGCGCGCCAGTTCGTCGGCCGACACGATGGGGCAGACGGCGTCGTAGCGCCCCTGCACGATCACCGCCGGGATGCTGCGGATGCGGTCGATGCGGGCGAGCAGGCTGTTGTCGGGCAGGAAGATGTGGTTGACGAAATAATGCGCCTCGATGCGCGACAGCGACAGCGCGGTTTTTTCGCTGCAGAACGCGGAGACGAGTTCGGGGTTGGGCAACAGGGTCGAGCAGGACGCCTCGAAGGTGGCCCACTGGAATGCGGCAGGCTGGTGTACCGCCGGGTCGGGATCGATCAGGCGGCGATGATAGGCGGTGAGCAGGTCATGGCGCTCGGCCTCCGGGATGAATTCAGCCAGCTGCCGCTGCGCCTCGGGAAACAGGGCGCGGATGCCGTCCAGGAACCAGTCGATCTCGCTGTTGCGGCACAGGAAGATGCCGCGCAGCACCAACCCGCTGCAGCGCCCGGGATGCGCCTCGGCGTAGGCCAGCGCCAGGGTCGACCCCCACGAACCGCCGAACACCAGCCAGGACTCGATGCCTAGCGCGACTCGCAGCGCTTCCATGTCGGCGATCAGGTGCGGCGTGGTGTTGTCGGCGAGTTCGCCGTGCGGGGTCGAGCGGCCGCTGCCACGCTGATCGAACAGCACGATGCGGTAGCGGGCCGGATCGAAAAAACGCCGCTGGATCGGCGAGGTGCCGCTGCCGGGCCCGCCGTGCACAAACAGCACCGGGATGCCCCCGGGGTTGCCGGAAGTCTCCCAGTAGATGCGGTGGACGCCCGCCGTGTCCAGCATGCCGCTGGCGTAGGGGGTGATCGGCGGGTGGAGCGGAGCAATGGCTGACATGGGTGGATCCTGGGTCGACGCCCGAATCATATCGCCTGTGCTGTCGGACTGAGCAGGCGAGGGCCGTGCGTCTGCCGGCAAATGGCCGGTATCGACAGGCGGGGGCCGGGACCGTATGCTTCCCGTGCGTTTGCAGTCGCCAGCCGGCATCCGGTGCTTCGGGGACGCAGGGGGAAAAAGCAACGGGTTCTATCGTTGCTAACCATAACTAATAAGCGGAGTCGTTCCATGAGCCATGTTGTTAAAGTTGCCCTGTTGGGGCTGGGTGAAGTCGGGGAAAAGTTTGCGGAGCATTTTCTGGAGAAGATTCAGGAAGAGCATGTCAATGTGGAAATTGTCGCCGTGGCCTCCCGCGATCTGGAGTCGCCGGTTGCGCTGGGCTTCGTTCACAGCAAGGTGCCGGTGTTCCAGGACGCGATGGAGGTGGTGACAATGGGGGCGAAAGTCGACATTATTTTCGACCTGACCGGCGACCCGGAATTGCGCAAGAAGCTGCGTGCCGCGCTTCAGGAAACGCATAACCAGCACACCGTGATTGCGCCCGAGGTGGTCGCCCATCTGCTGTGGAGTTTCTTTGGCGAAGGCGAATTGCCGCACAGTGCCCAAACGGGCTACTGATGCAGGACAGACTGCCGAGCCTGGTGTGTTTATTATTTTGATGCGATGACTATCCCCTTCAAATTTGCCCACGTCGGAGACGCCGACTGGACCCGCGCCGCGCAGGCCTGCATGGCCCAGCTGGGCGCGATTCCATCGGCGGCGACGCTGGGGTTCCTCTACGTGTCGGACGCCTTCGGGGGCGAACTCGACGCAATTCTGGCTTTCTTCAAAAGCGCGACCGGCGTGCCGCACTGGACGGGCAGTGTGGGTGTGGGGGTCTGCGCCAGCGGCGTGGAATACCTGGAAGCGCCGGCGATGGCGGTGATGCTGGGCGAGTTCGAGCCGGCCGACTTCAGCATGCTGCCGTTGCTGCGAGCCCCGCAGGATATCGATGCGGCGGCTTTGTCGGATGCCTACTTTGCCATGGTCCATGGCGACCCGGCCAACCCCCGCATCCAGGAGCTGATCGAAGACCTGAGTGCGCACGTATCGAGCGGTTTCGTCGTCGGCGGCCTGTCGAGCTCGCGCGGCGAGACCGCGCAGATCAGCGACGGCGTGGTGAGCGGCGGTCTTTCCGGCGTGCTGTTCAGCGAGCGGGTGAAACTGGCGACGCGGCTGACGCAGGGCGTTTCGCCGCTGGGGCCGCGCCACCGCATCACCGCAGCCAACAAGAACGTTGTCGGCAGCCTCGATCATCGCCCGGCGCTCGACGTGATGAAGGACGAAATCGGCGAGGTGCTGGCACGCGACCTGCGGCGTGCGGCCGGCTATATTTTTGTCGGCCTGCCGGTACGCGGCTCGGACACCGGCGACTACCTGGTGCGCAACATTCTGGGGGTCGACCCGCAAAACAACCTGGTGGCGGTCGGCGAAATCGTCGCGCCGGGGGACGAGCTGCTGTTTTGCCGTCGCGACCAGCAATCGGCTGAGGACGATCTGCAGCGGATGCTCGCCGCCATCGGGGCGCAATTGAACGCGCCGATCCGGGGCGGCGTGTATTATTCCTGCCTGGGGCGCGGCCAGCACATGTTCGGCGTGCAGAATCGCGAAATGGAGCTGATTCGTGATGCCCTGGGCGATTTTCCGCTAGTTGGGTTTTTTGCCAACGGCGAAATTTCCCACAACCGTTTATATGGCTACACCGGGGTGTTGACCCTGTTCGGCTGACCAGTATGAGGATACGAGTATGCCCTTGCATGCGATGAAAGAAGACGAAATCCGCCTGCTGCGCGGTGAAATCGAAATGTTGATGAACGAACGCCGTCAGCTGTTGCAGGTCACGGGCGCGGCAGCGGTGTTCGTCGCCAATCTCGATACCGACACCCTGCCCGACGACGCCGACACCATCGATGCGGCTGAAATGCTGGCCGAACAACTCAATGGGCTGTCCGAGGAAACCCTCAAGGATGCGTTGGAGTCCGTGCGCGCCGAAGTCGATCCCACTCAATAGGCCGGGCTCACCTCTTGGCCCGTTTGACTCTGCCAGACCCTGCTGAATTCGGGCGCTTTGCACTGATCGTCGGGCTGACGGCGCTGGCGTATGCGCTGGCAGGCTGGCTCAGCCTCAAGCTCGCCGCGTACGTGTCGGGCGTCATCGCCGTCGTCTGGCTGGCGGCCGGGATCGGCGCCGTGGCGAGCCTGCGTTTCGGCGCAGCGGGCGCGGTGGGCGTGCTGCTAGGATCGTTTGCGATCTACAGTTCGATCCTGCCACTGGAAGACGCGTTCCGCATTGCGCTCGGTGCCACCGCCGCGGCATGGATCATCGGCACTCTGCCGCGCTATCTGCAGCCTTTCAGCGCTACCCTCGATTATGTATCCAGCGTCGCCAAGTTCGCCTTGGTGGCGGTTCCGCTGGGCAGCGCGGTGGGCGCGCTGGTGGGCGTGTTCAGCCTGTATTTCTTTAACGACCTGCCAGCCGGTCTGCTGCTGCGCGGAGTGTGGGTGGGGTGGCTGGGCAATTTGCTGGGGGTGTACCTGATTGCGCCGCTGCTGCTGACGGCGCCGCGCTGGGATATGCTGCCGACCAACCGGGGGGCGCGACTAGAAGGGTTGGTGCTGGTGCTTGGCATGCTGGCGCTCACCTGGGTGATGATGGCGTACGCCGATCCCCTGCGGCCTGCCGAAATCGTCCTGTTCGTGATGATGCCGGCCGTGCTGTGGGCGGCATTGCGGTTTTCGGTGACCGGGGCGAGCCTGGCCATTTTTCTGGCGGCGCTCATCGTGATGGGCGTCGTCCTGGTCTCCTCCGGCGGGATCACCGGCGCCACCACGCCGGGCGACGTGTTTGCCCTGCAGATCAGCATGATGACCATGGCGCTGGGCGGCCTGTTCGTGTCGGCGGCGCTGACCGAGCGCCGCTATTCCGAAATGCGGCTGGACATGCTGGCCAACCACGACCCGCTGACCGGCTTGCCCAACCGTTCGTATTTCCAGGATTTCCTCGGCCATGCGCTGGCGCGCGCGCAGCGTGACAAATCCCAGGTTTCGCTACTGTTCATCGATCTCGACCGCTTCAAGCACATCAACGACTCACAGGGGCACGAAGTGGGCGACCAGGTGCTGCGCATCGTCGCCAGCCGGCTGGCCGACCAGTTGCGCGCCGATGATTTTGTCGCCCGTCTGGGCGGCGACGAATTTGCCGTCATCCTGATCCATCCCCCGGCCTCGCGCGCCGCCAGCCGGGTGGCACGCAAGCTGAACCAGGTACTGGCCGAATCGTTCAAGCTGGGGCAGCGGCGTTATGCCATCGGCGCCAGCATCGGCATCAGCGTGTATCCGGACGATGGCCTCGACGCCAATACCCTGCTGCGGCAGGCCGACCTCGCGATGTATCAGGCCAAACATCGCCGCAGCGGATTTGAATACTTCAGCAAAGAACTGAATACCGTGGCGCAGCAGCAGATGGCCCTGGAAAACGGCCTGCGCCAGGCGCTCGAACGCGATGAACTGGCACTGCTGTATCAGCCCAAGGTCGATCTTGCCGACGGCCGGGTGGTGGGGCTGGAAGCCCTGATACGCTGGCTTCCCCGCTCGGGCAACATCATCGGCCCCGATCAGTTCATCCCGGTGGCGGAGGAGACCGGCCTGATCGTGCCGATTGGACGCTGGGTGGTGCGGGCCGCGTGCATCCAGTGGATTGCCTGGCGCGACGCCGGGCTCAACCCGCCGCCGGTGGCGGTCAACTTGTCGCCGCGGCAGCTTTCCGACGCGCGCCTGATCGAGGATATCGATGCCATTCTGAAGGACACCGGGATGGACCCCGCGTATTTGCAGCTGGAAGTGACCGAGAGTGCCGCGATGGAGAACCCGGCGCGCACCTTCGATATCCTCGATGCACTGCGTCAGCGCGGGCTGCATGTCTACATCGACGATTTTGGCACCGGTTATTCCAATCTGGGCCAGTTGAAGCGCATGCCGGTCGACGCCCTGAAAATCGACAAGAGTTTTGTCAAAGACGTGCTGACCGATAGCGACGACGCGGAAATCGCCAACGCCATCATCCGTCTGGCGCACGCACTGAAGCTGCGCGTGGTGGCTGAGGGGGTCGAGACGCTCGAGCAGGTGGCGTTTCTGAAGCAGAATGGCTGCGACGAGATTCAGGGGTATATCGTCAGCAAACCGCTGCCGTCCGGCAAGGTGAGCGTGCTGTTTGCACTGGATTACACTTTCTGACCACGCCCGCACCGGAAGCGATTCGCCTTCGTGCAGGCGTGCTCCCAAGCACTGATCATCAAATACAAACGGGGCGTGTGAACACTGTTCACACGCCCCGTTCGAAGCGACCCTATGGCGCAGGGCTACATATCCTGCGTTCTCGACTTCTGGCCCATTACCGGCAAGGTGCCGCCACATTCCTCGATTTCCTCAGGCAATGTGTAGAACCACATCTGCCGCATCGATACGACCCATTGCACCGTGAACGAAATGCCCATCAAGGCGCCGCTGCCGATGATGAACCAGGCGAATCCGGGAATCCATTTGGTCAGATACCAGGAGAAGATGTCGGTCAGAATGGTCAGGAAGGGCAGCACGATGATCACGCATTTCAGCCACAGCGGGCGCATGTAGGCGTGGGTGAAAATGCTGCTGACGATAAAGAAGATGAAGGTGATGCCGAACAAATGGATATGCGATACGCGAACCAGGGCGGGGATGGTTGCGCCGGTATCCTTGGCCACTATTTTCGTCACTTCATCAAAGCTGGTCAGGAGCGGGATGTGCGGGTTGCTTCCGTCGTGGCAGGCCAGGCAGCGGCTCTCAATGATGGGCTTCACATTGCTTTCAAACGCGTCCTGCTTGGCGCCAGAATCCACCCACTTGAAAATCACCGCCCGCTCCGTTTCCGGCAGCATCCCCGCCATCGGACCTTTCAGCGCGGTCACCAGGCGGGTGTCGGTTTCGCTGCCGTGATAGGCGATGCGGATATCCTGGGCGGAGATGTTCTTGGCGTTGCCGTCCAGTCCCGCATGGCTGTAGAACACCTGCAGCATGGCGAACAGATAACCCGTGCCCAGCACCAGCAGGGTCATGGTGTAGACCATGCGCGTCGACATCGGCAGGGCGCTGAAATGGAAGAAGCCGCGATTGCTCATTAGAGGTTGCTCCACGTGGGAAATGAAATTCAGTTCTTCGCGCCTTGGTCGATCCAGGCGGCGATCGTGGCCACATCCTCATCGGGCAACGCGGCCTTGCCGTGGGGCATGCGGATCGACGGATCGGCCTGACCGGCCACCAGACGATAAAGCGTGCTGCCCACGCTGGAACCAGGCACGATCACCGGGCCAAACTTGGTGCCCTTCATCAGCATTTCATAGCTGTCCAGGCGCAGGCCTGACTTCTCATAGCCTTCGCTGCCGGCCACATGACACGACACGCAGTTGGCTTCCAGAATCGGCTTGATGTTGGTCTGGTAGGTCAAGGCTTTTTCGCCGCAACCGGTTTGTAGTGCGACAACGGCCAAGGCGGACAAAGTAAGCAGAACAGCGCGTTTATACATGATGGGCTCCCGTGAAATGTGTATTTAAGTAAATGCTAATGTATGGGCCGGACAAATTCAAGAGTTAAAGGTGTTTTTATTATCTTTCGGCCTGGCGATGTGGGCTTCGAGCCACGCGCGTCAGGCCACGGATTGTAAATACGGCCCATAAGTTTAGTGTAACAACGATCAGCGCTTCATCCCACAGAAGGGTGCTGACCGCCCTGATGTTCAGCCTAGCAGTTGGCCCAGCACGAAAGGCAGGATCCCGCCCTTGTTGTAATACTCGACCTCGATCGGCGTGTCGATGCGCAGCTTGAGCGCAACCCGCTCGGTGCTGCCGTCGGCGCGGTGGATGGCCAGCGTTACGTCCTGCTGGGGCGTGATGCCGGATTCGGTGCCTTCTAGGTCGAAGGTCTCGCTGCCGTCGAGTTTCAGCGTGGCGGCGTCGACGCCATCCTTGAACTGGCAGGGCAGCACGCCCATGCCAGCCAGGTTGGCACGGTGGATGCGCTCGAAGCTCTTGGCGACGACCGCCTTCACGCCGAGCAGCGTGGTGCCTTTGGCCGCCCAGTCGCGGGAAGAGCCGGTGCCGTATTCCTCTCCGGCGAAGATCATCAGCGGCATGCCTTCCGCCTGCCAGGCCATGGCGGCGTCGTAGATCGGCTTTTCCTCGCCGTCCTTCAGCGTAATGCCACCCTCAGAGCCGGGAATCATCAGGTTCTTGATGCGCACGTTGGCGAACGTGCCGCGCATCATCACCTCGTGGTTGCCGCGGCGCGCGCCGTAGCTGTTGAAGTCGGCCTTCTCGACGCCGTGCTCGCTGAGATAGAGACCAGCCGGCGAGGTCGGCTTGATGCCGCCGGCGGGGCTGACGTGGTCGGTGGTGACCGAGTCGCCGAAGATCGCCAGCGCGCGCGCGCCCTGGATGGCGATGCTGGCGGCCTTTTCACCGATGAAGAACGGCGGCTCCTGGATGTAGGTCGATTGCTCGTCCCATTCATATACCGCGCCGGCCGGCGCCGCCACGCCGTCCCACAGCGGGTTGTCGGCGCCGACGTCGGCATAGCGCTTGTAGGCGCTGGCGTCGGTGGAGTGATGCAGCAATGCGGCGACCTCCGCGTTGCTCGGCCAGATGTCCTTCAGGTACACCGGCCCGTTCTTGCCGGCGCCGATCGGGTCCTTCTCGACGTTGAAGGGCACGCGGCCGGCCAGCGCGAACGCCACCACCAGCGGCGGCGACATCAGGAAGTTGGCCTTGACGTTCTGGTGCACGCGCGCCTCGAAGTTGCGGTTGCCGGACAGCACCGAGCAGGCGACCAGGTCGTTGTCGAGCACGGTCTTCTCGATCGCTTCCGGCAGCGGGCCGGAGTTGCCGATGCAGGTGGTGCAGCCGTAGCCGACCACGGAAAAGCCGAGCTGCTCCAGATAGGGCAGGAGGCCGGCGGCCTTCAGGTATTCGGTCACCGCGCGCGAGCCGGGGCCCATGCTGGTCTTGACGTGCGACGGCGTGTGGAGGCCGAGCTCAACCGCCTTCTTCGCCAACAGGCCGGCGGCGATCATCACGCCGGGGTTGGAGGTGTTGGTGCACGAGGTGATGGCCGCGATCACCACGCTGCCGTGGCGCAGTTCGTCGCCGCCCTCGACCGCGTAGGTGCGGCGCAGGTCTTCGGCGGTCTTGCCGTAGCCGCCTTCCGCCTTCGGCTTTTGCATCAGCGAATCAAAGGCCGTATCGATCGCGGATAGCGCGATGCGGTCCTGCGGCCGCTTGGGGCCGGCGACCGAGGGCTCTACGGTCGAGAGGTCGAGGCTGAGCGTCTGCGAGTAGTCGATCTCGCCGGCCTTGGGGATGCCGAACAGGCCCTGCGCCTTGTAGTAGGCGCGGATCAGGTCGACCTGCGCGGCCTTGCGGCCGGTGGCGGCGAAGTACTGGCAGGTGGCCTCGTCGACCGGGAAGAAGCCCATGGTCGCGCCGTATTCGGGCGCCATGTTGGCGATGGTCGCGCGGTCGGTCACCGGCAGCGCAGCGGCGCCCTCGCCGAAGAATTCGACGAACTTGCCGACGACCTTGGCGCGACGCAGCATCTCGGTGATGGTCAGCACCACGTCGGTGGCGGTGACGCCCGGCTTCACGCTGTCGGTGAGGTTGACGCCGACGACGTCCGGGGTGAGGAAATACACCGGCTGGCCGAGCATCGCCGCCTCTGCCTCGATGCCGCCGACGCCCCAGGCGACGACGCCGAGGCCGTTGATCATGGTGGTGTGGCTGTCCGTGCCCACCAGCGTGTCGGGATAGGCCATGCCGTCCTTTTCCATCACGCCGCGCGCCAGGTATTCCATGTTCACCTGGTGCACGATGCCGACGCCGGGCGGCACCACCTTGAAGGTGTCGAATGCCTGCATGCCCCATTTGAGGAACTGGTAGCGTTCCTGGTTGCGTTCGAATTCGATTTTCATGTTGAGGTCGAGCGCGTCCGGGGTGCCGAACTTGTCGACCTGGATGGAATGGTCGACCACCATGTCGACCGGCACCAGCGGCTCGATCTTCTTCGGATCTTTGCCGATCTTCTGCGCGGCGGAGCGCATCGCGGCGAGGTCGGCCAGGAGCGGCACGCCGGTGAAGTCCTGCAGGATCACGCGTGCCACGGTGAAGGGGATTTCATCGGTGCGCTCGGCGTTGGGCTGCCAGTTCACCAGCTGCTTCACATGTTCCGGCGTCACCTTCACGCCATCGCAATTCCTCAGCACCGACTCCAGCACGATGCGGATCGACACCGGCAGCCGCGCCACCGACGCGCCCAGCGCGGTTTCGAGTTTCTTCAGCGAGGCGAACTGGGCCTTGCCGCTGGCGGTGGAGATGGAATCGAAGGTGTTGAAAGCGTCGGTCATGTTGGCGTGGCCTGGAAAACGGATAACAGAAGAGGATCGATTTTAGCGGAAGCCGCTCAGGCTTCGCGCCGCATCTGCGGGCGGTCTTTAAGCTTCCCGCCGCATTTGCGGGAACAGGATGACGTCGCGGATCGAGGGCGAATCGGTCAGGAGCATCACCAGGCGGTCGATGCCGATGCCGCAGCCGCCAGTGGGCGGCAGGCCGTGTTCGAGCGCGCGGATGAAGTCGCCGTCGTAGTGCATCGCCTCCTCGTCGCCGGCTTCCTTCGCCCGCACCTGTTCCATGAAGCGCTCGGCCTGGTCCTCGGCGTCGTTCAGCTCGGAGAAGCCATTGGCCATTTCGCGCCCGGTGATGAAGAGCTCGAAGCGCTCGGTGATGTCGGGCTGGGCATCGGATCGACGCGCCAGCGGCGAGACCTCGGCCGGGTAGTCGATGATAAAGGTGGGCTGGATCAGCAGCGCTTCGGTGGTTTCCTCGAAGAAGGAAAGCTGCAGGCCGCCGAGCCCGTCCTGGGGGCGGTACTTCGCCTTCATCGCGACGAACTGCGTGACCAGCCAGTCGCGGTCGTTCAGCTGCTCGACGGTGTAGTGCGGGTTGTACTTGCGGATCGCCTCGACGATGGTGAGGCGGTCGAACGGTGTGCCGAGTTCGATGCTGTGGCCCTGATAGGTGACCGTGGTCGAGCCGGTGGCGGCGACCGCGGTGTGGCGGATCAGCGCCTCGGTGAAGTCCATCAGGTAGCGGTATTCGCGGTAGGCCTCGTAGAACTCCATCATGGTGAACTCGGGGTTGTGCCGCGTGGAAAGCCCTTCATTGCGGAAGTTGCGGTTGATCTCGAACACCTTCTCGAAGCCGCCGACTACCAACCGTTTCAAATACAGCTCGGGCGCGATGCGCAGGAACAGCTCCATGTCGAGCGCATTGTGGTGCGTGGCGAAAGGCTTCGCCGCGGCGCCGCCGGGGATCGGGTGCATCATCGGCGTTTCGACCTCGAGGAAGTCGCGCTCGACCATGAAGGTGCGGATCGCCTGGATGATCTTCGAGCGCCGCATGAAGGTCTCGCGCGTGTCGTCGTTGGTGATGAGGTCGAGGTAGCGCTGGCGGTATTTCTGCTCCTGGTCGGCGAGACCATGGAATTTTTCCGGCAAAGGACGCAATGCCTTCGACAGCAGGCGGATCGATTTCGCCTGGATGGTCAGCTCGCCCTTGTTGGTCTTGAACAGGGTGCCGGTGACGCCGAGAAAATCGCCCAGGTCCCAGTGCTTGAACGCGTCGTGCGATTCGGTGCCGGTGAGGTCGTTGGACAGGTAGATCTGGATGCGCCCGCTCATGTCCTGCAGGGTGGCGAAGCTGGCCTTGCCCATCACGCGCTTCAACATCATGCGACCGGCCAGTTGCACCGGGACGGCCTCGGCCTCCAGCGCCTCCTTGGATTTTTCGCCATGGGCGGCGGCGAGCTTGCCGGCGTAGTCGTGGCGCTCGAAATCATTGGGGAAGGCGACGCCCATCTCGCGGATCGCGGCGAGCTTGGCGCGGCGCTCCATGATGATCTGGTTTTCGTCGAGGGCGGGGGCGGTTTCGTTGTTCATGGTAGGCAAGGTCATACAAAAAAAGTGTCTGCTGCGAGATTGAGTTGGTTTGCCGCATCCGCCATCACGCGGTCGGCGGTGGCGAGGCGGGCAACGCCGGCATTGCGTGCGGCGGTCAGATGGATGGCGTCGAGCGTGCGCAAGGGCACCGGCTTGACACTGTCGAGCACGCGCAATGCGTCGATCAGCAAGGTGTCGTCGAACGGCACGATGCGAAAATAGCCCTCGGCCAGGTGGCGGGTGAACTCGGTGCGTGCAAGGTTCAGGTAATCCTCGGTGATCTGTCCCGTGCGCAGCCGACGCGCCATGGCGCAATGCCATTCCAGCATGCTGAGCCGGCTGATGACGAGTCCATCGACCTCCGCCACGAGCCGCTCCACTTCGGTGGAAAACGCCTCGGCTACGTAAAGCTTGATGAGTGCGCTGGTGTCGAGATAAACCTCAGTCACGCGCGTCCCGATCTTCGCGGATCAACACCTCGCTGGGGATCTCCTGATACGGTGACTGGTCACGCAGCCATTTGAGTGACGGCAGCTTGCGCGCAGGTGTGGCAGGCGTGACCGGCAGAATCCGCGCCACCGGCTCGCCGCGGCACACCACCAGCACCTCGTCGCTGTCGGCGAACATCTGGTCGGGGTGCGACAGGCCCTCGCGGGCTTCGCGGATGGTCATGGTTTTCATGGAACGCTCCAGGCGCAAAACGTGACACAATTATAGCTGATGTGACACACTGATTTTCCAGCCGGAAAACCCGATTCAACCCGCCCCGCCCAAGTTTTCTACCCGCATGCCGCCTGATTCCGCCCTCGATCTGCTCAACCGTGTTTTCGGCTATCCCGTGTTCCGCGGCGAGCAGGCGGCCATCGTCGACACCGTCGCGGCGGGTGGCGACGCGCTGGTGCTGATGCCGACTGGCGGCGGCAAGTCGCTGTGCTTCCAGATTCCGGCGCTGCTGCGCGAGGGCTGCGCAGTGGTGGTTTCGCCGCTGATCGCGTTGATGCAGGATCAGGTCGCGGCGTTGAAAGAACTGGGCATCGCTGCCGAGTTCCTGAATTCGAGCCAGGATGGCGCGGCCGCGATGCGCGTCGAGCGCGAATTCGTTTCCGGCCAATTGAAATTGCTCTACGTCGCCCCGGAACGCCTGCTCACGTCGCGTTTCCAATCCCTGCTCGAACAGGCGCGCGTCGCGCTGTTCGCCATTGACGAGGCGCACTGCGTGTCGCAATGGGGGCACGACTTCCGCCCGGAGTATCTTGGCCTGTCGGCGCTGCACGAGCGCTTTCCCGGGGTGCCGCGCATCGCGCTCACCGCCACCGCCGATGCCGCGACCCGCGCGGAAATCCTCACCCGGCTCGACCTTGGCGCCGCGCGCGTGTTCGTCGCCAGCTTCGACCGCCCCAACATCCGCTACCGCATCAGCGAAAAATCCGAGCCGCGGCGCCAGTTGCTGGATTTCCTCGGCGAACACACAGGCGAAGCCGGCATCGTCTACTGCAGCACGCGCAAGAAGGTCGAGGAAACCGCCGACGCGCTCAAGCAGGCCGGCCTCACCGCTTTGCCTTACCACGGCGGCATGGACAACGAAACGCGCCGCCGCCATCAGGAAAAATTCCTGCGCGAGGACAGCGTCGTCATGGTCGCCACCCTGGCGTTCGGCATGGGCATCGACAAGCCCGACGTGCGCTTCGTCGCCCACCTCGACCTGCCGAAATCGGTCGAAGGCTATTACCAGGAAACCGGCCGTGCCGGCCGCGACGGCGAGCCGGCCGAGGCATGGATGGCGTGGGGCCTGCAGGACGTCGTCACCCAGCGCCGCTTCATCGACGAGGGCGAAGCCGAAGACGCGCACAAGCGCGTCGGCCACGCCAAGCTCGACGCCCTGGTCGGCCTGTGCGAAGCCGCCAGCTGCCGCCGCGTCGCGCTGCTCTCCTATTTCGGCGAAGCCAGCCAGGCCTGCGGCAACTGCGACGTCTGCCTCAACCCGCCCACTTTGTGGGACGGCACCGAGGCCGCGCAAAAACTGCTCTCCACCGTCTACCGCACCGGCCAGCGCTTCGGCGCCGGTCACGTGCTCGATGTGCTGCTCGGCAAGACCACCGAGAAAATCGACCGCTTCGGCCACAACCAGTTGAGCGTGTTCGGCATCGGCGCGAGCCAAACCGACAAGGTCTGGCGCACCGTGCTGCGCCAGCTGGTGGTGCGCGGATTACTGGAAGTCGATCACACCGCCTACGGCGCGCTCAAGCTCACTCAAGCCGCAAAGCCGGTGCTGAAGGGCGAGGAAACCGTGATGCTGCGCGCCATCGAAGTGCGGCCTGCGCGCAGCAGGAAATCGCGCTTCGCGCCCAGCTCCGGCGAGGGCGTCCACAACGACGAAGATCCGCTGTTCCTGTCCCTGCGCGCCTGGCGCCGCGAAACCGCCAACGAAAAAGGCGTCCCCGCCTACGTCATCCTGCACGACGCCACCCTGCGCGAGATCGCCGCGCGCCGCCCCGCCACGCTGGCGGAGTTGGGCGAGATCTCGGGGCTGGGGACGAAGAAGCTGGAAGCCTACGGCGAGGCGGTGCTGGCGGTGGTGGCGGAGGGCTGAGCCGCCCTCCGGAAATTACACGCCCTGTTTCAGGCTCGCCTCGATGAAAATGTCGAGGTCGCCGTCCAGTATCTTCTGCGTGTTGGTGGCTTCGACGTTGGTGCGCAAATCCTTGATGCGTGACTGGTCGAGCACGTAGCTGCGGATCTGATGGCCCCAGCCGACGTCCGACTTGCCGGCTTCGAGCTTGTCCTGTTCGACCTGGCGCTTCCTGAGTTCGGCTTCGTAGAGCTTGGACTTCAGCATCGACATCGCCTCGGCGCGGTTCTTGTGCTGCGAGCGGTCGTTCTGGCACTGCACCACGATGCCGCTGGGCAGGTGGGTGAGGCGCACCGCGGAGTCGGTCTTGTTGATGTGCTGGCCGCCCGCACCTGACGCGCGGTACGTGTCGACGCGCAGGTCGGCGGGGTTGATGTCCACCTCGATGGAATCGTCGACTTCCGGGTAGACGAACACGCTGGCGAAGCTGGTGTGGCGGCCGCCGGAGGAGTCGAACGGCGACTTGCGCACCAGACGGTGCACCCCGGTTTCGGTGCGCAGGGTGCCGTAGGCGTATTCGCCCTCGATCTTGATCGAGGCGGACTTGATGCCGGCGACGTCGCCGTCGGATTCTTCCAGCAGCTCGGCCTTGAAGCCCTTGCGTTCGGCGTATTTCAGGTATTGACGCAGCAGCATCGACGCCCAGTCGCAGGCCTCGGTTCCGCCGGCGCCGGCCTGGATGTCGATGAAGCAGTTGTTGGGGTCGGCCGGGTTGTTGAACATGCGGCGGAATTCCAGCGTGGACACATCCTTTTCCAGCGCGGCAATGTCGGCCTGCACCGCGGCTAGCGTCTCGTCGTCGTTTTCCTCGCGCGCCATTTCGAACAGTTCGGACGCATCCTTCAGGCCCGATGTCACGCGGTCGAGCACCAGCACCACGTCTTCCAGCGACTTGCGTTCGCGGCCCAGTTCCTGGGCACGGGCGGCGTCGTTCCAGAAATCAGGCGCTTCGGACAGGCGGCTGACTTCTTCCAGGCGGTCTTTCTTGACAGCGTAGTTAAAGAAACCCCCTGAGTTGGGTGGCGCGCTCGCCCAGGTCGGCGAGTTTGGATTCGATCTGATTGAGGCTTTCGGCTTCCATGATTAGGGCTCGGTGATTAAGCGGAAAAGCCCCGAATTATAGCCCAGGCCAGCACCAGGCCCAGACCCGCCGCGCCCATGCCGGCGATGGCGTGGCGTGCCATCGGCCAGCCGCCGATGATGAGGGCGAGCGCCGATTTGAATCCCAGGTTGGCCAGGGTGGCGAGCGTGATGACGTTGACCAGCACGCTCACCGACAGCTTGTCCAGGTTGTGCAGGCGCATGCTGGACAGCGTGATGGCGTCGACATCGGTCAGCCCGGACAACAGCGCCACCGCATACAAGCCGCGGGTTCCGAGCCAGTCGGATAGCCAGGCCGCAGCCAGCAGCACCACGCCATACATCAGGCCGAAGCCCAATGCCGTGCGCAGCTCGGTGGGGTTGCCCATCGCCAGCGCGGGCAGTTCGCCCTGCGGCCGCAGCCGGCGCACGCCATACGCGGCGCCCAGACCGCCGACGATCAGGCCACCTGCCAGCACCGGCAGCAGTTGCGCCAGGACCGCGGGCGCCACAATGGCGGCCAGCACGCCCAGGCGCACCAGCACCATCAGGTTGGCCAGCACGATGACGATGACCGCAACCGGAATCATCGTGTCGCTGGCGCGGGCGTGGCGGCTGAATGACAGCGTCGTCGCCGTCGACGACACCAGCCCGCCGAGCAGGCCCAGCATCACCGCGCCCCGTTGTTGCCCGACCATGCGCAGGGCGGCATAGCCCGCCAGCCCGACGCCCGCGATCAGCACCACCATCCGCCAGATCTGGTGCGGGTTGATCGCCCCGTAGGGGCCGTAATCCTGGTTCGGCAGCAGCGGCAGGATGATCAGCGCCAGCACCGCGAACTGCAGCACCGACAGCAGGTCGCGACGGCTCATATGCTGGCTCAGGCCGCGCAACTCCGGCTTGAAGTACAGCAGCATGGTCGCCGCGATCCCCAGCATCACCGCCAGCTGGATCTGGTCGTGCCACACCAGCACGCCGAGGCCGTAGCACAGCATCAGCGCCGCCACCGTCGTCGTGCCCGGGTCGCCGTCCGCAGGTTGCGGCGAGCGCAGATAGGCCGCGATCATCATGCCGCCGACCAGAAACAGGCCCACCGCGATCAGCCACAACGCCCCCAGTTCGGTTGCCAGATGCGTCGTCAGCACGCCGAACAGCGCAGTCAACGCAAAGGTGCGCAGCCCCGCCTTCGCCGCCGGGTTGCGCTCGCGCTCCAGCCCCATCAAGAGGCCGATCGCCAGCGCCGCCACGTAGCGCGGCAAGGTGGCCAGTTCGGCGGGCAGCCAGGTCAGGATCTCGTCCATCTTGATTTTTTTCGGTGGGGGTTGTCGGTTGTTATGCCAAGTATGGCTTCGCCAGGACTATACGCAATCGCACTTGCCTGCGCCCTCAATCGTGACGATCGTGCGGGGCCCTCATCGCCTTGCATGCGTCTGCGCTCCGTTTGCAGGAATGCCGGCAGGCCATGACGGACGCCACCCGCGCTGCGGTTACCATACGCCACCGCCCAATCACTTTTCTTATGTCAGGCATCGAAATGCATCGAATGAACGCTTTGCTTGCGCTGGTTTTTGTCGTGATTTCAGGCTGCGGCGGGGGCCAGGAACCCGCTACCGGTGGGGTCGAGGCGCCCTTCGTCAAGACTGCGGCGGTCGCATCTGCGGATGCGGGCGCCGTCGGACTTTCCGGCACCGTGCGCGCGCGTTACGAGACGCCGGTGGCGTTTCAGGTGGGCGGGCGCATCGCTGCCCGGCGGGTGGATGCCGGCCAGGCAGTGCGTGCGGGCCAAGTCCTGTTCGAACTCGACGCGCGCGATCTCGAGCAAGCGTCGCAGGCCGCCCTGGCCGATGTCGCCGCGGCACAGGCGGCCCTCGCCACGGCGCGCGCTGAGCTGGGGCGGGTGAGGCAGCTGAAAGACCGAAATTTCGTGAGCGCGCAGGCGCTCGAGCGCAGCGAGCTTGCCGAACGCGAGGCGCGCACCCGCCTGGATGCCGCGCGCGCGCGCCTGGCCCAGGCGCGCAATGCGCAGGGCTACGCCCGCCTGAGTGCGCCGGCAGCGGGCGTGCTGGTCGAGGTGAGTGGCGAACCCGGCCAGGTCGTGGCGACCGGCCAGGCCGTGGCGACGCTGGCGCGCGATGGCGAGCGGGAAGTCGAGGTGTTCTTCCCGGATGCGGCCAGACCGCCTGCCACCGGTCAACTGATCCGCGCGGACGGGGCGGCCTTGCCGCTGCGCTTGCGCGAGGTCTCCGGCGCGGTCGATCCGCAAAGCCGCACCTGGCGGGCGCGTTATTCGGTTTCAACGGGGGGTGACGCGCTGGGGCTCGGTTCGGTGGTGCGCGCCGCCTTTGCCATGCCGGGCGGCGACGAACAGGCGTTGAGCGTGCCGATTGCCGCGCTGGACGAGCGCGGCGAAGGCCCGCGGGTGTGGCAGGTGGTGGACGGGCGTGCCCAGCCGGTGGCAGTCGAGATTCTTGCGCTGGATGCCGAGGCGGCGCGGGTACGGGGCAGCCTGAAGGCGGGCGACACTGTCGTCGCGCTGGGCACGCACCTGCTCACCCCCGGCATGGCGGTGCGGGAACTGGCGCAATGAGCTTTCCCAACCTGTCCGCGCTCGCCGTGCGCGAGCGCGCGGTGACGCTGTTCTTATTGATGCTGGCGGTGATCGGGGGCGTCTACGCCTTCCTGTCGCTGGGGCGCGCCGAGGATCCGTCCTTCACCGTGCGCGTGATGATGGTTTCGACGGTGTGGCCCGGCGCGACGCCGCAGGAGCTGCAAGAGCAGGTGGTGGACCGGCTGGAAAAGCGCATCCAGGAAGTCGAATACCTCTACCGCATCGAAACCACGATACGACCGGGACGCGCCGACCTGCAGGTCGAGTTCCAGGACTACGCCCCGCAGGCCAGGGTGCCCGACCTGTTCTACCAGGTGCGCAAGCGCATGCAGGACGAAGCCCGCAACCTGCCGCAGGGGGTGATCGGGCCCCTCGTCAACGACGATTTTTCCGATGTCTATTTCAAGCTGATCGCGCTGACCGCACCGGGCCTGCCGATGCGCGAGCTCACGCGCGAGGCCGAAGCGATCCGCGACCGGCTGCAGCGCACCGCGGGCGTGCACAAGGCCATTGTGCTGGGTGAGCGCACCGAGCGCATGTACGTCGAATTCGACAATGCGCGCCTGGTCAATCTGGGCATCACGCCGCAGGCCATCGCCGACGCCATCGACGCCAACAACCGGCTGGTTCCGGCCGGCCGCATCGAAACCGACGGTCCGCGCCTGTACCTGCGGATCGATGCCGACCTGTCCGATCCCGCGCAGCTCGCGGCGGTGCCGATCCGCATCGGCGAACGGCTGCTGCGCCTGTCCGACATCGCCACCATCCGGCGCGGCTACGAGGATCCGCCGAGCTACCTGGTGCGATCGCGGGGCGAGGAGGCGGTGTTGCTTGGGGTGGTCATCAACGCGGGCGAGAACGGCCTCGAAGTGGGCAAACGCCTGACGCGCTTTGTCGAGGACGAGCGCGCCAGGCTGCCGCTGGGCATTTCGCTTGCCGTGCTGACCGACCAGGCCGAGGCCATCGCCGGGGCGGTTAATCTGTTCCAGCTCAAATTCCTGATCGCGGTCGCGGTGGTGGTGGGGGTGAGCATCCTCGCGCTCGGATTGCGCGCCGGCCTGGTGGTCGGCATCGCGGTGCCGCTCACCCTCGGCATCACCTTCCTCGTGATGAAGCTGATGGGCATCAACCTCGACCGCATCACCCTCGGCGCGCTCATCATCGCGCTCGGGCTGCTGGTGGACGACGCCATCATTGCCGTCGAAATGATGCTGGTGAAAATGGAGCAGGGCTGGGACCGCGTGCGCGCCGCCGCGCACGCGTGGAGCGTGACCGCCGCCCCCATGCTGTTCGGCACCCTGGTGACGGTGGCGGGCTTTTTCCCCATCGGCTTTGCGCAATCGGGCGTGGGCGAATATGCGGGCAACATCTTCTGGGTGCTGGGGGTGGCGCTGCTGGTGTCGTGGTTCGTGGCCGTGACCTTCGTGCCGTATCTGGGCGTCAAGCTGCTGCCGGGATTCGCCAACCAGGAGCACGGCGAGGCCGACATTTACCAAAAGCCGTTGTACCGGCGGCTGCGCGCCATTATTACCTGGTGCGTGACGCACCGGAAAACCGTGGTCGCCGCCACGGTCGCGCTGCTGGTGCTGGCGATTGGGGGGCTCGCCGGGCCGGTGCAGAAGCAGTTCTTCCCCGGGTCCGACCGCCCGGAAGTGCTGGTCAGCGTCTACCTGCCGCAAGGCAGCAGCATCGAGTACGCGGACCGCACCGTGCGCAAGCTCGAGGCCATCCTCGCCCCCATGCCGGAGGTCAAGACCCTGTCGGCCTACGTCGGTGCCGGGGCGCCGCGCTTCTTCATTTCCGCCAACCCCGAGCCGCCCGATCCCGCCTTCGCCAAGCTGATCGCCGTGACGCACGATGCCGCCGAGCGCGACAAGGTGATGGCCGAGCTGGAGGCGCACATCGCCCGCGGCGAGTTCGCCGAAGCGCGGGTGCGCGTCTATCGCCTGCTGTTCGGCCCGCCGGTGATCTGGCCGGTGAGCTTTCGCGTGGTCGGTTCGGACCCGCTCGAGCTGCGCCGCATCGGCCATCAGGTGCGGGAAGTCATGGCCGCCGATCCCAACGTCCGCGACCCCCATCTGGATTGGGACGAACGCGCGCCCGTGCTGCATCTGGCCATGGACGTGCAGCGCCTGAGCCTGCTGGGCCTGACGCCGCTCGAAGTCTCACAACAGCTGCAATTTCACCTCGACGGCACGCCGGTGACCCAGCTTCGCCAGGACATCCGCACCGTCGAGGTGATCGCCCGCGGCGCCGCCAGCCGGCGCTTGGTCAATGCCGGCAGTCTGGCCACCTTCGAGGTGCTCACCCGCGACGGCCGCAAGGTTCCGCTCGGCCAGCTGGGCACACTCGAGGTCCGCTATGAGGCGCCCGTGATCAAGCGCTACAACCGCGAGCCTTTTGTCGCGGTGCAGGCGGAAGTGGAGGACGCGCAACCCAACGACGTCACCGCCGCCCTCTGGCGCAAGCTCGAAACAGTCCGCGAGCAGCTGCCCGCCGGCTACCGGATCGACATCGGCGGCGCGGTCGAGCAGTCCGGCAAGGCCAACTTATCGATCCAGAAGCTGCAGCCGATGATGGTGGCCTTCATGCTCATCTTCATCATGTTGCAGATGCGCTCGTTCTCGGGCACCTTCATGGTCGTCGCCACCGCGCCGCTCGGTTTGATCGGCGCAGTCATCGCCCTGCTGCTGTTCAACCAGCCGTTCGGCTTCGTCGCGCTGCTGGGGCTGACCGGACTGGCCGGCATCCTGATGCGCAACACCCTGATCCTCACGCAACAGGTCGCCGACAACTTCAAGGAAGGCATGCCCGCGCTGGAAGCCGTCGTCGAAGCCGCCGTGCGCCGCGCCCGCCCGGTGGTGCTGACCGCGCTGGCCGCGGTATTCGCCTTCGTGCCGCTCACCTTCGACAGCTTCTGGGGCCCGCTGGCCTACGTGCTCATCGGCGGCGTCGCGGTGGGCACCGCGATCACGCTGCTGTTCGTGCCGGCGCTGTATGCGTTGTGGTTCCGGCTAGGTACTGCTCGGACTTGAGGGCAATCGGGCTATGGAATAAAAGTAAGAAGGGGCCAACTAAGTTGGCCCCCTCAGACTACTTCAGTTGTTAACGCGGCAAGCTACGGAGATGGGTGCAAACAGCTTCCCATTTACCCAAGCGAAACCGATGATAAGCAACCACGCGGACGATTTTCGGTCCCATGATGTCTGATCCTTATAATCAAAAGGACTCCTTGACACCGGCTACTTGAAACCACAGAATGCTTATGCAACCAAGCAGTAGGGTCGTAGTAGTTCCGGCCCCCCTTTGGACGGTCCTTTTTGTCCGGGGAGATTAAGCCCAGCACAGCGTCAACTGTGCTGGGTTTTTTCTTGGAGCAACTACTCATCATCATTCGTGAGCAGAAGTTCAATTTGTGAAATTAGTCGACGTTTATCGGCTTCATAGAATGGACTCGGAATCACCAACCACGCACGTCGCCCCCCAGCAAGCCTTACTGGAATTCGGTCACTGTCTTCATCCACCAGGGTGTCCCTAGTTCCAATTGGAGTAGTTCGCAGGCCGGGTCCGCTACGGCGGGTTGTGGTTTCAGACATGTTTTGATCTGCCACAGCGTCTACACTCGATCCAACCATTACGGGGGCTGTCTTATGGTCCTCCGGTTCTGTCGATTTCAAAGCAGGTACGGCCCCCTCGGCTTGTGATACAAATTTCACTGACTCGAGGAACGCGGCTAGGTATTCGTCTGCTACTGCCTGTTTAAAGCCTTTTCGAATCAGCTCTTGTTTCAACGAGGCGTCAGAAGGAAGACGACCCGGAAATTTCTCTAGTAGCTCACCAAACACTCCAGGAGTGACAAGCCATTTTCGCAATATCTCTGTCCGGACTTTTTCGGATGGCTCAAACTTGTACTCTTCAAGGCTCTTCGTAACCGCCAACATTCCCTCTGCAGGGCGTTCTAGTAATCCGTAATAGCCTAAGGTGGCTATTGTCTGCTTGGCGGCTCCGTTATCTGCCGACTTGTATCCCAAGTGTTCGGCAACGATATCAGCAGTAGCGGCATGCCTTCCTTCTTTTTCGTACACTTTGTCTGCACGATCGACGGCTTCCTTGAGTGAGATCAAGGGGGCTCTTGGGCTACGCTTCCTAACAACTGTAATTGCCATTTGCAGTACTCCTGCTATCCGTGTAAAGAAATTGTGCCAGAAATAGAGGCTATTTCAAGTATGTAAGAGTATATATTTCGTAAAAGTCTTTAACATATTGATAAATAATAACAAATAAATAGCAAATTAAACGCCGTGTTTAACTTGGCAGTATTGTTTGAATCAAACGGGCCGCCCGTTAGCCGACCGTAGTCAAGCGGGAACATCTTCCCGCCCGCTGCTTTGAGGGCGGTTTTTTTTCTTTCGATCCTGCCTTGTTGTTCTGGCCGAACCCGTTTCCTCATTGCTGGCTACGACCGGGTCGTGCCTGCCACCCATAGGGATCAAGCGGTGTGCGATGAACTGCCTCCGCCTTGGCGGGATCCCGCCCCAGAGAAACGTTGGTGCCGCCGCAGTGTCCGGGTAACGATCACAGTTCCGTGGCTCGCGGCGCTATCTCTGATCGTCTGTTCCGGGTTGAGAGGCCAGGACCAACCACGTTTGGCCGGCTTCCCGTTCCACCACTACCCCCTCTCGGGTCAGCCGGTACGTCAGGGAACAGCAGGCACGGGGAGAAGAGAGCACGTTTCTGTTCAAAACCCCATAATTTTCACCATCGCACCTGGCCGATGGGGTCACGAATCCTGGGTGACTTTCGCGGTGCAGCCTGGCGCCAATCTGCTGCGTAAAGTGATTGCGGGTTGGGTGCACCAGGTCAGGATATTCCGCGGCTCGCGTCCTCAGGTCCAACAGCGCCGCATCGCAGCGCACCCAGACCACCTTGCGTTCCCCGGTTATGCTGTCGCGCGTTCCTCGGGTCACCAGTTCATCAAAGCCTGCATCGGCGAGAAAGCTGTAACGCCAGTGGTGAACGGTTTCGTAAACCGTTGTCTCCACCTTGTCCGACCCATGCCAGATGCCGAAACTGCCATCGCAGAAGCGACTGGATGTCCAGTTCCGGAAGGGAAACTCAATTGCATTGAGCCAGTCGGCCTCCTCGAAGGGCCGGTCGATAATGGTGGTCGGCGACTCGTAGGTGTGCGGCCTGGCGGCGAACTCGTGCTGTTGGGCAATTTCCCAGTCGGCCGGGTCGTCCGAGAGGTCGTCGAACAGGTTTTGGGAAACGCGGATGGACTTGATATTGCGCGCCAGGTCCTGGTGCACGTCGGCAAGCGGCAGCCCCGCGAAGAACGCCTCCATCAATTACCACGAACCCGGTCAAGATAAGCCCGGACTACAAGCATCCCGGCAAAGCCCCATTCCTTTATTACATCTACAGGCGTAAGACCATCGAAGGCTTTGTTGCGCTGGGTCATCCAGGCGTAGGCGAGGTCTATGTCCTGCGGGAAGATCAGGCGGAGATTTTTGTGAATCGCCAATACGTGACCGGCACGCTCCAGCAAGTCCCGGTTTGCGGCCAGGGGCTCGCCACGACGGTAGCGGCCCAATGCCGCCCGGTTGTTTGTCGCCAGACCCAGCATGGCGAGCTGCTCCTCCGTTCCAAGCTTCCAGTGCTCGAAGGCACGCGTCACCATCTTGGCCAGGGCGCCACGGTTTTGGTCGCCTTGGTTGAAGGCTGCGGCTGCTTGGTTCATGATGTAACCCCGCAAAAGTCGTTTCAGTTGCTACTAATGTAGTATTAGATGCAACGGAAAGCAAGGCTCCGAGCGGTTCGAACCGACGGAGTGTTTGGCGTGCACAAAAATAAAAACCCCAACCGTTTCCGGCTGGGGTTTGGATGTTGGTGAGTACGGAATCGAAGCGCAGCGGGTTGCTTCGAACCAGTGCGAACTCAATCGAAAAGCCTGCCGGAGCACCCTTCGGCGGCGGACGATCAAGCAGGTTTTTCGCCCTGATTGGTTGCCGATATGCTGCCTCAACCTCGTCTGCTTTCCGGGGCCGGTTCAATTCCAGAAGTAGGAATCGAACCCGCGTCCGTCGACCTGGGCGGTAAGTGGAGATAGTCCGTCGTCGCTACCAAAAACACACCCATTTACACCCAATCAAGAAGTGTGGCGCAGGCAGTTTCCCCGCCTCGTGCGGCGAATGGCGGCCACATTCACCGCGTCCTGTGCGGTGAATAAATTGCGCATGCGGGGAATGCAGTCCATAATCTCCGCATGAATAGCGGCGATTACAAATACATCTGGCAGGCCAGTGACTGGCCGAACTGGCGCTTCGACCTGGCGGCGCTCGCTGGACCCCTGGCCGAGGTCAGCCGCGCCCAGGGGCTCTTGATGGGGCGCCTGGCCGACGTGGGCATGGCGCTGCGCGATCAGGCGAGCCTCGCGGCGCTTACTGAGGACGTGGTCAAGACCAGCGAGATCGAGGGTGAGCAGCTCAATGTCGAATCCGTGCGCTCGTCCATCGCCCGCAGGCTGGGCGTGGACATCGGTGCCCTGGCGCCGGTCGATCGCCACATCGAAGGCGTGGTCGAAATGGTGCTCGATGCCACCGCCAACTGCCATGCGCCGGTGTCGCGGGAGCGTCTGCTCGGCTGGCATGCTGCGCTGTTTCCTACTGGCTACTCCGGCCTGTCCAAGATCAAGGTGGGCGGCTGGCGCGACGATGCCAGCGGCCGGATGCAGGTGGTGTCGGGCCCGATCGGTCGCCAACGGGTGTACTTCGAGGCGCCGCCCGCCGATCGCCTGGAAGCCGAAACCAGCCGATTCCTCGATTGGGTAAATGGCGCGTCGGGCGAACCGCCGCTCCTCAAAGCCGGCCTAGGCCATCTGTGGTTTGTCACCTTGCACCCTTTCGACGACGGCAATGGCCGTATCGCCAGGGCCATTGGCGATCTACTGCTGGCGCGCGCCGATGGCAGCCCGCAACGCTTCTACAGCTTGTCGGCGCAGATCCAGCGCGAACGCAAGGCCTACTACGACATCCTGGAGCGGACCCAGAAGCGGTCGATGGACGTCACCGAGTGGCTCGCCTGGTTCCTCGATACGCTCCACCGCGCAGTCGACCAGGCACAACACACACTTGACGCCGTGCTGACCAAGGCGCGGTTCTGGCAGCGCTGGGCAACCACGCCTTTTAACGAGCGACAAGTGAAGCTGCTCAATCGGCTGCTCGACGGCTTCGAAGGCAAGCTCACCAGCAGTAAGTGGGCGGCCATTGCCAAGTGCTCGCCGGACTCGGCCCTGCGCGACATCAACGACCTGCTTGCGCGGGGCGTGCTGCGGAAATCGGATGCAGGCGGACGCAGTACCAGCTACGAGCTGAACGATTTTCCGGAGTAGGTGCGTTTCCTGAAATTTCCTTCGGCCCAGTCCCGCCGCCGGTCGACAAGGTGGTTCAGTTTCTCGCGAGCATCACTGGGCACGTTTTAGTCCGGCATGGCGCGGCAGCGGCCAATATCCTGATCCACTAAACCACCTTTGCCATCATAAACATAGCTATTCCAGTGCCGCTCATACTCTTTGACTACTACTCTAAGCAAGCTGTTCATCACCCCTGTGGAACCTCGCCAACTGGCATGTCGGGCAATAAAAAACCCCAACCGTTTCCGGCTGGGGTTTGGGTGTTGGTGGAGCCGGGGGGAATCGAACCCCCGTCCGCAAGCCCTCTACAGGCAGTTCTACATACTTAGTCCGGTGTTTTTGTGCTTTAAGCTCCATCACGCCCGCCGAACAGGCTGGATCTCGCCGAGTCGCCTTGATTTAACGTTTATCCAAGCGACCCGGATAAACGCGGTTTCATGTGAATTAACTCACTGTCGGCTTGCGCCGGCCCGGCCCATGAACGATCCGGTGTGAGTCCTAGACCTTAAGCGGCTAGGGCGTAGTTTTCGTCGTTTGCGACTAAGTTTTTTTCAGTTGGATTTACGAGGTACTCTGACCCTCGGTATGCCCTACTCTGCTTTGCGACCCACGTCGAAGCCAGGTCGGCCCCCATGTGCATCTAAAACAAGTGTACTGCATAGAGGGGGAGCCAGATAAAAAGTTCCGGCGAAAGTTTAGGCGCGAAAGCATTTTCTGCGGGGCGGTCTACTGCCCGAAGGGGAAGGGGTCGTGCGCCATCGCGACCGCCACCATGTAGCCGAATACGAGCAGGGCCGTGATCCAGGCGGCGATGCGCTGAGTCTTGGTTTTGCCGCGCTTGAGCGCGATGGTGCCGAGCACGATATAAAGGATCAGCGCGAGGAATTTGGCGGTGAGCCAGCCGTGCACCAGCGGGTATTGCTGGACCAGCACGGCCAGGCCGATGCCGCTGGCCAGCAGCAGGGTGTCGATGAGGTGCGGGACGATGCGCACCCAGCGCGCCTGCAGCAGCGGCGAGGCGGCGATCATCCAGGCGCCGCGCAAGACAAACAGCGTCAGGCTGAGGGCGATGGTGGCGAGGTGCAGGTTCTTGATCAGGCTGTAGTAGGCCATCGCTCAGCTTCCCAGGTAATCAAGGGTTTCGGCCGGGTGGCGGATTTGCGCGTGCGCCCCCCAGGTATGCGGCAAGTCAGCGGCGTCGAGATAGCCCCAGGCGGCGACCAGCGCGGGCATGGCGGCGGCGCTGGCGGCCTGGATGTCGCGTTCGGCGTCGCCCAGGTAGAGGCACTGCGCAGGCGTCGCGCCGCACAGTTCGGCGGCGCACAGCATCGGCGCCGGGTGCGGCTTGGCCTGCGGGCAGGTGTCGCCGGAGACGATGCAGGCGGCGCGTTCGGCGAGGTCGAGCACGGACATCAGCGGCTCGGTGAAGCGCGCCGGCTTGTTGGTGACCACGCCCCATTTCAGCTGGCGTGCTTCAAGTTCGGCCAGCAGGTCGAGAATCCCGGGGAAGGGGCGCGAGTGGCGGCAGATGTTGTCGGCGTACAGCAGCAGGAATTCCTCGCGCATGTGGGCAAAGCGCGCGTCGTCGGGGTGCAGGTCGAAGCCGAGGCCGAGCAGGCCGCGCGCGCCGTGCGAGGCCTGCGGGCGGATCACCGCGTCGGCCAGCGGCGGCAGGCCGTGGTGTGCGCGCTGCAGGTTGAGGGCGTAGCCGAGGTCGGGCGCGGTGTCGACCAGGGTGCCGTCGAGATCGAACAGCACCGCCTTGATGCCATCAAGCTTCATTGGCTTCATTCCCATGTTCAATCCCCGCGGCGGGTCGCCAACAGATAGTTGACGTCGGTGTCCGCTTCCAGCTTGTAGATCTTGGTCAGCGGGTTGTAGGTCATGCCGATCAGCTCCTGGGTGTCGAGCCCGGCTTCGCGCGCCATGCGGGCGAGCTCGGCGGGCTGGATGAACTTGGCGTAGTCGTGGGTGCCGCGCGGCAAAAGCTTGAGGAGGTATTCGGCGCCGATGATGGCAAACAGATAGCTCTTGGCGTTGCGGTTGAGCGTGGAGAAGAACACCCAGCCGCCGGGCTTGACCAGGCGCGCGCAGGCGGCAACCACCGAGGCGGGATCGGGCACGTGTTCGAGCATTTCCATGCAGGCGACGACGTCGAATTCGCCCGCGTGTTGCTCGGCGAAGTCTTCGGCGGACACCAGCTGGTAGTCGACGCTATGGCCGGATTCGTACAGATGCAGCTTGGCGACCTTGAGCGCCTTCTCCGACAGGTCGATGCCGCTGACGGTGGCGCCAGCGGCGGCCATCGCCTCGGCCAGGATGCCGCCGCCGCAGCCGACGTCGAGCACTTTCTTGCCGGCCAGCGGCGCCTGGCTGTCGATCCATTTCAGGCGCAGCGGATTGATCTCGTGCAGCGGCTTGAACTCGGAGTTCGGGTCCCACCAGCGGTGGGCGAGTTCGGAAAACTTGGCGATTTCGGCGGCGTCGACGTTGCTCATGACTGTCCTTGTGCGATGAATTTGCTGCGCCAGTAGGCGGCGCGGGCGGCCAGGTCGTCGGGGTCCAGATCGACCAGGCAGCGGTTATTCAGTTTCAGCGTGCCGTCGACCCACACATGGGTGACGTGCTCGCGTCCGGCAACGTAAACCAGGTGCGAGACGGGGTCAAACACCGGCTGGCTGGACAGGGCGTGGAGGTCGACCGCGACCAGGTCGGCGCGTTTGCCGGGGACGATGCTGCCGATCCGGCTGTCGAGGTTGAGCGCGCGGGCGGCGTCCAGGGTGGCGGCCTTGAGCGCGGCGGCGGCGGGCAGGGCGGCGGCGTCGCCGCTGGCGCCCTTGGCCAGCAGGGCGGCCAAGCGCATTTCGCCGAACAGGTCGAGTCGATTGTTGCTGGCGGCGCCGTCGGTGCCGAAACCGAGATTGACGCCTGCCGCCATGAGCCTGGCCACCGGGGCGATGCCGGAGGCCAGTTTCAGGCCGGAACTGGGGCAGTGCGCCACGTGACAGCCGTGCTGCGCCAAGAGCTCGGTTTCGGCGTCGTTCACGTGGATCGCGTGGACGCCGATGAAGTTGGGGCCCAACAGGCCCAGCCGCGCCAGCCGTTCCAGCGGGCGCAGCCCGTATTGCTTGAGGCTGTCCTGGATTTCGTCGGCGGTTTCGTGAATGTGGGTGTGGATGGGCAGGCCGAGCTGTTCGGCCAGGGTGTTGATGCGGCCGAAGGTGGCGTCGGCGATGGTGTAGGGCGCGTGCGGGGCGAAGGCGAAGCTGAGCAGCGGCTCGTCCTTCAGTTCATCGCGCAGGGCGAGCCCCTTGGCCAGATAGTCGTCGGCATCCGACGCGTAGGCGCTGGGGAATTCCAGCACGATCAGGCCGAGGGTGGCGCGCATCCCGGCTTGCAGGAAGGCTTCGCCCGCGGTCTGCGGGAAGAAATACATGTCGTTGCAGGTGGTGACGCCGCCCGCGAGCATTTCGGCGGCGGCGAGCAGGGTGCCGTCGCGCACGAAGGCTTCGGACACGTGCTGCTTCTCGGCGGGCCAGATGTGGTCGTTGAGCCAGGTCATCAGCGGCAGGTCGTCGGCAAAGCCGCGCAACAGCGACATCGCGGCGTGGCCGTGCAGGTTGACCAGGCCCGGAATCAGCGCCTGACCGGGCAGGGCGAGCGTTTGCGCGGCGTCGTAGCGGGCCTCGGCGGCGGCGGCGGGCAGCACGTCGAGAATCCGGCCGTCCTGGATGACGACGGCATGGTCGGCCAGCGCGCCATCGGGTTCGACGGGCACCACCCATTGCGGCAGGAGAATCAGATCGGCGGGGGCTTTCATGGTGGCGTGGATTCTCGCCGTTTACGATTAGATTGGCAAAGGCGGCCGTGCTTTGGCAAAGGTGGGCGAGGCGGGCGACCATGCTAAAATCACGGGCTTTAAGTCAACAACAAAGCCGGTTATGGAACAGTTTGCCAAGGAAACCCTCCCGGTCAGTCTCGAAGACGAGATGCGGCGCTCATACCTCGATTACGCGATGAGCGTGATCGTGGGGCGCGCACTGCCGGATGTGCGTGACGGCCTGAAGCCCGTACATCGCCGCGTACTGTTCGCGATGCACGAGCTCTCCAACGACTGGAACAAGGCTTACAAGAAGTCGGCCCGCGTGGTCGGCGACGTCATCGGTAAATATCACCCGCACGGCGACACCGCGGTGTACGACACCATGGTGCGGATGGCGCAGGATTTCTCGCTGCGCTACCCGCTGATCGACGGCCAGGGCAACTTCGGCTCGGTCGACGGCGACAAC
>NCGX01000059.1 GCA_002256995.1 Hydrogenophilales bacterium 16-64-40
ATGCGACTTTGATCGAACCGCCATGTGCGTCGATGATGGATTTGACGATGGCAAGCCCTAGCCCGGCGCCATCGCCTTTGCGTTGACGCGACGGGTCGATGCGGTAGAAACGGTCGAACAGCCGGGGGAGGTGCTCGGCCGGAATTTCGGGGCCAGGGTTCTCGACGGTAATGACGGCCTTGTCGCCGTGCATCGCCAGCAATATGCGCGCGGTCTGGCCGGGCGGCGTATGTCGAATGGCATTCGACAGGAGGTTGCTGAGCGCACGCCGCAGCATCAGCCGGTCCCCAGGCACGGTGGCCGATCCCGTCAGGGCCAGGGAAACGCCGCGCTCCTCCGCCCACGCTTCGAAATAATCAAACAGGCCCTGTGTTTCATCACCCAGGTTGACGCGTTCGCGGCCCGGCGTGAGAAGGCCGTTGTCGGCCTGGGCCAGATAGAGCATGTCGCCGACCATCTGGGCCATGCGTTCGTATTCTTCCAGGCTTGAGTACAGGACTTCCTTGTATTCGTTGGTGTCGCGTGCACCGGAAAGCGCCACCTGGGTCTGGGTCATAAGGTTGGAGATCGGGGTGCGCAGTTCGTGCGCGATATTGGAAGAGAAATCGGAGAGCCGCCGGAAGGAGTCGTCCAGGCGAGCCAGCATGGCATTGAATGCGGCAGCGAGCGGCATGAGTTCGGTCGGAAGGCCCGAAGCCTCAAGGCGCGCGCCGAGACGTTCGGCCGAAATTCCAGCCACGGTGTCGGTGACCCGGCGCAAGGGCAAGAGCCCCCATCGCGTAACGATCCACCCTAGGCCCGCCATGGCCAGAGCGGCCAGGGCAATGGCGATTCCCAGCACCGAACGGAACGTGTCCATGAAAACCGCATGCTGCTCGATGTCCTGTGCCACGGCGAGGGTGTAGGGCCCGCCGCTGCCTGCCGTGATTGACACAGCCATCCCCCGATGGCTGACGCCCTTATGCTCCCATTGATGCAAGGTCCCATCCGTACACGCGGCGGGCTGCGCCTGGCAGGCTTGCAGCAGCGTGCGCGGAAAATTCGCGCCCGAGGTGGCGAACCAGATATTCCCCGTCGCATCGGCCACGACGACGGCGAGCCCATGATGACCCACCAGGGCGTCGTCCAGTTGCTGGGGCAGACGGTCCAGGGTGTTGCTGTTCGAGGCTTGCGCGAACAGGTTCCGAACGAGCGCCAGCTTGCCGCTAAGTTCGATCCGGTCCTCCTCTTCAAAATGGGCTTCCACCTCCTGCGTCAGGAAATAGCTCGTTACAAGCAGGACCAGCGCAGCGGCCACAGCAAAAAGCAGGCTGATCCGGGTGGTCAGGGAGAGGGATTTCATTGGGCCGCGCTTTCCGGGCCGGCTTCCAGCACATAGCCCATCCCGCGCACGGTATGGATGAGCCGGGATTCAAAGCCATCGTCGATCTTGACTCGCAGCCGGCGTACCGCCACGTCGATGACGTTGGTGTCGGAATCGAAGTTCATGTCCCAGACCTGCGAGGCGATCAGGCTACGCGGCAGCACTTCGCCCTGGCGGCGCAGAAACAGCTCCAGCAGGGCAAACTCCTTGGCGGTCAGCTCGATCTTGCGCCCCGCCCGCGTGGCGCGTCGCCGCAGCAGATCGAGTTCCAGGTCGGCCGCCTTGAGGACAGCGGATTCCAGGCTGTTATGTCCCCGGCGCACCAGGCTGCGCACCCGGGCCAGCAGCTCGGCAAAGGCGAAAGGCTTCACCAGATAATCGTCAGCGCCCAGCTCCAGCCCCTTGACCCGGTCCTCGACCTGGTCGCGCGCTGTCAGGAACAGCACCGGCATATCCACCCCGGCGCGGCGCACGCCTTCGAGCACCTGCCAGCCATTGAGGCCAGGCAGCATCACATCCAGGATCATCAGGTCGTAGTGCCCCGCCTTGGCGAGTTCCAGCCCGTCCCA
>NCGX01000028.1 GCA_002256995.1 Hydrogenophilales bacterium 16-64-40
AACGGATGGATTTTTTCGCAGGGCAAGGCGCGAGGAGGCGACATAGCCGAGACTATGGCAACGACGAGCAACGCCGCCATGCGGAAAAAGACGCCGTTTCATGTTCGGTTATTTCGAAAGCAGGCCACTTAACCGCGTGAGCCACCCGCCGTTCGCCGACCTTCGCGAGCGGCTCAAATCGGGCCGTGCGGCACTCGCCGCGGCCTATCTTGACACCCCCTCTGCCCCGCGCTACCTGACGCGCCACGCCGCGCTGGTCGATAGCGTGCTGACGGAAATCGGCACCCGGCTCGCGCTGCCTGCCAGCTTCTGCGTCGCCGCCGTCGGCGGCTACGGGCGCGGCGAACTGTTTCCCGGTTCGGACGTCGACGTGCTGTTGCTGCTGCCGCAGGAGCCCACCGCAGCGCAACAGGCCACGCTGGAAAACTGGGTACAGGCCTGCTGGGACGTCGGGCTGGAAATCGGCCACAGCGTCCGCACCGTCGAGGCCTGCATCGTCGAGGCCGACGCCGACATCACGGTGGAAACCAATCTGCTGGAAGCCCGTTTCGTGTGGGGTGCTGCCGCCCTGTTCGACGAATTTAGCCGGCGCTTTCGGGCACGCTTCGACGCTCAGCATTTCTTCGACGGCAAGCTCGCCGAGCAGCAGGCGCGCCACACCCGCTTCGACGACAGTGCCTACAAGCTTGAACCCAATCTGAAGGACAGCCCCGGCGGCCTGCGCGACCTGCACACGATCCACTGGCTGGCGCAGGCCTGCGGCATCACCGGCGGCTGGAATGGCATCGCGCGCGCCGGCCTGCTCACCCCCGCCGAGGCACGCCGCATTGCACGCGAGGAACGCACGCTGTCTTCGCTGCGCATCCACCTGCATATCCTGGCCCGGCGGCGCGAAGACCGCCTGGCCTTCGATTACCAGACCGAACTCGCCGAACGCCTCGGGCTCGCGGCCACCGCCAACAAGCGGGCGGGCGAGCGCCTGATGCAGGGCTATTACCGCGCCGCCAAACTGATCCAGCGCGCCAACGACATCCTCATCCAGTCGCTGCGGGTGCGGCTGTTCCCGGTGACGGCGCCGCCCGAGCCGATCGACGCCGATTTCCAGGTGCGCGCCCGCCTGCTCGAAGCGCGCGAACCCGACCTGTTCGAACGCAAGCCCGATGCGCTGCTGCGCGCCTTCATCGTCTACGCCCAGCACCCGGCACTCGCCGGTTTTGAGCCGGCCACGCTGCGCGCGCTGTGGCGCGGCAGCACCCGCATTGACGCCGCCTTCCGCGCCCATCCGGCACATCGCGCCCTGTTCATGACCCTGCTGCGCCAGCCGGTCGGCATCACCCGGTCGCTGCGCGCGATGCACCGCTATGGCCTGATCGGGCGTTACATCCCGGCGTTCGGCCGCATCATCGGGCAGATGCAGCACGACCTGTTCCACGTCTACACCGTGGACGAACACATCCTCACTGTGCTGCGCAACATGCGGCGCCTGACCGTGCCGGCGTTTGCGCACGAACTCCCGCTCGCCAGTCGGCTGATCGCCGCTTTCGACAAACCCGAACTGCTGTACCTGGCTGCGCTGTTCCACGACATTGCCAAAGGCCGCGGTGGCGACCATTCCGAACTGGGCGCGGCCGATGCGCGGCGGTTTTGCCGCCAGCACGGCCTCGACAAGACCGACAGCGATCTGGTCGCCTGGCTGGTGGAAATGCATCTGGTGATGTCGCGCACGGCGCAAAAAGAGGACATCAGCGATCCGGAGGTGATCGCCGCGTTTGCCGCCAAAGTCGGCCACCCCCGCCGCCTGGCCGCGCTGTATCTGCTGACCGTGGCCGACATCCGCGGCACCAGCCCCAATGTCTGGAACGCCTGGAAAGGCAAGCTGCTGGAAGACCTCTATCACGCCACGCAAGCCAGGCTTGCCGGCGGGGATGAAACCGTGGCCGACATCGCCGCCAAGCAGGCGGAAGCACGCGTCAACCTCGCCCTCTATGGCCTGCCTACCGACGCTGCCGATGCGCTGTGGAAGCACCTCGATGCCCGCTATTTCATCCGTTTCGACGCCCGCGACATGGCCTGGCAGGCGCGCATGCTGTGGCGCCGCACCGACACCCCCGACGCCGTCGTGCGGGCGCGGCTGTCACCGGCCGGCGAAGGCATCCAGGTGCTGGTCTACACGCCTGGCCGCCCCGACCTGTTTGCCCGCATCTGCGGCTTTTTCGCGCGCATCCAATACACCATCCTCGAAGCCAAGATCCACACCACCCGGCATGGCTATGCGCTCGACAGTTTTCAGGTGATGGATCTGGCCAACCGCGGCATTCATTACCGCGACTTCCTGAGCTACGTGGAACACGAACTGGCGCGTGACCTCGATCCGGCGCGCCCATTGCAGCCTGCGCCGCGCGGCCGCCTTTCTCGCCACCAGCGCCACCACCCCTACCCGACCACGGTCCAACTGGCGCCCGACGCGCAGGGGCGCGGCCACATGCTGTCGATCACCTGTGCCGATCGCGGGGGGCTGCTGTATGCGGTCGCCGAGGTGTTGATGCAGCACGACGTGAGCGTCTATGCCGCCAAGATCGACACCCTTGGCGAGCGGGTCGAGGATACGTTTCTGATCCGGGGAAAGAGCCTTGAGACGCCTGCCGGAATGCTGGCGCTAGAGGCCAGCGTGCGGGCGGTTTTGCAGTGATTCAGCGGGCCGGACGCGCATATTCGTCGACGTAACGCCCGCGCGGCGGCGCCTTGCGGGCGGGCGGCGATTTCTTGCGCACGCCATCGGCAGGTTTCTTGACCTTTTCTTCTGGCTCGACCTTGGGGCGGTTGCGGACGCGGCCCGGACGCACCGGGGTGCCGACATCAACTGCAGCAACCGGAAAACCGGCCAGGCTGAAACCCAGCTCCGTCAGGCCCCACGACGGCATGTTCATGCCGCCACCCGCCATTCCTTCAGGCTCCCTGCCAGCGTACGCGTCAGTGAAATCAGGCTGCCCAGCGTGTCGGCGCTGGGGATGGACTCGCAGGCGCAGATTTTGCTGTCGGCATACACCGACAGAATCAACAGATTGTGCTGCACATCAGGCGGCAGCGTCAGCACACCTTCGGCCAGCGCGGCCTGGATCGCGTGCCAGGCACATCGGCTGGCTTCCAGCGCGGCAGCCAGATCAATTTCACGGCTGGGGTCGTTCCAGTGCCGCTGCACTGCCATCAGCTGGGCGGCAATGGCGTCGAGCTGGACCGCCGCGCCCATCATCGCGTCGGTATGATTGATGCGGCGTGAGGCCTGCTGGATCGGTTTTTCCGGGCTCATTGTTATCCTTGTTGCTTGTACCGGGGCACCTCGCCCACGGTTACGTAACAAGTTAGCGGCGATGACGGGGACAACTTTAGGCATGCCCCAAAACGTCGCCAGCCCGGTCAGTCGTCCTGCAGGTTTTGCCCCGGGAACAGGGTGTCGGTGAACCCGAAATCGCGCAGATCGCGGATGCGCATCGGATACAGAATGCCGTGCAGATGGTCAACCTCGTGCTGCACCACCCGGGCGTGGAAACCGCTCACGCTGCGGTCGATCGGCTGCCCCGCCGGGTCGAAGCCCCGATAGCGCAAGTCGGTGTGGCGCGGCACCAGCCCGCGCATGCCCGGCACCGACAGACACCCTTCCCAGCCCGCTTCCATGGCGTCGGACAGCGGCGTCAGCTGCGGATTGATCAGCACCGTGTACGGCACCTCTTCGGCGTCGGGGTAACGCGGATTGGCGCTGACCCCGAAGATCACCACCTGCAGGCCGACGCCGATTTGTGGCGCCGCGAGGCCAGCGCCGTCGAGCGCGCGCATGGTGTCATGCATATCGACCAGCAGTTGCGTCAGTTCGAGCGAGGCAAAATCCGCCACCGGGCGAGCCGGTTCCAGCAGGCGCGGATCGCCCATTTTCAGGACATCGCGGAGGGCCATGGCTGCTCCAGTTGTTTCAGTTCGTCGGTCTCCAGCCAGCACCAGGCGCCGGGTGCCAGGCTGTCCGGCAAGGCAAACTGTCCGATGGCTTCGCGATGCAGGCCTGTCACCCGGTTGCCGGTCGCGCCGACCATGCGCTTGACCTGGTGGTATTTGCCCTCGGCCAGCGTCAGGCGCAGGGTGGTTTCGTCGAGTTTTTCGCACGCCAGCGCGGCGATCGGCGCGGGCTCATCGTTGAGCTGCACGCCGCTGCGCAGGGCTTCCAGCATGGCGTCGCTCACCGGCTCGGCACAGGCGGCCCGGTAAACCTTGGCCACGCCTTTTTTCGGCGAGGTCATGCGGTGGATGAACTGGCCGTCATCGGCAAACAGCAAGAGGCCGGTGCTGTCCTGGTCGAGCCGCCCCACGCACTGCACGCCGCGCTGTACCAGCGGCGCCGGCAGCAGGGAAAACACGCTGGGATGGTGGCTGGTGTGATGCGAGCATTCGTAGCCGGCGGGCTTGTGCATCAGCACATAGGCTTTTTCCCGATACGGCCAGGCAACGCCGTCGAGCGTCAACTCCAGCTGGGCCGGGTCGACCCTGGCCTCGGGGTCGTCGCAGACCTCGCCGTTGACCGCGACCTCGCCCGCCCGCACACGCGCGACGCAGACCTTGCGGGTGCCGAATCCTTGCGACTGCAAGGCATGGTAGAGCTTCATGGAACGCTGCTTCATGCTCAGAATTTGCACAAGCCGGCGGCGTCGTTGGTCACCAGCTGCTCGAGCAAGTGCCGCACCTGCAGCATCACCTCGCCCAGCACGGGCTGGATTTCCTGCATCTGGATGCCGTCGACCGACAAACCGCGCCCGGCCGCATGGTTCACCACCGCCCCCACCGCGGCGTAGCAAAGCGCCAGTTCGCGCGCCAGATAGGCTTCAGGCATGCCGGTCATCCCCACCATGTCGGCGCCGTCGCGTTCGATGCGGTTGATTTCGGCCGCCGTTTCCAGGCGCGGCCCCTGCACCGCCCCATACACGCCGCCGTCGCGCAGGCTGATGCCGGCGCTGGCGGCGGCCTGCAGCAGGGCGGCGCGCATGGCCTCGCAATAGGGAAAAGTGAAATCCAGATGGACGACCGGCTTGTCGCTTTCGACCGAATACGTCGCGGCGCGGCCATGCGTGTAGTCGATGATCTGGTCGGGGATGACCAGCGTGCCGGGGATCAGCCCGGGATGAATGCCGCCCACCGTGGCCACCGACACCACGCGATCGACGCCATGGTCCTTCAGCGCCCACAAGTTGGCGCGGTAGTTCACCTCGTGCGGCGGAATGGTGTGGCCGTAGCCGTGACGCGCCAGAAAGATCACTTCCTGCCCGCAGATGCGGCCGAAGGTGAGCGCGCCCGAAGGTTCGCCGTAGGGCGTGCGCCCCACCTGACGGTGGGTGATTTCCAGATTGGCGAGCTGGGTGAGCCCGGTGCCGCCGATGATGCCTAGCATGTCATTCGTCCTTCAAAGCGTAAATGGCGGGCAGGTTGCGCCACAGCCCGTAAGCGTCCATGCCACAGCCGAACACATAGCGGTTGGGCACGTCCAGCCCGACGAAATCGGCCTGGATCGGTTTGCTCAGGCCGTTGTCCTTATTGGTCAACACCGCCGACCACACCCGCGCCGCACCCATGTCGTGCAATTTGTCGCGGATCGCCGCCAGCGTCTCCCCCTCGTCCAGGATGTCGTCGAGCACCAGCACGCTGCGGCCCGCCACGTTCTGCCCCGGCAGCACCCGCCACTCCACTTCGCCGCCGCTGGTATTGCCCCGGTAGCGCGTCACATGCAGGTAATCGAATTCGAGCGGGAAGTTCAGACGCGGGAGGAGTTGCCCGGCGAACACCACCGCGCCGCCCATCACCGCCAGCACCAGCGGAAGATCCGCCGCCAGCGTGCCGGCAATTTCGCCTGCCATGCGGTTGATCACCGCCTGCACGGTGTCCGCAGACGCGACACACTCGGCATTGTCCAGCAATTGTTGCGCTTGAAGCGGCGTCATGACGGAGAGGGGGAAATCAATAAAGTCGGCAGTCTAAGGCCTGGGCGCCGATGTTTCCAGACTTCGCGGTGGTCGAGTAAGCTTGCGCCATGTCGATATCCGCCCCCCATTCCGACGCCCTCGATGCCTTGGGCTGGCTCTCCGCCGCCCGCCGGCTACCCTCGCCCAATTGCGACGCGCGCCCGGATGGCACTGCGATCGAGCTCGTTGTCATCCACAACATTTCGCTGCCGCCGGGCGTGTTCGACGGCGATGCGGTGATCGACCTGTTCACCAACCGGCTCGACTGGGATGCGCATCCGTATTACCAGGAGATCCGTGGCCTCAAGGTCTCGGCCCATTTCTTCATCCGCCGTGACGGCAGCCTGATCCAATTCGTGCCGTGCAGCCTGCGCGCGTGGCACGCAGGCGTATCGAACTGGCGCGAGCGCGAGCGCTGCAACGATTTTTCCATCGGCATCGAGCTAGAAGGTACGGACGATTCACCGTTTACCGAAGCGCAGTACGCCAGCCTGCTTCCGCTGCTGCAAGCGCTTAAACGGGCGTATCCGATCCGGGCGGTGGTGGGGCACAGCGAGATTGCGCCGGACCGCAAGACTGATCCTGGTGTGTGTTTTGAGTGGGACCGGGTGCGGGCGCTGGAGGCTTGAAGCGTTTGGACTGATTGTGGGTTTGCCGGAAGGTTTTTACCTGACAACTGTCTGTTGGCCGGGCTACCCCCAACGACCCCCAGCCCAACGAAACACTCCCCACCCACGGTAAAATCCCCCCTCCAAACATCAGGATTCCCCCCATGCGTCTAGGCACCCCGCTCTCGCCCTCCGCCACCCGCGTCATGCTGCTGGGCGCGGGCGAGCTCGGCAAGGAAGTCATCATTGCCCTGCAGCGGCTGGGGGTCGAAGTCGTCGCGGTGGATCGCTACGCCAACGCCCCCGGCCAGCAGGTCGCGCATCGCGCGCACGTGATCGACATGAGCGACGGCGCGGCCTTGCGCGCACTGATCGAAGCCGAACAGCCTCACCTGGTGGTACCGGAGATCGAAGCCATCGCCACCGAGACCCTGCTGGAAATCGAGGCCGCCGGGCTGGCAACGGTCATCCCCACCGCGCGCGCCGCGAATCTGACCATGAACCGCGAGGGCATCCGCCGGCTGGCGGCCGAAACGCTGAATCTGCCGACCTCGTCCTATGTGTTTGCCGACAGCCTGGCCGAGATGACGGCGGCGGCGGAAAAGCTGGGCTACCCGGTGATCGTCAAGCCGGTGATGTCGTCGTCCGGCAAGGGGCAGTCGCGGGTGGACGCCGCCAGCCAGCTGCAGGCGGCGTGGGAATACGCCGCTTCCGGCGGGCGGGTGGACAAAGGCCGCGTCATCGTCGAGGGCGTGATCGACTTCGATTACGAAATCACGCTGCTGACCGTGCGCGCGCTAGGTATCTCGGGCCAGGTCGAGACGCATTTCTGCGCGCCCATCGGCCATGTCCAGGTGAAGGGCGATTACGTCGAGTCGTGGCAGCCGCAGGCGATGTCGGCCGCAGCGCTCACACGTGCGCAGGACATTGCCGCCGCCGTCACCGGCAATCTCGGCGGGCGCGGCCTGTTCGGCGTGGAACTGTTCGTCAAAGGCGACCGCGTGTGGTTTTCCGAAGTCAGTCCGCGCCCGCACGACACCGGCATGGTGACGATGGCGACGCAGCGGCAGAACGAGTTCGAGCTGCACGCGCGCGCGATCCTCGGCCTGCCGGTCGACGTCAGCATGCGCGAACCCGGTGCCTCGGCGGTGATCTACGGCGGCGTGGACGCGGTCGGCATCGCCTATGACGGCGTCGCCGAAGCGCTCGCCGCGCCCGGCGTCGACCTGCGGCTGTTCGGCAAGCCCGAAGCCTTCTCCCGCCGCCGCATGGGGGTGGCGCTCGCCACCGCCGCCAGCACGGATCAAGCGCGTCTCCGCGCCAAGGCTGCCGCAGCTGCCGTCAAACCGGTCGAGCTCTGAAATATGCAAACCCATTACGAACGCCTCGGCGGCGGCGACGTCATACGTCGATTAGTCGACCGCTTTTACGACCTGATGGACGAAGACCCCGATTACTACGGCATCCGCAAGCTGCATCCGGCGGACCTCACCGAATCGCGCAACAAGCTCGCCTGGTTCTTGAGCGGCTGGACCGGCGGCCCGCCGGAATACACCGACCGCTTCGGCCATCCCTTCCTGCGCCGCCGCCACATGCCATTTGTCATCGGCGAAGCCGAGCGCGACCAGTGGATGGGCTGCATGATCCGCGCGATGCAGGACGTGGGCGTGGATGCCGCCATGCAGCAGGAGCTGACTGCGGCGTTCTTCAAGACCGCCGATTTCATGCGCAACCAGCCTGAATAAGATGAAACGTTTCATCGGCTGGAGTTTGCTTTTTTTCATTCTGGCAGGGCTCATCGTGCTGCCCTGGCTGGCGCTGGAAGATGCGCCGGCGATCGAGCCGCCGGCCGAATTTCGCCGCACCGACCTGGCCTGGGTCAGATCGCTGTTCCAGAGGCACGACCCGCGCCGCCAGACGCCCGATGTGATCCAAAGCATCCAGCTTGGCGAGGAGGAGCTCAACCGCCTGCTCAATTACGCGGTCGAACTGCGCCAAATCAACGGCATCGCAGCCGAGCTCACACCCGGCCTGGCCACCCTCACCGCCACTCTGGCCGTGCCGCCCAACCCGTTTGGCCGTTACCTCAACCTCACCGCCGACGTGGCGGATGTGCCCGGCGGCATCCGTATCCAGAGCCTGCGGCTGGGCAGCCTGCCGCTGCCGGGCGTGTTGGCCGACGGGGTCGCGCGCCTAACGCACCGCTGGCTGCGCCGCGACGAAACCTACGCTTCGCTGGCCGATGCTTTTTCCCAGGTGAATTTCGACGAGAACCAGGCCACCCTGGATTACCGGTGGCATCCCGAACTGCTGACGCAGATCGAACGCAAAAGCGCGGAACTGCTGATCGCGCCGGAAGATCAGGCTCGCATGCTGGCCTATGCCGAGCAGTTGGATACCCTCCTGAAACGCTACCCGCACGGCCGCACCATTCCCCTATCTGAGATCGCCGCGCCCCTGTTCGGCTTCGCCCAGACCATCGATGGCGACGAAGCCGAGGAAAACCGCGCCGCGCTCACCGTGCTGGCGGCCTATCTGTCCGGCATCAGCCTGCCCAAGCTGTTGGAAGGCGACAGCGCGTCGATTCGCCGTGCGCCGCGTGTGCTGCTGTCACTGCACGGGCGACGCGACTTTGCCGAACATTTCGTGATTTCAGCTGCAATCACGGTCAACGGCGGCAGCCGGCTGGCCAACGCCATCGGCCTGATCAAGGAAGAAGAAGATGCAAACAAGGGGTCGGGCTTCAGTTTCACCGATCTCGCCGCCAACCGCGCCGGGGTCATGCTCGGCGAAAACGCCACCGGCGAAGCCGCCGCGCGCATGCAGCAGCGGCTGGCCGATGCCCGCAGCGATTCAGATCTGGCACCGGATTTTCGTGATCTGCCGGAATTCATGCCGCAGGCCGAATTCGACCGCCGCTTCGGGCCGGTCGGCAGCCCCCGTTACCAGAAGCTCATCGAGCGCATCGACGCCCGGCTGGCCGAACATCCCCTTGCACGGTAAAAATAGTCAAAAAACCCTGTTATAATGCTGGGTTCCCCGCATCACGGCCCTACATCATGTCCCGCAAGCTCCGCAACATCGCCATCATCGCGCACGTCGACCATGGCAAAACCACGCTGGTCGACCAGCTCCTCAAGCAGTCCGGCACCTTCCGCGACAACCAGGCGGTTGACGAGCGGGTGATGGACTCCAACGACCTGGAGAGAGAGCGCGGGATCACCATCCTGGCGAAGAACACCGCCATCATGTACGGCGACACCCACATCAACATCGTCGACACCCCGGGCCACGCCGACTTCGGTGGCGAAGTCGAGCGCGTGCTCGGCATGGTCAACGGCGTGGTGCTGCTGGTTGACGCGGTCGAAGGCCCGATGCCGCAGACGCGCTTCGTCACCAAGAAGGCACTGGCGCTGGGCCTCAAGCCCATCGTCGTGATCAACAAGGTCGACCGCCCTGGCGCGCGTCCGGATTGGGTTGTCGACCAGACCTTCGACCTGTTCGACAAGCTCGGCGCGACCGACGAGCAGCTCGACTTCCCCATCATCTATGCATCAGGCCTGAACGGCTGGGCCTGCATGGACCTGAAGGATGCTCCCTCGCATGGCGGCACCGCTGCCGACATGGTGCCGCTGTTTGACACCGTGCTGACCCATGTTCCCACCCCGCCCGGCTCGCCCGACGCGCCGCTGCAGCTGCAGATCGCCGCGCTCGACTATTCGACCTACACCGGCCGCCTCGGCGTGGGCCGCGTGCTCAATGGCCGCATCAAGCCCGGCATGTCGGTGGTGGTGATGAACCACGAAGACCAGGTCGCAACCGGCCGCATCAACCAGGTGCTCGGCTTCAAGGGTCTGGACCGCGTGCCGGTGGAAGAAGCCGAAGCCGGCGACATCATCATCATTTCCGGGCTGGACGACATCGGCATCGGCGTCACCATCTGCGATAAGGAAAATCCGGTCGGCCTGCCGGTGCTGCCGGTGGACGAGCCCACGCTGAACATGGACTTCATGGTCAACGCCTCGCCGCTGGCCGGCACCGAAGGCAAGTTCGTCACCAGCCGCCAGATCCGCGACCGTCTCCAAAAGGAACTGCTGGTCAACGTCGCCCTGCGCGTCGATGAAACCGGCGACGCCGACGTGTTCCGCGTCTCCGGCCGTGGCGAACTGCATCTGACCATCCTGCTGGAAAACATGCGCCGCGAAGGCTTCGAGCTGGCCGTCGGCAAGCCGCGCGTGGTGTACAAGGAAATCAACGGCGAGAAGTGCGAGCCGTATGAAAACCTCACCATCGACCTGGAAGACGCCCACCAGGGCGGCGTGATGGAAGAAATCGGCCGCCGCCGCGGCGAGCTGACCAACATGGAATCCGACGGCCAGGGCCGCACCCGGCTGGAATACCACATTCCCGCGCGCGGCCTGATCGGCTTCCAGTCCGACTTCATGACGATGACGCGCGGCACCGGCCTGATGAGCCACGTGTTCGACGACTACGGTCCGGTGAAAGCCGACCTGCCCGGCCGCCACAACGGCGTGCTGGTCAGCCAGGACAACGGCGAGGCCGTGGCCTATGCGTTGTGGAAACTGGAAGACCGCGGCCGCATGTTCGTCTCGCCAGGCGACAAGCTGTACGAAGGCATGATCATCGGCATCCACAGCCGCGACAACGACCTGGTGGTCAACCCGATCAAGGGCAAGCAGCTGACCAACGTGCGTTCCTCGGGCACCGACGAAGCGGTGCGCCTGACCACGCCGATCAAGCTGACGCTGGAGTCCGCGGTGGAATTCATCGACGACGACGAACTGGTGGAAATCACGCCGAAGTCGATCCGCATCCGCAAGCGCCACCTGCAGGAACACGAGCGCAAGAAGGCATCGCGCGCAGCGGCGTAAAGCCAACCCGGCCTTGCGCCGGGGCTGCGTTGAAAAAAGCCCGGCTTCGCGCCGGGCTTTTTTACGTGGGTCACAGGTAAAATCGGCGCCATGCGTCCTGTCGAAATCGCCCTTTTCATCGGCCTTGCCGTCCTCATCCTGCTGGCTGTTTTGCTGCTGCTGCGCATCCATGCGCTGCGGCGCGAACAAACCGGTTTGCCCGCGTTGCTGATCCAGGACATGGAAGGCCGCCATCGCGCGGTGCTGACCGACCTGCACACGGGCCTGGCACAGCAGTCCGACCGCATGCAGGGCCAGCTGGCGGCCCTGCAGATCGCGCAGACCGAGCGGCTGGCGGAAACGCGTGCCACCGTCACCGGCCAGCTCGGCCAGTTCCAGAGCGCCATGCTGGAAAAGCTGATCGAGCAGGGACGCGCCGAGCAGAGCATGCTGCAGGACACGCTGAAAGGCATGACCGCGCAGTTCAGCGAGCGCGTGCAGCAGCTGTCGCAGACGGTCGACGGCCGGCTCAACGAAATCTCCGGCAAGGTGGCCGAGCGGCTCGACGAAGGCTTCAAGAAAACCAACGAGACCTTCACCTCGGTGATGTCGCGCCTGGCGGTAATCGACGAGGCGCAGAAAAAGATCGAGGACCTGGCGTCCAATGTCGTCAGCTTGCAGGAGATATTGGGCGACAAGCGCTCGCGCGGCGCCTTCGGCGAGGTCCAGCTGGAAGCGCTGGTGCGGAACAGCCTGCCGCCCGACGCCTTTTCCTTCCAGCACACCCTGAAAAGCGGCGCGCGCGTCGACTGCGTGCTGATCCTGCCGGAGCCGACCGGCACGGTATGCGTCGACTCCAAGTTTCCGCTGGAAAACTACAGCCGCATGTTCGACGACAGCCTGCCGACGGCCGAGCGCGATGCGGCCAAGCGGCAGTTCAAGACCGACGTCAAGAAGCACGTCGACGACATCGCCGCCAAATACATCGTCGCCGGCGAAACCTCCGACGGCGCGGTGATGTTCCTGCCGGCCGAAGCGGTGTTCGCAGAGATCCACGCCTACCATCCGGATCTGGTCGAGCACGCGCAGAAAAAACGCGTGTGGCTGACCTCGCCGACCACGCTGATGGCGGTGCTGAACACCGCCCGGGCAGTGATCCGCGATTCGGAAACGCGGCGCATGGCGCACGTGATCAAGGACGAGCTGTCCAAGCTGGCGAAGGACTTCGCGCGCTTCGACGAACGCATGAAAAAGCTCGCCTCCCACATCGAGCAGGCCAACAAAGATGTCAGCGAGGTGCGCATTTCCAGCGACAAGATCAGCCGCCGCTTCCAGCAGATCGAGCGGGTCGAGCTCGACCACCCGGACGCGACTACCGCGCGCCTACTCGACGCCGACGAGTGAGCCGATGAGCCAGAGCCTGTACACACTCATTTTGAGCCTGCGGCGAGGCCGAGTCGGGATGCAGCCCGCGGAGCGGGACGCGCCGCTGTGCGAGCACAGCAAGCGGCCTGCGACAAAGGGATGCGCCCGAATCGGCCCGCCCCTCCGGGTTGACGCGAGAAAGCGCGTCTGCGGCGTTGCGTCGCTTGGCAAGGGATGGCCCTGGCCTGCGCGCCGCGCCTTGCATCCATTGCTTTCTCGCGGCAACGCAGGCTCAAAATGAGTGTGTACAGGCTCTTTGGCCGCTGGCGGCGCGCCCGCATTCTCGAACGGCACGCCATCCCGCCCGATGCCTTCGGCGCGACGGTCGCCGCCCTGCCGATCCTGCACGGGCTTGACGCTGCGGAGCAGACGCGCCTGCGCGAAGCCGCCAGCCTGTTCATCCACGGCAAGGCGTTTTCCGCCGCCGGCGGCGCGGAGGTCGACGCCGACACCCAGCACGTCATCGCATTGCAGGCCTGCCTGCTGACGCTCAATCTTGACGAAGACAGCTACCGCGGCTGGAGCGAAATCATTCTCTATCCCGACGAGTTCATGCGCGACCTCGAGGAAATCGACGAGGCCGGCGTGGTGCATCGCTCGCGCGACATCCTGGCAGGCGAGTCCTGGCATGGCGGGCCGCTGGTGCTGTCGATCGCCGACGTTGAAACCAGCGGCCAGGCCGATGGCGTCAACGTCGTGCTGCACGAATTTGCGCACAAGCTCGACATGCTGAACGGCGACGCCAACGGCTTTCCGCCGCTGCATCGCGGCATGGATGCGGCCGCCTGGGCGCGCGACTTCAGCGCGGCCTATGCGGATTTGTGCGCGCGCGTCGATGCCGGCGAGGACACGGCGATCGACCCCTACGCCACGACCAATCCCGCCGAGTTCTTTGCGGTGCTGACCGAGGTGTTTTTCGAGATGCCGCGCCTGCTCGACGCCGAGTACCCGGCGATTTACCGGCAGTTGCGGCAGTTCTACCGCCAGCATCCGCTGGGCCGACTGGAGTCGCATGGACACGCCTAAGCCCCATCTCGCCGCGCGCATGACCGGCATCGCGCCGTTCCATGTGATGGATATCCTGGCGCGCGCGCAGGCGCTGGAAGCCGCCGGGCGCGACATCATCCACCTCGAAATCGGCGAGCCCGACTTCGCCACCCCCGCCCCCATCGTCGAAGCCGGCGTCGCGGCGCTGCGTGCCGGCCACACCCACTACACCGGCGCCTTGGGCCTGCCGGCGTTGCGCGAAGCCATCGCCGGGTTTTATGCCACGCGCTGGCAGGTCACGGTCGATCCCGCGCGCGTCATCGTCACCCCCGGCGCTTCGGGCGCCCTGCTGCTCGCGCTGGGCCTGCTGGCCGGGCCCGGCGACGAGGTGCTGATGGCCGACCCCGGCTATCCCTGCAACCGCCATTTCACCCGTTTCTGCGATGCGCGCGCGGTCAGCGTCCCGGTCGACGCCGGCAGCGGCTTCCAGCTCACCTTAGAATCTATCGAACGCCACGCCACGCCCGCCACCCGCGCCGTGCTGATCGCCAGCCCCGCCAACCCCACCGGCACATCGATTTCATCCGGCGAACTTGCGCGCATCCACGACTGGTGCGCCGCAAAGGGCGTCGCCCTGATCGTCGACGAAATCTACCTGGCGCTGACCTACGACGGCAGCGAGCACAGCGCCGCGCGCTGGGACGACGTGTTTGTCGTCAACAGTTTCTCGAAATACTTCCAGATGACCGGCTGGCGGCTGGGCTGGCTGGCCGCCCCCGCCTGGGCCCTGCCGTACCTGGAGCGGTTGGCGCAAAACCTGTTTCTGGCGGCGCCCACCCCAGCACAGTACGCAGCGCTGGCGGCGTTCTCGCCCGCCACCCTCGATGGACTCGAGGCCCGCAAGGCCGAATTGCGCGACCGCCGCGACTTTCTGCTGCCCGCGCTGCGCCAACGCGGCTTCGCCATTCCCATCCAGCCGCACGGGGCGTTTTATCTATATGCCGATTGCAGCGCGCACACCGACGACAGCTTCCACTTTGCCCAGGCCCTGCTGGAGCAGGCGGGCGTGGCAGTGACCCCCGGCCTCGATTTTGGCCAGCACCAGCCGCAGCGCTACTTGCGTATCGCCTACACGCAAACTCTGCCGCGTCTGGTAGAAGCCATCGCGCGCATCGATGACTTCCTGGCCGGCTGACTGATCAGGCGCGACGGCGACGCGCCAGCCCGATCATGCCCAGCAGTCCCAACGGAAGCAATGCCAGCGTCCCCGGCTCCGGCACGCTGGCGCCCGGAATGGAATCGACCTTCAACGAATCGTTCGCGCAGCTCATGGTCCAGTGCACGCCGAAATCATCCGCCCCCCAATAGGTGCCGAACAGAGCAACGGGGATGCGCGCTTCATAGAAAAAATGCGAGTCGGCGGCATGGCCGCCCATATTGGCGACGCCTGTCGTGGTGTAGGCCATCTCGCCCAGGCCCAATAGATCGCCCGCCAGAATCGAGGTCGGCCCTTCGTTCGCTGCGCCCCACAAACCCGTGCCCCACTGACTGACGACATACAGCCCGCCCTGGGTTTTTCCGTTGCTGCCGGTGGTTTCGAGTCCGAACTCATAACTGCCATTGCGCCCGAAGTCGATCGCAAAATCGCCCGGCGCATAGTGATTGCCGCCATTCTGCGTCAGCGGATTGTGCCCGGTCACCAAGGCCAGATAGAGGTACTGCACGTCGTAATCCACGTACAAGGCTTCAACATCGTAAGCCTGCCCGCCGTAACCCGGCGTTAGCCGGGTGTTGATGCCGCCGGTCTGGTCTTCCACGACCCAGGCCTTGACCGATGCATTCGGTGTCCAGTCCGCCATACTGCCGGTGCGGGTCACCCCCAGTCGGCCAGATTCGCATCGATACTGTAAGCCGATGCCTGCAAGGACAAACCCGAGGCCAGCAGCCCGGCCACCACTGAAAGTGTTCGCATGACGTTCCCATATGATCAACGCAAATGAATGCATTAACTGATGCGAACTTCATGCCAGGGAACGTTCACCACGCAAAATAGCCGTTGCCCTTGCCATTGCGGGGCTCCGGCCAAATGCAACCTGGCGCTTTGCCAAACACCTCGATTGGGCGTTGAGTTTTCGATGATCTTGTCGATAGACGCGACGTACAGGCGAAAAAAAACCGGCCCAAAGGCCGGTTTTTCGTTCCTGGACCCGGAATTACTGGGCAGGAGCGGCAGCCGGAGCAGCATCAGCAGCGGCGTCAGCGGCGGTTGCAGCTTCGCCAGCAGCGGATGCAGCTTCGCCAGCGGCGGCGGCAGCTTCGTCAGCAGCAGCAGCAGCAGGAGCAGCTTCGTCAGTAGCTTCAACAGCAGCTTCGCTCGCTTCGATTGCAGCTTCGCCAGCAGTAACTGCAGCTTCGCCAGCAACTTCAGCAGCAGGTGCTGCTTCTTCTTTTTGACCACAAGCGGTCATGGAAACAGCCAGCAGAGCGGCCAGGAGGACGGAATATTTCATTTGATTTCCCTTAAATTACAGTAGTAAAACCCACACCAGAGATCGGTCCGGGATTTGAGATCCAGCCGACGCGCGAATTCTAGCAAATCGGCAAAAGAAAACCACAATCTATTGAACTTCTTCTGTTGCGGGGAGGTTGCGTTGTTAAATTACCACACGACGCGGACAAGTGCTCGCGCCAAAACCGGCGCCGCAGCGGCAAGCTGGGCGTCGTCGTAAAGCTGTCAGCTCATCGGCCCTGCTGTTCGATCATTTCGCCAGGCTGGCTGCCGGGGCGCAGCTTGCCATGGTAGATAAAGCCAGCGCCGTAGCGGCGGCGGCCATCCGGCGTGGTGATGAGTTCGTTTTCGCTCCATATCCAGACATGGCCGTCGCGAGTATCGAGGATGAATGCCCGCGCGCCGCCCTTGCCCCCGTCTGCGCCGGCCAGCGGCAAGGCCTCGTACCGTCCCTCTCCGGCACGTCCCTCATCGGCCAGCGCAGCGTCCGACAAGGCCAACAGTCCCAGCAGCATCCATCCTCTGCGCATCATGCATCCTTTCATCCGGGTTCTCCATTGAACCAACCGCGCCAAGATTCCTGAACGGACATTACCAATGGACACCCGCGATCACATCATTTGAAAAGCGCGGCCACCGCGGCCGCGTCCAGCACATATTCGTGGTTGCAGACATCGTCGTGCACCCGGATTTCGCCGTGCTCGGCGAGGATGGACTCGCATGCGGTCTGCCCCACGCTGCGCAGCATGGAATAGATCTTCGCCGGATCATAGGGGCAGTAGTAGCTGACCGGGCGCGGGTCGTACACGCGCACGTCCTCTTCCGGGAACAGCCGATCGATCAGCTTGATCGAGCCGAGGCCGAGCAGCTCCTCCGCCCGCACGGTGCCGGCCAGGATCTGCACCCGGTTCCAGCCATCGGCATCGCGCTCGTCAGCGCCCGGCAGCGCCTGCAGGAACAGGCCCGCCGCGGTTTCGTGGTTGGCTGCCAGCCACAGGCGCGTGGGCGTCTGCTCGGACTGGGTCAGATAATGTTCGAACACCGCCGCCACGCTATCGCCCTGCAGCGGCACATGGCTCTGGTAGGGCTGGCGCATGCCGGCAGTGTCCAAGGTGAGGGTCAGCGCGCCATCGCCCAGCAGGGCCGGCAGGCTGCCCGCGGAGAGTTCCGGGGCGCTGCGCGCCATACCGCGCAGGCGCAGCTGCTCGTCACAGTCCATCACCAGCAGCGACACCGCGCCTTCGCCGCGCAGCTGAAAGGTCAGCCGTCCCGCCTGCTTGAGGTTGGCGGTGATCAGCGTGGCCACTCCCGCCAGCTGGCCCAGGAGTTCGACGACCGGTTCGGGGTAATCGCGTCCCGCGATCATCTCGCGCCAGGCGGGGCCCAGTTGCACCCAGGCGCCGCGGATGTCGAGCTGCTCGAACAGGAAACTGCGCACGCGGTTGGGCGGGGCGTCGACGGGGTTCAATTGAGCTGCACCCGTTCGCCCCAGGGCACCGCGCCCTTGCCCTTGACCAGCCAGATCACCGGGTAATTCGGCGGCAGCTTGGGAAAGTCGCCTTCGGCGTCGGTGAAATACACCAGCATGTTGGGGCTGCGGTTTTCGTGCTCGACCCAGTCGAATACCGGACGGAAATCGGTACCGCCGCCGCCTGAGAGTTCGGCGGGAAGCTCCATGGTGTCCCACGGCTCGAACTCCCACGGCGCGGCGTCGGCGACGTGGTTATCGCATGCCAGCAGGGTCACGCGCGCGCGCACCTGGCCTTTCAGCGCATCGAGCTCGGTGACGAATTGGCGCAGCTCGTCGTCGCTGATCGAACCGCTGGTGTCGATCGCCGCCACCACCTCGATGCCCTCGCTCGACAGGCGCGGCAGCAGCGCGTCGCCTTCGCGCCTGGACGGCCGGCGCCACGAATAATCGTCGCGCTGGTTGACCGCGAAGAAGCGTGCCAGGAGCGCGCGCCACGGCAGGCTCGGTGCCAAGAGGCCGTCGACCCAGCGCATCATCGACTGCGACAATTTTCCGGCCTGGCGCGCGGCCTGGGCGGCGGCGGCGAGCCGGTTCTTCCACTGCTCGGCGAGTTCTTCGCGCTCGGCCGGCGACAGCTCGTTTGGCTTCTGCGAGGCCTGGCTGCCGCTACCCTGCTTTTCCTCCGCCTCGCTCTGGCCTTCCTTGCCCTGGCCGCCCGCTTCGCCAGCGTCAGGATTGTCCTGGCGCTCGTTCTCGTCGGGACTCGCGCCCGACTCGTTGTCGCTATCGAACAAGTGCTGGTCGAAGGACTCTTCCGGCGTGTCCTCGGGAATCAGCGGGTAGATTTCCTCCGCCGATAGCGTCATGAAGTTCTGGTCGGCGAGGATGCCGTGCAGCGGCGGCTTCAGGCCTTCCTCGATCAGGATGAGGTTGACTGCATGGTCGCAGGCGACGTCCCAGCGCCGCTTGACCCGGTGGTTGCGGCGGTGGGGGTGGCCCATGGCGCAGTGCATCGCCTCGTGCGCCAGCACGAACTGCGTCTGCGCCAGCGACAGGTTCTCGATGAAGCCGGGATTGAAATAGAACGCCTGCGCGTCGGTACCGGTCGTCGTGCAGCCTTCGCCGCCGACCTTCAGCGGCAAGTGCATCACCAGCGCGCCGAGAAAGGGGCGCTCCATGATGAGGCGGGTGCGCGCAGCCGAAAGCTTGGTGAGAATTGGCTGCAGGGCGTCGGGCTGCTCAGCCATGGTCAGTGCTCGTACAGAACGAGATCGGTGATGCTGTTGGCCCACTCGGCGAACGCCGGCACGGCAAAAAGCGGTCGCCCGACGGCGCGGTGGAGGTCGGATACCAGCATCACACCCATTTCGCGCTGCGGAAAGCGCTGCGCGTATTTGAGAATGTTGCCGTACACCGCGGCGGCGTTGCCGCTGTCGGCGGCCTGCAGGGCGCGCCGAACCAGCGCGGCGGCGACGCCGTACTGCAGGTCGATGCCATTGGGCACGTCTGCGGCCTCGCCGGCGATGATGGCATCGATGTCCGGCATCTGCGCCATGTTGTCGACAAAGGTTTTCAGCTCCAGCCCGGCCGACTGGCCGACGCAGGCCATCAGCGCGTCGGCGAGCAAGTCGGTGCGGTCGAATTTCTGCAGCGCGCGGTGGGAAAACTCCCATGAACGCGGGCTGGGGAAGGCGATCGGCGTGTGTGCCGGGTCGAAGCTGAACAAGAGATCGGGGCGGAAGCGCAGGAAAGCGATCACGCGCGGGTCGATGTCTTCGCTGTGCGCCCAGTCCACCCAGTCGTCCAGATTCACCTCTACTTCGTAATGAGTGAAGCGGTTGGCCAGCGGCGCCGGCATGGCGTAGGTCACGCCGCGGTCGCCCTGACGGTTGCCGGCCGCGAAGATCACCCAGCCGTCAGGCACCGTGTATTCGCCGAGGCGGCGATCGAGAATCAACTGGTAGGCTGCGGCCGACACAGAAGGTGGCGCCGAGGTGATTTCATCGAGGAACAGGATGCCCGCCGGGCCATGACGCTCGGCGTCAGGCAGCACAGCCGGAATCGACCACTCGACCAGTTGGCCGTTGCGGAAGGGAATGCCGCGCAGGTCGGTCGGCTCCATCTGGCTCAATCGGATGTCGATCAGCGGCACGGCGTGGCGCTGGGCAATCTTGGCGACGATCTGCGACTTGCCGACGCCCGGCGGGCCCCACAGCATCACCGGCGTGTGGTAGCCGTCGGCGGCGCTTTCAAATTCGCGGTCGAGGATGGTTTCAATGTGGGAGGGACGCATGGACAATCAGCACAACGGACAATGGCCTTAGATGATAATCGCTCGCGGCACTCGGTTCCAGTCTCACCCTTGCTCGAGGTGTGGGGATTTTGCTACCGTGGCGCGCAACCTGGCAGATTGGAAGCAACATGAATTTTTGCAGTGAATGTGGCAGCACCGTGACGCTGCGCGTGCCCGAAGGCGACCATCTGCCGCGCCATGTGTGTCCCGGCTGCGGCACCATCCATTATCAGAACCCCAAAATGGTGGTCGGCTGCATCCCGGAATGGGAAGACAAGGTGCTGCTGTGCCGCCGCGCCATCGAACCCAAATATGGGCTATGGACGCTGCCTGCCGGTTTCATGGAAAACGGCGAAACCACGCTCGAGGGCGCCGCCCGCGAAACCTGGGAAGAAGCCGGGGCACGCATCGAAATCGGCGGGCTCTATACCCTCTACAACCTGCCGCACATCAATCAGGTGTACTTGATGTTCCGCGCCCGGCTGCTCGATCTTGATTTTCAGCCCGGCATCGAATCGCTGGAAACCAGGCTGTTCACTGAAGCCGACATCCCCTGGGACGAAATCGCCTTCCGCACCGTGCGCGCCACGCTGGAGCAGTATTTCAGCGACCGCCGCGCCGGCGCGTTCGACTTTCATTTCGGCGACATCCGCACGCGTTGATTGTTTCCATCCAGTGGGATCAGGCGGCGACGGCGAACTGCTCCCGCCCGATTACATCCATCCCCACGCGCAACCAGCCTTCGTGACTTTCCTGCACCTCGCCCAGCCGCAGGCGATAAAGCATGTCGCCATCGCGCAGCATCAGCGGCGCGCCCAGGCGGTAATGCGTCCTGGGGATCAGCAGGTTGCTGACCCCATGATCGAGATGCGTCATCGGCATGAACACGGCCCAGGTCTTTTCCTGCGGCCCCTGCCCATCCGCCTCGAAATGGATTTCCACCCGCTTGGGGTGGTGTGACAGGCGCTGCGTGCCGACCAGGTGCTGGCCGTCTTCCTCGCGGTTCCAGCGGATGGCCAGCAACTGCCAGATATTCTCCGACGTGTCCCAAGTCACGGCCACCAGACGGCCATGCGGCAGCGTCGGTACCTCGGGCAGCGCAAAACCCATCCCCTCCGTGCTCTCGTCGCGCAGCATCCACGGCTCCATGGCAGGATGTGTCCTGCCCGCGTCGGGTTGGGCCAGGGCTGCCAGGATATTGTCCATTCCAGCTGCCACCCACACCCGGCCGAATCGGTTGGTGCGTTGCCGGTTGCGGCGGATGCCGCCGCGCTCGATCAGGCTCGCCACCTGCTGGGTGAGTCCGTTTTCCGCCTCCACGGCCGAGGATCGACCGAGTGTTTTCAGATAATCGGTCAGCGGGCGCAAGGCCAGGTAGCGCAGACGACGCCCCTGTACCCAGTCATCGTCCAGCAAGCAGGCCCCTTCGCTCAGCGACAGGTCCAGCACGTGTGTGTGCGCCTCGCGCTGCGGCACCGCTGCCGGCAGGGACAAGGGCTCGTAGCCTTCGAAAATCTGAGCGATGGTTTCGATTTCCTGGGTGCGGTAGCCCAGCGGATGCGCCAGCCCCATCAGCACCACCAGCGTGTATTCGCGTGCGCAGTGGGTGGGGCGCGCATTGATCTGCACCGTCTGCGTGGCAAACCCGTCGCGCTCGGCCAGCCGATAGACCTTGTGCATGCGGCGCCAGGCCGACCCGACCGGAACACGCGCCTGGTGATAGTCCCAGCGCATGACCAAGCCGGCGTAGCGCAGCGCACGCGTGGCCATTTCGGCGGCAAAGGGCTTGAGTTCCGCGCTGGCCGGACCCCGGTAGGCCTGCTTCAGCAGGCCAAGCCAGGCCTCCGCCAGCAGCGACCAGAATACCCACGATTCGCGCCACAAGGCCTGGCGCGCCAGGCGGAACGAAGCCTGGTTGCGCACATACTGTTCGACGATGCGCAGCTGCAGGGGCAGGCCCGCCTCCTCCAGTTTCATCAATGACTTCATGCGGCCGAGCGTGACCGCTTCATTTTCCGCATTAAAGCGTTCCAGCCCTTCGACCAGCGCATGATGCGCGTCGTAATCCGAGTCCGCAGGCAAGGATTTCAACCATTTCTCGGTGGCTTTCACCGTAGCGAACGGCGCCCCCCCTCCGGCTTTTCTGCGGCGGGCGATCGTGCTCAACATATCGAAAAAATCGGGCATGGCTGACGTCAGCTTGTTGCGGATGAGTGCTGACCAGCACCATTTGTGCCAAACCCATGCCGTAGCACGTTTATTACAACGCGTTGGTTTTGTTCGGGTTTGCGATATCTGCCTGCAGCGGCATCGCGGCGGACTAACGAAAACCCGACAGCCGCTGTTGAAGCCGCGTCATCTGTCCCGGCGCGCAGCGCGTCACGCCAAAGCGGGGCGAACCCGCTACAATTCGCGCCGTGGAGGTGTGGCCGAGCGGTTTAAGGCACCGGTCTTGAAAACCGGCGATGGTGCAAGCCATCCGTGAGTTCGAATCTCACCGCCTCCGCCAGATAACCGGTTTCAGCGATGCGGGCACAGCCCGTTGAGCTAAAACCTGAATCGGGCGAGTCGGGGACCGCAGCTCACCGCCTCCGCCAGATTGATCAAGACACCCAGCGGGACACCCAGCGGGCGTTCTTTAGTTGTGCCGCCACACTTGATGAGAAAATCCGCGGATGGCGCAGTCCACCCCCCTCACCCCCGTCAACCATGACCGCGACAGCGCGGGGATGACCTATGTCTATCCCGTCGTCTCGCGCCGCGCGGGGGGCGTCTCGGTGGGGGTCAACCTCAATCCCAACAATGCCTGCAACTGGGCGTGCGTGTATTGCCAGGTGCCGGATCTGGTGCGCGGAACCGCGCCCGAAATCGATCTGGCGCAACTGGAAGCCGAGTTGCGCGCGATGCTCGACGACATTCTCCACGGCGACTTCATGCAGACGCGGGTGCCCGAAGGCGCACGGCGGCTGAACGACATTGCGCTGTCGGGCAATGGCGAGCCCACCAGCGCCAAAGCCTTCCCGCAGATCATCGAGCTGATCGGCCGGGTGATGGCGGACTTCGACCTCGTTGGAAAGATCAAGCTGGTGCTGATCACCAACGGCAGCCTCGTCGACCGGCCGCGCGTGCAGGATGGCCTCGGCAAAATGACGGCACTGAACGGCGAGGTGTGGTTCAAGTTCGACAGCGCGACCGCCGCCGGCATGCGCAGCATCAACCAGACACGGATATCGCCCGACAAGCAGTTCGAGCGGCTGGCCGTGGCCGCACGCTTGTGCCCCACCTGGCTGCAGACCTGCGTATTCGCGCTTGACGGCGCGCCGCTATCGGATGCGGAGCAGGCAGCCTACCTTGCAGCGGTGGCGCGTATCCGGCAGCAAGCCATCCCGGTGCGGGGCGTGCTGTTGTATGGCCTTGCGCGGCCTTCGATGCAGCCGCAGGCCAGCCGCCTGTCGGCGCTGCCCGCCGAATGGCTCGAGGCCTTCGCCGAAAAGATCCGCGTGGCAGGATTGCCGGTCAAGCTTGCACCATGATCCACGGCATCGGCACCGACCTGCTGGACGCCGAGCGCATTCGCAGCGGCCTCGCGCGCTTCGGCGAGCCCTACGCGGACCGCATCCTCGCCCCGGCCGAATATGCACGCTACGAAACCAGCCACGACCCGGCGCGCTTTCTCGCCAAATGCTTCGCCGCCAAGGAGGCTTTCGCCAAGGCGGCGGGAACCGGCCTGCGCGCACCGGTGACGCTGCGCAACATCGCGGTGCTGCGCGACCCACAGGGCAAGCCCTTCCTGCAATGCGCGCCCGAGCTTGATGATTGGCTGGCGGCGCGCGGCGTCACGGCGCATCATGTTTCGCTGTCGGACGAGGGCGACCTCGTGCTGGCGTTTGTCGTGCTGGAGCAATCCAGTCTTCCAAAAAACCAGCCGGAGATTCCATCGTGACGCCAAACTTTAAACAGGAGCAACCATGACGCTAGGCCCCTTGATGCTGGACGTGGCGGGCACCGAGCTCACCGACGACGACCGCCGCCGCCTCACCCACCCGCTCGTCGGCGGGGTGATCCTGTTTTCCCGCAACTACCGCGACCCGGCGCAGCTGGCCGCGTTGACCGCCGAGATCCACGCGCTCAAGCCCGCCCCCTTGCTGATCGGCGGCGATCAAGAGGGCGGCCGGGTGCAGCGCTTCCGCGAAGGGTTCACCCGCCTGCCGCCGATGCGTGCCTTCGGCGAAATCTGGAACGAACATCCGCAGCGCGCCCGCGAACTGGCGCGCGAAACCGGCTATGTGCTCGCGAGCGAACTGCGCGCGCACGGCATCGACTTCAGCTTTGCACCAGTGCTCGACCTGGATTACGGCGCGTCCAGCGTCATCGGCGACCGCGCTTTCCATGCCGATCCGCACGCCGTGTTTCAGTTGGGACAAGCCGTAATGCTCGGGATGAAGGACGCCGGCATGGCCGCCTGCGGCAAGCACTTCCCCGGCCACGGCTTCGTCAAGGCGGATTCGCATGTCGCCATCCCGGTGGATGAGCGCACCCTGGCCGACATGGCGATTGCCGATCTGGTGCCGTTCCGGCTGATGATCGAGGCGGGGCTTGCCGCGGTGATGCCGGCGCACGTGATCTATCCCGAGGTCGACGACCGGCCGGCCGGATTTTCAAAAGTCTGGCTGCAAAAGCTGTTGCGCCATCAACTCGGCTTCGACGGCGCGATCTTCAGCGACGACCTGTGCATGGAAGCCGCCGCTGTGGCGGGCGGCGTGGTCGAACGGGTGGCCGCCGCGCTCGACGCCGGCTGCGACATGGCGCTGGTGTGCAACCGGCCCGACCTGGCCGACGAGGTGCTGGCGAACTTGAAGGTCGACTGGCCCGCCCCCGCGCGCGCTCGGCTAGCCCGCATGCACGGCCACCCGCACCCGCCGACGCTGGTCCAGTTGCGCGAATCGGCGCGCTACGTCAACGCGCTGCACCACCTCGCCGGGCTGGGGCAGGATTCCGCCGACCTCAACCTGGCGGACCCGACCGATTACTGTGGCCGCGCATAAGCACGATCACGGCGCCGCGTCCGGCCACGGTGCCGGCCACAGCCACCATCACACGGCGCAAAACGGCACGCTGATCGTCGCCCTGCTGCTGACGCTGTCCTTCGCCGGCGTCGAGGCCGTGGCCGGCTGGTGGTCGGGTTCGCTCGCGCTGCTGGCCGACGCCGCCCACATGGTCACCGACAGCTCCGCACTGGGACTGGCGGCCGCGGCGGCCTGGCTGGCGCGGCGCCCGCCCAGCATGCGGCATTCCTACGGCCTGGTGCGCGCCGAAGTGCTGGCCGCGCTGTTCAACAGCCTCTTGATGCTGGTGCTGATCGGCTTCATCGTGCGCGAAGCCCTCGAGCGCGTCGGCACTCCGCGCGACATCGACGGCGGCACCGTCATCGGCGTCGCGGTGATCGGCCTGGCGATCAACCTCGTGGTTGCCTGGGTGCTGAGCCGCGGCGAACACACGCTCAACAGCCGCGCCGCGCTGCTCCACGTGCTGGGCGACGCGCTCGGCTCGGTGGCGGCGATCACCGCCGGCATCGTGATTGTCACCACCGGCTGGACCCCGATCGATCCCTTGCTGTCCCTGCTTGTCGCTGCGCTGATCCTGTTTTCGGCGCTGCGCCTGCTGCGCGAGGTGCTGCATGTGCTGATGGAAGGCGTTCCCGGGCATGTCCAGCTTGCCGTAGTTGGTCGCGATCTTGCCCGCTTGCCCGGCGTGCGGCGGGTGCACGACCTGCACGTCTGGACGCTCTCCTCCGGCACGCTGGCGCTGTCGGCGCACCTTGAGCTTCGCGACCTGGCCGACTGGCCTGCGACCCTCGCTGCGGCGCAACAGGCGATGGAAGCGCAGCACGGCATCAGCCACGTCACCCTGCAGCCCGAGGTGCCGACCGCGGCGCCGTTGGTGCGCGCCCCCTATCCCCCGGTCGATCTCTGACCTTTTCTGAAAAAGTATCCCGTCACCGCTTGACTCTCAAATGAGAATCGTTATTATTCGTACTACTTTAAAAAACAGCGTGACGCGATGAAACCCGACCTTCCCGAGCGAGACACGAACAGCATGCCGACGCAGACGCGCGCGGCGTCCCCGCATTTATCGGTCACGTCGGGACGGCCAACGCCGGGCGTCATCCCCACCGATTCCCTGTTCCAGGGGCGCCAGGAAATCCTGATCAGCCACAACGGCGAGCACTATCGCCTGCGCATCACCAAGAACGCCAAACTGATACTGACCAAGTAAACTTTCCCCACCCGCCCGCCCGCGCATCTCGCGCCAGCCAGCTTCCCAACCCAAGGAGACTGGCATGGCTACCCCGCAGTACCACGACACCCCCGACATCGTCATCGCCGCCACGCAGTGGCTGATGCATCGTTACCAGCAAACCGCCTGCAGGACGCTCGCACGCCTGGTCGAGCAGCACCTGCGCTGGATCGAACGCCACGCGTCCGACCGCCGACTCGCCGAGGCCAGCCAGCGCTTGGCGGCGCAATGGATCGCCGTCTCGCGCACGCCCAGTGCCGGCTGCGATGCCCTTCCCGCCTCCGTCCATTAAGGCGGCGCCCATGGTCTCGATTGGAACCGCCGTCCCCGCCGTCAGCTGTGACGCCTATCAGCCCGATGGCCGCATCGAAGCGATTTCGCTCGCGAACTATCGCGGCAGGTGGCTGGTGCTGTTTTTCTGGCCGCTCGATTTCACTTTCGCCTGCGCGACCGAGATTCGCGCCTACTCGGATCTCAGTCACGACTTCGACATCTCCGGCGCCGTCGTGCTCGGCGCTAGCGTCGATTCCGTGCACGCCCACCGCGCCGGTGTCCGACAGGGCCTCGGCGCGGTCCGATTGCCCATGCTGGGCGACGTGTCGCATTCCCTCGCGCAGCACTTCGGCGTACTCGCCGACTCCGGTGCCGCCATACGCGCCACCTTCATCATCAAGGGACGTGTCGCCAGCGTGGCGGCAAACGACCTCAACGTCGGCCGTTCGGCGCGCGAAACGCTGCGCCTGCTGCACACCCAGCAAAGCAGCGAGATCGCCGCCTGCGAAGGGCAGTCCGGCACCGCGCCCGTCGCCGACTGAGAAAGGAAAGACCATGCAAACCACACCCCCCACCTCGCTCCTGGTCGCCGCACTAGTGATGCTGCGCCACCCCTGCGCGCGAAACCAGGCCACCGCCCAACTGCTGCTCAAACGCGCCGCCGAACACACCGCGCTGACGCCCGCTGAGCGTGAAGCCTGCCTCGAACTCGCCGACACGCTGGATCGCGAGTGCCCCGAGCCCAAACCGATGCGCCCGCGGCCGGCACCCCACCCCGCCTTCAGCTTCGGTTGGCCGCCCGGCAACGCCTGCCTGCACGACACGACAGCGTCCGTCGCATGAGCGTCGCTTCATCGACGCCGGCAGCGCCCAAGGAGCGCCCCGCCCCGTGCTCGGGGCTGGGCGCTCCTCCCAATCCAATTTTTTCCAACCCTGAAAGACGTCAACATGCAATTCCATTTATCCGCACTTGCCAGTGCCCTCTCATTCGCATTTTCGGTCTCCCACGCACACGCTCAGATGGCGTCCGCACCCGCGCCAAAAGAATCCGCCAACACCCTTGAGGAGGTAACGGTCAGCGCCGACTGGCTGGGTGCGCCGACGCCCGAAGCGGCAAAAAAACACCCCGGCGCCCGCAGCGTGGTCACCTCCCAGGAATTGACCGAAACCGGGGCGCGCACCGTTGAGGACGCGCTGCGCAACGTTCCCGGCGTGCGGGTGCTGGATGAAAGCGGCACCGGCATCCTGCCGAACATCAGTGTCCGCGGCCTCAACCCCCTGCGCAGCGAACAGGTACTGGTGCTC
>NCGX01000029.1 GCA_002256995.1 Hydrogenophilales bacterium 16-64-40
CACGGCGCGCTCGCGGACTTCGGGGGAATACTTTACGGGTTTCTTCATGGCTCCATCTTCTCAAGAGTTGGAGCCTCCTCAAAATCCGGGGCGGTTCAAACAGGTGGTCGCGCGCGCCGTCACGCTGATTTTTGAGCCAGTCATCGCTGCGGCTGTTGAGGGTGGCTCGCCACTGCCAATCACCGTTGGCACCGGCATAACGTAGCAAGCCGTCGCAGATGTCAGCTGAACCGATGGCGGCGCCAACCGTCCAGCCAGGGTCGGCGGAAGCGGGCCGAGTGAAGATGTGGATGCTCGCCTGGACGGCGTTGACGCCATCGTTGGCGGCGTTGGAGCCGCGCACCACTTCGATGCGGTCGATGTCGTCCAGCGCCAGCGGGATGCCCCGCCATTGCACCTGACCGTAGGCCGGGTTGTAAACCGAGCGACCATCCACCATGACCTGTAAGCGGCGTGAATAAATGCTCGACAGACCCTGATAGGTGACCGCCTGGATGTTGCCGCGCACCCAACTCACCTGAAAGCCCGGCACCAGCCGCAACAGGTCGGGCAACTGGCGGAAACCGGAAGCCTCGATCATCTCGCGCGTGATGATGGTGACTGCAGCCGGGGCACGGTTTATCGGCTGCGACAGCCTGGACGGGGACAGCACTACCGGCTGCTCCGAAAAATAATCCATCTCAGAAAGCGGGTCTGCGGGGGCGGCCCATGCCAACACCATGTGCATGCAGGCCAGGCTGGCAAGTGATGGTTTGAGCATGGACCCCCCTCTCTTTGCTTTCAGCTTATTGGAAACCGGCGTTTTGGATATAGACCAATTGGCTTAATCCTCCTGGATGGCTTAGGCCATCTGCCCTCCCGGATTAGCCTGACCGGCCGATTCTTCCGGCTTTGCGCTGCGCCACACTGCAAGCGTCAATGTTGGCCGCTGAAAATGGAGGTGAATCATGTCCAAGCAAATTCTATGGTTGGCTGGCGCTTTGCTGTTTGCCGGTGCAGCGCAGGCCGATGCAACGGAGGCGCAAGCCGACCAAGAGCGTTCGACCATTGCCCAGAAAGAAGCGCCCGCGCCGTCACCAAGCAGCGCCGTGGCGGAATCTGCCGGAACTACGGCGACGGAGATGGCCGGGCAGGAATTGCATCCCGAGGCAAAACCCGTTTACCTCAGCGGCGAAGATTGCGGTAGCAACTAAGCCGTCTGAGCCCACAGGAGGCGCCGTGAGACATCTGACCGCAGAAGGGCTGGCCGAATTTCTGAGTCATCATCCGCGCACCAAAGTGCTGGATGTCCGCTCTGCGTATGAACGCGAAGCGGGGCATATGCCAGGCGATCATCATGTGCCCTGGTTCACGCCGGACTGGGTGCCCGACCCGGCTTTCCTGGGCCGGGCGCTTCAACGCATCGGCCCTGACGACTATGTGGTGGTAATCAGCCGTTGCGGTCACCGCTCCCATGATGCGTCAACGCTGCTGGAAACAGCCGGGTTCAAGCATGTTTACAACGTGCTTGGCGGGTATGAAGACGTCCGGGAAGCGCGGCACGCGGTATCGAGACGGACCGCCCCGGGGCGCTTCTCCAAGATAGGAGGACCTAGCAATGAACAGGATTGAACGCACGATGGCGTCGGCGGCGATTCGCCGCGCGCCTTCAGGCCGGCGGGCACGCGGAACGGGGTGTCGCCACTGCATTTTCGGCTGCATGTTGGCCGCAGCCGCGTTGATGTGCGCCGTTCCCGCGGGCGCGGCGGACTCGGCGCAAGCAAATCTGGAACGGTGGCAGCTGCGCCGCCTGAATGCGCCCACCGAGCGCGAGCTCGCGCATGAGCGTGAAGGCAATGTCTACATCTACGACGGGCTCACCGCCCGCGAGGTCGATCAGGCTTTGAGCGCGCATTTCGAGCGCATTGAGTACATGATGTTTGTGGGCACGCAGAAAAGCGCTCCGGCAGACACGGCGAACAGCAATGCAGACGGCAATGCCGAAACGGAATCGCCGGGATGCATGTGAGCAAGTCGCCTGCTGTTTTCCGATTAGTGCAGCGGACGGGTTGAGTGGCCAAAAAGCCATTGGCCGAAATGGATAGACAAGGAGACCATCATGGAAATGAGCGATGTATTGATCCATGTCAACGAAACAATTGAGGACGTCGGGCGCTTCCGGCTGGAAGAGTCCTTGCGGGATGTGGAAGGCGTGGTTGCGCCCCGCTTCAGCCCAGGTCATGACCATCTGATGTTCGTGGCCTACGATCCGGATTCGACCTCGGCAGCCACGATCCTGGGGCAGATTCGCGAACACGGATATGGCGCCCAGATCGTGGCGATTTAATCCAGCAATCCGATCGCCCTGGCGACTGACGCCGCCTCGGTGCGGTTTGCCACATCCAGCACCCGAAAGACGGTGGCGATGTGCGCCTTGACGGTGCCTTCCTCGATATTGAGTTCCCGGCAGATGGCCTTGTTGGGTTTGCCCGCCGCCAGCAGGCGCAGTACCTGCATCTGGCGGTCGGTCAGTTGGGTTTGGGCGTGTTCCCGGATACTTGCGCCCGGCGGAGTGTGCGCTGAGACCGATGCACTGGAAAGAAATTGAGGGGGAATGTAGGTTCCGCCCGAGCGCACCAGTTGGATCGCGGACAACATCACGGCGGGCGTCGAGCTTTTGGGAATGAATCCGGAAGCGCCCGCCGACAGCACCGCCTGGATTTGTTGCGGATCCTCCGCGCCGGTCAGGATGATCAGCGGCAGCGCGGGATGTAATTCAACGAAGCGCCGGATGCCCTGCACGCCGTCCATTCCCGGCATGTGCAGGTCAAGCAGCGCGACATCGGCGTCAGGATGTGCCTGGGCCTCGGCCAGCGCGGCATCCAGGCCATCGCCCTCCAAAACTTCACAGTCGGCGCAATGCGCTTTGAGCAGCAATGCCAGCCCGTCTCGAAATAACGTATGGTCGTCAGCCAGGATCAGCTTCATGAAGAGGCCCTCTCAGCACGCCATATTTTTATAGCATGCTGTTACCGCATGCGCGGCTTGCGGCTGTGCTTGTCCGGCACGCCGCGCGTTTGCCGGCGCGGGCTGGGCGCCATCTCGGCCCATTCCAGCACGCGCGCGACCAGCTCGTCTTCGAGTTCCATTTTCTGGCCGCGGCGCAGCTGCGGCGGCAGCGCGATCGGGCCGAAGCGGATGCGTGTCAGGCGCGACACCGTCAGGCCGAAGTGTTCGAACAACCGCCGCACCTCGCGCTTGCGGCCTTCCTTGATCACCACGCGATACCAGCGGTTGGCGCCCTCGCCGCCTGCGGCGAAGCAGCTTTGCAGCTGCGCCATGCCGTCGTCGAGTTCGACCCCAGCCAGCAGCTGCGCAATCATCTCTTCAGTCAGCTCGCCCAGCACCCGCACCGCGTATTCGCGCTCGACTTCGAAGCGCGGGTGCATCAGGTTGTTGGCGAGCTCGCCCGAGGTGGTGAAAATCATCAGGCCGTCGGTGTTGTAGTCGAGCCGGCCGACGGCGATCCACTTGGCGCCGCGCAGCTTGGGCAGCGCGTCGAACACGGTGGCGCGCCCCTCGGGGTCGTCGCGGGTGACGATTTCACCTTCCGATTTGTGATAGATCAGGATGCGCGTGCGCTTGTCCTCGAAGCGCAGGTACACGCGACGGCCGCTGACCTTGACCACGTCGCCCGGCCCGACCTTGCTGCCGATCGTGGCCGTTTCGCCGTTGACCAGCACGCGGCCCTGAGCAATCCATTCCTCCATTTCGCGGCGCGAGCCCAGGCCGGCTGAGGCCAGAGCCTTTTGCAGGCGTTCGTGGGGGGCCTCGGGGGCGGTCGCCTGTTGCAGGCGGCTCGCCGCGCGACCCATGGGGGCGGTGGGCGAACGACGGATGGGGGTTGGGCGGCGCATAGTCAATCAATCTCGGTTGCTGCTTTAACAGGAGCGGTGCTGGCGGCGGCGGTTTCGATCACCGCGCCAAACATCTGGGGGACGTCATTGTCCAGCAATTCCCCGCGTAATTCAGGAATTAATGCAGTTTCATCCGGGGTAACGAGGTGGCCGAGCTCTTCCAGCGGCGGCAATTCCGACAGTGTGACAAGGCCCAGATCGCTGAGGAAATGCCCGGTGGTGCCGAACAGCGCCGGGCGTCCCGGCACGTCGCGATGGCCGATGGCCTCGATCCAGCCGCGCTCTTCCAGCGTCCGGATGATGTTGGGATTGACCGACACCCCGCGGATGTCCTCGATGTCGCCGCGCGTCACCGGCTGGCGGTAGGCGATGATGGCGAGCGTTTCCAGCACCGCGCGCGAGTAGCGCGGCGGCTTCTCGTTCTTCAGCCGCGACAGCCAGGGCTGCATCTCGGCCCGCGTCTGGAAGCGCCAGCCGTCCGCCACCTGCACCAGCTCCACCCCGCGGCCGTGCCACTCACCGCGCAATTCGTCGAGCGCGCGGCGCAGCACGTCGTTGGATAAGCCTTGATTGGGCGCATCCTGTTCGAACATGCGCTTGAGTTCGACAAGCGAGAGCGGCTCGACCGCCGCCAGCAAGGCGGCTTCCAGCACCCGCTTCAAATCGTCGGGATGGTCATTCGGTTGCAAATTCATGGAGCTTCACGTAAATGGGGTCAAACGGCGCGGCCTGGGTCACGTCGAGCAGGGTTTCCTTGGTCAATTCCAGCACCGCGAGGAAGGTGACCACCAGTTCGTGCACGGTCGACGCTTCCGGGAACAGGTCCTTGAATTCAACGAACTCGCCGGGCGTGAGCCGCCGCAGGATGCGGCTCATGTGCTCGCGGATCGACAGTTCCTGGCGGCCGATGCGGTGATGGGTGCGGTTCTTTGCGCGCGACAGGATCGCCAGCCAGGCCGCGGCGAGTTCTTCCGGATGCAGGCTCGGCAGGCGCCTGGCCGCCGCCGGCAGAAACACGCTGACCGTGTCGAAATCGCGCCCCGCCTGCGGCATGGCATCGAGATGCTGGCCGGCAAGCTTCATCTGCTCGTATTCCAGCAGGCGCCGCACCAGTTCGGCGCGCGGATCGTCGCCCTCGTTCGCCTCCTCGGCCTGCTCGCGCCGCGGCAGCAGCATGCGCGACTTGATGTCGATCAGCATCGCCGCCATCAGCAGGTATTCCGCCGCCAGTTCCAGCCGGGTCGCGCGCGCGGCCTCGACATACGCCATGTACTGCTTGGTCAGCGCCGCCATCGGAATATCCAGCACGTCCAGATTCTGGCGGCGGATCAGGTAGAGCAGCAGGTCGAGCGGGCCCTCGAAAGCATCGAGAAAGACTTCGAGCGCATCCGGCGGAATGTAGAGATCCTGCGGCAGTTCGGTCAGCAGCTCGCCGCGCACCTTGATGACGGGCGCGGGCGGTGTGGACGGCGTATCGAGAAGCTCGGGAGCGTTCATGGCGGCCATTTTACCCGAGGGCTCGTACAAGCCGATGAATGGCTTTTCCGGGTCGGCCATGGCGCGCATAATTCACCTTGCCGTTTTTCCAATAGGGGCCGCCCTTATCTGGCCGCCCCAGTCCGTCGAGGCACTTGCCATGATCGCCACGCTCCCGCCGCGTGCGGTGACACGCCTGCCGGCGGCCGCCTGCATTGGCCCCAATCAGACTTTTCCTACATCAATTGGACGGCCCACCTTGCATGATCGACCCGATATAGAGCGAAATGGATACGCATATGAATCGAGCCGGTCGGGACAAAACACGCCGCCAATCGCTCGTGTCGGACTATTCGCCCATCGGCGGCGCGCCATCCGAAGCGCCCGTCAACGAAAACGCGGAGAGCAGCGTGCACGCTGTTGAATCCGCGTTGCGCCCGACCATGACGTCGACAGGAAAGCGGGCCAGTCAACTGCTGGATCGCAAGGCCACAGCCTGGGTCGTTTTGCTGCTGACAGTGCTGCTCACGCTCGCGCTATGGCGGCACGCGGAAACGCAATTCATCCAGGGCGACAAGGACAACTTCCTTCGTGTGGCGGAAAAACAGAAGAACATCCTGATCACCCGCATGGATGATTACGAGCAGGTTCTGCGCGGGGGCGCAGCGCTTTTTGCGGCGACGGGCATGCCGAGCCGCAAGCAATGGCAGGCTTATGTCGAGACACTCGAGCTTGATCAGACGCTACCCGGCATTCTCGGCACCGGCTTCGCCTTGATGGTGCCCCCCGCGGCCAAGGAAGCGCATGAGCGGTTGATCCGCGCGGAAGGCTTTGCGGATTACGCCATCACGCCCCCGGGCAATCGCGACATGCTCAGCAGCATTGTCTATCTCGAGCCTTTCACCGGGCCCAACCTGCGCGCATTCGGCTACGACATGTTTTCCGATCCTGTGCGGCGGGAAGCGATGGAACGCGCCCGTGATACCGGCCAGCCGGCGCTGTCCAAAAAAGTCACCCTCGTCCAGGAAACGGTCTCCGGCGTGCAGCCCGGCTTCCTGATCTATTTTCCCGTCTATAACACCGCGCCGACCGACACGGTCGCGGCACGACGCGCCGCCCTGATCGGCTTTGTCTATAGCCCGTTTCGCGCGTTCGATTTGGTTGAAAGTACGTTTAACGTGCCCGGCCAGATTGTTGAACTCGAGTTGTTCGACGGCGAGCCTGCGCCGGAAAACCTGCTGTATGCCAGCCAGGGGGCGGGGCGTACCGCTCGGCATGTGACCGACATGCCGCTCGAACGCGGCGGCCACGCCTGGGTTGCCCGCTTCCGCAGCAGTGCCCGGCTGGAAGCCAGCCGCCAGAGCAACCAGCCCGAGTTGATCCTGTTCGGCGGATTGGCGCTCGACCTGCTGCTGTTTTCCGTGCTGTACATGAATGCGCGGCACCGTCGAAAGATGCGCCAGGCCGCTGCACGGCTCGAACAGATACTTAACAGCTACAAGTCCCTGGTCGAGAACATTCCGGGCGCCGTTTTTCGTTCCCAGGCAGCGGCCGACTTGCCGGTACTGCAGCTGAGCAACGGGATCACTCCGCTCACGGGCGAACCGCCCGAACATTTCCTGTCGGGAGAACGCGCCTACCGCCAGCTGATCCATCCGGACGACAAGCCCCAAGTCAGCGCGGCCATCGCCGAAGCGATCGCGAAGCGGTGTGCCTACGACATCGAATACCGCATCAAGACCACCGACGGCTTCGCCCGCTGGGTCAATGAACGTGGCCGCGTCACCCCTGACGAGAGCGGCCAGGCCCGGTGGCTCGACGGTCTCATTTTTGACATCAGCGAACGCAAGGCCGCCGAAATCATGATCCGCGACCTGGCGTTCAACGACACCTTGACCGGGCTGCCCAACCGCCGCCTGCTGCTCGATCGCCTCGACCACGAGCTCGCCATCAGCGAGCGTACCGGCCGACATGGTGCGCTGCTGTTCATCGACCTGGACAATTTCAAGACGATCAACGATACGCTGGGCCACGCGGCAGGCGATCGGGTTCTCGTGGAAGTCTCGCGCCGTCTCGTCGCCAGCGTGCGGGAAAGCGATACCGTGGCCCGACTGGGGGGAGACGAATTCGTGGTCATCCTGGAAAACCTCGGCAACACCGCTGACGAAGCCGCGGCCGAGGCGGCGGAGCTGGGCAGCAATATCCTGGTCGTGCTCTCCCAACCCTACCGGCTGGGTGAAGCGCTGCGCAACTGCACGCCCAGCATCGGCATCACTACATTCTGCGGCCACCAGGCCAGCGCCGGCCGGCTGCTCAGGCAGGCCGACTCGGCCATGTACCAGGCCAAGTCGGCCGGACGCCACCAGTTGCGGTTCCACACCAAAGACCCGTCCACGACCGCACCTTCTGGATGATGATCCCGGCCTGATGGCCGTCAGGCCCTGTCCCGGATGAAAGCAGCCATTCAGCGGCATTTATCATTTACTGCCATTGGCCAGTGTGCAGTTAGCGCAGGCGCGTATCCCCGCCCTTCTCCCGGCGTTCAGCCGGATCATCCGGCACCGAACACCACCGCCGCCACATCCTGATACCGCTTGGCGTAATGCACGGTGAAGCCGGCGCGGATATGTTCGGGCAGCTTGTCGAAGTCGCGCCGGTTGGCGTCGGGCAGGATCAGTTCGATGATGCCGACCCGGCGCGCGGCGATGACTTTCTCGCGGATGCCGCCCACCGGCAGCACCTGGCCGGTCAGGGTGAGTTCGCCGGTCATCGCCAGCGGGCGGCTGATTTTGGCGTTTTTCGCCAACGACAGCAGCGCGGTGGCCATGGTGACGCCGGCGCTGGGGCCATCCTTGGGGGTGGCGCCTTCCGGCACGTGCAGGTGGACGAAGCTGGTGTCGTAAAACTTGGCGTCGGCGCCGTAGGTTTTCAGGTGCGAGGCGATATAGCTGTAGGCGATTTCGGCCGACTCCCTCATCACCTCGCCCAGCTTGCCGGTGAGCTTGAAGCCGCGATTGAGGGTGTGGACGCGCGTCGCTTCGACCGGCAGCGTGGCGCCGCCCATCGAGGTCCACGCGAGACCCGTGACCACGCCGACGCCGCTCATCGGCTTTTCACGGTTGAACACCGGCTTGTCGAGATAGGCCTCGACTTCCTTGACGCCGATTTTGATCGGCGTTTCCGCACCGCCAAGGATCTTGACCACGGCCTTCCTGGCCACCCGACCCAGCTGCTTTTCCAGGTTGCGCACCCCGGCTTCGCGCGCGTAGCCCTCGATGACGTGGCGGATCGCGCCTTCGCTGATCGTGAGCTGGTTCTTCTTCAGCCCGGCGCGGGTGAGCACGCGCGGCCACAGGTGGTGCTTGGCGATGGCCACCTTTTCTTCGGTGATGTAGCCCGATAGGCGGATGACTTCCATGCGGTCGAGCAGCGCCGACGGGATGGAAAAGTCATTCGCGGTGCAAATGAACAGTGTCTTCGACAGGTCGAAGCGCACGTCCAGATAATGGTCGAGAAAGTCGGCGTTCTGCTCGGGGTCGAGCACTTCCAGCAAGGCGGATGCGGGGTCGCCCTGGTAGCTGGCGCCGATCTTGTCGATCTCGTCGAGCATGATGACCGGGTTGGCCGATTCCACCTCTTTCAGCGCATGCACGAATTTGCCCGGCATGGCGCCGATGTAGGTGCGGCGGTGGCCCTTGATTTCGGCCTCGTCGCGCATGCCGCCGACCGAGAAGCGGTAGAACTTGCGCCCCAGCGCCTCGGCGATGGATTTGCCGATCGAGGTCTTGCCCACCCCCGGCGGCCCGATCAGCAGCAGGATCGAGCCGGCCATTTCGCCGCGCATCGCGCCGACGGCGAGGAATTCGATGATGCGATCCTTGACGTCGTCGAGCCCGTCATGGTCGCGGTCGAGGATTTTGCGCGCGCGGTCGAGATCGACCTTGTCCTGCGTGTGAACGCCCCACGGCAGCACGGTCAGCCAGTCGAGATAATTGCGGGTGACGGTGTATTCCGACGAGCCGGTCTCCAGCAGGGAAAACTTGTGCATTTCCTCGTCGATGCGCTTTTTTGCCTGCTCGGGCAGCGCAAGCTTGGCGATGCGCTCCCGGAAGGTGTCGAGCTCGGCGGTCTTGTCGTCCTTGGCGAGCCCCAGTTCCTTCTGGATCGCTTTCAGCTGCTGGCGCAGGAAAAACTCGCGCTGCTGGTCGCTCATCTTCTCGTCGACTTTTTCGCGGATGTCCGATTGCAGGCGCGCCACGTCGAGTTCCTTCTTCAGCAGCACCAGCACCTTTTCCATGCGCTTTTTCAGGCCGAAGGCCTCCAGCACCTCCTGCAGGGCCTGCTTCGAGGCGGTGGTAAGGCTGGCGGCAAAATCGGTCAGCCGCGAAGGCTCGTTCGGCCCGAAGCGGTTGAGGAAGAACTTCAATTCTTCCGAATACAGCGGATTGAGCGGCAGCAGGTCCTTGATGGTGTTGATGATGGCGATGGAATAGGCGCGGATTTCCTCGGAGTCCGGCTTGCCGGTCTCGTTCGGGTAGTCGACCCGGACCTTGTAGGGCGCCGTCTCCGACAGCCACTCGACGATGCGGAAGCGCCGCGTGCCTTCGGCGATGAACTGCATCTTGCCGTCGGTGCGCACCGGATGATGAATCCGTACCACGGTGCCGACGCTGTGGAAATCCGCCCGCTTGACGTCGTCGGTGTTGTCGGGCTTGACCACCACCAGGCCCACCATGTGGTGTGCGGTCTCGCCGATGGCCTCGACCGTCGGCAGCCACGGAGCCTCGTTCATCAAGAGCGGCAGGGTTTGCGCCGGGAAAAAGGGCTTTTCGGTCAGCGGCAGCAGGTAGAGCTCGTTCGGCAGCGCCGGGGAGGCCGGCAACTGGCGGTCATCGGACAGAATTTCGCCTTCCAGTGCGGAGTTGTTGGGCATGGGGGGTCTTCTTGATTCGGTCGACATGAACAAGAAGTATCGGGCCTATCCGCCCGATTTCAAGGTCGGGGCGGATTCGCCTGCAGCGGAATTTCCTCGACCGTATCCGGCAGGCCCGACAGGATCATCAGTTCGACCCGGCGGTTGCGTGCGCGCCCCTCCTCCGTATCGTTGCCCGCAATCGGCTTGCTGGCCTCGCGCCCGATGGCGAGCAGGCGCACCGGCGCAATGCCGCTGTCGGCCAACAGGCGCACCACGCTGCTGGCCCGCACCGCCGACAATTCCCAGTTGGAGGCGAATACCGAATTGCTGATCGGAACGACGTCGGTGTGGCCGGTGATTTCCAGTTTGAACGGCTCATTCTTCAGGGTGTCCGCCACGGCGCGCAGCACTTCCAGCGAGGCCGGATCCAGTTCAGAGCGACCCGGCTCGAACAGCACGTTGGCATTGATTTCGATGCTGACCCCGCGCCGGCTCTGCGTCACCCGCACCTTGCCCTCCTTCACCAGCGGGCCCATCACGTCGAGCAGGTTGTTCGCCACTTCGGTCATGTGCGCCTGCTCTTCGATCGCCTGCTGCTGCTTGAGGGTGCGTTGCCTGACTTCCGCAGGCAGCGCCTCCGTTGCCAGTTGCGGCACCGGGACATCGTCTGCCGACGACCTGCCGAAGGCGTCGCCGAGCGAGCCGGCGAGGACACGGAATTTGTTTTCATTGACCGCAGAGACGGCGTACATCACCACGAAGAAAGCGAACAGCAGCGTGATGAAGTCGGCGTAGGAAATCAGCCAGCGGTCGTGGTTGTCGTGATCGGCGTCAATGCGGCGACGGCGGCGCATGATCCTAGAGATACCCTTTGAGGCGCGCTTCGATGATGCGCGGGTTGTCGCCCTGGGCAATGCCGATGAGGCCGTCGCAAATGATTTCGCGCTCGGCGACCCGGCGCGCGATGGTGAACTTGATTTTGTTGGCGATCGGCAGGAACACCAGGTTGGCCAGGCCGACGCCATAAATGGTGGCGACAAAGGCGACCGCGATGCCGGCGCCCAGTTTGCTGGGATCCCCCAGGTTTTCCATGACGTGGATCAGGCCGATTACCGCGCCCAGGATACCGAGCGTGGGCGCATAGCCGCCTGCCGCCTCCCACACCCGCGCGGCCTGGCGCTCGGCCGTTTCGAAGCTGACGATCTGCACGTCGAGCGTGTCGCGCAGCTTGTCCGCGTCGGCGCCGTCGATCAGCAGCTGCAGCCCGGTCCGCTGGAACGAATCGTGCGTCATGTTGACGTGTTTCTCCAGCGACAGCACGCCATCCTTCCGCACCGTGTGCGACCACTGGACGACGCGGCGGATGAGCACCGCGGCTTCCGATTCGGGCGGACGGAAAACCCATTTCGCCATGCGCACCCCCTGCATGAAAACCGGCAGCGGATGATGCAGCAGGACGGCGGCCAGGGTGCCGATCACCACGATGACGAACGCGGCCGGCTGCAGGAACAGGCTGATATTCCCGCCCTCCATCGCCTGGCCGCCGAGGATGGCAACCCCCGCCAGCCCGAGCCCGATCAGGCTCCCACGATCCATGCGTCTTCCTTGAGTTTGGTACGCAGCCGCGCGATGGCCTGGCCGTGCAGTTGGCAGATGCGCGATTCGCTGACGCCGAACACTTCGCTGATTTCGCGCAGGTTGAGTTCCTGTTCGTAATACAGCGACATCAGAAGCTGCTCGCGTTCGGGCAGGTTTTCGATCCCGGCGATGATGCAGGCGCGCAGGTTGGCGTCGAGCAATTGCGGCAGCGGCATGCTGGCCTCGTTCGCCGACTGCTTGTCGAGAAAGGAATCGTCTTCCTCCGTGTCGCCGAAATCCTCGAAATACAGCAGCTGGTGGCCGCGCGCGTCACCCAGCATCGACTGATATTCGGCCAGCGGGATTTTCATCGCCGCGGCGATTTCGGTTTCGCTGGGCTGGCGCCCCAACTGGTGCTGCAAGGCGCCGATGGCCTGTTCGATCTTGCGCATCGACTGCCGAGCGCTCCGCGGCAGCCAGTCGGACTGGCGCAGCTCGTCGATCATCGAGCCGCGGATGCGCTGGATGGCATAGGCCTCGAACTGCGCGCTCTGCGCCTCGTCGTAGCGGCTGATGGCATCGAGCAGGCCGATCATGCCGGCCTGCACCAGGTCGTCCTCCTCGACGCTGGGCGGCAGCCGCCCCATCATGTGATGGGCCAGCCGCTTGACCATCGGCATGTGTAGCGTCAGCAGATCGCTTTTTTCGCTTTTGCCGCTTGCGGTGTACATATTGATTGGTTATCCCCTTCTGCAGGCATCCACCAGGCTGCTGCCCTGGATCACGCGCTGCATGAACCCCCCCACGCTGCCCAGGCTGGGCGGCTGCGGCCAGCGCAGCAGCCCGTCGGCCAGTTTGCGAAACTGCGAGGTAGATTGCGCAACCGGAAAGGCGTCCACCACCGAGGTATGCATATGCCCGGCACGGGTCAGGCGCTCGTCCAGCGGAATATACCCCAGGTAGTCGACCGACACGCCCAGATAGCGCTCGGCGGTGTCGGCAAAGTTGTGCGCGACGGCCTGTGCCTGCTCGGGCGACTCGATGCGGTTGAGCAGCAGGCGGAACTGGCGCTTGCCGAAGTTGTGCGCCAGCCGCTTCACCAGGGTGTAGGCCTGCGTGATCGCCGTGCTGCCGGGCGGCAGCACCACCATGATTTCGGAGGCGGCCAGACCCAGCGGCAGCGCGTCGGGATCGGTGGCCTCTTCCATGTCCACCAGCACCACGTCGACGCCGCACTGCAGGCGGTTGAAGCTCTGCGCCAGCCATTCCTGGTCGCGCTCGGACAAACGCCCGAGGCGGTTGAAGCCGCCGCCGATCGGCAGCACCTGCACATTGTCGGGGCCGTTGAGCATCAGCGCATCCAGGGTACAGCGGCCTTCGAGCACGTCCGCCACGTCGTAGCGCGGCGTCAGCCCCAGCGCCGCGCAGGCGCCGCGGCCATGCTGGTCCTGGTCGATGATGAGGACGTCGCGGCCGGAACGCGCCAGGGCGACGGCCAGATTGGCGGTCGCCGCGGTCTTGCCCGCGCCCTGCTGGCCCGACATCACGGTGATGACCTGAAACCCGGGCTGCCCCAGCAGGCGGCGCAGCCCGGCGGCCTGATCGCTGACGAATTTATCCAAGGGACACCGCGCTTTCACGCTGCAGGGTTTGCATGCCGGAGAGCGCGAACCCCAGCTCGCTGTCGTCCAGCTGCCAGGGCGAGGCGTGCGTGCGGGCCTTGAAGGCGCGGTGAATGAGGGCCTGGCGGTTGGCCAGGTGCAGGTCTTCCGGCACGCGCTGGCCGGTCGCCAGGTAGTGCACGTTCAAGTCGTGGCGGATCGCGCAATCGAGCGCCGGGCCCAGGCTCGCCGCCTCGTCGATCTTCGACAGGATGCAGCCGTCGAGCCCGCGCGTGCGGTACGCCTGCACCACTTCGTCCAGCGTATCGCCGTGGCTGGTGGCGTTCAGCACCAGCAGGCGCTTGATCTGCTTGCCGGCCTGGCACAGCATTTCGACCTGTTCGGCGACCGCCTGATCGCGCTGGCTCATGCCGACGGTGTCGATCAGCACGGTGTGCTTGTTGCGCAGCTCGGACAGCGCCAGCCGCAGGTCGGCGGCGTCGCGCACCGCATGCACGGTCACGCCGAGAATCTTGCCGTAGATGCGCAGCTGCTCGTGGCCGCCGATCCGGTAGCTGTCGGTGGTCAAGAGCGCCAGCTTGTCGGCGCCGTGGCGCACCACGAAACGGGCGGCCAGCTTGGCGGTGGTGGTGGTCTTGCCGGCGCCGGTCGGTCCCATCAGGGCGAACACGCCGCCACCGTCGAGCATGTCGGTCTCGCTCTGCATCACCTGCAGGCGCTGCATCAACGTGTTCTTCATCCAGGCCTGCGCCTGTTCGGCATTGCCCTTGGGCAGGGTTTCCAGCAGCTCGCGCGCCAGGGTGGCGGAAAAGCCCGCCGCCAGCATGTCGCGCATCACGGTGGCACCCGACGGATCGCGTCCCGGCAGGTCGCGCCACGCCAGGTCGGCGAGCTGGCTTTCCAGGCGCATCTGCATCGCCTGGATTTCGCCGCGGATTTCACCCACCACGCTTTGTGCAAGCTGGGTGCTGTCCTGGCTGGGCACGGCGACCCGTTCGATCAGGCGACGCTTGATGGTGACCTCGGGCGCCGGCTCGGCCGGCGCTTCCGACACCGGCGGCCACACTGCCGGCGATCGGGATGCGGCGGCCGCCGGTGCCGGTGCATCGTTCACCGGCGGCGCCATCGCGGCGATGTCATCCGCGGCCAGGGCCAGCACTTCGACCCCGCCTTCGACGGCGCGGTTGGAGAGAATGACCGCATCGGGTCCGAGTGCCTCGCGCAACTGGCGCATGGCCTCACGGGATGTTTTGGCGACGATACGTTTGACGTTCATGCTGCTCCTCCTATCAGGGAAGTCACTTTGATTTGTTTGCCTTCGGGCACTTCAGCGTGCGAAAGCACCTTGAGTTGCGGCACGGTGCGCCGCAGGAAACGTGCGAGTAGCGGACGCAGCACAGCCGGCGTCAGCAATACGGGGGGGTGGCCCAGCGCTTCTTGCCGCTGCGTCGAGGTCTGGGTCCGCTCCAGCAGGGTGTCGGCCAGTCCGGGCTCCATGCCGCCGGCATCGTTGCCGACCTGCAGCGTTTGCAGCAGCAGGCGTTCCAGTCCCTGGTCCAGCGCGATCACCGGCAGCTCGTTGGCCGAGCCGTAGATCTGCTGCACGATCGAGCGGCCGAGCGCCACCCGCACCAGCGCGGTGAGCTCGTGCGGATCCTGCACCCGCGCGGCGTTCTCCAGCAGGGTGTCGATGACGGTCCGCATGTCGCGGATGGCCACGCCTTCGGTCAGCAGGTTTTGCAGCACTTTCTGCACGGTGGAGAGCGTGAGCATTTTCGGCACCAGGTCTTCCACCAGCTTGGGCGCGCTCTTGCCCAGGTGGTCGAGCAGCGCCTGCGCCTCCTGGCGGCCGAGCAGTTCGGCGGCATGCTGGGTCACCAGATGATTCAGATGCGTGGCGACCACGGTGCCGGGATCGACCACGGTATAGCCCATCGCCTGCGCCTGTTCGCGCAGGCCGGATTCGATCCACACCGCCGGCAGGCCGAACGCCGGATCCGTGGTGGCGACGCCCGGCAAGGTGGCGGTGATGCTGCCCGGGTCGATGGCGAGAAACAGCCCGGTGCGCACTTCGCCGCTGCCGATTTCCACGCCCTTGAGCGTGATGCGGTAGCTGTTCGGGTTGATTTCGAGGTTGTCGCGGATATGCACGGCGGGCGGCAGGAAGCCGATTTCGCGGGCGAATTTCTTGCGGATGCCCTTGATGCGGCGCACCAGTTCGCCGTCTGCGGCGCTGTCGACCAGCGGGATCAGGCGATAGCCGACTTCCAGCCCCAGCGTGTCGATCGGCGCGACGTCTTCCCAGCTGGCTTCCTGCGACTCGACAGCGGCGACCGGCGCGCTCTGCACGTCCGGCGCGGCCGCGGTCGCCTGTTGCCGCTTGCCGTTCTTCCAGGCCAGCCAGACCATGCCGCCCGCCAGCAGCAGGAAGGCAAAGTTCGGCATCCCCGGAATCATGCCCATCATGCCGAGGATCGCGGCGGTGATGTAAAGCGCCTGTGTCTTGTTGAAGACGTTGGACATCATCTGGCCGGTGATGTCCTCGTCGGTGCTGACGCGGCTGACGATGATGCCGGCGGCGATCGAGATGACCAGTGCCGGAATCTGCGCCACCAGGCCGTCGCCGATCGCCAGCAGGGTGTAGCGCGGACGAATTTCGAAGCGCCGTCCATCGAGCCGAAAAAGTCGGCCTCCTGGGAGATTTCGGCGCGGCGCTGGCGGGCCTCGTCCTCATTGATCAGACCGGCGTTGAGGTCGGCGTCGATCGCCATCTGCTTGCCCGGCATGGCGTCGAGGGTGAAGCGCGCGCTGACCTCGGCGATGCGCCCGGCACCCTTGGTGATGACGATGAAGTTGATCACCACCAGGATGACGAACACGATGATGCCGACCGTGTAGTCGCCGCCGACCAGGAAATGGCCGAAGGCCTCGATCACCTTGCCCGCGGCATCCGGACCGGTGTGGCCTTCCAGCAGCACGACGCGGGTGGAGGCCACGTTGAGCGACAGGCGCAGCAGGGTGGAGAGCAGCAGCACCGTGGGGAAGGCCGCGAATTCGAGCGCCCGCTTGGTCGACAGGCTCACCAGCAAGACCATGATGGAGAGCGCGATGTTGAAGGTGAACAGCATGTCCAGCGCAAACGGCGGCAGCGGCAACACCAGCATCGCCAGGATGAGGATGATGAATATCGGCGCGGCCATCGCGCGGGCGTTGGCGCCGCTGAACAGGCGGGATAGGCTCAGGGTGCCGTTCATGCTTGAGCACCCCCACCCGCCTGCAGCGGGTCAAGCTCGGACGGCACCGGCAGGCTGGTCGGCGCATTGGGATAGGCGCCGCCCACTTGCTGGAAATGGCGCAACTGGAACACGTAGGCCAGCACTTCGGCCACCGCTGCGTAGAGCTTGGCCGGAATCTCGTCGCCGAGTTCGGTGTGGCGAAACAACGCGCGCGCCAGCGGCGGTGCTTCCAGCAGCGGCACCCCGTGCTCGGCGGCCAGTTCGCGAATGCGCGCGGCGACGGCGTCGGCGCCTTTGGCCACCACGCGCGGCGCGCCCATCTTGCCTTCGCTGTATTTGAGCGCGACGGCGTAATGGGTCGGGTTGGTCACCACGACATCGGCGGAGGGGATCTCGGACATCATGCGGCGGCGCGCCACTTCGCGCTGCTGGGCGCGGATGTGCGCCTTGAGGTGGGGGTCGCCTTCCGACTCCTTGGCTTCCCGACGCAGTTCCTCCTTGCTCATCCTCAGCTTCTTGAAGTGACTCCAGAGCTGATACGGCAGATCGATCACGACGACGAAAATCATCGTGCCCGAGACCAGCAGAAAAACCTTGCCGATGAGGTTGCCCATATGCTGGATGGCGAGAGAAGGCGATTCCAGGCTGAGCGAAAAAATCGCGCCGACGTTGGACCAGATCAGCCACACGGCGACCCCGCCCAGCAAGCCGGCCTTGGCCAGCGCCTTGACCAGCTCAATCAGCCCCTGGCTGGAAAACATGCGCTTGATGCCGGAAAACGGGTTCAGGCGGCTGAACTTCGGGGCAAAGGCCTTGGCGCTGAACAGCCAGCCGCGCAGCAGCAACGGCGTGGCCAGGGTGGCGACCACCACCACTGCCAGGAAGGGGGACAAGGCCAGCGCCGCTTCGAAAAACTGGCTCGACAGCTGCGCCATGACGTATGAGGTGTCGCGGGCGATGCCGGGATTGAACTGCAGGCCGTCGCGCATGATATGCGACAGGGTCTGGCCGAGGCCGCTGGCCATCGTCCACAGGGTCGAGCCCCCCAGCATCAGGACGACGAAGGTGCCCAGCTCGCGCGACTGCACGACCTGGCCCTCTTCACGCGCCTTCTCCAGCCGCTGCGGCGAGGCTGGTTCGGTCTTTTCCTGATCGCTTTCTTCAGCCATCCCTGATTTCACCTGTTGGTGGGGGGCCTGCCATCTGCATCAGGCAGAGACGGGCTTTCTACAGGCTGAATTATTGGTCATGCCCGGCGCGGGCAATCAAGGGAATAAGGGTGGATTTGGCCTGCTATTTCGCGCCTGGCGGCGCGCGGATCAGCGCGGTGGCGCGCCGACCTGCCCTGCTTCGGCGCTTGTGTCGTCAAGGTCGCTGGCGGTGTCGCCGGAGGCCTGCTTGGTGACGGCATCTTCGGTGCGCTTGTTCATCACGATGATGCTAATGCGGCGGTTGACCGGGTCGCTAGGTCCGGCATCCTTGAACGGCACCGATGCGGCCAGTCCGACCACCCGCAGCATTTTCGCTTCGTCCATGCCGCCGACAATCAGTTCACGGCGCGACGCATTGGCGCGGTCGGCCGACAATTCCCAGTTGCTGTAGCCGCGCCCCGCATTGCCATACTGAACCGCGTCCGTATGGCCGGAGAGGCTGACGCGGTTCTGCACATCGTTCAGCACCTTGCCGATCTCGCGCAGGATGATCTTGGTGTAGGGCTGCAGTTCGGCGCTGGCCAGATTGAACATGGGGCGGTTCTGCTCATCGACGATCTGGATGCGCAGGCCTTCATCGGTGATATCGATCAGCAACTGCCGCTTGAACTGCTTCAGGGTGGGGCTGGCCTCGATCGCCTGTTCCAGGCTTTTCTTCAGCTGCTTCAGCTTTTCCGCCTCACGACGTTCCAGTTCGGCCTGCGCCGCCTTCAGATTGTAGGATTTCTTCTTGGCCTCGGTCTCGCCTTTCTTGACCTGCCCGGCCTTGCGCGTGAGGTCTGCACCACCGCCCTTGATGACGCTGGCGCTGTCGCCGCTGCCGGCCCCCCCTTGCATGGCGACTTTGAGCGGCGTCTTGAAATACTCGGCGATGCCTTCCAGGTCGCCCTTGGCGGTCGAGCCCAGCAGCCACATCAGCAGGAAGAACGCCATCATCGCGGTGACGAAGTCGGCATAGGCGATTTTCCACGCGCCGCCGTGGTGACCGCCTCCCCCCTTCTTGATGCGCTTGACGATGATGGGCGCTTTTTGTTCGCTCATGAGGTGGCTTTATGCAGACGGGCGACGCGGAATCAGCGCGATTTCGCGCCCTTGACGTGCTCTTCCAGCTCGCTGAAGGAAGGCCGCTCGGTCGAGAACAGCACCTTGCGCCCGAACTCGACCGCAATCGCCGGCGCATAGCCGTTGATGCTGGCCAGCAGGGTCACTTTGACGCACTGGTACATCTTGGTCGATTCGTGAAGCTTTTGTTCAAGCAGCGTGGCCAGTGGGCTGACAAAGCCGTAGGCCAGCAAAATGCCAATGAAGGTGCCGGTCAACGCCGCCCCGATCAAAATACCCAGTTCCGCGGGCGGCAGGTGGACCGACCCCATGGTTTTCACCACGCCCATCACTGCCGCGACAATGCCGAAGGCAGGCAGACCATCGCCAAGCTTGCTGACGGCGTGCACCGGCACTTCGCCTTCGTGGTGATGGGTTTCGATTTCATTGTCCATCAGGTTTTCGATTTCGAAGGCATTCATGCTGCCGCTGACCATCAAGCGCAGATAGTCGGTGAGGAATTCGACGATGTGGTGATCGGCCATGATCGATGGGTATTTTGCGAACAGCGGGCTGTTCTCGGGTGAATCGACGTCGGCTTCCACCGACATCAGCCCTTCCTTGCGGATCTTGGTGAGCAGTTCGTACAGCAGTGCCATCATGTCCAGGTAAAGCGCCCGCGTGTACTTCGAGCCTTTGAACAAGGTGGGCAGTGCCTTGAGTGTCGCCTTGATGGCCTTGCTGTTGTTGCCGACCAGGAATGCACCCAGTGCCCCACCCCCGATGATGATAAGTTCAATCGGGTGCCACAGCGCGGCCAGATAGCCACCAGCCAGCGCATAACCGCCGAAAACACACAGCAACACGACAATATAACCACCGATGACTAGCACGCCGTTCGATTCCTTTTGGTTGGTCCAAGCACGGTTTGGTCACCGCCGATCTTTCACGAATTCATTGCCCAAAAATCCTTGGCACTCAGGATAAGGATTCGACAAAACCGGACGAAACTTAATGGCGCAGCGTGAGTATTTCCACGTGACGCCCCCTTACATCCGCCACGCATACAAGGTGTGGCGGGCACCTTCGGCCAGCGTCAGCACGTGATCCGGCTGCCGGGTGTCGACCGCAAACGACAGGCTGATGAACAGGCTGCCGCTGCGCATCTGGGCTTGCGCCTGCTGCCACAGGTCGGGCATGGCCGCGGGCGAGAGAAAGGCAAACACCACATCGAAATCGGCCAGATCGAGGGTCGCGTAATCGCGCCGCATGAATTGCACCCGGCTGCGCTTGAAGCCTGCGCGCAGCCGGCTGATGAACCAGGGGGCCGGGGCCGTTTCAGTGCCGCAAAAGCGGCCCTGCGAAAAACGCGGCGCCAGATACAAGGGCACGCCGCCCAGCCCGCTGCCGAGGTCGATGAAGCGGAATGCCTCTGTCTCGGGCAACAAGGAGGCCACGGCCTGCCAGGCTTTGCGGTCAGACAGGTACAAGGGCACCCGGGTGCGGAAGCTGCTCCAGTAAAACAACACCAGCAGCAGGAAGGCGGCCAGATAGATCCAGGCGGGCACACTTGCCTGCAGCGCCAGCAGGATGGCCGGCAAGAAGGCGACATGCAGGGGCGGCCACCAGGCAGGCTGCCGCCAGAGAAAACTCAGCCCGGCGGAAATCGCCCCCTGGACAAGGGCGAGTTGCCACAGGGCGGGTTGATACGAAAAGGCGATTTTCAGCAGAAGGTGCAGCAATGCGGCCAGCAACAGGGCCATGCACTGGATGACGAGCGACTGGAGGCTGACCGGCAGGCGCGTCATGACCGGACGACCGCGGGAAAGCTCAGGCGGCGGTCAGTTCGAGCTGGGCTGCGGCCTTGGCCTTGCGGGTTTTGCCGGCGCGCGCAGGCACGTTGCACAGGCCGCATACATACTGGCCATGCAGGTCGTCCGGATGCACCACGAAGTGGCCACCGCAGCCGCTGCAGACGGCGGTTTCGAGCATGCGGCTTTCGAAGAAGCGGTTCAGGGTCCAGGCGCGGGTAAAGCTCAGCACGCCTTCGATCTGGTTGGTGTAGAGGTATTCCTGATACAAGCGGTAGCTTTTGAGAACCGCTTCGATGCCGCTGCAATCGCTGTTCTTGGTGAGGTAGCGATGGATGTTGATGAACAGCGAGGAATGGACGTTGGGCAGCCAGGTCAGGAACCAGTCGGTCGAAAACGGCAGCATGCCCTTGGGTGGCGACACGCCTTTGACTTCCTTGTACAGCTTGAGCAAGCGTTCGCGCGAGAGCGTGGTTTCGGATTCCAGCACCTGCGGGCGGGCACCGAGTTCGATCAGTTCGATCGCCAGCTGGGTGTCGCGCATTTCAGTCAACAGACTTTTCTTGCTCATTGGGACACGCCCTCTTTATGGTGCGACGGGATCAGGCAAAGGCTGCCACAGCCTGGCCCGCCATCAGGATGGCGGCATGGGACTGCGCCATGGTGCGATCCTTGGTGTAGTTGGTCAGCATGTTGAGCACCATACCGTCGTCGAAGCGGAAGCGCGAAACCATCATGCCGGATGCGGCAAGCTTGAGAATCTGTGCCGGGGTCAGCGCCTCGATCAGCTCGGCGACGTCCTGGCTGATGCCCAGACGAAAGACGGCGGTCGCCTTGTCGTGCTGGATCATGCTCTGCGCCAACATCAGGTAGTTGAGATTGACATCGCGCATTTCGTCCAGCATCTCGTCGATTTTCATTTGCGTGCCCTTCTTCGTTGAACTTTTTTTTCGATTTCACACTTAAGTCAGCGTGGTGAATTCGTTATCGGATGACACCCGACAAAGTTAACGTGGACGAGCGCTGTATTCGCGGACGGAAACCGCAGACTTCGCGTGTAGGTGTTCGTCTTACACAACAACCCGTGCGTTGAAGCCTATGCCGCCGCGGCCTGCCGGACGCCCGCGGCCAGACTAATTAAAAATAAGCAATAACAGGCGCTTGTGAAAAGTCAGACAGAAAAAGCGCCTCAATTACGCCGGTAAACATCCTCGAAGCGAACGATGTCGTCCTCGCCCAGATAAGTGCCCGACTGCACCTCGATCATATGCAGGTCGATTTTGCCGGGGTTTTCCAGCCGGTGCGTGGTGCCCAGCGGAATGTAAGTCGACTGGTTTTCGGTCAGCAGCATGATCTCTTCGCCGCAGGTGACGCTGGCGGTGCCCGACACCACGATCCAGTGCTCGGCGCGGTGGTGGTGCATCTGCAGGCTGAGCTTCTCGCCCGGCTTGACCATGATGCGCTTGACCTGGAAGCGCTCGCCCTCGTCGATGCCTTCGTACCAGCCCCACGGGCGATAGACCTGCTTGTGGACCAGGTGCTCGCAGCGCTTTTCGGTCTTGAGCCGATCGACCAGTTTCTTCACATCCTGCACCTGGTCCTTGTGCGCGACCAGCACCACGTCGGCGGTTTCCACCACCACCAGGTCGGACACGCCGAGCATCGCCACCATGCGGGTTTCGGCCCGGACGAAGTTGTTCTGGGCATTTTCCAGCATGACGTCGCCGCGCGTGGCATTGCCCTGCCCGTCCTTCACCGCCACGTCCCACAAGGCGGTCCAGGCACCGATGTCGTTCCAGGCGATGTCGGCCGGCACCACCGCGGCGCGGCGGGTGTGCTCCATCACCGCATAGTCGACCGACTCGGACGGGCAGGCCTCGAATGCCGCCGGGTCCAGCCGCACGAAATCGAGATCGGGTTTGGCCGCATCGAGCGCGGCGCGGCTGGCATCCAGAATGTCCGGGCGCAGCGCTTGTAGCTCGTCGAGAAAGTCCGCTGCGCGGAACAGGAACATGCCGCTATTCCAGAAATAGTCGCCGGCGTCGACATACTGCTGCGCGGTGGCCAGATCAGGCTTCTCGACGAAGGCTGCCACCTGGTGCACGCCGGCGGTATCCGCCAGCGGCGCGCCCCGGCGGATGTAGCCGTAGCCGGTTTCAGGGGTGGCGGCAACGATGCCGAAGGTGGCGAGGTGGCCGTTCTGCGCTGCCTGCGCCGCCGTGAGGATGGCCGCATGAAACGCCGCCACATCGCCGATCAGGTGGTCGGCGGGCAACACCAGCATCAGCGCGTCGGGTTCGTCGCGCGACAGCATCAGCGCGGCCACGGCAATCGCCGGCGCGGTATTGCGGCCCTCCGGTTCCAGCACGATCGCGCGCGGCTGGATGTCGATCTGGCGCATCTGCTCGGCAATCATGAAACGGTGCTCGACGTTGCACACCATCAGCGGCGCGGCCATTTCCGGCATCCCTGACAAGCGGCTGACGGTGTCCTGCAGCAGGCTGTGGTCGCTGGCAAGCGGCAACAGCTGCTTGGGCAGCGCCGCGCGCGACAAGGGCCACAGGCGGGTGCCCGAGCCACCGGAAAGAATGACGGGGTGAATGATGGTCATATCGTGCGTCCTCTTAACAACTTCATTGGGTTGATTGCTGAAAATCCTGGTTCAGACACAGGGCCAGTGCGGTTTCCCAGTCGGGCAGGCGCACGCCGAACGTTTCCGCCAGCTTGTCGCAGTCCAGCTGCGAGTTGGCCGGACGCGCCGCCGGCGTGGGATAACCACTGGTCGGGATCGCGGTCAGGCGGGCCAGTTCCGCGTCCGTGTCGGCCAGCTGCGCCCGAATTGCCGCGGTGAAGCCGTGCCAGCTGGTGCGTCCGCCGCAGCTCAGGTGATAGATCCCGGACGTTGCCGTTGGCTCCAGCCGCTCCAGCCAGCGCGCAACCACCAGCGCCGTCGCCTCGGCGATCAGGCGCGACCAGGTCGGCGCGCCGAACTGGTCGTCAACCACGGCGAGCGTTTCGCGCTCGCGCAGCAGCCGCTGCATGGTGAGCAGGAAATTGCGCCCGCGCAGGCTGTATACCCAGCTGGCGCGCAGGATCAGGTGCGGCGCGCCGGCGCGCGCAACCGCCCGCTCCCCTGCCAGCTTGGTCGCGCCGTACACGCCGAGCGGATTCGGCGCGTCCGCTTCCGTATAGGCAACGGACTGCTTGCCGTCGAACACGTAGTCGGTGGAAAAGTGTACCAGCGGAATGCCGCGCGCCGCCGCAGCCAGCGCCAATTCGCCCGGCGCGGCCGCGTTGATGGCGTGCGCCAGGTCGGGCTCGGTCTCGGCCTTGTCGACCGCGGTGTAGGCGGCCGGATTGACGATCAGGTCCGGCGCGATCGCATCCACCGCGCGACGGATGCCTGCGGTGTCGGCCAGATCGAGGCGGCTGCGGTCGGCCGCAATCACCTCGCCCAGCGGCGCCAGCGTGCGCTGCAGCTCCCAACCCACCTGGCCGTTGACGCCGGTCAGCAGAATCCTCACGCGAACACCTCGCACTCGGCGAGCGGCAGGCCGGCCTGGTCCTTGGCGGACAGCAGCGGCGCGCCGTCCAGCGGCCAGTCGATGGCCAGCGCCGGGTCGTTCCACCGCAGGCAGCGCTCGAATTCGGGCGCGTAGTAGTCGGTGGTCTTGTAGAGAAACTCGGCGTGTTCCGACAGCACCTGAAAGCCGTGGGCAAACCCCGGCGGAATCCATGCCATGTCGTGCGATTCCGCCGACAGGCGAAAAGAGGCGACGCGGCCGAAATGCGGCGAGCTGCGGCGCAGGTCCACCGCCACGTCGAACACCTCGCCTGCCGTCACGCGCACCAGCTTGCCCTGCGGCTGGCTGATCTGATAATGCAGGCCGCGCAGCACGCCCTTTGCGGAACGCGAATGGTTGTCCTGCACGAACTCGGCGGTAATGCCGATCCGGGCAAAGGCCTCCCGGTTGTAGCTCTCGAAAAAAAAGCCGCGCGCATCGCCGAACACCTTGGGACGCAGCAGCAGCACCTCGGGGTGCTGGGTATTGATCACCTGCATCAGAACACCCGATCGTTCAAAACGTCCATCAGATAAAGCCCGTAGCCGTTTTTCATCAGCGGCTGCGCCAGCGCCTGCAGTTGCGCGGCGTCGATGAAGCCCTGGCGGTAGGCGATTTCTTCCGGACAGGCGATTTTCAGGCCCTGGCGTTTCTCGATGGTCTGGATGTAGAGCGCCGCCTCGATCAGCGAGTCGTGGGTGCCGGTGTCGAGCCAGGCCTGGCCGCGTCCCATCACCTGCACGTCGAGGTCGCCCCAGTCGAGGTACTGGCGGTTGACGTCGGTGATCTCCAGTTCGCCGCGCGGCGACGGTTGCAAGGCACGCGCGATGTCGACCACCCGGTTGTCGTAGAAATACAGACCGGTGACGGCGTAACGCGATTTCGGTTTGGCGGGTTTTTCCTCCAGGCTGACCGCGTGGCCGGCGGCGTCGAACTCGACCACGCCGTAACGCTCGGGATCATGCACCGGGTAGGCAAACACGGTGGCGCCGTGTGTACGCTGCCCGGCCGCCCGCATGTCCTGCGCCAGTTCGTGGCCGTAGAAAATGTTGTCGCCCAGCACCAGCGCGCAGGGGTCGGTGCCGATGAAATCGCTGCCGATCAGGAAGGCCTGTGCCAGTCCCTCGGGCGCATCCTGCACCGCATACTGGATGTTGAGTCCCCACTGCGCGCCGTCGCCCAGTAGCTGCTCGAAGCGCGGCGTGTCCTGCGGCGTTGAAATCAGCAGGATGTCGCGGATCCCCGCCAGCATCAGCGTGGTCAGCGGGTAATACACCATGGGCTTGTCGTACACCGGCAGCAGTTGCTTGGAGACCACCTGGGTGATGGGATAGAGCCGGGTGCCGGAGCCGCCGGCGAGGATGATGCCCTTGCGTGTAGTCATGTCTAGCGCGCTGCGTAATTCTCCGAAACCCAGTTGCGGTATTCGCCGCTGGTCACATGGGCCACCCAGTCCTGGTTGGCCAGATACCACGCCACCGTCTTCCTGATTCCGCTGTCGAAGGTTTCGGCAGGCGTCCAGCCGAGTTCACGCTCGATCTTGCGGGCGTCGATCGCATAGCGCTGGTCGTGGCCGGGCCGATCCTTGACGAAGCGCATCAGGCTGGCGTGCGGCGTCACCGGCGAGCCGGGGTGCAGCTCGTCGAGAATGGCGCACAGCGTCTTCACCACCTCGAGATTGGTCTTCTCGTTGCAACCGCCGATGTTGTAGGTCTCCCCCGCCCGCCCGGCTTCCAGCACCCGCCGGATTGCGCTGCAATGGTCGCTGACGTACAGCCAGTCGCGGACATTGCTGCCGTCGCCATAAATCGGCAGCGGCTTGCCCGCCAGCGCGTTGTGGATGACCAGCGGCACGAGCTTCTCGGGAAACTGCAGCGGCCCGTAATTGTTCGAGCAGTTGGTGGTCAGCACCGGCAGGCCGTAGGTGTGGTGATAGGCGCGCACCAGATGGTCGGAGGCGGCCTTCGACGCCGAATACGGGCTGTTCGGCGCGTACGGCGTGGTTTCGGAAAAGGCTGGATCGGACGGGCCGAGCGAGCCGTACACCTCGTCGGTCGACACGTGCAGGAAGCGGAACGCCGCCTGCTCGCCTGCCGGCAGCTGCGACCAATGTGCGCGTACCGATTCCAGCAGCTTGAAGGTGCCGACCACGTTGGTCTCGATGAACTCGGCGGGACCCTGGATCGAGCGATCGACGTGGCTTTCCGCGGCAAAATTGATGACTGCACGGGGGCGATACCGCTGCAGCAGCATATCGACCGCTGCCGGGTCGCCGATGTCACCCTGCACGAACACATGCCGCGCGTCGCCGCGCAAGGATTTCAAATTCTCCAGATTGCCCGCGTAGGTCAGCTTGTCGAGGTTGACGACGGCCTCATCGCTCGACGCCAGCCAATCCAGAACGAAATTGGCGCCGATGAAACCAGCGCCGCCTGTCACTAGAATCATAGGAGGGATTAGTTGGCAGGTTTTTCTTCTTCGGCTTTGTCGCTCTCGACGGTGCCGTCGGCTGCCTTGTCGGCTTCGGCTTTAGCTTCGACAGGGGGCGCGTAGCCAGCGGCATACTCGACCTTGGCAGCCTCGCGCAGCTTTTTCAGATCCGCCGCCATCATTTCCTTGCGTTTCTCGACCACCATGGCACGCTCGATGGCGTCATGCGCCTGTTCCAGCGAAGCAGGCTGCAACTGGCTTTCCTGCAACTGCTGCACCAGCACATGCCCGGGGCGACCCGGCAAAATCGTCACCTGGCCGTCCTTCATCTGGCTGAGGCGGGCCAGCATAGGCGCTGGGATCTGCTCGGCCGGCTTGACCGCCATGGCGGTCTTGGCCTCAATGCCCTGCTCCTTGATCCAGTTGACGAAATCGCCCATGGAATGGCTGCCCTTGAGCTTGGCCTCGACTTCGGCCATGCGCGAAGGATCCAGCTTCAGTTCGAGTTCCTGGATGCGGTAAATCCGCCGCTGGGCGAAAAGCTCGGGATGCTGGCTGTAATAGTCGGCGATCTCGGCTTCGGTGGGTTTCGCAACATCCTTGAAGCTGCGCTCCGCATAAGCCTCCGCCAATACCTGGCGGCTGGCCTGCGCCATCGCAAATCCAACCTCGGGTTCCTTGTCCAGCCCTGCGGTTTTGGCGGCCTGCGCCACCAGACGCTGATCGATCAGGGCCTGCAACACGCGGGGTTTGGCCTCGGCTGCCTGCGTCGCGTCCAGTTCACCCAGACCGGAAACCGCCACGTTCAACTCGGCTTCGGTGATCTTGTCTCCCCCCACCGTCGCCACGGTTTCGCTTTTCACGGCGGGGACGGTCGCATCAGTGGCGGGTTTTTCACAGCCGGACAACAGCACGGCAAGAGCGGTCAGGGCAATAAACGTCGCATGGCAGGGTTTCATATGCACTCCAGTTAGCAGGATGAGTGCCGTATGGTGCGGGATTCAGCCACATTGAGCAAGTCAGAAGGCGCCCGCCATGACGGGCCGGCAGCCTAGGCTTGCAGTTGACTTCCTTGCCTGCGCCCGATTGCCGGGCGCAGTTCAGCCCTTCAAGGCTTACAGGCCATCGTCAGCCATTCCTCGCGGGCCGGCAGATTGCCGGGCTTCTCTCAGCGCCCGGGCCGCTCTTTCCTTCGCAGTTTCCCTCGGCGCGGCATCAGCCATGCCCCGGGGACCGACCGATTGACGAGCTTCCTTCAAGGCGATAGCAGCCCTTTTCCGGGCGGCCTCTTCATCCTTCACGCGCTGCATCGCCAGGGCCACCTGACGATCACGCGCCGCCTGCTCCGCCCGTTTCGCGGCGTCCTGACGAGCCTGCGCCTGGGCGGCTTCCCGGGCCTGCCGCTGCCGGGTTTCCTGGGCCTGCCGCTGCTCGGCTGCCGCCTTGATCGCCTGCTGGCGCGCCCGCTCGGCCTCTCGCTTGCGTTCTGCTTCCTGTTGCGCCTTCTGCGCTTCCATGCGGGCTCGCGCTTTCTTGAGGTCTTCTTGCAACTGGGCGCCGGTCTGGCGGATGCGCTCGCCCGCTTTCGCCAAGTCATCATTGGAGACGGCGTTTTGAGCCGCATGGGTGCTGACAGGCAATAGGGTGATCAGTGTGATAACGGCAAGATGTGCTGCGTGGTGGAGCTTCATTGTTATTCCTTCCGTCTAAACGAATGTGCCACAAGCGCGGTATTCCCCATTTCCCGGCATGCATATCAACATGAAGCCGGAAGCAGGATTAATCGCTGAAATACACGCTTGCTGCTTGTTCGCTTAACGACCACCCACGCAAAATCTTTACGGCATTACGCTGGAACCGCCTCTTCAAACTCGAGGCAGACCTTTTCGTTGGCGTCGATATCGACGGTCACCCGCCCGCCGCGTGCCAGTTTGCCGAACAGCAGCTCGTCGGCCAGCGCCTTGCGGATGGTGTCCTGGATCAGGCGCGCCATCGGCCGCGCGCCCATCAGCGGATCGAAACCATGCTTGGCCAGATAGGCTTTCAGCGCGTCGGTAAACACCGCCTCGACCTTCTTCTCATGCAACTGCTCTTCCAACTGCATCAGGAATTTGTCGACCACCTGCAGGATGACCGGCTCGGTCAGCGGCGCAAAGGGAATGATCGCGTCCAGCCGGTTGCGGAATTCCGGGGTGAACATGCGCTTGATCTCGGCCATCTCGTCGCCGCTTTCGCGGGAGTTGGAAAAGCCGATGCTCGCCCGGTTGAGCATTTCCGCCCCGGCATTGGTCGTCATGACCAGCACCACGTTGCGGAAATCGGCCTTGCGCCCGTTGGTGTCGGTCAGCGTGCCGTGGTCCATCACCTGCAGCAGCACGTTGAAAATATCCGGATGAGCCTTTTCTACTTCATCAAGCAAAACAACCGCATAGGGGTGTTTATTGATAGCCTCTGTCAACAAACCGCCCTGGTCGAATCCCACATAACCGGGCGGTGCGCCGATCAGCCGCGACACCGCATGACGCTCCATGTATTCCGACATGTCGAAGCGGATCAGCTCGACCCCAAGCACATAGGCCAGCTGGCGCGCGACCTCGGTCTTGCCGACCCCGGTGGGGCCGGAGAACAGGAAATTGCCGATCGGTTTCTGCGGATTGCCGAGGCCGCTGCGCGACATCTTGATCGCGGTGGCCAGCGCATCGATGGCGACATCCTGGCCGAACACCACCGCCTTCAGGTCGCGATCCAGCGTCTTCAGCGAACTCCTGTCGTCGGACGACACGGTCTTGGGCGGAATGCGCGCGATCTTGGCGATGATCTCCTCAATCTCGCGCGGCGTGATGGTCCGCTTCTGCTTGGATTTCGGCAAAATGCGCTGCGCCGCGCCCGCCTCGTCGATGACGTCGATCGCCTTGTCCGGCAGATGGCGGTCGTTGATATAGCGCGCCGACAGCTGCGCCGCCGTGGTCAGCGCGGCTGCCGTGTACTTGACGCCGTGATGGTCTTCGAAACGCGACTTCAGGCCGCGCAGGATCTCCACGGTTTCGTCGACCGAGGGCTCGGGCACATCGATCTTCTGGAAACGCCGCGATAAGGCGTGATCTTTCTCGAAAATGCCACGATATTCCGTGTACGTGGTCGCACCGATGCAGCGCAGATTGCCCGACGACAGCGCCGGCTTCAGCAGGTTGGATGCATCGAGCGTGCCGCCCGACGCCGCACCGGCACCGACCAGAGTGTGGATCTCGTCGATGAACAGGATCGCCCTGGGGTTGTCGGACAACTGTTTTAGCACGCCCTTCAGGCGCTGCTCGAAATCGCCGCGGTATTTGGTGCCGGCCAACAAGGCGCCCATGTCCAGCGCATAGACCGTGCTTTGCGCCAGGATGTCCGGCACCGAGCCTTCGATGATGCGGCGCGCCAGGCCTTCGGCAATGGCGGTCTTGCCCACGCCCGCCTCGCCCACCAGCAGGGGATTGTTCTTGCGCCGACGACACAGGGTCTGGATCACGCGCACGAGTTCCTGATCGCGCCCGATCAGGGGGTCGATCTTGCCGGCCAGTGCCTGGGTATTCAGATTCTGCGCAAAGCTGTCGAGCGGCGAAGCGGAGGGCGCGTCGGCATTGGGCTCGCTGGGCTCGTCCGCGCGCGGCAACGGTTCGCCCTGCGGGGTTTTGGTGATGCCGTGGGAGATGAAATTGACGATATCGAGCCGCGTCACCCCCTGCTGGGTGAGGAAATACACCGCGTGCGAATCCTTTTCGCCGAATACCGCCACCAGCACGTTGGCGCCGGTCACTTCCTTCTTGCCGGACGACTGCACATGCAGGATGGCACGCTGGATCACGCGCTGGAAACCGAGCGTGGGCTGGGTATCGACCTCGCCCTCGCCCACCACCCTGGGCGTGTGCTCCTCGATAAACGCGTCAAGCTGTTCGCGCATGAGTTCGATATTGGCACCGCACGCGCGCAACACCTCCACTGCGGACGGGTTGTCCAGCATGGCCATCAATAGATGCTCCACCGAAATGAATTCGTGGCGCTTCTGCCGTGCATCCATGAATGCCATGTGCAGCGTAACTTCGAGTTCCTGGGCAATCATTTAAGTTTCCTCCATCGTACATTGCAGCGGATGCTGATGCTGCCGCGCGAAATCCATAACCTGCTCGACCTTGGTGTTGGCGATATCCCTGGGATACACCCCGCACACGCCTACACCCTCAGTATGGACTTTGAGCATGATTTGTGTCGCCCGTTCTTCGTCGATGCCAAAAAACTTCTTGAGCACATGCACCACGAATTCCATCGGGGTGTAGTCGTCGTTCAGCAGCAGCACCTTGTACAAGGGCGGCGGCTTCACTTTGGCCACAGACGGTTCCAGTAGGGTACTGCTTTCTCGCTTGGTTGCCATAGCCCGAATAAGCCTGAATCACTGGCTTTATTTTGATGTGATGAGGGGAATTTTCAAGCCCGCTGGAAGTAGGGCTTAAGCTCGATGGGCGGCGAGGGGTAACTGCGGAGCGGGTGGGACTGCCCCCGCCCCCGTGGATTCAGGCACTGTTACACCCGATGTCGCCCCCCTCGCCCCAAATTAACGCAGCTTGATGATGCTGCTCGGTAATGCCTTGCCTTGTATTTGTACCGGCGGAGGCAGCGCCGAATGCTGCACATGCTCGCCGACATTATAAGAGCCAAACGTCGCGCTGATTGAGCGGGTCTCTGGCAGCACGTAGATGATGCCGCTTGTATTTTTAAAAGTTGTCTGGACCTGTTCATAGAACTTGGGCGGCACGTTGATACAGCCCGAGGAAATACGGTTGTCGGCAACGCTAGGTGACGCCAGTCGCTGCGCCCGCTGTTGCTTCGGGTTGCTGGTAACGACCCGATGCAGGGAAAACGCCGCATCATAATCCACCCACAGAATCCCGGTACCGTTGAGATTGCGCCCCAGGTGGCCTACAAAACGCCCCGCAGGCGTGGTCCTTTCATCAGCGGGAATGTTGGCCAGCTTGCGTTGGCCGATACCTGGCGTGGAATCGTCACCATAAGCCATGCCGAGCAGCGCGGATGCCGCGCCCCGGAGCTGCCCTGCGGCGTCAAAAACAAACACCTTGGCATTCTTCTTGTCGACAACAAGGAAAGGCAGCCTGCCGTTGTCGCGAGAATCGACAATCCAGTCAGCGACATGGCGAGCGTCCGGCGATGCACGTTCCTGGGCGAAGTTCGCACGCTGCGCCCTATTCATCGTATGACCCTCGGCCAATCCGGGCTGATTGACCAGCCCTGCGGCCAGCACGCCAAACACCAGCAGCCTGGCGACGACAGGCATGGTCGTGTCGGCGTGGCTTGCGCGCTTTGTATCCTGCGGCGGCGCCAAGGGATGAATAGTCATGTCGGCGCCATGCGGCGCTTAGCCGCGGTCCTGTTTCGGCGCACGCTTGGGGGCAACATAAGGCACCTCAGCCGGCGGCACTTCCTCCACCGGTGGTGGCACCGGAGAAACTTCCTCGACCGGCGCTACAGGCGTTTCCTCGACTACCGCGACGGTCGGCAACTCGGCCGAAACCACCGTCAGGGGAATGACGGGGGGCATATATGACGAGGGGAAAGGAGTAAGCGGTGTCAGAACCTCCGGTAGCGTCTTCCGTAGCGTCTCCTGCGCCTCCGGTAGCGTCTCCGGTAGCGGCTCCCGTAGCGACTGATCAACCGGTGGCGTCACTGCGGCGATGATGTTGCCCGTGGTTTTCGCCACCGCAGGCCCGCAACACGGGACCGCCAGCGCGTATTTATAGGCGTCCGTCCCACCCAGGGTATAGCCCGTGTAGTTGACGACTTTGTTGACGCCGACAGCGGCAGTCTCGAACATGGCCGTGCTGGTGCCTAACGTTAGCAAGCTCACGCCCAGCGGACTTCCCTTTAGCCCAGTGAGTGTCGCGGTAGTCGTGCCGTCGAAGGTCTTATCGGCAACGCTGGCAAACACATACATGTATTGTGTCAGGGTGGCACCCGACGTCAACGTGAAGTTGCTTGAGTAATCGGTGGGCGCGGCGTACGAGACCGGATTGTAGTTAATGACCGCCGGAGCGTTCGTGACGGTGATTTTGGGAGAGGCTGCTGCAATGACCAGGGTGCCGCCGATGCCGGGAGCGCCCGCGCCATAGCCGGCACTCATGGTCAGTCCGCGCGGCAGGCCCAAGCTTAATGCCGGAATCTCCGTACCATTGGTGACCGTAATGGCACCGTTGACGTAAATATCTTCGGCTGCACACATGCTGATGTTGCCGTCGGTTGCTGTGATGGCGCCGCCCGTCGAAAACTGGTTCACATACAAGTCGCGTCCGGCGCCCAGCAAAATGCTGCCGCTCGTGGTGGTGACGGCCGCGTTCACGTTGATGTCGCGGCCACAGCATACCGAGATGTTGCCGTTGGTCGCTGTGACATAGGCATCTATATTGACGTCGCGCGCCGCATTCATAACGATGCTGCCGTTGGTGGTCTCGATATAGGCATTGATGTTGATGTCATTCATGGCGTTGAGCGTCAGTGTAGTAGCTGCTGTCCATGCCACGGATTCGTTCACAGTGATGTCGCCCATGTCCGTGCCGGGCAAATCAGTGACGATGTTTACATTGCCCAAGCCCAAATTGGCAGACAGATCTGCGCCGGTAATATTGTCTCCCGTGCCACTTCCAATGACGTAGTCCTGCGGGTCAATCAACCAGGTACCCGTCGTGCCAGCAGATGCCAGCGTAGTTACCCGCGCGCCAGACAAAACCTTGACGTGAGCAGCGGAGGTTTCAACGAAGCCGCCATCGCCGCCGTTGGGCGCGCTGGCATCCAATTTTCCGCCGACATTGACGGTTCCGCTTTGCATGTCGGCCAGCAGCATGATGGTGCCGCTGCGGTTGCCGAGCGTTTGCGCCTCGATGACGCCGGTGTTGTTGACCACCGTCTTCAGCAGATCGCCGGCCACGCTCGCGGTCAGCAAAACCTTGCCGCCGTCGGCTCGGATCAGACCACCGTTTTCAATCAGGGCATCGACTGCGCCCTTGTTCACGGTGACGTTCAGCAGCCCGTCGCCCGCCACATCAAGCGTGATGGCCTCGCCTGCGGCAAGGACTACCGTACCCAGGTTGGCGGCAATCACACCCTGGTTGCTGACATTCGCGCCCAGCATCGCAACATAGCCGCCATTGGCAGAGATGCTACCCTCGTTCTTGACTGTTCCGCTGCCGTTGCCAGAGAAACGGTAGTTGCCGGCCATGAAGTCACTGTCGGTGATATTCAAGGTGGAAGCCACCAGCCCGCCCACATTGACCGAAGCACCCTTGGCAAACAGGATGCCGTTCGGATTGATCAAAAAGACCTTGCCGTTGGCGGAGAGCGTGCCGAGGATGCTGGACGGATCGCCACCGACGACCCGGTTGAGGGTTACAGAGCTTGTGTTCGGTTGCACGAACTGGACGACCTGGCCCGCCTCGATGTCAAAACTCTGCCAGTTGATGACGGCATTCTGTGTCGACTGATTGATGGTGGTGTTGCCCGCGCTATTTTGAATCGTGGCGCCACCATTGACCACGACGCCCCCCACCGGCTGCGCAAAGGCGTTGGCGCCGAATGCCAGCATCACCGCGACCAAAGTCGCTTTCAGGTACAGGACGACGGTATGACCCCCGGTGCTGGTACCGGCTGTGGCTTTTTTGCCGGCAGCCTTGGCAGTTTCAGAAACGGCGGCAAAGGTGCCGGTCTTATCGTTCCAGATCGATCGGTAAATATGGTTCATTTCGTTACTCCGTTGTCTTGTTCGCGCGGTGCAAGCCGATATCTTTCCGGCACAGTCCTGCTTAGAAATATTTCACTGCTTGAATCCAGAAACGGCCTGACTTATCGGGGGCCGATATCGCGGGTTCGTTGCCGATCTTGCGGGCGTAATAGGTTCGCACAGCAAAGTTGCCTGGATCGATCCAGCTGAGCCCGAGGCCAGCACCGCTTAAGGTGCGGCGATTATCAAGACTTCTATCCCACGGATCTTTGTTGATCCTTACGGTGCCGCTATCGGCAAATGCGATCAGGTGCATCTGGCCTGGCATTTGTTGCGAGTACTTTGGCAGCAAGAGCCTCGCTTCCAGGGTCATCAAGTAACCCTCGTCTGCGGACGCTTCGCCGACCGGATAGGCGCGCACGCCATACATGCCACCCAGTGACATTTTTTCCGACACGTCCAGATTTTTCGAGGCGAATTGCCCGCTGATGGCGCCGTACAGGGAAACCACCTGAGTCACATTTTGCAAGCGCATCGCATTGAAACCCAGCTTGTTGTAATGGCCATTGGTTTGCGCAGTTGCTGCGTCGTAAGCGCGCGCATCGGGCGTTTCGATGTCCAGATCGCCCGTGGTCCAGGCCAGGGAAAAGGCGCTTACACCACCGCCGGCAAAACTGTCCCGATGGTCGCCGATCAAGCTTGCAGTCAAGGCATTCACTTTCTTGTCAGTCACCGACGAGAAGGCGTCGATCCTGTCCTGAAAGGTCTTGGCATCCAGGGCGAGATGGGCCGAAAGATTCGTGTTGCGTGAGCGGATCAGAGCGTAGCCGCCGTAGAGCGTGGCGACTTCCGCGGTGCCGTTGGCGTCCAAGTATTCGAACTCGCGCCCGAGCGAATAGGTCAGGTAACTGTAGGCGACGCCGGCGACCGCTCTGCCGAATGGCACCTGGTAAGAAATGCGGGCGTAGGTCAAGCCCGAACCGGAAGTCAGTACGCGCAACGAAGCGACGTCGCCGAGACCCGCCAGGTTATTGAGATTGACGGTTGCCCCGACGCGATACTCGCCGGTGTATCGGCTGCCGGCATTGTCGGCATCGACACTTCCGGAAATCGTCTTGCCGGGATGAAGCTCGACAATCAGGTCGGAAGTGCCAGGGGCGGTGCCGGGAACGAGCGTTGATTTGACGCTGACGCCGGGCAGGTCGGAGAGCAACAACAGCCGGCTTTCGAGCGGCGCGGAAGCGATGATGTCGCCGCTGTTGAGCCCATTCAGAATGTGGTTTGCCACATCATCGGACAAACTGGACTGGTTTTGCAGGATGACCTTGCCATAGTGACCTTCGATGACGGCGATGGTGACGGCGCCATTCTCGATGTCCTGGGCCGGCAGGTAAGCCTGCGCCACGAAGTAGCCATTGCGATGATAGTGGTCGGCAATTTTTGCTGCCATGCCGCGCAGTTCGGTTAACGTCAGCGTGCTCCCCGGCACGAAACCAGTGAAGGCGAGCAGTTCTGCTTCGCTATAGACGCGCGCACCCGTGACGCTCAAACGGTTCACCGTTATTTTGACCGTGTCAGCCACAGGGCTCGCAGCCACACTGCTTGGCTCGATGCTGAGTTTTGGGGCGGGTTGTCCGGGTGCGGGCGTTGGCGGGATCTGCTGCAACTGACTGCCTGCGCTCGGAATTTGCTGCGCAAAGACACTGTAGCTCAACACGAGTAGTGCCAATGGTGCTAGTCTAAACTTTTGCATAGTGCCTCTTCATTGTTCATGTAATAGAATTTCATTTAAGTGAAAATACCAACATTCAATGTTCTTTTCTGTGCGGTAGCGCGCCTTACGCAGCGAAAGTGATTTGCCAGTGGTCGTTATGAGTCTCGTAAGGGCAACTGGATGACCGCCAAAAATGCGGCATTCATGAGCTTGATGTGACGCTGTGACGGTCGGGATGACGCTCAGGGCATCAGCCAGATTCGATCTGTTTATAACGACAGAAACCAGTCTTTCTGTAGCGCTACTTTCTTATCTCGGGTGAACAGCGAATGGCAGAACTCGGTACGGCCGCAGAATGCTAGGCGTAGGCGTTAAGCAACGACAATGCGGAAACCAGAGCACAACGGCAGGTGTGACGGGATGACGGGATACGCAGCATATCCAGACTCCATGTTTTGACCACTACCTTGTGTGACAGCCGACGTACTTTTATGATTATAAATCAACCTGTTAGTATGCATTTGCGGAGAGGGCTGGATGCAACCGCCCCCACCCTGCCTACCGATTATTGATTATTTTTGGATTCCAGGTAGGGCCGGCTCAAATCGAGCCTGAGGCGCTGGGGCGCATAGACCCAGCCGGAAGACAGTATCGACGCACCACTGCGACGATGGGTTGTCATGGCGTTTCCGGGAGACGTCAATGCTCAAGTGTGCTTTCCAAAGCTGTGAGAACCAAGTGAATGGTTTTCAATAAGGAGCCGCTCGATCTCTTTACCCGACAAGGGTGGGCTAAAGTAATGCCCTTGGGCAAGGTCACATCCCTGTTGGCGCAGGAATTCCGCTTGTTCCCGCGTTTCCACCCCTTCAGCGAGCACATGGATGCCCAGACTGTGCGCCATCATGATAATAGCCTTGACGATCGCCGCATCATCCGCATTCTCGGTGATCTCGCGCACAAACGTCTTGTCGATCTTCAGAATATCGATCGGAAACCGTTTCAGATAGGTCAGTGATGAATAACCGGTGCCAAAATCATCGATCGCAAATCGTATGCCCATTGTGCTCAAGGCATGCAATGCAGCAATACCCTGATCCACATTTTTCATGAGGACACTTTCTGTAATTTCGAGTTCCAGAAACTCTGCCGACATGTCGGCATCTTGTATGCTGCGCCGTAAGATCTCCGTCAGGTCGTCGGCCTCGAACTGCCGACTGGAAATATTCACTGCCATCCGAAGGGGCGGCAGCCCCGCCGCCTGCCAGGCACGATGCTGCACGCAAGCGGTGCGCAGCATCCATTCGCCCACGGCTACGATTAGCCCGGTTTCCTCCAAAATCGGAATGAATTCCAGCGGTGAAACCATATCTGATTCGGCGCGCTCCCAGCGAAGCAGAGCCTCTAAACCGACTACCTCTCCGTGCTTCAAATCGACCTGTGGTTGGTAATGCAGGATGAATTCCTGTCGGCCGAGTGCGTGACGCAATCCGGTTTCAACATCCAGTCTGGCCAATGCGTTCTCGTTCATTCCAGCATAGTAAAACTCGCTGCTGTTGCCGCCCCGCTGCTTTGCACTGTACATCGCAGTATCGGCATTCTTCATCAGGCTTTGGGGATCGGTACCGTCTTCCGGATACAGACTGATCCCGATGCTTCCGCCGACGAACAGTTCATGTCCGTCAATCAGGAATGTCGGTGCCAGGGCCTCAACGAATTTTTGGACGATGGGGGCAACATCCTCGGGTGACGCGACGTCGTTCAGCAAACCTGCAAATTCATCGCCACCAAAACGCGCGATGGTATCCCCCTCGCGCACACATGCGAGCAGGCGCGCGGCCATTGCCTGCAACAGCTGGTCACCCGCCTCATGGCCCAGCGTGTCGTTGACCATTTTGAAGCGATCCATGTCAAGAAACATGACCGCCACGGCACGCTTGCGATGGTTGGCGCGTTGCAGCGCGTGCTTCAGGCGCTCCACGAACAAGACACGATTGGGCAGACCGGTCAGGGCATCGTGGTGAGCCAAATGATGGAGGCGTTCCTGGGCCTGGATGCTTTCGCTCATATCCTTGCCGGAGGAGATGAAATTCGTGACTTTGCCCTGCTGATCCGTCAGCGGAGTGATGGTGACCGCTTCATGGTACAGCTGCCCGTCTTTCCTCCGGTTGACAATAACGTTGCGATACACCTCTCCGCGAAGCAAGGCTTCCCATATCTGTGCGTAAAATTTTTCGTCGTGACTGCCGGATTTAATGATCCGAGGCGACTTCCCGATGGCTTCATCGCGCTCATACCCAGTAACGACCACAAACGCAGAATTGACGTATTCGATCACCCCGTCGGCGTCGGTAATGAAAATCGCATCAGCGACTTTTTCCATTGCGCTTGAGAGCTTGCGAATCGACACTTCCGCTTGCTTGCGTTCAGCGATCTCTGCCGTGAGGGCGGCAGTGCGGAGTTCCACCAGGCGTTCCAACTGCTCTTCGTGTTGTTTGATCGCCTGAATTTGCTGGGATAGCTCGACGAATACCGAGACTTTTGCCCGCAGAATTTCCGGAATAATCGGCGTAAAAATGAAATCCACGGCTCCCAGCGAATAGGCTTCCAGCATATCCATTTCACCGCGTACGTAGGCTGTGACGAAAATGATCGGTGTGCACTCGGACCGCTGACGACTCCGAATCAGCCGCGCTGTTTCAAAGCCGTCCATGTCCGGCATCTGAACATCGAGCAGAATTACCGCGAACTCCTGGCCAAGGAGGCACCGCAACGCATCGAGGCCGGATTCCGCGGTGACGCAATTCTGGTTCAAGGATTCCAGCACGGACACTAACGCGAGGCGTTTGCCGGGGTTGTCATCGACCACCAGGATGTTGGCTTTCTTTCCTTCTGATCCCATTTTTCCCACTCTACCCTCCGGTCCCCGCTCTATTCCCGACATTCATTGGCTACATCTTTCTAGCTCCGTTCATGTAGCCATTCCGTACATTGCTCTCGAAGTGGTCCCGCGGCCAGACTGGTCACCGATGGAGCCATACACGCAGCAGGGTCAGCAATTGCTCGGTATTGACTGGCTTGGTGATGTAGTCAGACGCGCCGGCCTCAATACATTTTTCACGATCACCCTTCATGGCTTTAGCGGTCAGCGAAATGATCGGCAAGGTCTTGAATTTGGCCAGTTTGCGTACGGCACGCATGGTTTCATATCCATCCATCTCCGGCATCATGACGTCCATTAAGACGATGTCGATCCCTGGGTTCTTTTTCAAAAGGCTAATTGCGCTTTTTCCATTTTCGGCGGACAACACTTGCATTCGATGCCGCTCCAGAACAGCGGTAAGCGAGAAAATATTGCGCACGTCATCATCCACGATCAATACGTTTTTGTCAGCCAGAATCGGATCGGTTTTGCGTACCTGCTCGAGAATTTTTCGTTTGAATTCAGGAAGGTCACCCTCGACCTGATGCAGGAACAAAGTCACCTCGTCCAGCAGACGATCGAGGGAATGGACCTCTTTGACAATGACGGACTTGACCGCTTTTTTGAGCCGGGCTTCTTCCTCCCGGGTAAGGTCTCGTGCGGTATATACAATAATCGGTAGCGTGCGCAGGCTGAGATCCTTCTTGATTTCTTCGATCACCTCGAAACCTGTCGGGTCCTGCAATCCCAGGTCGAGCACCAAACAATCAAATTGAGACTGTTTTAGCGTCGCGAGTGCTTCAGCCGCTGTCGTGACAGTGGAAATATTGACATCGGGATTGCTGATCAACTCCACGATGCGATTGCATTCCACGGGCTGATCCTCGACCAGCAAAACGCTTTTCACTTTGTGTGCCAGGAACGCCTCAATTCGCTCGAAAAACTGCCCCAGCGCTTCCTTGGCCACCGGCTTATGAATTCCGGCCAACGCACCCAGCTTGCGGCTGCGTTCGTCTTCGCCTTCCTCCGAAATGACATGCACGGGGATGTGGCGCGTAGTCGGTTCGTGCTTCAGTTTGTTGAGAATGGCCCATCCGCTCATGCCGGGCAATTGAATGTCAAGCGTAATGACATCGGGGCGATACTCCTTGGTCAGCATGAGTGCAGCCTGTCCTTGCGTCGCCACCAGCGTCTTGAAGCCGCGCTCATGTGCAAACTCCTGCAGCATCGCGGCGACGGGCTGCTCGTCTTCGATGATGAGAATCACGCGATCCCCCGGCTGAATTATGTCCCGGTCGTCGTGAATGGTTTCCGATACCGCGACGGTCGGCGCAAACATGCTATCGGACTTAGCCGCTCGCTTCTTGGTCCTACGTTCCGTCGTCACGACGGGCTGAAGCAGGATGCTCGCATCAGGCTCCGGGAAATATTCGCTGACTATCGTGGACACCATAAAACGGTCGGGCAGGTATACGGTAAATACGGTGCCTTGTCCCTCCACGCTATACACGGCGATTTCGCCGCCCAGCAAACGTGCCAGTTCCCGACTGATCGCCAATCCCAGCCCCGTGCCGCCATATTTTCGGCTCGTGGTGCCATCGGCTTGTTGAAAGGCCTCAAAAATCACCTGCTGCTTGTCCGCCGCAATGCCGATTCCGGAATCGGTGACAGTAAACGCAATCACCATTCCCGCATTATTCAGCGAAGGATTGGCATGGTTCCACCCCTCGACGGCCCGACCGACCTTCAGGCTTACTTGGCCCTGAGCGGTGAACTTGAACGCATTGGACAGCAGGTTTTTGAGAATCTGCTTGACGCGCCGCTCATCGGTCAGGATCGTCTGCGGCAACCCATTCTCTATCTCGACTGCAAAATCCAGTTTCTTGTCTTCAGCGATATGGCGGAAAGTTTGTTTAATGAAATTCCGCAACTCCTCCAGTTTCAGCTTACCAATATCCGCCGTCACCGTTCCTGATTCGATTTTGGACAGATCCAGAATATCGTTGATGAGGTTGAGCAAATCGTTGCCCGAGGCAAAGATTGTTGCCGCATATTCGACCTGTCGGTCAGTCAGGTTTTCATCAGGGTTGTCGCGCAGCTGCTGGGACAGCAGCAGCAAGCTGTTGAGCGGCGTACGCAGCTCATGCGACATGTTCGCCAGGAATTCGGACTTGTATTTCGAGGTCAGTGACAACTGCGCTGCTTTTTCTTCAAGCGACCGCTTTGCGATTTCGACTTCCTGATTCTTGCGCTCGACCGCGGTGTTCTGATCTGCGAGCAGGCGCGCTTTTTGTTCCAGTTCCTCATTCGTATGCTGCAGTTCCTCCTGCTGGTCTTGCAACGCCATGGCCATATTCTGGGATTGCTGCAGCAATGTCTCTGTACGGGAACTGACCTCGATGGAGTTCAGCACAATGCCGATGCTCTCCGTCAGCTGTTCAAGGAACGTCAGATGGGTTGGACTGAAACGCTGGAAGGACGCCAATTCGATGACGGCTTTGGTGCGCCCTTCGAACATCACGGGAAGTACTATGATGTTGAAGGGTGTGGCATGTCCCAAACCGGAATTGATCTGCACGTAATCGCTGGGCACGTTTGTCAACAAAATCCGTTCCCCCTCGAGGGCGCATTCGCCGATCAGACCTTCGCCGAGACGAAAATGTTTCGACAGATTTCGCTGCTCCTTATAAGCGTAGCTTGCCTGCAAAGACAGGCGCGCTTCTTCATTTTCACCCTCCTGCATGCCGTAGAACACGCCATGGCTGGCATCCACAAGCGGAGCCAGTTCCGACAGGATGAGCTTGTAGACCGTCATGATTTCCCGTTGGCCCTGCAGCATCCGGGTGAACCGCGCCAAATTGGTTTTGAGCCAATCCTGTTCAGTATTCTTGTCGGTTGTGTTCTTGAGGTTGCGAATCATTTCATTAATATTGTCTTTGAGGATCGCAACCTCGCCTTCTGCCGCCACACCGATCTCGCGGGTCAGGTCGCCCTTGGTCACTGCAGTGGCCACTTCAGCAATTGCACGCACCTGGGTGGTGAGGTTGGCGGCGAGCTGGTTAACGTTGTCGGTAAGATCCTTCCATGTGCCTGAGGCACCTGGAACCCGGGCCTGGCCGCCCAGTTTGCCTTCGACCCCCACCTCACGCGCCACGCCCGTGACCTGATCAGTGAAAATCGCAAGCGTATCGATCAGGTTATTGATGGTATCGGTCAAGGCCGCGATTTCCCCTTCGGCCTCGACGGACAGTTTCTTCTTCAGATCGCCATTGGCGACCGCCGTAACCACCCGGGCGATGCCGCGTACCTGATCGGTCAGATTCGAGGCCATCAGATTGACGTTGTCAGTCAAACCCTTCCATGTGCCCGACACGCCCGGCACCTGCGCCTGCCCGCCCAGCTTGCCCTCGGTACCCACCTCGCGCGCCACCCGCGTCACTTCCGACGCGAACGATCCAAGCTGGTCCACCATGGTGTTG
>NCGX01000060.1 GCA_002256995.1 Hydrogenophilales bacterium 16-64-40
GATACCTGCGGGCTATTGGACAAGCTGGGGCGGGCAATTCGAGCAGTTGCTGTCGGCTACTAAGCGTCTGCAAGTCGTGGTGCCCGTCGCGTTGCTGCTCGTGTTTGTGCTGCTCTTCATGATGTTTGGCAACGTTAAAGACGGACTGCTGGTCTTTAGCGGCATCCCCTTTGCGCTGACGGGCGGTTTGGTCGCACTCTGGCTACGCGATATTCCGATGTCGATCTCGGCGGCAGTGGGCTTCATCGCGCTCTCTGGTGTGGCAGTGCTCAATGGCCTGGTGATGATTTCCTACATCCGCAGCCTGCGCGAAGAAGGCATGTCGCTGGATAAGGCGATTCGCAAGGGGGCGCTGACGCGTCTGCGTCCGGTACTGATGACAGCGCTAGTGGCATCGTTTGGCTTCGTGCCAATGGCGATTGCTACTGGAACTGGGGCTGAGGTACAGCGTCCGCTGGCGACCGTGGTGATCGGCGGCATTCTGTCCTCGACCGCACTGACGCTTCTCGTACTGCCGATTCTGTATCGACTGACACATCGAAGAGACGAAGATGAGGAAGACTTTACTGCCGAGTCTGCGCCCTCGCCGGCAAAGACGTAACGGTTGCCGAAGCACTGTAACGGTATGTGGTTTCGATTCGTTGCTTGCCGATGTTGGCATAGGCAGCGTGCGTACCTTGGCTGTGCAACATTTGGGCAGGGTGCGGCGCAACGCTAGGAGATAAGTGAAAAAAATGGATATCGAAACTGAATTTCTTTATGCCTCTCGCATGATGCTCGCTGCGCTGATAGGCGGCTTGATCGGTTGGGAAAGAGAACGTCATGCCAGCGATGCGGGCATTCGAACTTACATGGCGATTTCTATAGGGGCCTGCGCTTTCAGCTTGATATCTTTTCATGCGGCCAATGATGCGGGTCGTATCGCCGCCCAAGTGGTCACCGGCATGGGTTTTATCGGAGCGGGGGTCATTTTTCAGGGCAAAGGCGGAATTGCGGGATTGACGACCGCCGCCACGCTCTGGGCCACAGCGGCGGTGGGCATGGCCAGCGCTTTCGGGATGTACGTGCTGGCGATCGTCACGGGAGGGTTGATTTTTGCAACCCTCGCACTTCACCACCCGCCCGGCTGGAAACGACTTAGCCAAAAGCCCGGCAACCAAAATCATCCCGAGTAAGCAGGTGTCGTCAATTAGCAGGGACAACTTTTGTCATCGTTAAATCAACTGCAAAGGAGTAAACCATGGGATTCTTCGAACGAATGCTGGGCAATTTGATGGGCGGCAAACTCGGCGGCCACCACGGCGGCTACCGGGGCGGCCATCACGGCGGTTCCGGGCATGGCGGCTATGGGGGTAATCCAGGCTATCCGCCAGACAGCAGCCCGGCAATCACCTGCCTCAAGTGCGGCAGCGCCAATGCGCGCGATGCGCGCTTCTGCCGGCAATGCGGCGCTTCCCTGTCGCCCGCAAAATGTTCCGGCTGCGGCGCGGAACTGCCGGCGGGCGCCCAGTTTTGCGGCCAATGCGGCAAACCCCGGCAGTAGCACAATGCATTTTCCAGGCATGATTCGCATCTCCAGGCCGACGCTGGAAAAGCATCAGGTCGCCATTTATTTCATGGCAGTGTTTGCCGGCCTGCTGGCGGCCGCCGTCGCGGGGCCATCCGCTGCCGCCCTGGAAGCCTGGATCAATCCGGCGCTGGCTGCGCTGCTGTATGTCACCTTCCTGCAAGTGCCGATGGCTGCCCTCGGGCAGGCGCTGACGCACGGGCGCTTCCTCTCGGCGCTGCTGATCGTCAACTTCGTTGCGGTTCCGCTGGTGGTACTCGGGCTGATCCAGTTCCTTCCTGCCCATCCGGCCCTTCAC
>NCGX01000030.1 GCA_002256995.1 Hydrogenophilales bacterium 16-64-40
CTGCCCTGCGGGTTGAGATGGGTGAAGGCGGCCATGATGCAGGTGCTGCCGGGGCCGAACAGCCGCTCTTCGGGGGGAACCAGGCTGATCTCGCCGACTTCCTCGCGGATGCGGTCGTTGGTCATGGCCTCCAGCGCATAGAGGGCGTCAAAATCCTCCGGGCTGGCAACGCGCTCGAACAGACCGATTGAAGGAAAGCGACTGGGGATGACGCGGTAGGCCGGGTTCCAGTTCAGGCGCGTGGTGGGGTAGATCAAGCCCAGCCCCGCCTATGCCCAACCACCGCGGCGGGCGTCCAGGTACTGGCGGACCGCCAGCAGGTCGGCGACGTTGCCGCCGAGCATGCGCTCGAGCGCGCTCTTGCCGCCGAACAGGGGCGCGGTGTTGGGCTTTTTCACCCAGGCATCGGCCGATGTCGTTGAAGGCAGCAGGACCTGCAGCGCCTTGTAGATGCCCAGCAGGTAGGACAGGCGCTCGAGGGTGTCGCGCTTGAGGTCGGCGCTTTCGGGGGCGGCTTTCCACTTGAAGAAGGTGGAGCGGCTAGGGGTGCCCAGCAGCACTATCTGCTCGTCGGTGTTGAGCCCCCAGTCGCGCGCGATGTTGAAGAACGCGCGCAGGCCGGCGGCGGAAATCTCGCGGCTGCTGGGTTTGTTCTGGGCCTTCACGGCTTGTGCTGTGTTTTGCATCTCACCCTCCATGCCAGTATTGGAATGTACTGATAACGGAAAGTTAGTCCATTTATGGACTCTTTGCAATACGGGATGCCGCCGGCGCAGGCGGCCGGCCTTGCGAATAGATCGAAGGAGATGAATACGGGTTTAAGCCACCCGCCCGCTGGCGAACAATGCGCCGACGTTGAGCGGAACGCCCTGCCCGGTTCGCAGGGCGCTGATCTCGGCGAGGTGTTCTTGCTTGAACTGGGCAAGTTGGGTTTCACTCAGTTGCGCGACCAGGCCGCGAAAGCCGCCATACCAGATCACGCGCCACCAGGCTTCGGCATCGTTGAGAAAGTAGCCGACGTCGTGCCGCTGGGTTTCCACATCGCTCAGGCCGGCGCTGGCGTAGAGGGTGTGGAATTGTTCTTCGGTGCAGATGTTCTTCCAGGTGAGCGGCGGTGGCGCGATGCCGTAGCGTTGGATGCGTTCCAGAAAAAGGTCGACATTGGGCGCGAACGAGTCTTGGGTAAATGAGCATGCCACCACCTGGCCGCCGGGCTTTACCCTGCTGGCGATGTGTTGCAGCAGGCTGGTCATGTCGGGCAGGAAGAAGAGGCCGAACGAGCAGTTGGCGGCGTCGAAGCGGGCATTGTCGAAGCCGATGTCCTGCATGTCCATGGCGTGCAGCTCGATGTTGGCGAGGCCCAGGCTTTGGGCCCTGGCGCGCGCCTGGGCAAGCATGCCTTCAGAGAGGTCGATGCCGGTGACTTTGCCGTGCGGCAGGTGCAGCGCAATGGCGGTGGCGGCAATGCCTGTACCGGTGGCGACATCGAGCAGGTGCTCGTGGCCTTGCAGCTTCAGGACGCGGGGCAGGTGAGCGGCGGCGTTGTGAAAAAACTCCATGCCCCGGCTGCCGTAACCCTCGGCTACGGTATCGAAGGTTTTCTTGAGCTGGGCTTTGCGTTGCTGGTCGTCCATGGGGTTTCCGCGTTTGATTTCGCGTCAGCGCATGTAGGCGTAGCCCTCGTGCTGCAGGCGGACGATCTCGGCGTCGCCCATCGGCACCATGGACACGAAGCCGTGGATGTCTTTGGGCTGGAAGCCGCGGCCTTCGGCGGCGACCCTGCACATCCTGAACTCGATGATGCCGCCCACGGTCAGGCTCTGGGCGCGCTCCATCAGGGCTTTGTGCTTGGGGTAGTTTTTGGTGGCGAAGTAGTCGATTTCATGGCCGTGCAGGACGATGACGATCTTGTTGTCGAACGGGTCGGCACCGTTGAGCACGCTCAGATAGCTGGCGCGGTCGAGCACGCTGGTGAGCGCGGCCACCGTGTCGACGGCGGTGTCGTACACCACCTTCTGCTTGGAATACTCGATGTCCAGATCCTGGGCGCTGCCCCAGGGGGCGTTGCTGGCGGCCAGCAAGGGCTGGCTGAGGACGAGCGCGGCGACGATGAGAAGGCGTTTGAGCATGGGGGATCTCCGGGTGGGGGCAAAGCGGACGGTACCTGTGTCTGCTTGGTCCGACAAGCAGCCGATTCCTTACGCCGGATTGCCGCTTCACGCCTGAGACTTCCGGGCCGGACCGCCTACATGCCGACGACCTGCGCATGCAGGCCCCGTTTCTCGAAGCTGTGCAGCAGGTTGGATGCCCGGGTGGATTCCGAGTCGTAGACCACCATGATCATATGGGATTTTTCCGGGTTATGCCCCACCGAGATCACGCCGGTCTCCTTGCGAACGGCCTCCTCGAGGCTGTGCAAGGCCGCTTCGTCGAGCACTTCTTGAATGTGCACCATTATTTCGTTCAGGTTTGCGCTCATTTGGATCTCCTTCATGGTGTTGACTGTGTTTGACTCGCGGCGGAAGTGCTTCACGCCGGGCAAGCGTCATGGCCCTGGAATCAGCAAAACGGGCGGGGTCGCCGTTCTTGGAATATAGGCAGGAAAGATCGACGTCACCACCGGTTCGCGGCGAACCGGGCCGGTCCGATCAACCGATACGCGGCAGGACTGGCGCTAGCCTTGTTTCGCCGGGACGAACCGGAGCGCGACGCCGTTGTTGCACCAGCGCTGCTTGGTCGGCGGCGGGCCGTCGTCGAACACGTGGCCCTGATGCCCGCCGCAGCGGATGCAGTGGTATTCGGTGCGCGGCAGGATCAGCTTGAAATCCTTTTTGGTGGCAAGGTGGCCGGGGATGTGGGTGATGAAGCTGGGCCAGCCGGTGCCGCTGTCGTACTTCATGCGCGAGGTGAACAGCGGCAGGCCGCAGCCGGCGCAGACGAACACGCCGGGCCGAGTTTCGCGATCGAGCGGGCTGGAATGCGCAGGCTCGGTGCCGTCTTCGCGCAGCACGTCGAACTGCGCCGGGGTCAGGATCTTTTTCCACTCGGCTTCGGAGCGCTGCAGCGGCTCGGTGGACAGCGTCACGTCGGCATCCGGCGCCAGCAGCGCCTTCCAGTCGCGGCGCATCGCCGCCACGTCCTGTTCGGTTGCAGTGGCGGGCGGCCGCGCCGAACTGTCGCAGCCGATTGCGGTGAAGGTCAGCGGCGTGACCGCGACCGCTTCGAGAAAGGTACGCCGTTTCATGATGGGCCTCGCTTCCTTGTTGTCCGACTCAAATGGGACCGGCGGGCCTGCACAAAATTCCACTTGCAACCGAAACCATTCCGGCCGGCAACCAACGCCCTGCGGCCCGGTCGAATTTGGGTCGTTTGATTGAGGAGCAGCGTCATGATGAAGAACAAGACCTTTACCGCATTGCTGCTGGCAGCGCTGGCGCTGCCAGGCTTGGCCGGCGCCGCGGACGCCGCGCTCGCCAAGGCCACCTTCGCGGGCGGCTGCTTCTGGTGCATGGAGCCGCCGTACGACAAGCTCGACGGCGTGGTGTCGACGACGTCCGGCTACATCGGCGGCCGCACCCGGAACCCGACCTACGAGGCAGTGTCCGCCGGCGGCACCGGCCACGCCGAGGCGGTCGAGATCGTCTACGACCCGGCCAAGGTCAGCTACGCGAAGCTGCTCGACGTGTTCTGGCGCAACATCGACCCGACCGTGCGCAACCGGCAGTTCTGCGACGTCGGCGACCAGTACCGCAGCGCGATCTTCTATCACGACGCGGAGCAGAAACGCCTGGCCGAAGCGTCGAAGGCGGCGCTCGCCAAGTCGAAGCCGTTTCCGCAGCCAATCGTCACCGAGATCGTGCCGGCCGGCGTGTTCACCGCGGCCGAGGCCTACCACCAGGACTACTACCTGAAGAACCCCGTGCGCTACAAGTTCTACCGCTATCGCTGCGGGCGCGACCAGCGCCTGGAGGAACTGTGGGGGAAACCGGCGTCCTGATCGGGCATCACGGCAGCTGCGCGGCCTCGAACAGCGCACACCACCGATTGCTCAGGCGATCTTGAAATGATGGCATGTGGGCGTGGCGGAAGAGCCTGCCGCCTGCCTGTGGGAGCGGCGCCCTCGCCGCGATTTCGTGCCCATGCAATCTCCACAGCATCGGGCCGAGGGCGACCCTCCCACGTTTTGAGATGCGTTCGCGGCGTGCTTGCCGCTGCAAGCTGCTGGGTGACGCCTTCCTGTGGGAGCACCCGCAAGGGGCAGGCCGTGGTTGTAAGCCGATAAATCGGCAACAACCACGCTCCGGCGCCCTCGCCGCGATTTCGTAGCCAGGCAATCTCCACGGCATCGGGTCGGCGCCGGCGTCCAGCCAGCGCGGGCCGATCATCACCAGCACCACGCCCACTTGCTGCAGATGGGTTTCGATGGCGTGGATGAAATCCTCGCCGGGGCGGATGTCGTCCACATCGCGGAACACGCTGCCGGCGCCGAATTCCGCTTCCATGGCATCGGCCAGCCGGCCGGCAAAGCCGGCACTGTCGTCGCGGCGATAGGAAAGGAAGATGCGGGCCATGAGTCAGATCGTGCGTTTGAATCTCACTGCAGCAGGTGGCGATTTTCCCGTGCAAACTTCTCCATGGTCTGGGCCATCTGCCGTTCGAAGGGGAAACCGTCGTCCCGCATCGGCGACAGGTTGGCGCGCGCACTGGTTTGCTTGCCGCTGTCGCAGGCGATGGCGGTCAGACGCAGTTCGGGCCAGTAGGCGCTCTCCACGCTGGAGATGGATTGCGGCTCCTCGAGCCGGGCGACGAACACCGCTTCGGTACGCAAGGTATCGCACAGGCCGGGCGTTTCGCGCAGCGCCTTATCCAATCTGCGCAGGTCGCGCGCGCTGTCGATGTTGATGCTCAACTCGACGCGGCCTGAAGCCGCTTCGCGCAAGGCATCGCGGTAGATGCCGGCAACCTTCGCGCTGTAGGCGGCCCGCCGCTCGCCTTCCCAAAAGTCCCGGAATGTCGGCTCGCCCAGGGCGATGACGGCAATTGTGCGCGGCGCCGCCGGCGCAGGCGTGGGCGCTACCGAAGCGATGGCCGCTTTGGGTTGGGGTTGGGGGGCGGTCGCCACCGGCGGCGCGGGCGCGGGTGCGGGCTGAGCGACAGCGGCTTGGATAGGGGCTGCCGAGGGTTCCGGCTTCGCCATGATGGGTTTGACCGGCACGGGCGTGACCGCCACGGGTGAAGCCGGCGTTGGTTTCACCGCGGGTTTGGGCGCTGCCGGTTTGGGCGCTGCCGGTTTCTCCGTGAGCTGCGGCGAAGAAGGCTCAGGCGTTGTCGGCGTGTCGGGTTGAAGAACGGTGGCCGGCTGCGCTTCGGTGACCGGCGCAGGTTGCAGCGCCACCTCGCGCTCATCGCCCCCCCACCGATTGCTGATCAGCGTACCACCGAGGATCACGGCGCCGAGCAGCAGGGCCGCCACGCCGCCTTTCCAGGCCCACGCCAGCGTGTCGCGCCGTTCATCCTTCTTTTCAGTTGCGCGGGCTGGGGTCTGCGTCAGGACCCGCTCCAGCACTTTAATCAGCGCCTGGATGTCGTCTTCCCAGCGGCTGTCGCGCAGCTCCACCGCCTGGCGCCGGGTGAGCGTCCGTAGCTCCGCCGGCAGCGATTCGGCCGGGGGCATCTGCGCCCCCTCCACCAGCACCGGGATGACCCGTACCTTGCGCGCCAGCGCCGCGGCCGTTTCCAGCCGGATGAAATCCTGCGGATCGTCCAGCCGGCGGTCGCCTTGGCTGTTCTTGCTGTCCAGCCAGCCACGGCCGATGATGGCGAGAAGCACCTCGCACCCGCCTACCGCCTGTTCGATGGTTTCGACAAAATCCACGCCGGCTTCGATGCCTTCGACATCCATGAACACCGAGTCCTTGCCGAAATAGGTGCACAGCCGGTCGAACAGCCGTCCCGCATGGCCGGCCGAGTCTTCACGACGGTAGCTGATGAAGATGCCTTGCATTTCCCGCCCTGTCATTCACTGGTCGTAGTATCAGCATAGCAATCGGGCCTGACCCAAGCCGAGGTCATTATCGGGTCACGGCCTGTAGCAAGCTGTCCGCCCCGCTCTTGCCAGCACAGCAGCGCCCGGGGCCCGTAAAAATCAGCTTCGTGGTCCGGACATCGGCAACATTGCGTGACTTACGCAGTCATCCGGCCACGCATTTCCTGATGCCATCGCTGAGATTCCTCAATGCCTCCTTGACCTTTTTTGACGCGTCGCCCGAGGGCAGCATGTCGATCAGGAATTGCAGTTGATTGGTCGCCGAATCCTGCTCGCGCGCACTGCCCAGGCGCTTGAAAATATCGCAGTAACTGACGATCAGTCGGTTGAGGACGTCCGGCTGGGTGAGGCAGGCGTCGGCACGGCCGTCGTGACATGCCCAGAGGGCATCCAGGCGCTGCGCCTCGACTTCGGCCAGGGCATGGAAGAAGCCGCGGTTCTCCGCGTATTGCCGCTTTGCATTTTCGGTGCCGTCCTGCAACAGCGTTGAAAGTCGCGCTGCGCGCTCGTCGAACCCGGCGCGTTCACCGCGGGCTGCGATCAGAAAATCGGCGTCGAGGGCATTGAACAGGGGGTAGTAGTCCCACTCGCCGTTGTGTTGGTGCGCATGATCTGCGGCGCGCCAGTAGGCTTTCTGCATTTCGACGAGGTCCGCCCCGAGGCCCTTGAAGTTGCCGCGCGCATGGTGCGCCTGTGCGAGGCACTTCCAGTGGGAGCCGACCAGCGACAGCCGCTCCACCGTCGGTCCGATTTCGATCAGCAGTTTGAGACGGGCCAAACCCTGTTTCATGTAGTCGGCGCCCGCCTGGTGCTTGCTGTTCTCCTTGGCTTTGGGCTTTTTCTTGTCTTCCGTCGATTCGAGCAGCTTGGCCCCGTGGCGGATTTCCAGGTTGGCCAGCTGTTCCAGGGCTTTCAGGCTGACGCCGGCATCTTTCATGGCGAGCGCGGCACGGTAGTGTCCGATGGCGCGTTCCATGTCGCCGAGCTGGGCCCACGCGATGGCGAGCTTTTCCCCGACGCAGGCATTCTGGAAATCGGAGCCGTGCGAGGCTTGTTCGATGCCCTGGATCTGCTTGCGGTAGTAGCTACTTTTCTCGGCATCGCTGGCGCCCTGAAGACGCGCGCACAGCATGTCGAGGTCGGCGATGATGTCGCTCGGATGGACGTAGCCGGCGGCGTCGGATTGCTCCGCCTGGGTGTCCGGAAAGCGATAGCGTTCGTCGCCGTAAGCCTGGAAGGCACCCCAGGTATTGCTGTGGCGATGCTGCTCGTAGGTGGCGATGCGTGCCTGGAGCACCGCTTCTCCGAAACGTTTGCCGGCAAGCATGGCGGCGTAGAAGACTTCGGCAAAGGTGTGGGCGGCACCGTCGTCCACCGCCCAGCCCGCCGCGATGACGGCCTTGCAGCCCATCTCGATGAATTGCGTGGCGAGATTGGCGGCGAGTTCGCCCCAGCGCGGCTGGGCATCCTCTTTCATGGCGCCCAGGTGGCAGCAGTTGATGAAGACGAATTCCGGCACGTGCCTGAGTTTGTTGATCTGTGCCGGCGTGAGAAAGGTCTGCGGCCCCAGGACCATGCCGGTGAGTCCGGTCTCCTTGTCCTTGACGACGCCATGGCCGGCCAGGTGCATGAAACGGTAGCGGCCATAGAACAGCGCATCGAACACCTGCTGGGCACTGGCACGGTACTGATCGGTGATCTCGTAGCGCTGGCCCGAGAAGGCGCGGGCCACGACCCGGGCCTCGGCTTGCGCACCGGGCAGCTCGATCATGCCGGACCGGGTGTCGCCGACGATGAACGCCCGATTCTCGGTGACGGTCGGCACCCTGCCCCGGCCGTGGGTCGAGGCGAGCTGGCGCACCAGCTCGACGCGCACCGCCAGCGGCTTCTCATCGGGCAGGTCGCTGTCGCGCATCAATTCCCACGGATAGGCGGCGGCGTCGGCATCGACCGACACCATCAGCGTACGTACCTCGGCCACGGCCTCCTTCATCCCGTTCGGCACCATCAGCTCGAACACGGCGCGCGACAGGCCGGGCTGATCGTGGGTGGAACGCGTGATCGAGGCGATCAGGCCATCCACCGCCTGGCGCTGGTCGGCCTCGGCGGCCACCTCGTTGCGCGCGCGGTCGCTGATGACGGTGAAACGCAGGCCGCCGTTGTCGCCTTTGACGATGTGGACACGATAGGCGCCCGGCGCCCCGCCGCTGCTGGTGCAGCGCCCGCGATAGCCCCCGGCGCCGGGCCGCAGGCATCCGTCGAAGCGCACCGCATCGGCGAATTGCGCGTCGCCGGCGAGGTCGCGCAGCGCCTGCACGGCGGCGATGGCGCGGTCCTCGGCCTCTTCATACAGGGTCAGCCGCCCGATGCGGAAGCGGCTTCCCGAGCGGCCCAGGGCCTCATTGGCGCGCCGCAGGGCGTCGAGCAGGCAGCGCGCGCCGACTTCGATGGTGAGACCGGTAAAACCGGTGCCGACGAGCAGCGCGCATACGGCCAGCCGCTCGGCATCGGCAGCCTCCGCGCGCGGGCACTGCTCGCAGCTGCGCGCGTATTCCAGCAGGCCGCCGATCAATGCCCGGGTGAGGTTGCCGGGCAGCAGCTCGCCCACCGCCCCGAGGCCGACGACGATGGCGCCGCCGGGCTTCCGGTTCGGCATCGGGTTGAGGAAAACCATGGCGTCGTCCGGCCGGGCCGGATAGCGGCCCAGCTTGTAGGTGCGCGCCAGTTGGCCGCCCAGATGAAGGTCAAGGAACTTGCCGCTGCCGCGCAGGCTGTCGTTGGCGTAGGCGCCGATGAGAATGGGCGAGTCGGCGCTGGCCATGCTGCCGTGGATGACTTCGATGAGGGCGGGCGGCTCCTTTTTTTCTGTGGCGCGCCGGCCGGGCCGGGCCCCGCCGGTGGCCGCGGCGAGGACTTCGTCGAAGCTCGGGTACAGGGCGTTGCCTTCCAGGCCGCGCGGACGGAAGACCGGTGCGGGTACCCCGCGCGCGCCGGGCGGGATGCGGGTCAGTGCGCGATCGCGCGTGTCGCCGGTCTCGATCAGTTCCCGATAGGCTTCGAAGGCCTTCTCATGGTTGGCCAGGTCGCCATGCGCGGCATCGGTGTACCACACCGGGACGCCGGGCGGGATGCCCGTCGCCCAAGGCACCCGGCCGTCGCCTTCGTCGACCCAGCCGATCTCCACCTGCCCCTCGACGATGCGCACGGCTATCGGCGTGGGCGCACGCCCTGCGACATACAGAGTGCAATCCGGGTCGAGCTCGGCGGCGCCCAACTCGGCAATCGCATTGCGCGCCGTGTTCAGCGGATCTGGTTGCGGCGGCTGCCAGGATTTCCCTTTCTTCGAGTCGCGGTCCTGGTCGTACCACGCCTGCCAGACGCCGGCGTCGAAATAATCCACGCCATCGACGGCCTTGCCGTTGGCGCCCGGCCACGGCAGCAGTTCCAGCACGCCCGGAAAATCGCGAACGATCTCCAGGAACTCGCGCAGGTCGTGTTTCCAGTCGAACCAGCGCTCAATGGTCTGGACGAAATCGTCACGCGCCATCAGCACGGCGGCCATGGAATGCGAGCCCTGGTTGGGCGTGCCGAGCTGCAGCAGCCGGCTGCCGGGGATGGCCTTGAACGCGTCCCAGCGGTTTTTCAATGCGAGACGCGCGACCAGCCCGCCCATGGAGTGGGCGACGATGCGCAGCGCCTTGCCACGCGCCCTCGCATCCTTCATGGCCTGGTCGAGTTCCTTGCCGAAATCGTGTGCCGCCCGGGTGATCGACAGCCGCCAGTCGTAGACGAAGGGCCGCACTTCATGGGTTTCCGCCAGGTGGCGCGCCAGCATCTCGTAGTTGCGGTCCATCCAGCCGTCCGCTGTCACCCCTTCGGCGGCGTCCGCCCTGAGCTTGGCCATGTCGCCCGACCACATGCTGAAGGGCTCGAACCAGATGCGGTCCCGGCCGAGCTGGATGTGGCTGCCCATGATGCCGGGCAGGATGAATACGATGGGAGCGTCGTCCTTGCGCTTGGGGTGCTTGCCGCCGCGGCTGATCTCGGCCCTGGACGGACCGTCGAGCAGCAGGAACTGGCTGTCGTCGCCCTTGAGCGCGTCCAGCAGCGGCTGCGCGCTTTCGTCGCGTCCGAAATAGCTGAAGTGGGTGACCTGCGGGCCGCTGACCGCTTTTTGACGGATGCCCTGGGCGCGCATCGCGCCGCCGCTCATCGAGGGGGTGTTCACCACCAGGTCGGTCTCGCCGCCGTAGAACACCTCGGACACGCCGTCGCCCAGCCACGGCAACAGATCGTCGCCCTCGAAGTCGCCGGCCAGCACATGCAATGGCGGCTCGATCTTCACGCCGGGCGCATTGAGCAGCCCCACCAGCGGCGAGTCGGGCATCATCGCCTCGAGCCCGGGAAGAATCTGCGCGTCGGTGCGCTGCCTGACCACCGCGAGCAGGAAGTTCTTCAGCAGGCCGTAGCCCCTGGCCACCGGAATCATGCCGGGGATGAGCGCGCCCGTCGCATCGAAGCCCTTGCCCAGCAGGTTGAGCATGACGCTGGCCCAGCGGTCCAGCCGCCCCGAGGCCAGGGTGGTGCCGCGCGCCGGACAGGCGACGCGCACGAAGCGTTCGATCTGGATGGCGCGCTTGAGTAGGTCCCGGTTGAGTTCGCGCAGGCGCTCGGCGTCGGCCTTGACGCCATCGCGCCCAAGGCGCTCGGCATGGGCCAGAAAGCGCTCGATCTCGAGATCGGTGAACGGCTCCAGGCCGATGCGGTTGGCGCGCGCCAGCAATTCGCCCACCATGCCGCCGCGCGAATGGCTGACCAGGTGCAGGCGTGCCCCCTTGGGCAGGGTCCTGACCAGGTCCAGGGCGTTGGCGATGGGGCTTTCAGTCATGCTGCGATGCTCGAAGGCATACAGGCGCGCGCCGTAGTGATCGATCAGCTGTTTGCGGAACGTCTCGTTGGTCCACAGGGCATTGAAGCTGCCTTCCGTCGACGATGCCGTGCCGTGCAGGAAGATCAGGGTCGGGTCGGCAGACGCCGGCAGCGCGTCCACCCGGTTCATCAGCCCGAAGGCCTCGGTGGCGCAGCGGTAGAGGCCATTGCGGTTTTCCAGTTGCGCATCCTGGAAGGCCCCTGCGGCGATCAATGCCGTCATCCCGGCCGGGCCTTTGCGGTAGATGCGCAGGCCCTTGAGTATCCAGGCACCCAGGCCGTCGCGGGCGACGCCTTCAGGCTGGCGGGTGCCGGACAGGTGCAGGACCTGGCCGACCATGATCTCGCCGGCCTTGCCCTCGCCGCGTCCCGACGCCGCCCCCAGATAGCGCTCCGCGTCCGCGGCGGCCACGAGGATGCGCGTGCCGTTGGCCAGTTCCAGTTCCAGCACGTCGTCGGGTTCGAGCGCCGCCGGTGCCACCCGCTCAGCCTCGCCGCGCGACATGCCGTCCAGCACGTACACTTCGGCCGGCCATTCGGCCAGCGTGGTGTCCGTCTCCTTGCGCGTGCCATCGATGCGAAGGTCGATCTTGGCTGGGGCTTTGCTCATCTCCATTTCCTTTCGAATCTGCTCAGCGCGACGTGCGCATCACTTGAAGATCTTGTAGCTGCGCGGCTTCCTGCTGCTGAGGATCTGCGGCGACTGCGGCAGGCGCGTGGAAGGCAGATAGGTGCGGATGGCGTCGAACCATTTCTGATAGGTCGTAGGCTTCACCTCGCGCAGCGTCTTCAGGGCGTAGTAGGTGAAGGCGCCGTTGGGCCGGCCGTGGAAGCGGGTGTCCCAACTGTATTCGTGGTCCTGGCAGCCGGCCAGCAGCAGGTCGCCGCCGGCGCGGGAAAAGCCGCTGCGCGGCGCCACCGTGCTCAGAAGGGGCGGCGGCAGCGTGCCCTTCATCCAGGCCTGGGGCGGCATGAAGCGCACCCGCGGCAGATCGGGATCGAGGTCGGTCTCGAGCCCGCGCGTCACCGAACCGGAGTGGCAGCTGTCCGAGATCAGGATAATGCGCACACCCGCGGCGCGGCGCGCGAACAGCTCATGGATGTCGTCGTCGATCAGGGCCCCCTTGCTCACCAGGTCGTAAGGGCAGAGCGCCTCGTCGCGGCCGTCCGGCTCGTCGCCGCTGCTGTCGGGCACCCAGGTGCCGTGACCGGAATAGGTGATCACCAGGGTGTCGCCCTTCACCGCGCCGTCGATGAGGGCGCCGATGGCCTTGACCATGGCGGCGCGCTTGGCGTCCCGGTCGAGCAGTTGGCTGACGGTGAACCCGCGCCGGTCCAGCTCCTCGGCCCAGTCGTTGGCGTCGTTGACGCAGCCCGACAGATCGTTGTCGGTGCCGGGGTAATCGTTGATTCCGATGCAGAGTGCCTTGGTCGCCATGATGTTCTCCTGATGATGTAATTGAACGGAGTTCGGCAAGTTGCGTGTCAGGGCGGCGTCACGCTCGCCGCGCGCACTGCCATTGCCGGGTCGGCGAAGTGCAGGTCGCTCAATTCCGGTGGCGGCTCGACATCGTTTTCAAGCGGGTGGATTTCCATGTCGTCCTTCTTGCCCTCGTCAAGGGCGCGGCGCCATTCCCATTCCACCCATTTGGATCGCGAAGCCGGCTTGGACCAGAAGAGCAGGAACAGGTCACGGTGGTGTATCTCCTGTTCCAGACGCGGCTTCCATGTCTGGCCGGGATGCAGCGACAGGCAGTCCATGAAGATGTCCATGCCGGTGTTGATTTGCAGCGCGGCCACACGGTCGAGCACACGCTGCCGATCCTGCTTGGAATACGAGGCGAAGGCTGAGCTCGCCGCACGCGACCGGGTGGTACGGATATCGCGCTTGTCCGCCCCGGCGCGTATCGCCAGGTCCATGCGCAGGCGCGCCACGGTGATGCCGTCGATTGCGACGTCGAACTTGAGCACGACGGTCCCTTCTGGCGTCGCCTCCGGCACGGTGACATCGAAGCTGAGCACGACGCGACTCCCCTCCCATACAAACTGCTCTGCCTCAGGGTCGATCGTCAGGCCTTTGCCGGACAGGCTCACGCGCACCGGGGTGCCCGCTTTCCAGTGGCACTGTTTCAGGCCCAGGTGCGTTTCGGCACGCGGGCTGAGCTTGCGCAGCACCGATTCGACCTCGGCCTCGTCGCTGGGTGGATAGGCAACAAAGCGGGCGGTGAAGTCGTCTCCGGGCCGACAAGCGGCCGGGGCCGAGGCGCCCAATCGGACCGGGCTGGCTTCGGTGGATCCGCCCTTCGCACGTGGCGCCTGGGGCTTCGGCGGTTCGGCTTCATCCTTGGAAAGCTCGGGGAAAGCCTGATCGTGGCCGAGCATGTCGAATCTCGCCAAAGCTTTATGCCGCGGCGGCTTCGAGGCCGGGCGCTTGAAGGATTCGAAGCGCTCGGCGTGTTCCGCGCCAGGCACGAAGCCGGCGAAATGTTCCGGCTTCACTTTCTGTGCAACTGCCTTGCCCACCCGCTGCAGATCGCCGACGTGTTCAACGGAATCGAGCTTCTGCACGTCTTCCGGCTTGATGTCGGACAGCCCGAGCGCGCCCAGGCCCTCGGCCGATAGTTCTGCGTTGTAGCGCACGTAGGTGAACAGCTTGCCGGGCCCAATCGGTCCCCTCACCCCGATCAGGTCGCCCACCTCGCGGTCCAGCGCGTCGCCGGCCAGGCAGTTGCCGAAGGTGCGGCACAGCATGTCCTGCTCGTTGAGCGCGGCAACCATCAGCGCGGACGGAATCGAGCCGGCGTTGTAGAGCAGATTCATCTCGTTGGGCTCGAGGTCGGTGTTGGCCTGCGGACTGGTGCCGGTGCCGATCGACACCACCAGCATCTTGTCCTCGCCCACCGGCCAGTTCATCTTGTATGGCTCCATGGTGGCCATCAGGAAGGCCAGGAAAGCCGGGTTGTTGAAGGTGGTGATGCCGCCGTCCACGAACACGAAATCATGCTGACCGACCTGCACCACCTCCGGCGGAAAATACACCGGCGCCGCGGTGCTCGCACGTACCAGCTGCCATAGGGGAAGGTCGAGATTGCAGTCGTCGCGCTCGCGCTGGTTGTACTTGGCGAAGGGGTTGTTCGAAACCGGCCAGGGCGAATCGGTGCTGGCGTTGCGCATCACCATCATCAGCACGGTCCTGAGCTTGTCGCTGCCGAGCGTCGCGTCGTGGCCGAAGATTTCCTGCATCTTCGCCGCCAGCTTCTCGTCCTCGTATTTGTAGCGAAAGCGTTTGATCAGGAAGGCCTTGTCGAACATCTGCTTGCCGCTGCTGAGGTAGAAGGCGCGGATGTCGGCGACTTTCATCCCGAGCGCGATGCAGGCCGCGATGATCGCGCCGGTGCTGGTGCCGGCGACGAAGTCGAAATAGTCGGCCAGCACGAAATCGTCGCCGCGCCCCAGTTTCTGCTGCAGCAGGGATTCGATTTCGGCCAGCACCTCCACCGTCATCATGCCGCGGATGCCGCCGCCGTCGAGGGCGAGCAGCTTCTTGGGGCCGGGGGCTTGCATGCGTGCGATCAGGGCTGGGTTCATGTGTCCTCCTCAATGGGCAGTGGGGCCCTCGGTGCATCCGTTCGATCTGCGCCCGCAGTTTCTGCAGCATCTCGCATGGTTTCGTCCTCCTGCTGCGTTCGAGTCGCCTGTGCGCGTTGGGATTTCAGGTCAGGTAGCGCTCGACCTGGCTGACCGGCACGTTGCGCAGCAGATAGAGATTGGGGTTGTCGCGTTCGGCGCTCTGCCCGGACTCGACCACCCTGACCGGATCGCGCTCGATGATGCACAGGCGCCGGCTGATGCAGTCCGCCCGCCAGCGCGGATTGGCCTTGCGGCCTCGCTCTTCCACCGCGATGCGGGTGAGATGGAATTCGTCCTGCGGCTGTTCGCGCTGAACCCGCCTGCGGATGGCGTCGTGCGCCTTGTCGAGGCTGCCCTGCTGGACGCACAGGTCATACAACGCCGCCAGGCAGCGGACGTTGCTGATGCGCAGCGGCACCAGCCCGCGCAGCCAGGACAGCGCGACGATCAGCTTGCGGCCGTAGGTGTCGTAGGCGTAGCGCAGCGTCTCGTGGCGGAACACCGGCTCGCTGCCGACAGCCTGCAGCGCCGCTTTCCAGCGCGGGTCGAAACCGGTCTTGCGCGCGCCCCGGCTCAGCGCATCGGCCCAGGCCACCTGTCGCACCCGCGAGGGCAGGCGCAGTACCCGCTGCCATTCCGGCCACAAGGGGCCGAAACACGTGCGCAGCCGCGCTTCGTCATGGGCCCGGAAGCGCCGGAACAGTTCCTGCAGGGTGCCGGTCTTGAAGTTGACCTGCAGGGGGCCGAAGGACAGCCCGGCGCCGTCGAAATTGCCGGTGACCTGCAGGTAGGGATCGCCCGAGGTCTCGAATCCGGCCGTCACCGCGATGGCAAGATCGAGCGCCCGTTCCGGCAGCAGGGCGGGCAGCTGGTCGGGGTCGGGAATTTCCACATACAGCTTGCCGCCGCTGGCCTCGACGCGGACGAAATGGCCTTCCTTTTCGAGCTTGCGGGCGACCGTCTCCAGGGCCGTCAGGTCGCTGGCCTTGAGCCAGACGAAGCGCCCTTCCAGGCCCATGCCCAGTCCGCCGGACGGGGCCACGCCGGCGACGCTGACTGCCGCGCCGAAGCGGTCGCGCAGCACCTGCACCGAGGCCGCCAGCTCGCGATGGATGCGCACCCGGCCGGTTGCGCCTGCGTATTCGGAAAGCCTGAAATTGGGCGTGACCCGGCAATTGGCCGGGCCGTCCACGATGTAGTCGTCGTCATACTTCAGGCCTTTCGGCATGTCGGTTCTCCCCATCACGCTTAGAAGCTCACCGCATTCTTTGTCATTTCTGAGCATGCCGGAATTCAGTGCAATCGATCATCCGCATCCCGGCTCTGGATGGGGAAACGACTGAACCGGCGTTCCCCAATACCGCTTTTCAGACTAGCAGCCTGTAGCCAATTCACACTTCCGTTCTTCTCATCACTTCCGGACACCGCGCCCATGCTCGGCCGCTACCCCTCGGCGATGTCCTCAGTGCAGTTCAGTACGGTAACGGCCCGCTTCACCTCGAGTCCCGTCACGTCGGGGATGCTAGAGCGTCCGGGTGTCGATCCAGCTCACCCGTCCCGTGCGGTTATTGACCTCGTTGTACATGTGCGCCGTTCCCCCGGGTCCGTCGCCGCCCCCGCCATTCCACAGGCAGATGAAACGGACCTTGTCGACACCGCAGGCCAGCGCGGTATAGAGCAGCCAAAGATTGCCGCGCGCGTAGGGGTAGCCGGGCTCCGAACCCGGCGGGACATCGCCCAGCGCTTCCGGCGCGGAACGGATCGGGCCGGCGAGTCTGGCTTTTGAGTCGAGGTAGCGCGAGCGCCAGGATTCGCCGCAGCGGACGACGGAGCGCTGGATAAACGCCGGTTCATCGAAGGGCTGCAGCCAATGGACTTTGACACCGCGCTGCAGGCAGGCCTCGGTGAACAGCAGGTCGCCGCCGCAGGCGCCCTGGGTGAGGGCGAGGTCGTCCGGCCCGGCGCTGAGCCGGTCCAGCGCTTCGGCGATCTTCTGCGCGGCGATGGTTTCTTTCTGAGCCGGAAAACGCGGCGTGGCGCGATCCGGCGCGTCGATCATGTGGCCGCTGAAAAGGATGACCTGGCGCGGCCGCCATTGATCTTCCGGATGCGCGAGCTTTTTCAGGGCGCGGTCGAAGGTGGCGATGCCGGCGTCGACCTGCTCCGGTTGGAAGCCGAGGTCCTGCAGCATCTGCAGCTGCGCGCGGCTGGCGTTGAGGGCAAACCAGTCGCGGTCGTTGCGGGCGATGGCTTCCTTGTACGCGGCCTTGACGCTGTCCGGCGTGCCGACCAGCACGTCGAGATCGCCCAGCGTCACCTTCGACCAGAAGTGCTGGCGCACATCCGGTTCGAATTCGGCGCTGAAGCGCACCGCGCCCGCCATGATGTCCATCTCGCGGTCGTAGCGCGGGTCGCCGGTGAGATGGCGATGCAGGTGCATCAGCGCCAGTGCATTGATGCCGGAATAGTAATGGGCCGGATTGCGGCGAAAGCATTGGGCGTAGCTGTCGATGGCGGCGCGCAGCAGCGCATCCTCGTAGGCCGCTTCGCCGCACATCTGCTCGGGCGTGTTGCCGGGCAGGCGCCAGGCGGCGATCCAGGCGTCCTTGTCGACGCGGCCCAGCAGGGCCCATGTTTCGGGATCGTTGGGGTAAGTCTCCAGGACGTTTCGATAGTGCTCGCGTGCCCGTTCCAGCGAATGCCCCGGGGCGCCGGTGATCGCCAGCCGCTGCAGGCACATGCCCTTTTCGTGCAGGCCCTTGAGCTTGTCCGGTTCGATCTCGAGTCCGCGCTCGAGCAGTTCGAGTGCGAAGTCGAAGCGCTCGGCCTTGCGCAAGGCCGCGCCCGCACAGATCCACGCTTCGGCGCGAAACGCGGCGACCGGCGCTTCGTCCGCGAGCACCAACATATCACCGACGCGCCCGGCCTTGCGCGCCAGTTCGATGCGATCTTCCCAGGCATCGTGCTGCGCCCAGAATTCGCGCACGTCGCCGATGCGCAGCGATTTCCAGTCTGGCTCCTTGAGGTTGGGCAGCAGTTGATACACCGGGCTGAGCTTGCGGCCGTGCCAGGATTCCATGGTCGCCCTGACCATGTCGGTGAGGTTCTGGATGTCGGCGGCGAGCGTTGCCGGGTCGGGGCCGCCGTCCTTGAGGCCGTAGCGCAGCTTGCGGTCGGTGTAGAGGTCGAACGCGGTGGCGACCTTTCCGCCGCAGATGAGGACGACGCCGCGGGCGCGCAAACCATGACGCACGCCGAGTTCGTACCACACGTTGGGATTGGCGAGGGTGAGGTCGGCCACCACCAGATCGGCGAGCAGCAGTTCCTGGAACATGTCGGTGCGGATGTCGCCCGCGCGTTCCTCCTCGTCCGCGCGAAAGACGTTCAAGCCGCTGGCTTTCAGCGCCGGCACGACGTATTCGGCATAGACACGGTTGAAATCTATTTGCTGCCCGTCCGGCCCCTCTTTGGTGCCGAAGGGCATCGCGACAAACGCGTGCAGCTTCATGGATCCCCCTTGATCGCGCCACCCTTGGCTCGGGCGACACCGCCCGACAGTCGGCCCCGCGATTCTTCAATCATAGCTTCGATGGCGCGGCAGGTTCGGCCGTCATGGGCCGACGATGGCCCCCAGGTTCATTCCGTCTATGCTTAGGTAAGTGTCGATGTATCCCGTCATCGCGCAACCATAGAGAAAACCGGGAGCGAGGGATATGAGCAAAAACCTATCGGCAGCTAACGATCCGTTGCCGTGAGCCGAACCGGACGCACGTCACCTTTGCCACGATGAACGACACCTCGACCTCCGACCCGAGCGGCAGTGCCCCGCCCGATCTGTTCCTGAGCTATGCGCGGGAGGACCGCGCCACGGCACAGCAGCTTGCCCATGCGCTGGGCGAGGAAGGCTTTTCCGTGTGGTGGGATCGGGATATCCGCGGCGGCAGCGATTTCACCGAGGAGATCGCCGCGAAGCTCCAAGCTGCCCGACGGGTGATCGTGCTCTGGTCGCCGAAGGCGGTGGCATCCAGCTTCGTGCGCGACGAGTCGGCGCGTGCGCGCGACGCCGGAAAACTGCTGCCGGTGCGCATCGAAGAAGTGGATCTGCCGCTCGGCTTCGGCCAGCTTCAAACGCTGGACCTGATCGACTGGGATGGCGAGCGCGAAGCAATGGAATTCCGCGCCGTGGTGAACGAGGTTCGGCATGCCTTCGGCCACAAGGTGACGACGCTGCCTGGCGGGTCGAAGCGGCGTATCCGCCTGCGCAAACTGATGTGGCCGGCGATCCTCATCGCAGTTGTGGGCCTGGGCTATGTCGGACTCCAGTGGCAGAACCAGGCGCGCGCCGAGCGGTTTTTTCAGGACGGCGTCGCGGCCCAGTTTGCAGCCCAGGCCAATCTGGAAAGTGCGCGCAACAATTATCTCAGCGCGCTCGAACTGCGCCCCGGGCACGCGCGAACCCATTATTACCTTGGCCATGTATACGCCCAATTGCAGCTGCTCGATGCGGCCCGTGCCGATTTCGACATGACGGTCAGACTCGGTCGCGGGCTGGATGCGAGCCAGATTGCGGATGCACGCAAACAGCTCGCCGTCTTGAGTGTCCCCAGCGAGCCGGCCGCCATTACCCGCAGCATCGCGAGGCCGTCCCAGCCGCCTGAACTCGAAGCGCCCGCGCCCGTGGCGGAAGCCCCATCAAGTGAGGATTCCGCCACGGTGCCAGGAAGGGTGGTGATGCGCCCGACCAGCCCGGCGCTCGGGGCCGAAGGTTTCCCAAGGCTCGGCGGCCTGCCCCACGTACCGCCCGATGCGGAAACGAATGCGCGCATCGAGCCGCTGGTGACCCAGATGTTCGCGCCCGACAAACAGGCCCGCATCTCCGCCACCACCAGCCTGATCGTGGATGCGGCGCTCGCCTCCGATGCGGCGCCGCTGGCGATCAAGGCCGCCCTGAGCTTCCAGCGCAACATGCCGGGCGATGCGGCAGGCCGGGCGACCGCGCAATCGGGCGTGATCAATACACTGGTCCTGCTGCGCAGCGTCAGCCCCATGACCCTACGCAAGCATGCCGACGACGTGCGCGCGCTGCTCGAACTGGCGCGACCGAATGGATCGCAGACTGCGGAGATTGCCGACGAGGTCGCGGTCAGGCTCAAGACCGCGATGGCGCAGCGCCCGGTCGCCTGGATTCAGATCGCGAATGAGGCACAGCGTCCGCTGGCGGAGCGACTGGCGCGGCGCCTGCGCGAGGTGGGCTATGACGCGCCCGGCGTGGAAAACGTCGGCGACAGATCGCCGGCCACGCGCAGCGAGATTCGCACCCAGGGCAACAGCGATCAGGCGCTGGCCCGCTGGGAAGCACAGGCGATGCGCAAGCTCGATCTGGGCGATCCGAAACTCACCGTGCTGCGCAAGGCCACCCCCAAAGTCGACACCTATGAAATCTGGTTCGACCGCGAACTATGCGTGAAGCGCGTCGTGGCCGGGTGCGCGCCTGTGCCCAGCTAAGCCGCCCTACGCCTTCCCCGCCTCCTCATCCAGCTTCTTCAGATGCGCCAGTTTCTCGGCGATCTTGCCTTCGAGTCCGCGCGGGGTGGGCTGGTACCAGTTCTGTTCTTCGATGTCGTCGGGGAAGTAGCGTTCGCCGGCGGCGTAGGCTTCGGGCTCGTCGTGGGCGTAGCGGTAGGCGCGGCCGTAGCCCAGTTCCTTCATCAGCTTGGTGGGCGCGTTGCGCAGGTGGATGGGGACGTCGTTGGAGGGGTTGGACTGCACGAAGGCGCGGGCGGCGTTGTAGGCCATGTAGGCGGCGTTGCTCTTGGGCGCGCAGGCCAGATAAATGCAGGCTTCGGCCAGCGCGAGTTCGCCTTCGGGGCTGCCGAGGCGCTCGTAGGTGGCGACGGCGTCGAGCGTGATGCCGAGCGCGCGCGGGTCGGCCAGGCCGATGTCCTCGGAAGCCATGCGGATCAGCCGCCGGCCGAGGTAGCGCGGATCGGCGCCGCCGTCGAGCATGCGCACCAGCCAGTAGAGCGAGGCGTCGGGGTCGGAGCCGCGCACGCTTTTGTGCAGCGCGGAAATCTGGTCGTAGAAGGCTTCGCCGCCCTTGTCGAAGCGGCGCAGCGACTGCGCCAGCGCGTTCTCGACGAAGGCGGCGTCGACTTCCTTCACCTGCGAGGTGCGCGCGGCGATGTCGAGCTGCTCCAGCAGGTTGAGCAGCTTCCTGGCATCGCCGTCGGCGTAGGCGGCCAAGAGCTTGTCGACGCCCTCCCCCAGCTTCAGGTCCGGCAGTTCCTTCAGCGCGCGCTGCATCAGCTGGCCGAGTTCGTCGGGCGTGAGCGATTTCAGCACGTAGACCTGGGCGCGCGACAGAAGCGCGCCGACGACTTCGAACGAGGGGTTTTCGGTGGTGGCGCCGATGAAGGTGAACAGCCCCGACTCGACGTGCGGCAAAAACGCGTCCTGCTGCGCCTTGTTGAAGCGGTGGACTTCGTCGACGAACAATATGGTGGTGCGGGCCAGCGTCTGGTTCATGCGCGCGCGCTCGACCGCTTCGCGGATGTCCTTGACCCCGGAGAGCACGGCGGAGATGGCGATGAAGTCGGCGCCGAAGGCCTGGGCGGTGAGCCGCGCCAGGGTGGTCTTGCCGACGCCCGGCGGCCCCCACAGGATCATCGAATGGAGCTTGCCCGAATCGAAGGCCAGACGCAGCGGCTTGCCCGGGCCCAGCAAATGCGTCTGGCCGACGACGTCGGCAAGAGTGCGCGGGCGCAGGCGCTCGGCCAGCGGCGCGTTGGGGTCGTCGCGCGCAGGCTCCGGGGTGTCAGTCTGGAAGAGGTCTTGGGTAGACATAGGCGTCAATTATCAGTCAGAACCCCATGCCGTTGTAGGAGCGGCGCCCTCGCCGCGATTTTCGCACCGTCGCACGCACCACGGCATCGCGGCGAGGGCACCGCCTACAAATCACTCGCCGATGATGTCGGCGCCCTTCGGCGGGGTGAAGGTGAAGCGCGACGGTGGAATGCTGGGGTTGCGCACGAAGTGCGACAGCTTGAGCGTGGTGCGCTGGCCGAAGAAGTCGAACAGTTCCATTTGCACCAGCACGTCGCCCTTGAAGCCCATGCGGATGCGCTCGAAGGTGGTGTCGCGGGTGGTCGGGGTGGCTTCCAGCCATTCCAGCCCGCCGGCCTCGCCTGCATTTTTCAGGCTGAAGTATTTCTCGATCGAGTCGTCGCCGGCCAATAGCGCCGCGGGGGTGCCGGCGATGACGTCGCCGAGCGACTTGACGGTGACCTGTTCGAGATCGACGTCGTACAGCCACAGCTTGACGCCGTCGCCGACGATCACCTGCTCATACGGCGCGTTGTAATCCCAACGGAACTTGCCGGGGCGGGCAAACGCCATCTTGCCGCTGGCCTGCTGGCTGACACGGCCCGACTTGTCGGCGACGGTCTGGGTGAAGTCGGCCTCGGCGGTTTTGGCGCCGGCGATAAAGGCCTTGAGGCGCTCGACGCCGCCGGCGTGGGCTGCGCCAGCGTTGAAGACCAAGGGCAGCGCAAGCGCACAGGCCACAATAAAGTGTTTCAAGAATGCTTCTCCTAAGGGGGGCTGGGTGTCAGGCAAGCAATGTCGGCCAGGGTTCCTGCCCGGGCCGTAAAACTCGGGGTGAAACTGTAGGCGCGGCGAGGGCGCCGCGCCGGCAGTCGAAACAAAACCGCCCCGCACTATAGCGTGCGGGGCGGTTCTGGGTGAAGCCGCGCAATGCGCGGGCGATCAGGCCTTAAGCGATCAAGGGCACGATCAACAGCGCCACGATGTTGATGATCTTGATCAAGGGGTTGATGGCGGGGCCGGCGGTGTCCTTGTAAGGATCGCCGACGGTGTCGCCGGTGACGGCGGCCTTGTGCGCCTCGCTGCCCTTGCCGCCGTGGTTGCCTTCCTCGATGTATTTCTTGGCGTTGTCCCATGCACCGCCGCCGGTGGTCATGGAAATCGCCACGAAGATGCCGGTGACGATGGCGCCGAGCAGCACGCCGCCGAGCGCCTGCGGCCCGAGGATGAGGCCGACCAGCACCGGAACCAACACCGGCAGCAGCGACGGCACGATCATTTCCTTGATCGCGGCCTTGGTCAGCATGTCGACCGCGCGCGAGTAGTCGGGCTTGGCGGTGCCGGCCATGATGCCGGGAATTTCCTTGAACTGGCGGCGCACCTCGACCACCACCGAACCGGCCGCACGGCCGACGGCTTCCATCGCCATGGCACCGAACAGGAAGGGAATCATGCCGCCGATGAAGAGGCCGATGATGACCATGTGGTTCGACAGGTCGAACATGGTGACGCCACCGGTGCGGGCTTCCAGCGCGTGGGTGTAGTCGGCGAACAGCACCAGCGCGGCGAGACCGGCCGAGCCGATGGCATAGCCTTTGGTCACGGCCTTGGTGGTGTTGCCGACGGCGTCGAGCGGGTCGGTGACGTCGCGGATCGCACTCGGCAGATCAGCCATTTCGGCAATGCCGCCGGCGTTGTCGGTGATCGGGCCGTAGGCGTCGAGGGCGACGATGATGCCGGTCATCGACAGCATGGCGGTGGCGGCAATGGCGATGCCGTACAGGCCGCCCAGGGTATACGACGTCCAGATCGCCAGACACACCGCCATCACCGGTGCGGCGGTCGACCGCATCGACACGCCGAGGCCGGCGATGATGTTGGTGCCGTGGCCGGTGGTGGACGCCTGCGCGATGTGCCGGACCGGCGCGTATTCGGTGGCGGTGTAGTACTCGGTGATGACCACCATCGCGGCGGTGAGCACCAGCCCGACCAGCGCGGCGAAGTAAAGATTGGTCGCCGGGATGACCGTGCCGTCGTTCATCGCCAGGCCGTCGCCCAGCATCATCGTCGTCACCGGATAGAAGGCGACCAGTGCCAGACCGCCGGCCACTGCGAGCCCGCGGTACAGCGCGTTCATGATCTTGCCGCCCTCGCGCGCCGACACGAAGAACGAACCGATGATGGACGCGATGATCGACACCGCGCCCAACGCCAGGGGATAGATCACCGCACCCGCGCCGGCCTGGCTCGCCATCAGCGCGCCCAGCAGCATGGTGGCGATCAGCGTGACCGCGTAGGTTTCGAACAGGTCGGCCGCCATGCCTGCGCAGTCGCCAACGTTGTCGCCGACGTTGTCGGCAATCACCGCCGGGTTGCGCGGGTCGTCCTCGGGGATGCCGGCTTCGACCTTGCCCACCAGGTCGGCGCCGACGTCCGCGCCCTTGGTGAAGATGCCGCCGCCGAGACGCGCGAAGATGGAGATCAGCGAGCCGCCGAAGCCGAGACCGATCAGCGCATGAATCGCATCCATCGACGTCGATCCCATCGCAGTCAGCACGGCGTAGTAGCCGGCCACGCCCAAGAGGCCGAGGCCCACCACCAGCATGCCGGTGATGGCGCCGCCCTTGAAGGCGACGTTAAGCGCGGCGTTAAGACCCAGCGAGGCCGCTTGCGCGGTGCGCACGTTGGCGCGCACCGAGACGTTCATGCCGATATAGCCGGCCGCGCCCGAGAGCACCGCGCCGATCAAAAAGCCGATCGCCGTATGGCCGCCCAGCGCCAGCCAGAGCGCGACGAACAGCACCACGCCGACCAGGGCGATGGTGGTGTACTGGCGGTTGAGGTAGGCCTGCGCGCCCTGCTGGATCGCCAGCGCGATCTCCTGCATGCGCGGATTGCCGGCGGGCTTCTTCATGATCCAGCCGATCGACACCACCCCGTACACCAGCGCCAGCACGGCGCTGGCAAGTATCCACATCAATTGCGCATCCATCACATCCCCTTATCGTTATTGCTGCACACAAAACAAAACGGCAGCTTTCGCTGCCGTTCGCTTACTTGCCCATCGCCAGCCCGCCTTCGAAGCGCGTGCCGGGCTCGAACCCGAAAATCCGGTCAAGCTCCAATTCCCGGATGAGTTGATCGACCGCGTCCTGCCCGTGCTCGCGCTGCACCTCGGACAAGATCAGCTTGGCTGAATTGCCGTTGTAAAAGCCGCCGAAGTCGGCTTGCACTTTGAGGAGTTGTTTGGCGCGGTCGAGTGTCATTGTTTGTGGTGAGGCGTTAGGGGTGAGGAGTGAGGCGAATACCATGGTGAGCAAACGTTCCGCCTTACTCCTTTCCCTTCACCCCTCACGCCCCTCAAATCTTGAACGTGGCCAGCTTCTTAGCCACCGCGACGTTCTTCAGCGTCACGTACACCGGCAGGCCGTCCTGATACTTCGGATAGTCCTCGCCCTGGATCAGCGGCGTCAGGTAGCGCTTGCACTTGGGCGTGATGCCGAAACCGTCCCGGGTGATGAAGTCGCGCGGCATGAACTTCTCGACGTTGGCGACGTCCTTCAGGTCGGCCATGCCGATCTTGTACTTGTAGGGCTCGTCGGAAATGCGGTCGACCGTCGGCATCACCGAGTTGTGACCCGCGATCGCCAGTTCGACGGCTTTCTTGCCGAGCTCGTAGGCCTGCTTGACGTCGGTCTTGGAGGCGATGTGGCGCGCGGCGCGCTGCAGGTAGTCGGCGACGGCCCAATGGAACTTGTGGCCGAGCGCGTCCTTGATCATGTTGGCGACCACCGGCGCGGCGCCGCCCAGCTGGGCGTGACCGAAGGCGTCGCGCGTGCCCTGCTCGGCGAGGAAGGTGCCGTCCGGGTAGTGGCAGCCTTCGGACACCACCACGGTGCAGTAGCCGTGTTCCTTCACCAGCTTGTTGACGCGGGCGAGGAATTTCTTCTGGTCGAATTCGATTTCCGGGAACAGGATGACGACCGGAATGCCGTGGTCCTCGACCAGGCCGCCGGCAGCGGCGATCCAGCCGGCGTGGCGGCCCATCACTTCGAGGACGAACACCTTGGTCGAGGTCTTGGCCATCGAGCGCACGTCGTAGCTGGCTTCCAGCGTGGACACGGCGATGTACTTGGCGACCGAGCCGAAGCCGGGGCAGCAGTCGGTGATCGGCAGGTCGTTGTCGACGGTCTTCGGCACGTGGATCGCCTGGATGGGATAG
>NCGX01000031.1 GCA_002256995.1 Hydrogenophilales bacterium 16-64-40
CATGCGGGGATTTGGCATCGGCGACGGCTATCAGAATATCGTCGTGTCGCTGGATGGCCGTCGCCTGAACAATATCGACATGAGTTCGCAGCTGCTCGGCGCGATTCCGCTCGGGGATATCGAACGCATTGAAATCACCAAGGGCAGCGGCTCTGTCCTGTTTGGTGATGGCGCCACCGCCGGAACCATCCAGATCGTCACGCGGCAGCATAGCGGCGCGTCCGTGCAGGTTTCGGCAGGCAACTTTGGCGCGCAGAACGCCACGCTTGCTGCCGGCCTGAAAAAAGAACGTTTCAGCATATCGGCCAGCGCAGATTATGCCGGCTTCGATGGCGCCAGCGAACGTGATGTGACGGGCCATCGCGCTGCCTCCCGCAACGGCACCCAGCAAGGCAAGCTGGAAGTGAACCCGTTGGACGGCCTGACGCTGAGCCTTGACGGTAGCCGCAGCCGGATCGATACCCGCTATGTCGGCGCCCTGACGCTGGCCGAATACGAGGCCAACCCGGCGCAAAACAGCGGCAATACCTACACCCATCAGAAATTCGAAACCGATGTCTGGGGCGTCGGGCTCGCCTATGTGCTGGCGCCGGGCTGGAAGCTGACGGCACGCCATCAGCAGGAAGACAAGCTTTCCAACTATATTACCTACGCGTCCAAGTCGGATTACGACTATCGGAGTGACGACCTGGCGCTGGAGTATCGTGGCGACAGACTGAACGTCACCGCCGGCGTGCAAGCCTTCGATGGCACCCGGATGGGCAGCACGAATCGAACCACTAAAGACAATACGGGCTGGTTCATGCAGGGTCAGTACCTGTGGGGCGCCACCACGGTATCGGCCGGCGCGCGTACCGAAAACGTCGAATACATCTATACGCCGAATGCGGGCGCGGCGCTCAAGGCGGATCACGACCTCAGCGCTTGGGATATCGGCATCAACCATCGGCTGGACAAACAGCTATCGCTGTTCGCCAACTACAACCAGGCGTTCCAGGCACCGGACATCGACCGTTTCTTCAATTGGGGCGGCACCTTCAATGCCTTCATCTCGCCGGCCAAGAGTCGCACGGTGAACGTTGGCCTTAACCATGTCACAGCGGTCAACCGGCTTAAGCTCACGCTATTTCACGCCAAACTCGATAACGAGATTTATTTGAATTCACTGTACACCAACACCAACCTCGACAAGACTCACAAATATGGCCTGGAGCTGCAGGACACCTGGCAGATTGCGCCGACGCTGGCGGCCTCGATCAACTATGCTTACACGCGCGCACTGATCGACCGCGAGGATGACGGCAACGGCACATACGACGGCAAGGATCTGCCGGGCGTGCCGCGTCATGGGCTTAACCTGGGGCTGAACTGGCGTGTCACGCCCGCATCCAGCCTCAACCTGACGCATACCTGGCGCGCCGCAACCTGGGCGGCCGAGGATTTCGACAACAACAACGCGCAGAAGCAGCAGGCCTACCAGTCGACCAACCTTGCCTATCAGTACCGCTACAAGCAGGTCGACTGGTTTGCTGCGGTGGATAATCTGTTTGAGCAATCCAACGGCATCTGGATTCGCGATGATGCGATTTACCCGGTCAATTTCAGCCGCAACTGGCGTGTGGGGATGAAGGTCGAGTTTTGACAACGGGACTGCTTGCGTTTTAAGTCAAGCCTGGGGCGCAATAGCGCCCCAGGCTTGAATTCGTTTGAGGTCAAAATCAAGGAGCCATCATGCTGAACCTCGCCGCCCGTCAACAAATCGCGATCAGCCTCGTGCTCGTCCTGCTGATGCTCTTCACCCGCAGCCACCACTGGGCCAGCATCCATTCGCTGCCCGACGCCTCGTGGGCGATCTTTTTCCTGCTCGGCGTGTACGTGCGGGCGCTGTGGGTGGTGCCCGCGCTGATCGCCGCCAGCGTGGCCATCGACTACGTCGCCATCACCTGGGGCGGGGTGTCGGATTTCTGCGTATCGCCGGCCTACTGGCTGTTGATTCCGGCTTATCTGGTGCTGTTTGCCGGCGGGCGCTTCTACGCCCGCGGGCACCGGCTGTCGCTGCTCGGGCTGGCGCGGCTGGTTGGCGTTGCGCTGGCGGTCGTGGTGGTGGCCGAGTTGCTCACCAGCGGCGGGTTCTACTTCTTCTCCGGGCGTTTTGCCGAGCCGACGCTGGCAGGGTTTGTCCCGCGTTTCGAGCAATATTTCCCGCGCATGCTGGGCACGTTTGCGCTGTATCTGGGCCTGGCGGCAATCGTGCACGTGGCGCTGGCGGCGGCCTTCCGGCGCGACGGCGATCCGCGCACGCTGATGGGTACGCATCGTGAGCGCTGATCCGGCAAAAAACGCGCGCCATGCGGCGCGCATGGCGCGCAAGAAAGCCGTCATCGACGCGGCCATTGCCGCGGCCGATATCGAGCGCGGCCTGCTCATCGTCGTTACCGGCAACGGCAAGGGCAAGTCCACCTCGGCTTTCGGCACCCTGGCGCGCGCGCTCGGCTACGGCATGAAGGCCGGCGTCTGCCAGTTCATCAAGAGCCGCACCGACACCGGCGAGGAGGCCTTCTTCGGCAAGCAGCACGGGGTGGAATGGCATGTGCTGGGCGACGGCTTCACCTGGGACACGCAAAACCGCGAGCAGGACATCGCCACCGCGCAGCGCGGCTGGGGGGTGGCCAAACAGATGCTGGGCGATGCGTCGTATCAACTGGTAATCCTGGACGAGCTGACTTATCTGCTGAGCTACGGCTATCTCGACGCCGACGACGTGCTGGACGCGCTGGCGAGCCGCCCGCCGATGCAGCACGTCATCGTCACCGGGCGCGGCGCCAGCGATGCGCTGATCGAGCTGGCCGACACGGTGTCGGTCATTGCCGACGAAAAACACGCTTATCGCGCCGGGGTCAAGGCGCAGCGCGGCATCGACCTGTGAGCCGCCGCGCCCGATGAGCACCCACGCTTTCAGCCCGGCCGAGCGCGACGCGGTTTATCGCGTCATCCGCGAGCGGCGCGACATGCGCCACTTCCGCCCCGGCCCCATCGCCCCCGAGGTGCGAGCGCGGCTGCTGGCGGCGGCGCATCAGGCGCCCAGCGTCGGCCTGATGCAGCCGTGGCGCTTCATCCGCATCACCCGGGCTGACATGCGCCAGCGCCTGCACGCCCTGGTCGAGGCCGAGCGCATCCGCACCGCCGAGGCGCTGGGCGAGCGCGGTGACGCCTTCATGCGGCTCAAGGTCGAGGGCATCCTGGAGTGCGGCGAACTGTGGGTGGCGGCGCTGATGGATGCGCGCGACCCCTATATCCTGGGCCGCCGCACCCTGCCTGAAATGGACCTCGCCTCGGTCGCCTGCGCGATCCAGAATCTGTGGCTGGCGGCGCGCGCCGAAGGGCTGGGGCTGGGCTGGGTGTCGCTGTTCGATCCGCAGGCGGTCGCGCAGTTGCTGGGCATTCCGCCCGGCGGGCAGCCGGTGGCGATCCTCTGCCTCGGGCAGGTCGATGCGTTTTACGACGTGCCGATGCTGGAAAGCGAGGGCTGGGACCGCCGCCGCGCCATCGCCGATTGCCTGTTCGAAAACCAGTGGGGCCAAACCTGAGCGCGCTTCTGGTCGCAGCGGCGCTGCTGCTCGATGCCCTGCTCGGCGAACCGCGTCGGTTCCATCCGCTGGCGGGATTCGGGCGGCTGGCAGCCTGGCTGGAAGCCCGGTTTAACCTCGATGGGCGTGGGCACCGACTGCACGGCGTGGCGGCGCTGGCGCTGCTGGTGCTGCCGGGGGTCGCGCTCGCCGGGTGGCTGCAGCAGCAGCCGGGGGTGGGCGCGCTGTTCAGCGCACTCGTACTGTATGCCGCGATCGGTCTGCAAAGTCTGCACCGGCACGCCGAACCGGTGGCGGCCGCGTTGGCACGCGACGACCTCGACGCCGCGCGCGCGGGCGTCTCGATGATGGTGAGCCGCGATACCACCGCACTCGATGCCGAAGGGGTGTCGCGCGCGACCGTCGAGTCGGTGCTGGAAAACGGCAATGACGCCGTGTTCGGCGCGCTGTTCTGGTTCCTCGTCGCCGGCGCAGCGGGCGCGCTGGGCTACCGGCTTGTCAATACGCTGGATGCCATGTGGGGGTACAAAACGCCGCGCTACCGGCAGTTCGGCTGGGCGGCGGCGCGGCTCGACGACGGCCTCAATTTTGTCCCGGCGCGCCTGACCGCATTGAGCTACGCCCTGCTGGGCCGCACCCGTGTGGCACTGGCGTGCTGGCGCACGCAGGCACCGGCGTGGGACAGCCCCAACGCCGGACCGGTGATGGCTGCCGGCGCGGGCGCTTTGGGTGTGCGCCTGGGCGGTGCGGCCGTGTACCACGGGCGGACGGAAGCCCGCCCCGCGCTGGGGCAGGGCGCCGCGCCGCAGGGCGGCGACATCGCGCGTGCCCTCAAGCTGGTGCGCCACGGCGTGCTGCTGTGGCTGGGGGCGCTCGCTATGGCCGCGCTGCTTGTGTGGGGCGTCGACCATGCTTGAACACGGCGGCGCCTTGCTTGCCGCGGCCGCGCGCTATGGCATCGAGCCGGCTGGCTGGCTCGATCTGTCCACCGGCATCAACCCGGCGGGCTGGCCGCTGCCGCCGATTCCGCCCGCAGTGTGGCAACGCCTGCCCGAACAGGAGGATGGCCTGGTGGATGTCGCCGCCGCGTATTACGGCTGCAGCAACGTCTTGCCGGTGGCAGGGTCGCAGGCGGCGATTCAGGCGTTGCCGCGGCTGCGCACCGCCTGCCGGGTCGGCGTGCCGCATCCGGCCTATGCCGAGCACGCCCATGCGTGGCGCACCGCCGGGCATGCGGTGACGGCCTGGCAGCCGGAGCAGGGGGTGGGCGCGCTCGACGTGCTGGTGCTGGTGCATCCCAACAATCCCGGCGGACAGACCTATCGCCGCGCCGAGCTGCTCGACTGGCACGTCGAACTGGCGTCGCGCGGCGGCTGGCTGGTGGTGGACGAGGCCTTCGTCGACGCCACGCCCGAGGCGAGCCTGTCCAGGCTGTGTCCGCGTCCCGGCCTCATCGTGTTGCGCAGCCTGGGCAAGTTTTTCGGCCTGGCCGGCGCACGCGTCGGCTTCGTGCTGGCCGAGCCGGTTGTGCTCGACGCCCTCGACGACCGGCTGGGGCCGTGGGCCGTGAGCGCGCCGTCACGCTGGGTGGCGCGCGCCGCGCTGGCCGACATCGCCTGGCAGCAGTCGGCGCGTCCGGCCCTGCTGGCGGTCGGCGCGCGCCTGGCCGGGCTGCTGCGCCGCCACGGGCTGGCGCCGGCAGGCGGCACCGCGCTGTTCCAGTGGGTGCGCACCGCAGACGCCGTCGCCTGGCACGAGCGCCTGGCGGGGCAGGGCATTCTGACCCGCCTGTTCGCCGATCCGCCCAGCCTGCGCTTCGGGCTGCCGCATCACGAAACCGACTGGGCGCGGCTCGCCGCGGCACTGGCCGCATGAGCACCCTGATGGTGCAGGGCTGCACGTCCGACGCCGGAAAAAGCGCGCTGGTGACGGCGCTATGCCGCTGGCTGGCGCGGCAGGGGGTGAACGTGGCGCCCTTCAAGCCGCAGAACATGGCGCTGAACAGCGCGGTGACGGCCGACGGCGGCGAGATCGGGCGGGCGCAGGCGGTGCAGGCGCAGGCCTGCGGATTGCCGCCGCACACCGACATGAACCCGGTGCTGCTGAAGCCCAATTCCGACAGCGGCGCGCAAGTCATCATCCAGGGGCATGCCATCGGCAACATGCACGCGCTGGATTACCACGCCTACAAGGCGACGGCGCGCACCGCCGTGTTCAACTCGTACCGCCGGCTTGCCGCGCAATACCAGGCCGTCATCGTCGAAGGCGCGGGCAGTCCGGCGGAAATCAACCTGCGCGCCAACGACATCGCCAACATGGGGTTTGCCGAGGCTGCCGACTGCCCGGTGATCCTGGTCGCCGACATCGACCGCGGCGGCGTGTTCGCGCATCTGGTCGGCACCCTGGCCCTGCTGTCCGAGAGCGAGCAGGCGCGCGTCCGGGGTTTCGTCATCAACCGCTTTCGCGGCGACCTCGCGCTGCTGCAATCCGGGCTCGACTGGCTCGAAGCCAAAACCGGCAAGCCGGTGCTCGGCGTGCTGCCCTATCTGCACGGCCTGCACCTCGAAGCCGAGGATGCGCTGCCCGCCGCGTCGGCGCCGGCCCCGGCCCCGGCCGATGTGCTGCGCGTGGTGGTGCCGGTGCTGCCGCACATTTCCAATCACACCGACTTCGATCCGTTGCGCACCCATCCGCAGGTGGACTTGCAGTTTGTTGCGCTGGACCAGCCGCTGCCGCCCGCCGATCTGGTCATCCTGCCGGGGTCGAAAACCGTGCGCGCCGACCGCGCCGCGCTGGCGGCTTACGGCTGGGACGCCGCGCTGGATCGCCATCTGCGCTACGGCGGCAAGCTGCTCGGCATCTGCGGCGGCTTCCAGATGCTGGGGCGCGCCCTGCACGACCCGGCGGGCATCGAAGGCGCGCCGGGCAGCAGCCCCGGCTTCGGCTGGCTCGATTTCGACACCACGCTCGCCAGAGGCAAGCAGCTGCGCACGGTCGCGGGCATGCTGGCCGACGGCACGACGCCGGTGGCGGGCTATGAAATCCACGCCGGGGTGAGCAGCGGCGCGGCGCTCGCGCAGCCGATGTGCTGGCTCGACGGCCGCCCCGATGGCGTCATTTCGAACGATGGCCAGGTGCGCGGCACCTATCTGCACGGGTTGTTCGACACCCCCGCCGCGGCCGATGCGCTGCTGGCATGGGCGGGTTTGCGCGGCGCCGCCAGCCCCAACATCGCCGCGTTGCGCGACGCCGCCATCGACCGCCTGGCCGACGCGGTGGAGGCCCATCTCGATACGCCGGCCCTGCGCCGCCTCTTGGGGGTGGCGCCATGTTGACGCAGCGCCGCCTGCTGGGGCTCGCGCCATGCTGACGCTGATTCTCGGCGGCGCGCGCAGCGGCAAAAGCCGCCTCGCCCTGCAACGCGCCGAAGCGACCGGCAAGCCGGTTTCCTTCATCGCCACCGCCCAGGCGCACGACGCCGAAATGGCGGCCCGCATCGCGCGCCACCAGACCGAGCGCCCGCCGCACTGGAACACGATCGAGGCGCCATTGGACCTCGCCGGCGCGATCCGCGCGGCGGGGGCGGGCTGCATCGTCGTCGATTGCCTCACGCTGTGGCTGACCAACTGCCTGTGCCGGGCGGACCCCGCCGCGTTCGACAGCCAGCGCGCCGCGCTGCTAGACGCGCTGGCCGCGCGCCGCGACGCCGACCTGATCCTGGTCGGCAACGAAACCGGGCTCGGCATCGTTCCGCTGGGCGAGCTCACGCGCCGTTTCGTCGACGAGGCCGGCTGGCTGAACCAGGACCTCGCCCGGCTCGCCGACGACGTGGTGTTCGTGGCCGCCGGCCTGCCGCTCGTCCTGAAAGGAACCCCCCGATGAACCCCCTCGCCGCCGCCAAGCCGCTGGACGAAGCCGCGCGCGCCGCCGCGCTGGCGCGCCAGGCCCAGCTCACCAAGCCGCCCGGCAGCCTGGGGCGGCTGGAAACGCTGGCCACCACGCTCGCCGCGATGCAGGGCAGGACGCTGCCGCGCATCCAGCAGCCCTGGATCAGCATCTTTGCCGCCGACCATGGCGTCGCGGCCGAGGGCGTGTCGGCGTTTCCGCAGAGCGTCACCCAGCAAATGCTCGCCAATTTCGTCGGCGGGGGTGCGGCCATCAGCGTGCTCGCGCGCGAAGCCGGCGCCACGCTGGAAGTGATCGATGTCGGCACGCTCGCCCCCTCGCCGGTGGCAGGCGTGATCCAGGCGCAGGTGGCGTGCTGCACCGCCAATTTTTGCCAGCAGCCCGCGATGAGCGCAGCGCAGGCGCACGCCGCGCTCGATGCCGGGGCGGCGGCGTGCGCGCGCGCCCAGGCCGGCGGGGCGGACCTCTTCATCGGCGGCGAAATGGGCATTGCCAACACCACGGCGGCGGCGGCGCTGGCGTGCGCGCTGCTGGGATTGCCGGGCGCGGCGCTGGCTGGCGCCGGCACTGGCGTCGACGTCGCCGGCGTGGCGCGCAAGGCGGCGCTCATCGACCGTGCGCTGGCCCTGCACGGCCTGGCGTCGGTGCCGTCCGACCCGCTGCAGGCCCTGTGCGCGGTCGGCGGCTTCGAAATCGGCGCGCTGGCAGGCGCCTATCTGGCGGCGGCGCAGGCGGGGGTGCCGGTGCTGGTGGACGGCTTTATCTGCAGCGCGGCAGCGCTGCTGGCGGTGCGCCTGAATCCGGGCGCGCGCGACTGGATGCTGTTTGCCCACGCCTCCGCCGAGTCCGGGCACGCCGCCGTCCTGCGCGCACTCGATGCGCAGCCGCTGCTTGCGCTCGACATGCGGCTGGGCGAAGCCAGCGGGGCGGCGGCCGCCATCCCGCTGCTGCGGCTGGCGTGCGCGCTGCATGCGGGCATGGCGACCTTTGCCGAAGCCGGGGTGGCCAATAATGGTTAAACCCGCCGCTGAGCCGGTGCTGCTCGGCTTTCTGCGTCACGGCGAAGTGGCGGGCGCGGCGCACGTGTACCGCGGGCGCAGCGATGCGCCGCTCACCCCGCGCGGCCGCGAGCAGATGCACGCCGCGCTTGCGGCCCTGGCGGCCTGGGGTGCGGTCGTGAGCAGCCCCGCGCGGCGCTGCCTCGATTTCGCGCGCGAAGTCGCCGCCGAGCGGGGGATGGCTTGCCGCGTCGATGCGGACTGGCACGAACTCGATTTCGGCGCCTGGGAAGGCCTGCGGCCGGATGAAGCCGCCGCGCGCGATGCCGCTGCGCATGCGGCCTTTGTGCGCGATCCGCGCCGCTGCGCGCCGCCCGGCGGCGAAACGCTGGACGCGCTGGATGCGCGGGTGGGCGCGGCGCTGGGCCGGCTGGGCGAGAGCGCCCGCGCGCCCACGCTCGTCGTCACCCACGCCGGCGCGATGCGCGCGGTGCTGGCGCAGGTGCTGGGGCTGACCGACAGCCACCGCGCGCGCGTGGCGCTGACCCCCGGCTCCAGCTTCGTCGTGTCGTGGCTGGCCGGGGCGCCGCCCTTGTTGACGGCCTTGCGATGCGCGGACTGATCCTCGCCCTCGGATTCCTGACGCGGCTGCCGCTGCCTGCGGTGCCCGATTACCAGCCTGCCGACCTCGCGCGTGCGCTGGTGTGGTTTCCTGCGGCGGGGCTGGTCGTGGGCGCGGCGGTGGCGCTTGCCGCCGCCCTGGGCGCGGCGTTCGATCCGTGGCTGGGCGCGCTGGCCGGCGTGGTGATGTGGGCCTGGATCACCAGCGGCCTGCATCTCGACGGCCTGGCCGACACCGCGGACGCGCTGGGCGCGGCGCATCGCGACCCGGCGCGCTTTCTGGCGGTACTGGCCGATCCGCATGTGGGCAGCTTCGGCGTCATTGCGCTGGTGCTGCAGCTGGCGGCCAAGCTGGTGCTGCTGCACTGGCTGCTGCTGCTCGGATCGCCCTGGCTCGCGCTGGTGCTGATCCCGGCCTGGGCGCGCTGGTCGGCGGCAGGCTGGGCGCTCTTGCTGCCGCCGCTGAAGCCCGGCCTGGGGGAACGGCTTGCCCGGCACGGCAAGCGGGCGGGCTGGATCGCGGGCGGCTTGGTGCTGGCGGCGATCAGCGCTGCTTCGCCGCTCGCTTTCGTCGCGCTGATTCCGGGCCCCCTCTGGGGCCTCTGGATGCGGCTCAAGCTGGGCGGGCAGACCGGCGACATCCTGGGTGCGGGCATCGAATGGAGCGAATCCGCGGCCCTGCTGCTGGCGGGTGTTTTGTTCGCGCTTGCGCGCGGCATAATCGCGGGGTGAACCCCGCACCTTACGTCGGGCGCTTTGCGCCGTCTCCCACCGGTCCCCTGCATGCCGGCTCGCTCGTCGCCGCCGTCGCCAGCTTTCTCGACGCCCGCGCAGCAGGCGGGCGCTGGCTCGTGCGCATGGAAGACCTCGACCGGCCGCGCTGCGAGCCCGGTGCGGCCGACGCCATCCTGCGCCAGCTCGAAGCCTATGGCCTGGTCTGGGACGGCGCGGTGCTGTATCAGTCGCAGCGCGACGACGCCTACGCGGCGGCGTTGGATACGCTGCGCGGCGAGGGCGCGGCCTTCGCCTGCACCTGCAGCCGAAGCCAGCTGGCGCAGGCGCCGCGCAATGCCGAGGGTGAAATCGTCTACCCCGGCACCTGCCGCCTGCACCCGCCGCCGCGCACGGCGGCGCATGCCTGGCGGGTGCGGGTTGAGGCGGCGAGCACGCACTTCACGGACCGCATCCACGGCGCCTTGCAGCAGAACATGGCCCACGACGTTGGCGACTTTATCGTCAAGCGCGCCGACGGCCTGTTCGCCTACCAGCTCGCGGTGGTGGTCGACGATGCCTTCCAGGGCGTCACCCACGTCGTGCGCGGCGCCGACCTCTTGTGGAACACCCCGCGCCAGATTTACCTGCAGACCCTGCTCGGCCTGCAGACCCCGGTCTACGCCCACGTGCCGCTCATCACCAATGCCGCCGGCCAGAAGCTGTCGAAGCAGACCCGGGCGTCCGCCCTGCCGGAAACGGGACGCGGCACCGTGATGGCGCATGCGCTTGCCGTCCTCGGCCATGCCCCGCCCGCCGAATTGGCGGGCACCGAACCGGCCGAACAGCTGGCATGGGCTGCCGTCCACTGGCAAATTGAAAACGTGCCGACCCGGCCAGCGGTTGCCAAGCCGGCCCCGTGACCGGACAATCCCGCACTGCTCTCGACTCCCGGCTCTCCGCTCACACCCAAAATGGCCCAACTCCCTTCCGCCGTCGAACAAGTCCTGCGCGTCCACGCGTCCTTCATCCACGCCGTCGTCAATGCCCTGCGCGACCGCAGCCAGCTGCCCGACCTGATGAAAGAGCTCGACGCTGCCGAGCAGGCCGGCTGGGCGCGACTGGCCGCGGCGCTGCGTCACGTCATCAACGGCCGCAGCGATCCCTCGATCAAGCTCGGGTTGGACGAGGAAGACAGCATCCTGCTCGATGCCATCCTGCGCGGCTTCGACAACCCCGCCACCCTGCCGCCGCTCGACGCCCAGCCCGATGGCAGTTCCGCCGCCCCCGGCCTGGCCTCGCTGATCGATGCGTCGGCGCGCGGCGACGCCCAGGCGATGCTGGTGCTCGCCAACATGGCCGAGCAGATGATGAAGGCGGGCGGCGACATGGCGCTGCTGGGCGGGCGCATGCGCCGCCTGGTCAACGGCGAGCGCGACACCGACCAACTAGTCGCCGGCATGAGTCCGCTGGGGCGCGAGCTGCTGGTCAGCCTGCTCGACGAACTGGCCAAGCTGCGGCCGCAGTAATCCCGCCAAGCCTGAAATCGCCACGATGCGGGCGGGGCGCTTTGACAGGGAACGGGACGATCAGCTAAAATGCCCGACTTTTCGGCGACAGACTGTCCCGGAAAATTCGTTCTACACGGTGATGTAGCTCAGTCGGTTAGAGCATCGGATTCATAATCCGGGGGTCGGTGGTTCAAGTCCACTCATCACCACCACATTTCATTTCGTTGCTGCTGTAACCGAAGGCAGCGGCGAAATCCCCGCCCCCAGTCTATTCACTGCCCCGGCACATGATCCCAGCAACCGTAGTCGACCGCTTTACACTCCGATTAAGCCCGCGCGGTTGCGGGGCTTACCGTCGTCCGAGTACTCCGCTGGAAGCGGGCAACGCTACGCACCCGCTGGCACGTCCGGTCGTGCGCCTGCCTTTGTCGCGCCTCCTTGCCTACCGCGGTAGGCTGCGTCGTTGCTTCGTGGCAGACACCCGCCCAAACGCACCATCGGGTGCGTCCGACTACGGTTGCTAGGATCATGAAAAAAATCTACATCAAGACCTTCGGTTGCCAGATGAACGAGTACGACTCGGACAAGATGGCCGACGTGCTCAATGCGTCCGACGACCTCGTCAAGACCGACACCCCTGAAGACGCCGACGTGATCCTGTTCAACACCTGTTCGGTGCGCGAGAAGGCGCAGGAGAAGGTGTTCCACGATCTCGGCCGGGTGCGCCACCTGAAGCAACTCAATCCCAATCTCATCATCGGCGTCGGCGGCTGCGTCGCATCGCAGGAGGGCGCCGCCATCGTGTCGCGCGCGCCCTTCGTCGACGTGGTGTTCGGCCCGCAGACCCTGCACCGCCTGCCCGAACTGATCGCGCAACGCCGTGCGACCGGCCGCGCCCAGGTCGACATCAGCTTTCCCGAAATCGAGAAGTTCGACCACCTGCCGCCGGCGCGGGTCGAGGGCGCGTCGGCCTTCGTGTCGATCATGGAGGGCTGCTCCAAATACTGCACCTTCTGCGTCGTGCCCTACACGCGTGGCGAGGAAGTCTCGCGTCCGTTCGACGATGTCATCGCCGAAGTGGCCGACCTTGCCGCGCGCGGCGTGAAGGAAGTCACCCTGCTGGGGCAGAACGTCAATGCCTGGCGGGGTGAGCTGGACGAGGGCGGCACTGCCGACTTCGCCTTTTTGCTGGAAATGGTGCATGACCTCCCCGGCATCGAGCGCATCCGCTACACCACCAGCCATCCGCGCGAAATGACGCAGCGGCTGTTCGAGGCGTACGGTCGCCTGCCCAAGCTGGTGTCGCACCTGCATTTGCCGGTGCAGTCCGGCTCCGACCGCATCCTGGCGGCGATGAAGCGCGGCCACACCGTGCTCGAATTCAAATCGATCGTCCGAAAACTAAGGGAGCAGCGCCCCGACCTGTGCCTGTCGTCCGACTTCATCATCGGCTTTCCCGGCGAGACCGAGGCCGACTTCGAGGCGACGATGGCGCTCATCGAGGAACTCGACTTCGACGCCAGCTTCTCCTTCATCTACAGCAAGCGTCCCGGCACGCCGGCGGCGGACTACCCGGACGACGTGCCGGCCGAACTGAAATCCCAGCGCCTGATGAAACTGCAGGCGCGGATCGAGGCGCAGGCGCAGAAGGTGAACCAGGCCATGGTCGGCACCGTGCAGCGCGTGCTGGTCGAAGGCCATGCCAAGAAGAATGCGGCAGAACTCGCCGGGCGCACCGACAACAACCGCATCGTCAACTTCGCCGGCCAGCCGCGCCTGATCGGCCAGTTTGTCGAGGTCACCGTCACCCAGGCCCTGCCGCACAGTCTGCGCGGCGAGGTGGCCGTCACCGAAAGCGAAAGCGCGTGAAAACCGACATCGTCGAACTGCGGTTGGCCCCGGAAGACAACCGCCGGCTGGCCAACCTGTGCGGGCCGATGGACGAGAACCTGCGCCAGATCGAGGCGGCGTTCGATGTCACCATCGGCCGTCGCGGCGCCAGCTTCAGATTCAGCGGCGATGCCGCCCAGGCCGAAAAAGGGGCGCAGGCGATCGAGCATTTCTACAACCGCGCGCACGATGAGTTGAGCCTGGACGACATCCAGCTCGGCCTGGTCGAGCTCACCCGCGGGCGCGCCGACGAGGAGGGCCCCGCGCTGCGCACCCGCCGCGCCGACCTGCGCGCGCGCACGCCGCGCCAGGGCGAATACATCGAGCAGATCCGCAGCCATGACATCACCTTCGGCGTCGGTCCGGCCGGCACCGGCAAGACCTATCTCGCTGTGGCCTGCGCGGTCGATGCGCTGGAGCGCGAGCAGGTCAAGCGCATCGTGCTGACGCGTCCCGCGGTGGAAGCCGGCGAGCGCCTGGGGTTTCTGCCGGGCGACCTCACGCAGAAGGTCGACCCCTACCTGCGCCCGCTGTACGACGCGTTGTACGACCTGATGGGCTTCGACAAGGTGACACGGCTGATCGAACGCCACGCTATCGAAGTCGCGCCGCTCGCTTTCATGCGCGGCCGTACGCTCAACCACGCCTTCATCATCCTCGACGAGGCGCAGAACACCACGGCCGAGCAGATGCAGATGTTCCTCACCCGCATCGGCTTCGGCGCGCGCGCGGTGGTGACCGGCGACCCGACGCAGATCGACCTGCCCAAGCACATCAAATCCGGGCTGGTGGATGCCGTCGAGGTGCTGGGCGACGTGCGCGGCATCGCCTTCACCCATTTCCTGTCCGAAGACGTGGTGCGCCATCCGCTGGTCGGCCGCATCGTCGATGCCTATGCCGCGCGCCGCGCGGAAACGGACGCGCGTGGCAAGACCTGACTTCAGCCTGTCGGTGCAGTATGCGAGCGGGGCCGGCGAGCTGCCGAATCGTGCCCAAATACGCCGCTGGGTCGCCGCCGCGCTGGAACAGCCCGCCGAGATCACCGTGCGCATCGTCGACGCCGAGGAAGCGCAGGCGCTCAACCAGGACTACCGCGACAAGACCTACGTGCCCAACGTGCTGACCTTCGAATACGGCGAAATCGGTCACGATGAATCAGGGCGCGGCGTGCTCGGCGGCGACGTCGTGATCTGCGCGCCGGTGGTCGAACGCGAGGCGCGCGAACAGAACAAGTCGCCGAAGCATCATTACGCGCACCTGACCATCCACGGCGTGCTGCACCTGCAGGGCTACGATCATATCGACCCGGCAGAGGCCGAAATCATGGAATCGCGCGAAATCGCTATACTGAAGCAGTTTCATCTCCCCAATCCTTATCTTTCCTGACCATAGCCCCCCCATGGAGTCCGACAGTAGTAGTCATAAACCGAGCTTGCTCGAGCGCATCTCCCACTGGCTGATGCGCGAACCCGAAGACCGTGAACAGCTGATCGAATTGCTGCACGGCGCCTACGAAAACAGTTTGATGGATGCCGATGCCCTGGCGATGATCGAGGGCGTGCTGCAGGTGTCCGAAATGCGTGTCGGCGAGATCATGATCCCGCGCGCGCAGATGGACGTCATCGACATCAACGATGCGCCCGAAGCCTTCATTCCCCACGTCATCGAAACCGCGCACTCGCGTTTTCCGGTCATCGACAAGGACCGTGACGACGTCATCGGGATTCTGCTGGCCAAGGATTTGCTGCGCCACTACGCCGAGTCCGACAGCGACATCCGCGGCATGCTGCGCCCGGCCGTGTTCATTCCGGAATCGAAGCGGCTCAACGTGCTGCTGAAGGAGTTCCGCTCCAACCGCAACCACATCGCCATCGTCGTCGACGAATACGGCGGCGTGGCCGGTCTGGTGACGATCGAGGACGTGCTGGAGCAGATCGTCGGCGACATCGAGGACGAATACGACTTCGATGAAACCGAGGACAACATCATCCGCGAGAACGAAGGCGTGTTCCGGGTGAAAGCGGCCACCGAAATCGAGGACTTCAACCAGACCCTCGGCGCGCATTTCTCCGACGAGGAATTCGACACTGTCGGCGGCCTCGTCGTCTCGCGCTTCGGCCACCTGCCCAAGCGCGGCGAATCGGTCCAGTTCGACGGCTTCCTGTTCAGCATCCTGCGCGCCGACAGCCGCCGCCTGCACGCCGTGCGCGTGACCCGCCTGCCGCCGCCAGAGGATGCGCAGCAGCCGCTGGCGTAGGAGCGCCTTCCAAGGCGCGATTTTCGTGCCGTAGCAATGGCCACAGCATCGCGGCGTGGACGCCGCTCCTACAATAGGCTGTGCCGGCGGTCGCCGCGTGCAAAGCCCGCCAGCGGCGCGATGCCGCCCTTGACGAAGCCGATCACCTTGAACAGCTCCCCCATCTCGGCCGGCGACACCAGCCGCTGCACCGCATTCGCCTGCGGCAGATACGCTGCCGCGTCGGTCGGCGGCGTCTGCATCAGCAACTCGGTGAGGCCGCTGTTCAGCAGAAAGCTCGCCTGGCTGGTGTAGCCCGCGAGCGCCAGTCCCGCTGCAAGCCCCGCGCGCGCCACCGCGCTGAAATCGACGTGCGCGGTGAGGTCGCACAAGCCCGGCAGGTAGAACGGGTCGTCCAGCGCGTGGTGGCGGTAATGCGCGCGCAGCGTGCCCATGTGGCGCTGCGGGTGGTAGTACTCGTTGGCGGGAAAGCCGTAGTCGATCATCAGGATCACGCCGCGATCCATGAGCTGGGCGAGCGAGGCGGTCAGCGCGTCCGCCGCCAGATTGATTTCGGATAGATAGCCGGGCGCGAGGCTCAGCGCGTGGGCCCGGGCGCGCAGCAGCGGGTCGTCGATCGGACGGTCGTGCCAGGCGAACGCATCGCCTTCCACGATCACGCCGCGGGAAAGCGGGCCATCCTCCGTCCAGTGCACCAGCGCCACCGGCAGCGCGTCGAGCACCTCGTTGCCGAGGATGACGCCGCTGAAATGCGCGGGCAGCGCGTCCAGCCAGTGCACCCGCTCGGCAAGCTGCGGCAGTTCGCGCGCCAGCGTGTCCTGCTGACGCGCGCGCAGGTCGGCGCTCACGTCCAGGATGCAATAGCGCGCCGGCAACGCATCGAGGCGCGCCAGTTCGCCCAGCACATCCACTGCCAGCCGGCCGCTGCCGGCGCCCAGCTCCAGCACCTCGCCATCCGTTTCCGCCAGCACCGGCGCAATGGCGTGCGCCAGGGTGCGGCCGAACAGTGGTGTCATTTCCGGCGCGGTGACGAAGTCGCCCGCCGCCCCGAACTTCATCGCCCCGGCGGCGTAGTAGCCCAGGCCGGGCGCATAGAGCGCCGCTTCCATGAACTGCGCGAACGAAATCCAGCCGCCGGCGGCGTCGATCAGTGCGCGCAGATGCGCGGTTACGCGCTGGCTGTGGGCAAGGGCATCGGGGGTGGGGGCGGGCAGCATGGGTCGGACAGTTCAGGGATAATGCGGAATGGCTGGATAATCCAGAATCGAGTGACTATAAGGGTGAATCCCGATGCAAGGCAAAGTCGTATTGATTACCGGCGGGGCCAAACGGGTGGGCGCGGCGTCGGCGCGCCTGCTGCATGCGGCCGGCGCCAACCTGATGATTCACTACCGCAGCTCGGTGGCCGAGGCGCGCGTGCTGCAGGATGAGCTCAACGCCATCCGCGCCGATTCGGTCGCGCTGATCCAGGCCGACCTGCACGACACCGGCGGGCTGCCGAGCCTGGTCCACCAGACCGTCGCCACCTTCGGCGGACTCGACGTGCTGCTCAACAATGCGTCGAGCTTTTATCCCACCCCGGTCGGCGACATCACCGAACGGGACTGGATCGACCTCATGGGCAGCAATCTCAAGGCGCCCATGTTCCTGTCGCAGGCCGCCGCCCCCGAACTCAAGAAGCGCCACGGCTGCATCATCAACATCACCGACATCCACGCCGAGCGGCCGATGAAAAGCTACGTCGTCTATTCGGTCGCCAAGGCCGGCCTGGTGGGGCTCACCAAGTCGATGGCGCGCGAGCTCGCGCCCGAAGTGCGGGTCAACGGCATCGCCCCCGGCCCGATCATGTGGCCCGAGGACGACGCGAATTTCGACGAAGTCTCGCGCCAGCGCATCATCTCGCACACCATGCTCAAACGCGCCGGCGACCCCCACGACATTGCGCTGGCGGTGCGCTTCTTCGCGATGGACACCTGTTTTGTGACGGGGCAAATTCTGGCGGTGGACGGCGGGCGCAGCGCGAAGCTCTGATGGCGCGTCAGCCCGTCGAAAAGCCGTAAACATTTCTCTTTGCCTGGCGCCTGTTTTGAAACGGACGCCGGGCGCCGCCCATCCCTATTCGTGGTATCCCCGCCGTGTCTGACATTATTTGTGAAGTGAGCTGGACTGAAGCAGACGAGCCCCGGTCTGCCCGCTGGCGCGCCGAGAGCGGCGCGCCAGCGCCCAAGCGCGTGATGGTCGCGGACGACCGCATCACGGCCGATGCGGCCTATCGTCTGGCGAGCGAGGGCACCGCGCTGCTGTGGCGCGGCGACTTTCAGAATGCGCGCCAATTGCTGCAGGCCATCGCGCGCCGCATCGACCGCAAACCGCGCAAAGCCGCGGCTTCGCCGATCGAAGCCTTCAACTTTCATCGCCAGGCTCAGTCGCAGCGTGCCCGCACCCTGGGCATGCTGCTGGTGCCGCTGGAGGCGGACTTCAGCATTCCCTTGCGCCGCGCGCCGAATGTGAAAGAGGCCTGCGCCGAAGCCTATGGCGCGGGCGAGGTGCCCTCGGTGGTCTCGCTGCGCGAGTTGCTCGGCGTCATCGGCGCCCACGAGTGGCGCAAAAACGGCGTCGAAGTCCCGGCGCTCGGCGACCGCATCCACCCCCACTACGGCGTGTTTTCGCCGGTGCGCGGCGAGTACGTGGGGCTGGTAGCCGAGGCCCCGCTGCCGTCAACGAAGCTCGCCTTCGACATCGGCGCGGGAACCGGCGTGCTCGCTGCGGTGCTTGCCAAGCGGGGGGTCAAGCGCGTCATCGCCACCGACCGGGACCCGCGCGCCCTGGCGTGTGCGCGCCAGAACATCGCCCGGCTCGGCCTTGCGGGGCGGGTGGAGGTTGTCGAGGCCGATCTGTTCCCCGAAGGGCGCGCGCCGCTCATCGTCTGCAATCCGCCGTGGTTGCCCGCGCGCGCCAACTCGCCGATCGAACGCGCGATCTACGATCCGGAGAGCCGCATGCTGCTGGGCTTCTTGAACGGGCTGGCGGCGCACCTCGAGCCGGGCGGCGAAGGCTGGCTGATCCTGTCCGACCTGGCCGAGCACCTGGGGCTGCGTTCGCGCGAGGCCTTGCTGGCGGCGTTCGACGCTGTCGGTTTGAACGTGGTGGGGCGAATGGACGCCAAACCTACGCATCCCCGCGCCTCGGACGCCACCGATCCGCTGCACGCCGCGCGCGCGACCGAGGTCACCTCGCTGTGGCGGCTCGCGGCACGAAACCTTTAATTCATCAACGCACCACCGCTACACAGGAAACGCACCATGAATCCCCGCCGCCATTTGTTTACCTCCGAGTCCGTGTCCGAAGGCCATCCGGACAAGATCGCCGACCAGATTTCGGACGCCATTCTGGACGCGTTCCTGCGTGAGGAGCCCGCGGCCAAGGTGGCCTGCGAAACCTTCGTGGCCGACAACCTGGTGGTGATTGCCGGCGAGTTCAAAACCGTGCGCAAGGAGTTGTTCGACGAGATTCGAGACCGTGCCGAGGCGATCGCCCGCCAGGTGCTGCGCGACATCGGCTACCGCGATACCGAAACCGGCATCGACCCCGACACCTGTGAAGTGCAGGTGCGCTTCAATCACCAGTCGATCCAGATTCACAAAGGCATCACCCTGGCCGGCGGCGACATCGGGGCCGGCGACCAGGGGCTGATGTTCGGCTACGCCTGCGACGAGACCCCCGACCTGATGCCCTACCCGGTCTGGCTGGCGCATCGTCTGGTGCAAAAGCAGGCCGAGCTGCGCAAATCCGGCGCCCTGCCCTGGCTGCGCCCCGACGCCAAAAGCCAGGTCACCGTCGCCTACGAAGGCCAGCAGGTCGCCGGCATCGAAAACGTGATCCTCTCCACCCAGATCGAGCGCGATCTCGACCCGGCCTGGGTCACGCAGGAAGTCACGCGCGAAATCATCGACCCCCTGGTGCCGATGGCGCTGCGCACCCCGACCTTCAAGCTGTGGGTCAATCCCGCCGGCCCCTTCGAAATCGGCGGCCCCAACGGCGACACCGGCCTCACCGGTCGCAAGATCATCGTCGACACCTATGGCGGCTCCTGCCCGCACGGCGGCGGCGCGTTTTCAGGAAAGGACCCGACCAAGGTCGACCGCTCGGCGGCCTACATGGCCCGCTACATCGCCAAGAACCTGGTGGCGGCAGGCTATGCCAGGCGCTGCCTGGTCCAGCTGGCGTATGCCATCGGTGTCGCCGAGCCGGTTTCCCTGCTGATCGAAACCTACGGCACCGGAACCGTGCCGGATGAAAAGCTGGAAGCGATGGTGCGCGGCACCTTCGAGCTGACCCCGCGCGGCATCATCGACAGCCTCGACCTGCGCCGCCCCATCTATCGGCAGACTGCCGCGTACGGGCATTTTGGGCGGGCCGAGCCGGACTTCAGCTGGGAACGCGTGGACCAGGCGCACAAACTGGCGCTGTTTGACGCCTGATCCTCAACTGAGTCGATCCGTCGTGGCCGTGTCAGACGGCACTGTCCCTTATCGCAGACAGTCCCCCGTCAGCCCGCGGTCAGCCCTGACGTTTTCCCTGATTTCGGGCCAGGGTGGAGCCGAACTGGATCTCTTCCAGCCCTGCTGCTTTTTCTTGCACCGGCTCAGCCGCCTGCGCAGCCGTTTCCGGTACCTTGGTCAGGCGTGCGCCGGCTGAAATCGTCGCCACGTCGCCGCTGATGCTGCCGCCTTCCTCGACCATCAGCGCCCCGTAGCGGATCGTTCCGGAGACCCTGCCGGTGGCGTAGATCACCAGACGCTTGCGTGCGGTCAGGTCGCCCTCGAAGGTGCCGCGCACTTCCGCCACGTCGATTTCGGCCTTGCCCGAAAACACGCCGCCTTCGGCGATACGAATGTCGCGGCTGTTCATCGACGCTTCCACGCGGCCTTCCACCACCAGAATTTCGCAATCGGTGATTTCAGAGCCCTTCAGCTTGATGTTGGGTCCGACGATGAGCTTGTTGCCGGCTTCGCTCGGCGCGTTCTTGGGGGCTTCCGGAATGCTTGCCGCCTTGGTGCCCTGGACTGGCTTGGGGGATTCGACCGGTTTGGCCGGTTCGTACGCGGAATGGCTCGGCTTGCTCGAATCGGTTTTTACGTTGCCGGGGTGCATAAAGTTTTTCAACATGGGATGGACTCTCTCGGTGAACTGGTTTGCAAAACGCGCTTGCGGCCGGATCAGGCTGCAACGTCTTAGAGCAATACGCGAGCCAGCACGCGAAACTGTTTGATAAACAGAGAGATATGTATTCGCCAACATTGAACGCGGGCAAAAAACCGGCAAAACGTCGCCCGAGAGCGACACGAGATCTGACGCAATTGAAAAGTACTCAATAAAACAGATGCTTATGCGCGAATTGCCGTGTCGCCATTTGACGACTTTGCGGTGCCCGACCTATACGGCCGTCACGATCACCGGGATCGCCAGCATCGGGCCGAGAGCCACATACAAACGCTTACCAACCGTCATTCGGGCAAACGGTGCCCGGCTCAGAGGCGCCCGAGAATGGCCTTCATCTGCGCAATCTCCTCCTTCTGCGTTTTGACGATTTCGCCGCAGAGTTCGATGATTTCGCGGTCGCTGATCGCCGATTGCTGGCACATCAAAATCGCGCTGGAGTGGTGGGGAATCATGGAGCGCAGGAACTGCTCGTTGCCGACCGGCGTCTGGGTCCGCGCCAGCGCAAAGCTGACGATGAACACGCCGGCGAACAGCGCATACAGCATCGTGTTGATTTTTGCGTTCTGATACATCCCGCGCATCACGAACAGCATCACGATCGCCATCGGCGCGACCATCATCAGGGACATGTAGGCGCGGTTGATGTTGGGGTAGAAATGGTCGACCGTGTCGATCATTGCGTAGGTGATGAAAAACATCAGCACCGCATTGATCGAGAGGGTCAGGGCGAACTTCTTGTAATGCGACGCCATGGACTGCTCCTTTCTACATGCCGAGGGAAGGAAGCCTGGTTTGCTGCTGCGGACTGCAGGCACCCGCTTGAATCTATAGCGAATGATTCCGCCTGTTCAACCAGAGGTCCGGTGCGTCGTGCCCCGCGTGCCGCTTCCGGTCCCACGCGCCAGCGAGGCCGCTTGCCCGAAGCCGGCGCTGAAACGTAGGCGTGGGGCGCTTTTCGGGAGGGGCGCGCATCATGCGACGGCGGGGGCAATGAAAGCCCGTGGGTCCAAGCCGTCATCACGATTAGCGCGGGTCCTACAAAAAGTCGCGCCGGATTTCCCTGCAAGATCCATCTGCTCCTGTCCACGTTGACCCCTTGCCGCGGGCCGTCCAGGGCTATCCCGCCTCGGGCACCCGCCCCCGGCTGACGCTTTCCCCGTCCCCGGGCCGCAGCGACCAGAACGACAGCGATGACAGCATCGTCAGGCCGCCCAGCGTCAGGAAGGCGTAGTGCAGCGCGGTGGTCACCGCCGCGCGGTCGGTCTGCGGCAGGTCGCCCAGATACCAGCCGGCGACCAGCGACCCGCAGGCCAGCCCGAAGCTCATCGACATCTGCTGCATCGAGCTGGAGAGGGTGCTGGCCATGCTCGAATCGGGCACATCGATGTCGGCAAAGGCCATCGAGTTCATGCTGGTGTATTGCAGCGAATTGAAGAAGCCCATCGCCAGCCCCAACAGTACGATCAGCCCGATCGGCGTCGCCGGGCTCACCAGTGAAAACAGGCAGACGACGGCACCGATCATCACCGTATTCACGATCAGGATGCGGCGGTAGCCGAAGCGCGCCAGCACCCGCGACGACATGAACTTCATGAACATCGCCGCCGCCGCCACCGGCATCATCAGCAGGCCCGACTGCCACGCCGGCATGCCCAGGCCCAGCTGGTACAAGAGCGGCAGCAGAAAAGGCATGCCGCCCACCCCCAGCCGTGTGATGAAGCCGCCCACCACCGCCACCCGAAACGTGCGCACCCGGAACAGCGCCAGGCGCAGCAGCGGATGCGGCGTCTCGCGTGCATGCAGGAAGTACGCGCCCAGCAGGCCGAGGCTGAGCGCCAGCAGCAGCACACCCGAGGTCGCGTCGATCTGATGCTCGCCGAAGATTTCCAGCAGCCAGGACAGCAGCGCCGCGCCGCTGCCGAACAGCACCAGGCCGACGACATCCAGCGGGCGCCGCGCATCGCCGCGGTAATCCGGCATGTAGCGATGCGCCAGCCATAGCGCCCCCAGCCCCACCGGCACGTTGATGAAGAAGATGTAGTGCCACGAGAACCAGTGCACGATCAGGCCACCGACGGTGGGCCCGAGCAGCGGGCCGATCAGCGCCGGGATGATGACGAAGTTCATCGCCCGCAGCAGCTCCGACTTGTGAAAAGTGCGGATGATCGCCAGCCGTCCCACCGGCATCATCATCGCCGCGCCGACGCCCTGCAGGATGCGCCCCGCCACCAGCATCGGCACGTTCTGCGCCAGGCCGCACAGAATCGAGGCCAGGGTGAACACCGCCACCGCGATACCGAACACGCGCCGCGTGCCGTAGCGGTCCGCCATCCAGCCGCTGACCGGAATGCACACCGCCAGGCTCAGGATATAGCTCGTCACCACCGCCTTCAGGCTCAGCGGCGTCACCTGCAGACCCTCCGCGATCGCCGGCACCGCCGTGTTGACGATGGTGGTATCGAGCCCTTCCATGAACAGCGCCACTGCCACGACCCAGGGCAGGTAGGTTTTGACGGTGGAAGGGTTTATATGTGGGTGTGAAATCGTGTCTGGCCCTATTGTTGTCTCTATTGTTGTCTCAAGTGCCCCGCAGAGCTGTTTACGCCGGATGCTTTCGACTTCAAGCAGCATCATGCTGCGCTTATTGCACTTGGGGCTTGAAACCGCCCTTCTATTTGCTTCACGGGGTCAGGTCTAGATACGATGCACAATGCTATGACTCTAGACCTGACCCCAACTCTGCTGGCAAAGCGCGTGATCGATTCGCCCACGTTGTTGCGAAAACTCAAAAGCGCTTGGCCAGACTGGCATGTGCTGCGAAGTCAGGCGAGCGCCGCAATCAATCGCGCTATGGCTGTGTGATTTGTGGGGAAACCTCAGTGTCTGACCCTATATCCCTCGCAGGAAGCATTCCAGGGGAAACGCGAATTTGCCGGTGGCGAAATAAGCGAACATTGAAATCCTCGAAGCGAGTTTAAAACGCCAGATCCAATTTACTTCCCCTGAACATCTATCGAGCCTGCTTTCAGCGCAGGTCGGGCGTCATCCACAGACCCGATGTAAAACCCCCGGCCCACTCCGTTTGTTTGAGCGGAGTGGGCCGGGGCTGGAAGAAATCGTGTCTGACCCTATGACCCTATATCCCGTATCCCGTATCCCGTATACGTGCCCCCGTGACTGTTTGCTTAACGTTAAAGCTAACTGGCCAGCGCGGCTTTTTGCGTAGGTCCGATTGCCCGCAATGTTTGAAGGCAGCAGCGAAAGTCTACAGCTCAGCACTTGCCGTAAACCCAAATTGAGTGACAGGTACTGAGATGGGCTCGAATACGACTGTAAAACCAAACTTAGATTTCTCAATAACTTTCGCGCTGGCCCCTGCAGGAAGGTCTTTGAATTCCAGTTGTGGAGGGATGCGCATGGGACCGGCAAAGAGGACCCGAAAAGTATTCGCGCCAAGACCAAGTATCAACGGATTACTCGGAAGGTTGTCTGGCGTAGAAACCGGCATCAGGTTGGTGCTCAGAATGTCGAGCACCTCAGACGCTAGTTGGTACTTCTCTTCGTGGTCTGTTGCCGCACGGAATCGCTCCCATATCTCTGATGCATGCTTCATGCCTCTGTATTGGGCTAAGACCGCGGTAAGCGCCTCGTCTCGCGCACCTGATGCCGCAAGCGTTCGCTCATAGCGGCTTAACGTTGCGAGAGTTGTTGTAACGTCCGGCAGTTGCTTAAGCGTGTTCTCGGTATTCTGTTCAATTCTGTGCAGTTGGGCATCGGAATCTGCCCTGGCCTTCAGCGTTTCGTAGCCGCCAACTGCAACCACGATGCCCGTGACTAGAGGCAACAACACAGCCATCAAGTAGGCTGCGGGATAAGTCGAGAATAGCTCCATGTCCTCTGCCCCCCAACGTTAGTTCAACGGCAAAATTGCCATATAACCTGTTCAGTCCAGCTGCTTGTACTTCCGATACCACTCCACCCACTGCCCAATCCCATATTCCAGTGTCGTCGCCGGCTTGAATCCCGTGTCGCGAACCAGCTCGTCGATATCCGCGTAGGTCGCCTGCACGTCGCCGTCCTGCATCGGCAGGAAGTTCTTCTTCGCGGTCTGGCCGAGCGCGGCTTCGATGGTGCCGATGAAGTCCATCAGCTGCACCGGGGTGTGGTTGCCGATGTTGTAGACGCGGTAGGGCGCGTGGCTGGAGGCCGGGTCGGGATTTTTGTGGTCGAAGTCGGGGTTGCCCTGCGGGATGCGGTCGAGCACTTTCACGGTGCCGTCAGCGATGTCGTCGATGTAGGTAAAGTCGCGCATCATGTCGCCATGGTTGAAGACGTCGATGGTGCGGCCTTCGAGGATGGCGGAGGTGAACAGCCACGGTGACATGTCGGGCCGGCCCCACGGGCCGTAGACGGTGAAGTAGCGCAGGCCGGTGGTGGGCAGGCCATAAAGGTGCGAGTAGGTGTGCGCCATCAGCTCGTTGGCCTTCTTGCTCGCGGCGTACAGGCTGACCGGGTGGTTGACCGGGTCGTGGGTGGAGAACGGGATCTTGGTGTTGGCGCCGTACACGCTGGAGGAACTCGCGTAGACGAAGTGCTTGACGCCGTGGTGGCGGCAGCCTTCGAGCAGGTTGGCGAAGCCGACGATGTTCGACTGCACGTAGGCGTGCGGATTCTTCAGCGAGTAACGCACGCCGGCCTGCGCGGCGAGGTTGATGACGGCGTCGAAGTGGCCCTTCTCGAACAGGTCC
>NCGX01000032.1 GCA_002256995.1 Hydrogenophilales bacterium 16-64-40
ATCTCATCTCGGCCTCCTTTGAGTAAAAGAACAAAGTTCGCACTTCGCTTTTTACTCCTCCGCCTCACAGCGGTGGGAGGTCGGCTAGATGATTCTCAGGCTGGCGCTGCTGAAGGTGGCCTCGTCCTGGCCCCAGGCGGAGACGGAAACGCCCATCGCCAGTGCGATCAGTAGCAGTCGGCTGGTTGGCTGTTGCATGATGTTCGCTCCTTGAGAAAAGGTGGGAAAACCGCTTTTTTGCGTACCGTGCTGCCATGCGGGCTTCTGGATATGCTGGCGGAAATTCAGTATAGACACACGTTTCCGTCGCTTTGGCCGAGCGGATCATGGCAGTGGGGCGACGACGAGCGGCACGGTCATCTCGGCCGCGGAGAGCCCGCCGTGCACGCCGATGTGGGTGTGGCGTTCCTCGCCGCGGAGCCAGTCGCGCAGGATGGACCGGCCGCGCGGGATGAGGACGTAGTCGCCGAGCCGGTCGGCGAGGCCGGGGTGGGCTGCGCCCGGCCCCAGCCAGCCCTGGCGCACGATGTCCTCGCTCCGGAACAGCTGAACCCGGTCTTGCAGCCGCGCCCGCACGTAGTCCTCGAATGGCGCCTCGCGGCCGGCGCGAACGTAGGCGTAGGCCGCGCGCGGTTCGCCGCACAGGGGCAGCAGCAGGGTCTCGCGCAGCCGGGGGTGGTCGTCGAGATCGATGGTGTCTGCTGCCGACGTGTCGATGAATCCATGGTCGGCGGTGACGATGACGAGGCTGTTGTTGTCGCGCGCCACCTCAACCAGCTGGGCGAAGGCCGCGTCGAGCGTGGCGAAGGCGTCGGCCACCGCTGCGCTGTGGACGCCGTGTTCGTGGGCCAGGCTGTCGTGCTGGGGCCAGTAGGCATGGACGTAGCCGGGCGGCCCGGCGCTGCGCAGGAGGCCGCCGATCTGGGCGGCCATCTCCTCCAGGCTGTCGTAGCCGTGCCGCTTGGCTTGGCCGGAGAAGGCGACATTGAAGTCCGAATGGATGATGCGCCGCGGGCTCACCACATGGCAGGGCCGGGGCAGGCGGTCGACCAGCGGGGAGAGACCGAACAGTTCCGCCGGCGTGACGCCGGCCTCGCTCAGGGCATGGCGGCCGGTGCGGACGCGGAAGGGCAGCGGCGCGACGATGGCGCCGACCTCGCGGAAATACATGTGCCAGCCGGTCAGCCCGTGCTGCTGCGGCGCGAGGCCGGTGAGAAAGGTGGGAATGGCGCTCGCCGTGGTGGAGGGAAAGACCGAGGTCATCTGCCCGCGCAGATGCTGGCGCAGGGCGCCGTCGTGGCCGAGCAGGAAATCGTGGCCGAGGCCGTCGACCACCAGCAGCACCAGATGGCGCGCCCCGGCCAGGGCGTCGGCTGGCAGCGCCGCCAGCGGCGCATAGGCACAGTTGCCGCCCAGCGCGGTGGTGATCGAACTCATGAGGTTGACGATGCCGCCGCCGCAGTAGTCGGGCAGGGTGAAGTCGTCCTGTGCGGGTTCAATGCCGGGTGCCGGCGTCATGGCTGTTCCGTCGCGATGTGCATGTTGTGCGCGTGAAAAATGCGCCTGCCGGATCAAGCCGGCCTAAAGTGAATATAGCCTCCCGCGACCGCAAACCATGAAAAAGCCCTCGATGCGCCTGAAGAGCCTGGCCCACGCCCTGCGCGGGGTGGATCACGTGGTGCGGACGCAGCCCAATGCGCGGCTGCACCTGCTGGTCGCGGTGCTGGTGTGTGCTGCCGGGGTGTATTTCCGTCTGGGCCGGTCGGAGTGGCTGTGGATCAGCGTGGCCATCACGCTGGTGTGGAGCGCCGAGGCCTTCAACACGGCCCTCGAACTATTGGCCGATGTCCTGCATCCGGCACGGCATGCCGGCATTGGCCGAGCCAAGGATGTGGCGGCGGGGGCGGTGCTGATTGCCGCGCTGGGCGCGGCGGTCATCGGTCTGCTGGTGTTCGTGCCGCATCTTGCCGCCTGGGGTCGCTGAGCCGTTGTTCACGGAGCGGAGCGCGTGTTCGGGACGATGAATCGGCGAACGTTTCTAGACCGGGCTGGCCGCCTGCTGCTGGGCGGCGCGGCGGCGGCAACCAGCGGGAGGAGAACAGTGGTCGAGGCGGCGGAAAAACCGGCGGCAGGCGGCATGACCCTGTTTTTGTGCGGGGACGTCATGACCGGGCGCGGGATCGACCAGGTACTGCCTCATCCCGGCGACCCGGTCCTGCACGAGGGCTATGCGACCTCCGCCCTGGACTACGTGGCGCTGGCGCAACGCGCCAACGGCCCGATCCCGCGGCCGGCGGAATTCGCCTACGTGTGGGGCGATGCGTTGGCGGAGTGGGCGCGCGTCGCGCCCGACCTGCGGATCGTCAACCTGGAAACGGCGGTGACCAGGCGCGACGACTGGCAGCGCGGCAAGGGCATTCATTACCGCATGCATCCGGCCAATGTGCCCTGCCTCACGGCCGCCGGAATCGACTGCTGCGTGCTGGCCAACAACCACGTGCTGGACTGGGGGTATGCGGGGCTCGCCGAGACGCTGGAGACGCTGCGCCGCGCCGGGCTGCAGCGCGCCGGGGCTGGGCGCGACCGGGCCGAGGCAGCGGCGCCGGCGGTGCTGCCCGTGGCCGGCAAGGGCCGCGTGCTGGTGTTCGCCTACGGTGCGCAAAGCAGCGGCATCCCGCCGGACTGGGCCGCGGCGGCGGGCCTGCCGGGGGTGAACCTGCTGCCGGATTTATCGCCGGCGACGCTGCAACAGATCGCGGCGCAGGTGGAAGCGGACAAGCGGCCGGCGGATGTGGTGGTGGCCTCGATTCATTGGGGCGGCAACTGGGGCTATGCTGTGCCCGCGGCCCATCAGCGCTTCGCCCGCGGGCTGATCGACCGCTGCGGGGTGGACGTGGTGCACGGCCATTCCTCGCATCATCCCATGGGCATCGAGGTGTACCGGGGCCGGCCGATCCTCTACGGCTGCGGCGATTTCCTCAACGACTACGAAGGCATCGCCGGCTACGAGCCCTACAGGGGCGACCTGAGCCTGATGTATTTTCTGGAGGTGGACCCGGCCAGCGGCACGCTTGTGCGTCTGCGGATGGTCCCCATGCAGATGCGGCGCTTCCGCCTCAACCGCGCCTCGGCGGCGGACAGCCGCTGGCTGCGTTCGGTGCTGGACCGGGAGGGGCAGCCCCTTGGCAGCCGGGTGGAGGCGGGCCCGGGAAGCAGTCTGGCGCTTCGCTGGTGAATCAGCGGCCGGGACTACTCGGGCCGTCTTTCCCCTTTGCGCACCCATACGCCCCGTTCCTCGCAATGCAGCAGCTCGCTGCCGCACAGCAGGTACTGGCCCACCGGGTAGACCGTGTTGTTGAAATAACAGGCGCCGGATTCGAGCTCCAGGTCGAGCGAGAGTTCTTCATACTCGTCGAAGATGGGCGAGGTCCTGAGTTCGGGATCGGGGGCGCCGACCTGGGTTACATGGCTGGTCATGGATATGCCTTCTCTAGGAGTGGACTTCGATACCGGCTTCATTCCTTGAACGGCGCGTTTTCCGGCTCGATGCCCTCGATCTGGGGAATGCCTTTTTGCGGATGCTGCCGGGCGACCCGCTTCAATTCGTCGTCCATTCTGGCGCCATGGACGCTGCTTTGCTGCATCTCGATATCCGGCGGGAATTCAGGCGACTCGGCCATTCGGCGTTCGATCTCGGCTTCGGCTGCAAGCCAGTCGTCAAAGTCATGCCCCGGTGTGTAGCCACGCTTTGCGTAGTGGAAGTAGGCGGCGTCGCGAATCATCGCCTCGCGCTGCTCAAGGCTGAATTCCCCTCGCCACGTAATGTCGGGGTCGCTTTTCGGGTTAACGGGGGTGCGTGTCTGTTTGGCCATGTTTTCGTTCTCCATCGTTGAAGATGAGGGACGCGGGGCGTCCCTCGCGACCGCCGGATCGGTCGGCAACCCTAACCCCGGCGACAAGGGTCCTCACTTGGCAGCAACGGAGGCAACGACTTCATTGAGGTCGTTGCCCGCCATTCCAATCACGTCCGCGATAGTTCCGCCGAACATCATGCCGAGGAGCCCGACATTGAGCTGTGAGATAAACACCTGGCCTTGCTTGTCTTCGTAGACCCCAAGCGCCAGGGGCATGAATGCCGTCACGCCGCGGTCCGCATCGTTGGCGAGGATCTTCGAGGCGTAGCGCGGATTGCAGATGTTCAGGCTGCCGACTCGTTCCATGGCGCCGAAGTCTGCCGTGCTCTTCTGGTAGTCGTTTACTGTCCGCGCCAGTCCTGCTTCTGCTTGAGGGCTTCGTTCAAGGCAGCGACCGTACCGTCATAGCTCCGGTTGCTCTTGTGCTTGACCAGCATCAACGACGGCAGGGTGAGCCACACGATGATCCCCATCAGAAGCATGCCGGCCAATACCCATCCCGCTGCATGTACTGCGCTCTTGTTCATTTTCTCGCATCCCATGTGTGGTGAATCCAGTTGCCGACTGGCAATTGATTGAAGGCATCAAGTCACTTCAGGAATGCATTACCTGCCGCATGGTAATTACGCCTACCAAAATCAAATATAGTCGATTAGCTGACGAGCAAATTTCATTGCCAGGGAGATACGTCAAATCAAACTGGATGCAGCAGGCCAGCCAGGAAAAGCGGCCCCGCTTCAAATGACAGCCAGGGGCTGGGCGGTGGTTTTGGAAACGGTTATGCAGTTCAAGAAGAAAAACGTGGCAGCGGGGGAACCGCGAGGGCTGATTGATCGAAATTCCGGGCGACTGGCCGGCCATGCTCGCAGCAGAATGCGAAAGCCAAGGCAACCACCGCCAGGCAAGGGGTGGTGGGGATCTAGCCGCCCCAGGTTCTCACGCGTCCCACGTCCAAGTGCACGAAATTGGAGCCCGGGTAGTAGCCCACGCCACCGCCACGCAGCATGAGCCCGGCATTCCGCAGGTCGGCCAGCGCAATGCCGGGCAGACGGACGTCGATGGCCTTGCCCTGCATGTGCAGGCTGCGCGTGGCGACACCGGAACTGTTTTTGGCCAGCATCTGGTTGCTGGCCGGCGAACGGTAGCCGGAAATCACCTGGAACGGCTGCGAGGCGCCCACTGCGGCGCTGACGCGATGGAGCAGATCCAGCAACCGGGTATCGATGGCGGCCACGTCGCCAGTGCGGTGGTCGCGCAGGACGTGATTGATTTCCGCCAGCGATTCCGGCACGTATTCACCTGCGACCCAGTAGGGCAGCTCGGCCTGTTCACCAGTGTGCAGACTGTGAAAACCGAGCCGGCGCTCCGGCTCGAACAGCCCCTGGCTGGCGAATGCCGGAACCGGCAGGGCGGCGGCAATCAAGCCTAGCTTGAAAAATCCGCGTCGGCTGAGGGTGTGTTCCATGGCGTTCCTTTCAAATCATCGTGCGCCAGGCGGCCCACTTCATGGGCCAGCCCGTCCTGCGCCGCGACCACTGCGTCCACCGCGAGCCAGTCGATAGCCTGACTCAAGCCGTTGGCTTCAGCCAGCTGGCGCACAGCCAGCGCCGGGTCGATGCCCTGGTTGTAGATGTCGCGATGGACTTCGAGCAGGATGCGGCCGTCCTCGATCACCGCCAGCAATACCGGCTGGTAAATGAGGCGGCCCGAAGTACCGACCCTCACCTGGTCGAATAGTTCGGCCACATCGTCGGGATGCAGGCGGATGCAGCCATGGCTGCGGAATTGGTAGATGCTCGCGGGCGCGATGGTGCCGTGAATGCCGTAGCCCCACAGGCTCAAGCCGAGCCAGTGTTCGCCAAGGGGATTGTCGGGGCCGGGCGGCACTTCCGCCACAACGATTTTCCCCTCGCGGCGCATTTCTTCCTGGATGGATTTCGGCACCAGCCAGGCCTTGTTCTTCACCCGCGAGACGATCCTGAATTCGCCCTGCGGCGTGGGCCAGGTGGGTCTGCCGAGGCCCACGGGATAGGCGGCCAGCAGCGTGCCCTGGCTGAAATAGAACAGCATGCGCTGCGGCAGGTTGATGAGGATGCCGTCGTCGAGTGTTGCCGGCACGATGTGGGGGTTGTGGATGCGGAGGCGCTGACCGGGGTGGATGACGGCATCGTAGGCAATACCGTTCTGCAGGGCCAAAACCGTGGGCGAGACGCCGAAGCGGGCGCCGATGGCGGTCAGGGAATCCCCGGGCTGGATGGTGTATTCGACGTGGCCTCCCGTCACGCTGCGGGCAAGCGGCGGCAGGTCGCCCGCCCAGGCCGGAAGGCAGATCCCCACGAGCAGGCAGGCGAACAAACGCGTCGCCCGCGCGACCCGGTGTGCTGCGGTCATCCGAACTGGCAGCAACGGGATGTCGCGCCGCTATTGAAGCAGCATCGGCTTGTTGTCATTGAGGTTGAGCCAGCCTTTGGCGATGCGGTAGATGAACCAGATGCAGGCCACGCCCCACACGATCCAGCCGATCAGGATGATCCAGGTGATTGCGCCGATGATCACCCACAGCAGCCCCCACCAGAAGGTTCTGATCTGCCAGGTGAAGTGGCTTTCCAGCCAGGTGCCCTTGGCATCGTCGCGCTTGATGTAGTTCAGCACGATGGCGATGAGGGCGGTGACGCCGATAAACAGCGAGACGGCGTATAGCGCATAAATCACCATGGTGAGGGTCTTGAGGCTGGCGATTTTTTCGTCTGCGGCGGGCGTGAGGTCCATGTTCATCAACGTGCTCTCTCGTAAATCGGCATCATCTGCGGCATCAGTGCCGTCAGCGCCTGGATGCGGTTACCGGCGGGAGGGTGGGTGCTGAGAAATTGCGGCGGGCCGTCGCCGCTGGCGGCGGCCATTTTTTCCCACAGGCGCACCGCGGCCCGCGGGTCGAATCCGGCGCGCGCGGCGAGTTCGACGCCGTAGCGGTCGGCCTCGGATTCGTTTTCGCGGCTGTTGGGCAGGGTCAGCGCGATATCGGCCACCGGCGCCAGGATGCTGATGTCGCGTCCGGCGAGGATGGAGCCGATTTGCATGCCGCCTTGCATGGCGATGGCGCGCGACATGCGCTCGCGGCCATGCCCCAGCAGGGCATGGGCGATTTCGTGGCCCATGATCTGGGCGATTTCGTCGTCGGTGAGTTTCAGTCTGTGGACGATGCCGGTGTAGATCGCCATCTTGCCGCCGGGCATGCACCAGGCGTTGAGCGTGGGTTCGTCGATCACCGCGACCGACCATTGCCAGTCGCGGCTGGGCGGATACATGCGCTTGGCCTCGGCGATCAGGCGGTCGGTGATGCGCCTGACGCGGTTGTTCAGCGTCGCGTCGGTGCTGAGATTGCCCTTCTTCTGCGCTTCGCTGAGCGTTTGCGTGTAAGCCTGGGCCGACGAGGCTTGCGCCTGTTCCTCGGATACCAGCACCAGTTGCTGGCGGCCGGACACCGGGTTGGCCTGGCAGCCGACCAGGCTGGCGGCGAGCAGGGCGGTGACGATGAGTTTGTATTTCATGGTGACTCCTTTTCCCGTAATCACGGGGTTGGATTAGATCCCGCGCAGCAGTTCGTTGATGCCGACCTTGGACAGCGTCTTCGCGTCGACTTTCTTCACGATCACCGCACAATACAGACTATAGCTACCATCCTTGGACGGCAAGTTTCCGGACACCACCACCGAGCCGGCGGGGATGCGGCCATAGGTGACTTCGCCGGTTTCACGGTCGTAGATCTTGGTCGACTGGCCGATGTAGACACCCATCGAGATCACGCTGTTGTCCTCGACGATGACGCCCTCGACCACTTCGGAGCGCGCGCCGATGAAGCAGTTGTCGCCGATGATGGTGGGGTTGGCCTGCACCGGCTCGAGCACGCCGCCGATGCCGACGCCGCCCGAGAGGTGCACGTTCTTGCCGATCTGCGCACAGGAGCCGACGGTGGCCCAGGTGTCGACCATGGTGCCTTCGCCGACGTAGGCGCCGATGTTGACGTAGGAGGGCATCAGCACCACGTTCTTGCCGATATAGGCGCCGCGGCGCGCCGCTGCCGGCGGCACCACGCGGAAGCCGCCTTCGCGGAAGTCCTTCGAGTTGAAGTCGGCGAACTTCGACGGCACCTTGTCGAAATAGTTGGTGAAGCCGCCCTTGATGAAGGCGTTGTCTTCCAGGCGGAACGACAGCAGCACCGCCTTCTTGATCCACTGGTGGGTGATCCAGTTCTGGCCGTCAGTGCGTTCTGCGACGCGCAGCTTGCCGCTGTCGAGCATGTCGATCACCGACATGACGGCGTCCTTGACCTGCGGTTCGGCGTTGCGCGGGGTGATCTCGGCACGGCGCTCGAAAGCGTCTTCGATGATTTTCTGCAGGTCTTGCATGAGGGTTTCCTTTTTGTTGAGTAGGGGATGTTTAACGAATGGGACGGCAATTGGTGTGTTTCATGCGGCCTCGCCGGCGAAGCGGACGATGCGCCGGGCCGCCTCGACGCAGGCATCCAGGCTGTCGACCAGGGCGATGCGGACAAACCCGCGGCCCGGATTGACGCCGGCGGCGTCGCGCGCGAGGAAGCTGCCGGGCAGCACGGTGACATGCTGCGTTTCATACAGGCCGCGCGCGAATGCGGCATCGTCGCCGCCCGGGACGCGGGCCCACAGATAGAAGGCGGCGTCGGGGGCGTCGAAAGACAGCACGTCTTTCAGCAGCGGCGTCACGGCGGCGAATTTCTCGGCGTACTGGCGGCGGTTCTCGATCACGTGCGCCTCGTCGTTCCAGGCCGCGATGCTGGCAGCCTGCACCACCGGGCTCATCGCGCTGCCGTGATAGGTGCGGTAGAGCAGGAAGGCCTTCATCAGCGCGGCGTCGCCCGCCACCATGCCGGAGCGCAGGCCGGGCACGTTGGAGCGCTTGGACAGCGAGTTGAACACGATCAGATTCTTGAAGCCGCGGCCGAGTTGCTGCGACGCGGTGAGCGCGCCCAGCGGCGGGGCGCCTTCCTCGAAATAGATTTCCGAATAGCATTCGTCGGCGGCGATGACGAAGCCGTGCCGGTCCGACAGGTCGAACAATGCCTTCCAGTCGGCCAGCGACAGCACCTTGCCGGTGGGATTGCCGGGCGAGCAGACGTAGACCAGATTGACCTGTTCCCATAGGTCTTCGGGCACCCGCGACCAGTCCATGCTGAAACCGTTTTCCGGCAGGGTGTTGAGGAAGAAGGGGCGGGCGCCGGCCAGGAGCGTCGCGCCTTCGTAGATCTGGTAGAACGGGTTGGGCGAAATGATGACGCGGCGGCCGTGGCGACTGGAATCGACGCTGGCCTGGGCGAACGCAAACAGCGCCTCACGCGAGCCGTTGACCGGCAGCACCTCGGTCGCGGGGTCGAGCTTCACGCCGTAGCGGCGCTGCGCCCACGCGGCAATCGAAGCACGCAGCGCATCCGAGCCCTGAGTGATGGGATAATTCGACAGCCCGTCCAGGCCCGCGACCAGCGCATCCTTGATGAACTGCGGCGTCGGATGCCTGGGTTCGCCGATCGACAGGTTGATCGGCGCGAGATCGGGGTTCGGCGTCACCCCCGCGAACAGGTCGCGCAGTTTCTGGAACGGATACGGGTGGAGTTGTTCGAGACGCGGATTCATTGCAGCACGGAATTTAACTAAGCCACGCATTATAAAGCCCCATGCACCCGATTCCCCTGCAGCGCACCCTTGCCATCAGCAGCCTGGTCTATGCCGCCACCCTGTGGGGGCTGATGTGGTATCCCTATCGCCTGCTCAACGAGGCCGGCGTCGGCGGCATTGCCTCGAGCTTCTTCACCTACGCCGTGCCGCTGCTCGCGCTCGGCTGGCTACACGGCCGTGAGCTTCACCGTGCGCGCGGCCGATGGATCTGGCTGCTCGCGCTGGGGCTGGCGGCGGGCTGGACCAACCTGGCCTACGTGCTGGCGATGCTGCAGGGCGAAGTGATCCGCGTGCTGCTGCTGTTTTTCCTGTCGCCGCTGTGGACGGTGCTGTTCGCCCGCTTCCTGCTGCATGAAAAACTCAACCGTGCCGGATGGGCGGTGATGGTGCTGGCGCTCGGCGGCGCGATGGTGATGCTGTGGCAGCCCAATGGCGACCTGCCGCTGCCGACCAACCGCGCCGAGTGGCTCGCGCTGTCGGCGGGGGTGATGTTCGCTTTCAGCAACGTCATCAGCCGCCACCTCGGCGGCGTCACCGAAGGCGCCAAGTCGGTATCGATCTGGGCCGGGGTGGCGGTGCTGACGGTGACCGGACTGTGGCTGTATCCCGGCGAACTCGATTTCATCGAACACGCGGGCTGGCGCGTCTGGCTGCTGCTGGGCGGCGTCGGCCTCGCCATCGGTAGCATGACCTACGCGGTGCAGTACGGTCTGGCCCGCGTGCCGGCCAACCAGGCCATCGTCATCTTCCTGTTCGAGCTGGTAGTGGCGGCGGTCGCGGCCTACTTTCTGTCCATGGAACGCATGGGACTGCAGGAGTGGGCGGGCGCGATCATGATCGTCGCCGCCAGCCTGTTCTCCGGCCACATGGAAGACGATCAAGTGAAAGAAAACCCCCATGTCTGACATCACCGCCCTGTTGCACGCCGGCTTGCTGGTGTCCGATCTGGCGCGGGCCAAAGCCTTCTACGAATCGGTGCTGGGGCTGGCGCCTTATCCGAATCGCCCCGACCTGCCTTATTCCGGCGAGTGGTACGAGCTCGGCGGCGGCCAGCAATTGCACCTGATGCAGCTGGCCAATCCGGATGCGGCTTCGATCCGCCCCGAGCACGGCGGCCGCGACCGCCACATCGCGCTGGCGGTACGAGACATGGCAGCGCTGAAAAGCCGGCTCGATGCGGCAGGCGTGAAGTACACCGCCAGCAAGTCGGGGCGCGCGGCGCTGTTCTGCCGTGACCCGGATGCAAACACGCTGGAGTTTGTCGAGACTCGCTGACCGTTTGCGCCGCGGCTCAGTCCAGCCGTTCCTTCGGCGTGAGCACGGTCTTGTGCCGCCACATGTTCATTCCGCCGAATCGCCCATCAGCAGCCGGGCAGCGCGGTTCTGTGGCCAAGTCCTTGCGCGCCACGCAGTCGGTGTCGATATCGAGGCGCTTCAATCCGTTCTACTTTGAGCTTTTGCGGGGCGAGAGCAAACGCGCATACTCGTTTTTAACCACCCCATAGCACTCGCATACGCGCTGTTCAAGCTTGGGGCGATCCACCACGGTGATGTGGCCGCGTGTGCGGACAATCAAACCGTCTTTTTCCAACTGCCCAAGCGTTTTTGTCACGCTTTCCCGGCGCACCCCCAACAACTTCCCAATCAACTGTTGCGTGACCACCAATTCGTTGCCGTGCAACCGATCCATGCTCATCAGCAGCCATCGGCACATTTGCTGATCCAGTGAATGGTGCTGGTTGCACACTGCAGTTTGAGATGTCTGGCAAATCAGGGCTTGCGTGAAAAGCAGGGCCACATGTTGCAGTTGCCCGCCCGACGAGAATTCTCGTTGCATCACTTTCCGGCTGACTCGATACGCTTGGCCTGCGCTTTGCACTTCCGTGCTGCTCGGCATGCTCTCACCCCCCATGAAAATGGAAATGCCGACCATGCCTTCGTCACCGACCAGCGCGGTTTCTCTGGAGGAACCGTTTTCCAGGGCATAAATCAGCGAGATGATGCCGCTGGTTGGAAAGTGCAGAAAATTGATATGGTCGCCCGACTCGGACATCGTCCATCCCAATGGCAGTTCAACGAGTTCAAGATCGGCTAACAGGCGCTCGTAATCCTTCGCGGGAAGCGACGCAAGGATTTGGTTTTGCTTTGGATCCGGAGTCGAAGCTTTTTCTATTGCCTTTTTTGACATATCGGGTTTGTTCGGCTGTGACATTCGTTGAATTGGCGTGAATCCAGCAGGATTATGCTCGATTTTATTCTTGCGCCACTTTTTGGATGCTACCGGATGCAGCGTGACTTACGCGTGAGCCCCGCCGTCTTCCGGGTGCACTGCGATTTCTTGTAGGCGGCTCGCCACAGCCCGACACGATCGGTCGATTTTTTGGCGCTGCGCCTGTTGCCGTCGCCCAGCCTGGTCGTCAGGTATAGAAAAGCCCCAGCATCAGCATCATCACGAGGATGAACAGCAGGGTCATGATGCCGCCGGCGCGGATGAAGTCCGCCACCCTGTAGCCGGCCGGGCCCATGATCAGGGCATTGACCTGGTGGGTGGGGAGGAGGAAGGCGTTGGAGGTGGCGAGCGCCACGGCCAGGGCGAACACGGCCGGGTTGGCGCCAACGCCGAGTGCGATGTTGACCGCCAGCGGCACCAGCAGCACGGCGGCGCCGACGTTCGACATCACCAGCGAGAAGAAGGTCGCCAGCACGGCCAGGGCGAGCATCAGCACCCAGTGCGGCAGCTCGCCCAGCATCGACAGGATGTGCCCGGCGATCCAGGCTGCGGTGCCGCTGGTCTCGACCGCGAGTCCGAGCGGGATCAGGCTGGCGAGCAGGAACACCGTTTTCCAGCTCACCGCCTGATAGGCCTCGTCGACGCGCAGCACCCCGGACAGGATCATGCCGATGGCGCCGGCCATCAGCGCCAGCGACAGCCGCAGGTCGGTGAAGATCAGCAGGAACAGGGCCACCCCGAAGAAGAACAGGGCGGACTTCTCCTTGTGCGGACGCAGTTCCTCGTGGGGATAATCGCTGGTGACGATCACGAAATTGCTGTCTTTTTCCAGCCGGGCGAGGGCGTCCCAGGCCGTGTGCACCACCAGAGCGTCGCCCGCCTGCAGGGGAATGTCGCGAATGCCGTCGCCCTCCAGCAGCGTCTTGCCGCCGCGGTGCAGCGCCAGCACGGCGATGCCGTAGGTTTTGCGCATCCAGATTTCATGCGCGCTCTTGCCGATCAGGTGCGAGCCGGGCGGGATCACCACCTCGGCGATGCCGGCCCGGGCCGACGACAGGATTTCCGCGAAGGTCTTGAGGTCCGCACTCAGCTCGAGCCCGTTCCGCTCCACAAAACTGGTCAGGTGCTGCGGCGACGCCAGCAGGCCGAACACGGTGCGGGCCTTGATCGCCATGTCCCGCTCCAGCCCGCTGGGCCCGACGCTCAGTTCATTCCCGGGCAGCAGCGCTGCGACCACCCGGATTTGGGCCTCGTGCTCCACCTCGTCGAGCACCCTGCCGACCAGGGGGCTGCCGGCGGGCACCGCCACTTCGAAGACGCTGTCCTCGAGGCCATACAACTCCCGAAAGTAGCGCATGGTGTGGGTCGCCCGCGCGTGTTCCTGGGGCTTCGCCTTGCCCGCAGGCAACACATAGCGGCCGGCCAGCATGAAGTAGGCGATTCCAGACGCGAGCAGCGCCAGGCCGATCGGGGTTACCGAGAACATCGACCAGGTCGCGATCTGCTGGTCGGGCGGCAGCGCCTTGTTGGAGACAAGCAGGAGGTCGTTTAAGAGGATCAGCGGACTCGAGCCCACCATGGTGAGCGTGCCGCCGAGAATGGCGCTGAATCCCATCGGCATCATCAGCCTGGACATCGGCAGCCCCGTTCGCGCGGCGATGCGTGCCACCACCGGCATGAACAGCGCCGCGGCGCCGACGTTCTGCATGAAGCCCGAAATGAGCCCGGCCGAGCCCGAGATGGCCGGAACGATGCGCCGTTCGGAATGGCCTGCCCGTTTCAGGATCGTGGCTGCCACCCGGTTCATGATCCCGGTCTTGTCGAGGCCCGCGCCGATGATCATCACCGCGATGATCGAGATGACCGCGTTGCTGGAAAATCCGCTGAACAATTCGGCGACCGGCACCAGCGGCTTCATCAGGCCAAACGCATCGCTCGCCGCGCTGATCAGGCCGATCAGCACCAGGATGCTGATCGCGGCCACGTCCACCTCCACCACCTCGAACACGAACAGGAAGATCGTCAGCGCGAGCAGCAGGAGCACGACCAGAATCTCGAGCGTGGGCGCCACCGCGGCCGCCGCCGCGCCGAGCAGCAGAAAAGCCGGCGCGGCAATCAGCAGCAGGCGGTCGGGGCGGATTTTTTGGGGCGCTTGGTTCATGGGGTCGATGCCGGTGAAGCCGCGTTGTCAGGAGTGCATACTTGTCGGGTGGGAGCGGAATGGGCCGCCAAGTTGGCCTCAGTATCCAAGCTACATCTGCGACCGCAGCAATGCCATGGTGTGCTCAAGCAATTTTTCACTCCAAGGACGGCGCTGCCATGCCTCGTAGGTAATCTGCCGGGATTTTTTCAGATCGTCCTCGAAGATGTCGATCTGGCGTTGCGCAAACGCGTGGTCGTAGATATTGAGGTTGGCTTCATCATTGAGGCGAAACGAACGCGAATCGAAATTGGTCGAGCCGACCGACACCCACACGTCATCGACAATCATCACCTTGCAGTGAAACATGGTCGGCTGGTATTCATACATCTCGGCGCCTGCCTCGAGCAGTTCACCCCAGCGGGCGCGGGAGGCGCGGCGCACCGGTTCCGAATCGGTCCGCGTGCCGGGCATCAGGATTTTGACCTTCACGCCGCGCTGCAGCGCACGCACGATGGTCTGGACCGACAGGTCGTCGGGCACGAAATAGGCATTCGCGATATAGACCGTTTTGCGTGCCGAGGCGATCGACAGCAAATACATCAAGCGCACACTTTCGCTGCCCTCGGACGACGAGCTTTTGAATACCTGCGCGTAGTGCTCGCCGACAGGTTCGATCGGCGGAAAATAGTCTTCACCGTGCAGCACTTCGCCGCTGGTCTTGATCCAGTTGTCCATGAAGGCCGCCTGCATCTGCGCCACCGCCGGACCTTCGATACGAAAATGCGAGTCACGCCAATGATCGGCATCCTGCGCGTTCCCCAGCCAGTTGTCCGCAATCCCGACGCCACCGGTGAAGCCGACCTTGCCGTCGATTACCAGCAGCTTGCGGTGGGTTCGGTTGTTCATGCGAGCAAGGTGGTACCAGTGCAGCGGATGGTATTTGAGGATCTCGACCCCGGCGTCCTTCATCAGCTGCAATAACTGATCGTCCATTTTGGCACTGCCGGCCCAGTCGACCAGTACGTGCACCTTGACGCCCGCGCGTGCGCGTTGCGCGAGCGCATCGGCAAATTCCTTGCCGATTTCGCCGGACCAGTAGATATAGGTTTCAAACGTGATGGTTTTTTCGGCAGCGCGAATGGCCGCCAGCATCGGCGGGAAAATTTCGTCGCCGTTGATCAGTTCCTTTACCTGGTTGCCGGACACCAGGGGAGGGCCGAGCAAATGGCTCATCGAGCGCAGGAACTGCGGGTCGTGCACCGAGTATATTTCGCTGATTCGGGTCTGAACTTTCTTCTCACCCGGAATAAAATTCAGCGCGATGACGGTGGCAATAATCGAGGCTACGACGACCAGGAAAACAAGCATTTTTTTGGTTCTTAAGAACGTTCCAAATTGAATAGACATGATTTCCATCCGGAAAACGGGTTCGGGGCGTCGATGCCGATTATCAGGTATTTTTCATCCACCTTGCGCCTGGCCGTCTTGGTGGGCGACCCCGGCGTGGCGTGTCCATGGGGCGACTGCCATCAGCCGGCGACCTTGCCGCGTTCGCTTGCTGACCTTCATGGCCACTCCTTCCAATCCATCTTAGGCTGGGGTCTCCGGGTGTAAAGCACCATTGCGGATGCAAACCGCAGCAACATGCGCAACCACCCACTATGATGAGTTTTCCACCTCGTTCTTGTGGAGGGCGCATGAGACATCCCTATTGCCGGAAGCAACGCGCGTCTGCGCATGGCCAGCGGCCGAAAATGGCCGCCCCGACCGAGTCCGACCTGGCGCCGGCCCGTGACGCCGTGGGCACCCTCCTGGACAGCCTGGGGCTTTCCGCCGAACTCTATGCGGTCGAGCCGAGGGAGGGACGGTGGGCGGTCATCGTGGAATGCGCCACCGAGTCCGGCTGGCAGCGCGCGGAGTTGCAGGCGGGCCCTGAATTGTTTGCCGCGATCCGCGGCGACGCGGACGCCCGAGCGGCCCTGCTCGCCGAATGGCGGACGCAGCTGGCCGCGTGCAAAAAGGATTGACGCCGCAGCGGTGCCCGGTGTCCGGCAACGGGAACACGCAGCGTGCCATGATGCCCGGACCACAAACGCCAGTCGACCCTCAACCCCCCGCCTTTTCGGCAGGGGTGGTCGTCGCCCGCCGCGACAGCAGCGGCTGGCGCCTGCTTGTGCTGCGTGCCTATCGCAACTGGGACTTTCCGAAGGGCAGGGTGGAGCCGGGCGAAACGCCGTTCGATGCGGCCATCCGCGAGACGGCGGAGGAGACTGGAATCGGCGATCTCGCCTTGCGCTGGGGCGAGGGGTACTGCGAAACCGAACCCTATCGACAGGGTAAGGTGGCGCGCTACTACCTGGCAGAAACCACCCGTACGTCCATCACTCTGCCGGTTTCGCCGGAACTGGGGCGCCCCGAACACGACGAGTGGCGCTGGGTGGACTTCGATGAGGCCGAGCGCCTGCTGCCGCCGCGGTTGCAGCCCATTCTGGCCTGGGCGCGAAAGCAGCTCGAGGCATGAATGCAGCCTTACAGGGCCTGGGTTTGCCCCCGTCCAAGCGTTTTGGATTGATATAGCGCCTTGTCCGCGCGGTTCAACATGGCCGCCAGGGAATCATCCGCGTCCAGCCACGCTGACGCGCCAATACTGACCGACCAGGCGATCGGCTGGCTTGTTTTTCCCGCTTCATGGAGCCGGTCTGCGACAAGCAGGGCGTGTTCAAGATCGGTGTCAGGGAGGATGGCCATGAATTCATCGCCCCCAAAACGGGTGAGCCGGTCCGTATCCCTGAGCGAGATTTTCGTTTTTTTCGCAAAATCAACCAGCACCTTGTCGCCCGCAAGGTGGCCATGGGTGTCGTTGATGTCCTTGAATTTGTCCAGATCGATCAGCATGATGCTGAGCTTGTTGCCATGGCGTTTGGCACGCGACACTTCCCGCTGCAATTCCTCGATGGCCGACTGCTTGTTGAGGCATTGGGTCAGACCGTCATGGCGGCTGATGAATTCCAGATCCCGGTGCAGCTTTTCGGACGCCAGCATGATGAAGCTGACCGTCCCCAGCGGAACCATGACGGAAGGCAGGGCCATGTAGAACAGCTGTGAGGTCGTATCGTCAAAAATGCCCGTGGGCGGCTCGAAACCCAGCATCAGGCCGCCAAGGCGCAGAACCCGGGAACCGACCAAAACGCCGAGTGCAAAAACCATGAAGTGGCGCCCCGTTGTTTTGGGCAAGGCCTTCAGGGCGAGGACCAAATGATCCAGGATCACCACAAGCGTAAACAGGCTCAAGATCGCGAGCCGTATCCCGGCATTCGGCTGGATGTAGGTGAACCACACGAACAATGAGACATAAACCAGCACAAACCAGAACAGCAGGTTGCGGTTGGCTCTGGGCGGCACCCCGGAAAATTTCCGGGTGCCGGCATTCATCAGCATGAAGGCAGCCAGAAGCATCAGGTTGGCCAGCACAATGCTGAACAGGTCGGGAATCACGTCCCTGGCGATGAACAAAGGGAGGGCCAGTGCAATGACCAGCACGGACAAGGCCCACTCACGCAAACCCTGAATGTTTTTTGGGAAGGTTTTTGCAATGATCAGCAGAACCACGCTCATGGACAGGGCCATGAAACATGAGCTGATCAGGATGATTAACGGCGCCGGCATGGCTGATGAGGGGTTATTCGTTTTTGTTCGATGCGGCTCGAAACAGTCGAACCCGACCCCGGCGATTCTAAAGCAAAGGTCTTTTGAGCGGGGCGCTATGCGCCTGCGCGCCGTGCAGTCATCAAAAACACCGGGTAGTCCCGCGTCCCGTTCTCGTTTTCCTTTGCGATGCTGAACACCGTCTGAAACTGCGCATCGGCAAACCCTGCCTGGGCGGCGCGCCGGCCCAGGTCGGCCTGGTCGAAGCCGTGGTGCACGTCGACCTCAGGGCCGTGAAACGAGCCGTCTTCCTGGTCGAGGTCGGCGATGCACAGATAACCGCCGGGTTGCAGCAGGTCGTGGAAGATGCGCAGGATGTGGTCGGTGTCGGGCACGTGGTGCAGCGTCATCGCGGTGACGATCAGGTCGAAGCGTTGCGCCGGCGGCGGGTCGGTGAGCAGGTCCAGCTTCACCGGTGTCATGCGGGTTACGCCCTGCGCGACGATCTTTTCGGCCACCACCTCGAGCATGCCGCTCGAACTGTCCGCCAGCAGGATCGCGCCGAGTTCATCCTTCAGCGGAAACGAAAGCAGGCCCGTGCCGCAGCCGTAATCGAGGGCGTTCATGTGTTTGTGCAAAGGCACGGCTTGCCGGATGGCCTGGGCAATTTTTTGCCCGCGCGCCTGGAATAACGGGTTTTCGTCCCATTGGCGGGCTTTGCTGTCGAAATGCGCGGCGTCGAACTTGGTGGGTTGCGTGTCGGTCATGGCGATTTGAAGGAATGAAGCCCGAAGGCTGGACTGGCAGGGAGCAAAGCCGGGCCGGACATGAATGCCCAGCCAAGGCGCGAGGGGCCGCCGTTCCCGTGCCGTTTGCCCGGCTGCAAAAACAACCTGCCCCTCAACCGGCTTATTCGGGATTGACCCGATCATAGAACCTGGCGCGGAAAAGCAGCCGTTTTTTTGCGGCATCGTCGCTGTCCACGAGTCTTTGCCGGGTATGCAGCACGTTGTTCGAAATCAGGCCCGTCCCGGATTCCAGCCGCCCTTCAATGACGTGCGCCGACTCGTCCGAAATCAGGGATTCCAGCACGTGTGCGGCAGCGGCGACATCGCTGTCGCCGGACCAGGCCATGTCCGTTTTCCGGAAGGAAAACCGGTGGCACAAATGGCCGTCGGCGTTCGTCCAGAAAACCTTGCCGCCCCGGTGCAGGTCGATCTCGCCGGTGGCCGGGTTCCTGTAATTGAAGCAGCCTTTGTTCATCAGCACCTCAAGGGCGCCGGGATCCTTGTCCCTGAGCTGAATGTAAAGCACTTCATGGTCCAGAACCTTGTTGCTTCCCCCCTCCACCGCAGGGCGCTTGCACAGCAGGAACAGCGCCTGGATGGTCTTGTCCGATCCGTAGTAGGTGGCGTCGGTGTGCCAGTTGCAGTGCCGGGTGGAAAACGGGATAGCCTTGTTCAAAATGCCTGAATCGGTCAGTTCGTCGGATTGCGGGTGCCGGGCGGATTTGTCGGTGTGGCGGACGCCGAGTTGCTTTCCCAGGGTCAGCAGGGAACTCATTTCCAGTTCGGCAGATCCTGCCGTGTACACGCACATGTTGGCCCGTTCCACCGTTTCCAGGATCTTGGCTTTTTCGGCGGGGGTCATCGCAGTCATGTCGCCCAGTTCAACCACCAGTTCGCCGACATTTTTGGGATAGGCCGCCAACTTCTCGTCGCGCCATTTCAGATAGTCTTCATTCGAGCCCAGATCGAATCTGCGGGGGTATTTGGCGTTCCAATGTTTCATGAATCAGGCCTCGGTGAGGATGGGGATATTCGGAGTTTAATATCTTAAGTCGAAAAACAAAAAAAATGCCATCCATTTGTACCCTGTTGATTGGCGGATCAGTCGCCCCGCACAAAACACGCCAGCCGAACATCCACGCTCAGCGACAGCGCCGTCAACGCAGCGGCTATAGCGCGGCCCTCGGCGCTGGCGCGGAAGAGATGCGGCGTCATCGCCAGCAGGTCGGTAATCTGCTCGGCGCTGGTCAGCTTGATTGAGAAGCGCACCGTTTCCGTCGGCAAGCGGCTGAAGCCTGCCGGGGTTTGCAGGTCGGGTGGGCGTTCCGGCTTCAGGCTGGGGTAGATGATCTCGCGCAGTTCGCGCAGATGGTCGGGCCCGGCATCGACCTGCACCAGCAGGCCGCCTGGTTTGAGCACCCGCGCAAACTCCGCATACACGGGAAAGCCGAACATGCACAGCACCCGGTCCAGCGTGCCCGGCAGCACCGGCAGGTTGGCGTTGCTGCCCACCACCCAGCTGGGCCGCTTGTCCTGTTTCGCCGCCGACAACACCGCCCATTTGGAAATATCCAGTCCCAGCAGCGCCAGGGTTTGTTCATCCCCCACCGCCGTGGCCAGCTGACGCATGTAGTAACCCTCACCACACCCAGCATCGAGGCAACTGATGCTCGCGTCAGCCGGCAGATCAGCCAGCACGGCCCGACTCACCGCAGCGGCAATCGGTTGGTAAAAGCCTGCCGTCAGAAAACGTCGACGCGCCGCGACCATCTCCTTGCTGTCGCCCGGATCGCGCGAGCGCTTGTTTTGCACCGGCAACAGGTTCGTGTAGCCCTGGCTGGCGATGTCAAAACTGTGGCCCGACGCGCAGGTCCAGGCGGAACCGGTGCAATGCAAGCGCGTGCCGTCCAGCGGACAGGCGAGCGCCTGGAACGGGGTGATGCTCATGCCGCGCCAAGCATGGAACGCAGCGCCTCGGCACCCGAAGTTGAGAAGAACCAAGCGAGGACGCAGCAATTGAGAATGACCGTAACCCAGAACAGGAATTGAAATGATGGCTTGCTGGATTTGTGGCGAAGTAGTCTTTGTGCAGCCAAGGCCCCCGGCCAGCCGCCCGCCAGGGCAAAAAGATGCAGGGTGCTTTCCTTGGTCCGCCACCGGTCGCCTCTTGCAGCCGACTTGTCGAACGCGTACGCGACAAAAGCGACCAAGCTGGCAGCCAGATAGATCCACACGATGGCAATTGGCAACTTGTCGGCAAAGACCGACCCTGCAACAAGGACTATAAAAGCCGCAGTCAAAACGAGAGGCCCCTTGGTCAAAACGAAAGGCGCGGCCTGGCCTGACGGGCTGCCCGGCGTTACCCGCTTGCCGACGAACGCGGCGCTGTTGGCTTGTGGCCGACCCTCGGTGTCGTGCGTGAGTTCATAGGTCACCAGCTCATTGCCGACGGGCCGTTGCTCCCGGCGCGAGAATGACTTGATGTGAATGAAAACGCGTTGGCCACCCCCGTTGGGCGTGACGAATCCGAAGCCCTTGTCGTCGTTCCAGTCAGTGATCTTTCCCTGATAGCGCACAGCTGTTTACCTAGGATTTTGGATAAAGGGTGTCTGAACCGACCCAATTGTATTTGTGGTCAGAAGGCAAAAAGCAGATCCGGCTGTGGTGCCGATAACGGATTTACGCCGGCAAGACGGCCTGCATCGCCTGCTCGCTCACCGGGTATTGCAACACGGCATGGACGGGAAACAGTTCCAACAGCTTACCGATATGGTCTTCTTCACGCGGATGTATGAACACAATAATCCTTGCCTGGGGCGCAAAGCGTTGCAGGGACCTGAGCGTGACATCCAGGTTGGAGACGTTCGCGCCAGCGTAGTTGTTGCCCCAGCCGTAGATAAACTCCCCCACGAAAAAATCCGGCGGCTGCTTCTGCAAGGCCCGATGAAGATTGCGGGCCGAGTCGAAGCGCTCCGCCGCAATGCCAAGCTTCTGATACAAGGCGCTGAAATCGGGGTGAAAGGGGGATTCGATCAGGGAGAAAAGTGTTTTCATGCTGCTGCCGTTTACCTCGGCGCTTATTGATGAGTGTCCTGACAGCCTGAGGAGGGGGCTAAAGGGAGGGTGAAAAAGTGTAGAGCGAAAACCGTGGTCTGAACTGACCTGCCCTAATGCTTGATGATCGAAATGTCGAGTGCGCGCATTTCCGTGGGTCAACGCATGGCCTTGCCGGCCATCCGCATGATGTCGTCGAGCGCATTGCCGTCGCCATTCAGGTCGAGCATCGAGGCGAGTCCCGAGGCCCCGCTGCCGGCAGGCTTGGCGCCTTGGCCGCCGAGCAGTCCGCCAAGCAAGCCACCCAATCCACCGCTCATCGGGGAGGATTGTGCCGCCGTGCCGGCACCCTGCTGCTTCGCCATGTAGCCGGTGACCAGCATGGCCAGCATCGGCAGCATCTTCTTGAGAAGGGAGGGATCGAGCCCCGACTGCGACGCAGCGTTCTGCGCGACCGCACGGCTGACATCCTTGGATCCGAATATCTGACCCAGCACGTTGTTGCCTTGGGTCACGTCCGTCGGCTGCGGCGCCAGCACATTGTCGAGGAGGCCGCCGCCGCCGAGTTGCCCGAGCAGGCCCCCCAGCCCTTCGAGACCCGTGGGCTGCGTCTGCGCCTGCTTCTTGAACCCGCCGAGGATCGCCGGGATGAGCGCCTCGGCCCCGCTCGCCGCCTGGGTCTCGCTCACCCCCAGTTCCCGAGCCATGGACTGGAGTCCGCCCATCTGGGCGAGGAGGTCGGTGATCTGCATGGATTGCTCCTTCGGGATAGGGATAGCGCTGCGGCTCAGTCCAGGAGTTCCTTGGGAATATTGCCACCGTTGGCGGCGATTTTCGCGAGAACGGTCTTGTGCAGCCACATGTTCATCTTCGCCGAGTCACCCATCAGATCGGCCGGGCAGCCCAGTTCCGTCGCCAGTTCCTTGCGAGCGTCAAGACTGCTGTCGATATCGAGAAGCTTCAGCAGGTCGACGATGGACGTGCGCCAATTCAGCTTCTGTGGGTTGGCAGCCGCGCGCTGCTCGAGTTGCGCGACGACATCAACGAGCGCAACCGGCTTCGGCGGTGGCGGCGCAGCCGGGGCTGCACCCGGGGCCCCAGGCGCTGCGGTGGGTGCCGGGGCGGCTTTCGCCTCGTCGTTGCCGATGCCGAGCTTCGCGAGAATTTTGCTGAAAAATCCCATATTTCTCTCCTTGGGTGATTGTGGAAGGGGACGACCCTACAGCTCTGCGGGATCGCATTGCCTCGGCTCATCTGCAGTTCAATATAGCCGGTTATAGGGAGGGATCCGATCAGGGGGAAAAAGGGTTTCGTAGGAGAACCTGAGTTGCGCCTTGATGCGGCCTTGATCTCCGCCATCTCGGTGAGCGTGATTGGCTGCATCAACCATATGGTGTTCGACCCCATTTCTCGCTCGACCCCATTTCCCGCTCGGAACAGCCGGGTATGCCGTTCGTATTTGAAAAATGACCTCCCCCTGTTGCGTCGCCGCAAGCGGGGCTTGTCCCTTAGTTGACGACTTCCTGGTGTACCGAGAACACCTCCGCCGAATTGGGGTCGACCTCGACGCGCAGCCAATGGTAGTCGGCGCTGCCAAAGGTCTCGACGCGGGTGATGTTGGGCACGGCCGCGCCGGCTTCGCGCACCGGCTTGTCGATGCGCATGTAGTGGGAGTCGCCATGGGAGAGCACCACCGGCTTGCCGTAGGTCTTGGCGCCTTCGATCATCGCCGCAAGGACTTCATCGAAGCCCTTGCGGTCGGCACTGCCCACCGCGGCTTCGAACGCCGGGTTGGCCTGGAACACGAACAGCACGCCGCGCGCGTTCCCGGCGATGGCCTTGGCATAGGTGCCATTGATCCACTCGACGGTGGCGGCGATACGGCGCGCGACCTCGTTGTCATCCGCGGCAGAGCGGGTGGTGAAAGGCGCCAGGGCGTTGTCGCTACCAACAATGTGCAGGCTGGCGAACATCACGTTCTGGGTGGACCAGCGCACGTTCTCGACGAACTCGCCGCCTTGCGATTCCACGGCCATGGTCTTGCGACCGAGGGTCTGGCCGGCCACGGGGAAGAAGATTTGGCGCAGACGGCTCAGGCGCTCGAGCGGCAGGTAGGACCCGTTGTTGGCGCGGTGGCAGTCCGTCCACTCGTTGTCGCCGGGGGTGAAGACGAAAGGGGCCTCGAAGCGGTTGAAGCGGTTGAGGCGGTCCACGAACATTTCATCAGAGCACAGGCTGGAACCGTTCTTGATGTCGCCGGCATGCAGGACGAACTTGATCTTGTGGTTGGCGTTGATGTCGCCCAGCACGCGCTCGAAGCCATCGACGCTGGAATAGGGGGTGTCGCCGATCAGGGCAAACTCGAACTTGCCGTGGCCCTTGGGGGAATGGCGCTCATGGTCATCGCGGTCGGCAAAGGCGGGGGCGGCAAAGGTGCAGGCCAGGGCACAGCCCATGGCGGTCAAGGTCGCAGCAAACGTTTTCATATGCACTCCGGAAGTGGGCTAGACAGGGAGTGCGTATGCTTTCAGGTGGCTGTGACAGCTTCATGAATTGAAGCCTGGCCCGGCAAGCGGGGGCGAACGGCGTTGTGTTATCAGTTTTGGCAGCGTCGCCAGAAAAAACAGGGCCAGGTCATGCAATGCAATGTGGCAATGCAACACCTGACGCCATCGCTTCCTCCATTCAAATACAGTGTTTTACAGCGACGGTCTCGATCAGGCTGACGCGTCCCTCGTCGAGATTGCGGCGCAGGTTATAGGCCTTGGTCCGGATGTCGTTTCCAACCAGCAGATGCACCCCCAGTTCCGGCAGGCTTTGCTCGCCCTTGGGTTCCTGCATGTTGGCAAAACGCCTTCTGGGCGAGATCCGTTTTGTCGTTCCACACCTCGATTTCAAAACCGGCGGACGTGAGAGGATATGGTGTCTGCGAATAATCTATCTTTCTCGTCATCAGGGAAAAAAGTGTTTTCATCCTGCTGCCGTTTACATAGAGGTTCGTTGACTATCGTCCTGGCAGACTGCATTTGTTCTTTCTCACGCGTCTGACGCCAGCAATAACCTCTTGCGCTGCGCAACCTGGGATTTGAGCCTCTCGATGAGCGTGGTCAACTGTTTGAACCGCCCCGGGTTTCGTGGAGGCCATTTGGTTTAAGTGCAGGCCGTTGACTTGGCCTGTTCGGCGAGTTGCCTGTAGTAGTTTGCCTCAGCTTCAG
>NCGX01000033.1 GCA_002256995.1 Hydrogenophilales bacterium 16-64-40
GGCACCGGACATCGCCGAAAACGGCGCCGTGGTGCCGGTGGAAGTGACCAGCGGCATCGCCGGCACCACCAGCATCGCCATCCTCGCCGAGAAGAACGCGTCTCCCCTGGTTGGCAATTTCAACCTGTCTGGTGGCGCCCAGGGCTTCATTTCAACCCGCATCAAGATGGGTCAGACGTCGCTCGTCCGTGCCGTGGTCAATGCCGGCGGCAAGTCCTACACGGCGGCCAAGGAAGTGAAAGTCACCATCGGCGGCTGCGGCGGTTAATCCGCTCACCCCACCCACCATTCATTTTCAGAAAAGGAAAGCAAAATGGCTCAACCCATGCGAATCCGCGCCACCATGGCAGGCGACCTCGCCGACGTTAAAGTACTGATGAACCACCCGATGGAAACCGGCCTGCGTAAAGACGCCAAGACCGGCAAGCTGATCCCCGCCCACTTCATCACCGAAGTGACCGCCACCGTCAACGGCTCCCCCGTGCTGGCTGCCGAGATGAGCGGCGGCGTGTCCAAGAATCCCTACCTGGGCTTCAAGGTCAAGGGCCCCAAGGCCGGCGACAAGGTCGTCGTCAACTGGGCCGACAACAAGGGCGACAAGAACAGCGCCGAAGCCACCATCGGCTAAGCGCCGTCGCCCCTGCCCTGTGACGTGATGAATCATCTTCAAGTCGCGGGCGGGGGCGTGTAGTGCCCTTGATCTGGCAGCGCTTGCCGCTGCCAGTGACTGAAACAAAACCCCCTGTCGGTTTCGACAGGGGGTTTTTGTTATTGGGCCGGGCGTATTGCAGTTTCACACGCTGAGAATCAACGCCAGGACGCTGACCGCGATGCCGGCGCCTGCAAGCTGTGTCGCGCGGCGGCCGATCAGGCTGCCGGCGATCCCCATGCCATGCAGGCACAGGGTGGCCAGCACGAAGCCCAAGGCATAGCCCACGGGCGATGCGGCCTGCGGCATTTCCAGTCCATGGGCGTAACCATGGAACAGCGCGAAACCGGCAGCGAGCAGCATGCCGGCGGTTGTTCCGCGCTGCCGGCGCGTGGCGATCAGAAGACCCAGCACCAGCACCGACAGCGCGATGGCGGTTTCGACCTGCGGCAGCCCCCAGCCCAATCCGGCCAGCCCACCGCCCAGCAGCGTCGCGCCGACGAAGGCGGCGGGCACCGCCCACAGCGCCCGCCCGCCCTGCTGCGCGGCCCACAGGCCGACCGCGATCATGGCAAGCAGGTGATCGAGTCCCTGCAGGGGGTGCGCCAGGCCGCTGGCGAAACCGCTTGCGGTGTGCTCGCCGGTGTGTGCCGACGCCGTGCCGGCGAACAGGCAAAGGGCGGCCAGGGCAAACATATGGGAAAGCTTCATTAATTTCATGCTGTGTTCTCCGCTATCCAAATAAATTCAGCCTACTTGATCTTCACCTGCACCAGTTCCTCGCCGTCCGGGTCGGTCACGTGCACCGCGCAGGCAATGCAAGGGTCGAAGGAATGGATGGTGCGTAGGATTTCGAGCGGCTGTTTCGGGTCGTGCATGACGTGGTTGTCCTGCAGCGCCGCCTCGTAGGCGCCCGGCTGGCCGAGGGTGTCGCGCGGGCCGGCGTTCCAGGTGCTGGGCACCACCGCCTGGTAGTTGCTGATCTTGCCGTCGTCTACGACGATCCAGTGGGAAAGCCCGCCGCGCGGCGCTTCCATCAGGCCGACGCCCTGCATGTGCTTCGGCCAGGTCGACGGATCCCAGTACTGGTCGTTGAAGGTGCGTACGTCGCCTGCCTTGATGTTGGCGATGAGCTGGTCGTACCAACCCTGCATGGCGTCGGCCAGGATCTTCGATTCCAGGGTGCGCGCAGCGGTGCGGCCGAGGGTGGAGAACAGCGCGTCGACCGGCAGGTCGAGCGTCTTCAGGGTCATGCCCACCAGCTCCTTCGCCTGGGCATTGCCGCTGGCGTAGAGCATCAGCACGCGGGCCAGCGGGCCGACTTCCATGGATCGGCCCTGCCAGCGCGGCGATTTCATCCAGGAGTATTTCTGCTCGACATCGAGATGCTGGTAAGGCGGCTTCGGCCCGGTGTAGTTGAGCTCGGTCTCGCCCCTGAACGGGTGCAGGCCGTGTTCGTCGCCCTGGCTGTACTTGTACCAGGAATGGCTGACGAATTCCTGGATCTCGTTGTCGGCGTCGAGGTCGATGGGATGGATGGTCGACAGGTCGCGGTCGAGGATGACGCCGCGCGGGATAAGATAGGAATCGGTATCCCAGAAGCCTTTCGCGGGCAGGTCGCCGAACGACAGGAAGTTGCCCAGGCCTTCGCCGCGCCCGGCCCAGTCCTCGTAGAAGCCGGCAATCGCCAGGGTGTCCGGCACATAGACCTGATCGACGAACTCGCGCATCCGGGTGATGACGTTCTGCACCGTCTGCAGGCCCACCATGTTGAGCGCGGTGGCGTCCTGGCCGCCGCGATAGTGCGGCCCCCTGCCCGGGCCGGCGCCGGTCTGCACCGATATGGCCGATGGCACGCCGCCCACCACCAGGTTGGGGTGCGGGTTCTTGCCGCCGAAGATGGCATGCAGCTTGACCACGTCGCGCTGCCAGGCAAGCGCGTCGAGGTAATGCGCCAGCGCCATCAGGTTGGCTTCCGGCGGCAGCTTGTAGGCGGGATGGCCCCAGTAGGCGTTGGCGAAAATGCCGAGCTGGCCCTGCTCGACGAAGGTCTTCACCTTCTTCTGCACGTCGGCGAAATAGCCGGGCGAAGACCTGGGGTAGCCGGACAGGCTCTGCGCCAGCGTCGAGGTGGCCTTGGGGTCGGCCTTCAGTGCCGACACCACGTCGACCCAGTCGAGCGCGTGCAGGTGATAGAAATGCATCACGTGATCGTGCACATGCTGCGCCGCGATCATCAGGTTGCGGATCAGTTCGGCGTTCGCAGGTATGCTGTAGCCGGGGATGGCGCGGTGCAGCGCGTCCTCCACCGAGCGCACCGAGGCGACGCCGTGCACCAGGGTGCAGACGCCGCAGATGCGCTGGGCGAAAGCCCAGGCGTCGCGCGGGTCGCGTCCGCGCAGGATGATCTCGATGCCGCGCACCATGGTGCCGGCGGAGTAGGCCTGGGTGATCCTGCCGTCGGCGTCGGTTTCCGCCTCGATCCGCAGGTGGCCCTCGATGCGGGTGATGGGGTCGACGACGATGCGTTGAGTGGTGGCCATGGCGTCAGGCTCCTTCCGGCTTGGCGGCCGCTTGCGGCACGGGTTCTGAAATATGGTCGGCAATCATCTCGGTCAGGCCGATCACCGGGATATCCATCTTGTAGTGTTCGAGGCTTTCTTCCAGCACGATGCGACAGTTAGCGCAGGCGGTGACCACCCGGTCCGGCTTGACCGCGTCGAACTGGGATTTTTTCTTCTTGAAAGCTTCCAGCCGCAAATCCTCGCCCGCCTCGATCGCCGACGCGCCGCCGCCGCCACCGCAGCACCAGTTCATGTAGCCGGCATCCGGCATCTCGACGAAGTTCTTCGCCACCATGTTCATCAGCGTGCGCGGCTGCTGGATCACGCCGCCGCGACGCACCAGCTGGCACGGGTCGTGGAAGGTGAGGCGGTCGGTCTCGAAGCCTTCGGTCTGCAGCAGCCGCTGCGCCTGGAACTCGCCGAGCACCTCAATGATGTGCTTGACCTCGAAACCGAACGGCCGCCCGATCAGGTTGGGGCCTTCCCAGCGCAACGCGGTGTAGGCATGGCCGCATTCGGGGCTGATCACGGTCTTCACCTTGAGCGTTTCCGCGCCCTCGACGATGCGTAAAACGATCACTTTCGCCAGGTCCGAGTTGCCGATCTGGATGCCGGCGTTGGTCGCCTCGAAGGCGGTCGAGCACAGCGTCCAGGTCTTGCCCGCCTGCTGCATGATCTTGGCGACGGCCGCGAGATACTCCGGGAAGTTCATGATTTCCATCGACGACAGCACCACCATGTATTCGGCGCCTTCGACATCGAGCGGAATCGGAATGCCATAGTCTTCTTCCACGTGCTTCATCTGCGCCCGCAGCGCGGGCAGCTTGACGTTCATCGGGCTGCCGACCGTGACGGTGCGGGTGACCGCGTCCTTGATGCCTGCCGGCGCATGGCCGGAGGCCGACATGCCCTCGCGGAACTTGCGCACCATATAGACGATGTCGTTGCCGACCGGGCAGACGGCCGAGCAGCGGCCACACAGGGTGCAGCTGTTGTAGACCAGTGCCTGCCACTGATCAAGTTCGTCGTCGGTCACGGCTTTCGACAGGCCGACCATTTTCTTCAGCCGTCCCAGCAGCGTGTATTCCTGCTCATAGATGCGACGCAGCGGCTCCAGCTTGTGGATCGGCGTGTACTTGGGGTCGCCGGTCTCGGTGTAGAACAGGCAGGCCTCGGCGCACAGGCCGCAGTGCACGCAGCTGTTGAAATAACTGGCGATGGGGGCGTCGATGACTTCCTTGAGGACGCGGATGCCTTTTTCAAGCGTGGCGCTCATACCGGCACCCCCTTGTGAGCGTTGACCCGGCCGTTGTACCAGCGCGAGCCGAACAGCGTGAAGGCATGGAACAGCTTGGTGAAGGGCAGCACGATGAGCAGGATTTCAACGGAAAGGATGTGCAGCGCCAGCATCGTGGTGTAGGGCAGCAGCAGGTGCTGCACCGCCATCCAGCCGGTCAGCACCGGCAGAAAGGTCAGCGCCCAGGTGAACCAGTCCTCGAAGGTGGAAAGAAAGCGCTTGACCGGCTTGCTGATGCGGTCGAACAGCATCACCAGCATGGCCGCCATCGTCACCACCGCCGCCAGGTCGATAAACTGCGAAGGCAGCCCGGGCCAGGACAGGCCGGTGAGATTGGAGATCAGGAGGATGTGCGGGGCGAACCCGAACACCACGACCGCCAGGCCGATGTGGAAGACGTAGCCGCCGATATAGCTCACCGGCGAACGCTTCAGCATGCCGGGTGGCGCCAGCGAGCGGCGGAACACCGTATGGAAGCCGGATGCGCCGGACGCATGGCGTGGCATGGACAGATCCTTCTTGCGACCCAGCGAGTAAATCTCGAACAGGCGCCACGTCACGCCCAGCAGAAAAATCGCCACGGCAATATTGAGTCCCGTACCACGCACCCAGGTCAGAAATTGCAGCTCGTTCATGGTCATGCCTCCAGGTCGTCCAGGGTGGTGGTTTCGTGCGCGGACTTGGCGCCACCCTTCTTGGAGCGGTTGGCGAAGCCGATCGCCACCCCCGCGCCTGTGCCCACCACCGCGGCGGCGGCGGCGAACTTGAGCGGATCGGCCGGCAGCGACAGGGCTTTGTAGAAGCCGCCGGCGTCCCAGAAATCGGGCTCGGAGCAGCCCAGGCAGCCGTGGCCGGATTCCACCGGCCACGAGGTGCCGCCGTTCCACTTCACCGTGGCGCAGGCGTTGTAGGTCACCGGCCCCTTGCAGCCGAGCTCGAACAGGCACCAGCCGCGGCGCGCGCCCTCATCGTCGAAGGTCTTGGCGAACTTGCCCTGGTCGTAGAACGGGCGGCGGTAGCAGCGGTCGTGGATGGTTTCGCCGTAGAAGGCCTTGGGCCGGCCCTTGGCGTCGAGCTCGGGCAGGCTGCCGAAGGTGAGGTAGTGCGCCAGCACGCCGGTCATCACCACCGGGATCGGCGGGCAGCCTGGGATGTTGACGATGGGCTTGTCCTTGATGATGTCGGACACCGAAACCGCACCGGTGGGGTTGGGGTTGGCTTTCGGGATGCCGCCATAGGAGGCGCAGGTGCCCATGGCGATGATGGCCGCCGCGCCCTCGGCAGCTTCTTTCAGGATGTCCAGATTGGAGCGGCCGCCGATGCAGGAATAGGCGCCATCCTGATCCAGCGGAATCGAGCCGTCGATGACCAGCAGGTACTTGCCCGCGTTGTCACGCATCGCGGTGTGCCGGGCCGCCTCGGCCTGGTGGCCGGCCGCGGCCATCAGCGTTTCCTGGTAGTCGAGCGAGATCATGTCGAAGATCATGCCTTCCAGCGTCGGCGAGTGCGAGCGCGTGAACGATTCGGTGCAGCCGGTGCATTCCTGGAACGGCAGCCAGATCACCGACGGCCTGCGGGCGGCGGCCATCGCCTCGGCCATGGCAAGCCCGGCCGCGGGCGGCAAGGCCATCATCGAGGCCAGGGTGGCGCAATACTTGAGAAAAGTGCGGCGGCTGACGCCCTGCCGCGCGAGTGTATCGATCAACGGACCCTGCATGATGCTTGCCTCCCGACGTTAAACACCACTGCCCTGGAAAATCCCGGCGGCTACCCCAGTCTAGAAAAGCGTGCCGACACTAGGTACGCAATGACGAATTCAGTCAGCGTCACCTTGGCGGTCGGCAATCATGAACTCAAGGGTTTCCAGACCGAGCGCCACATCCTGCGGATGGGCCTTCACCAGTTCGGGCACGAACGCCACCTCGATGAACTGCGAGTTCACCGCGCCCTGCTCGTTGCGATGCGTCACCCACCAGACGCCGGGGCAGGCGGTCTCGTTCAGGGTCGATTCGCCGCTGGCCTGCAGGGTGACGGCAATCTCGCCGGCGCCGAGTTTTTCCTGCAGCCAGTCGAGGTCGGCCGGCGTCAGCGGCAAGGCGGACAGGTCGATGGCGGAAGGCTCGCCGGATTCGATCAGACGGCGCACCTGTTCGACCACTTCGCGCAGCAACGGCGGCGCATTGCCGGATAGACCGGGTTCGCCCGGCGGCTGATTGGCAACGTGGATGGGAATGACGTCAAGCTTCATGCTGCCATTCCCGGATCAGTCCGCGGATTGCCGCACAGGCGGGGGGAATGGCGGCGGCGACGACCGGCGTGGGCAGTTCGCCCCAGTCGACGACGTCGGGCCGGATCGCCAGCATCGCGCGTTTTTCCGGCCAGTGGCCGGCCAGAATCGCGATAACACGCAGATCGGTCAGCCCCACTTCGTGCACCGTGGACTTGCGATTGCCCATCAGGAACGCGTCCATCTCCTCCCCTTTCAGCAATGCCCACTCGCCCGGCTTCGTTTTGATATTGGCGGCATCGACGACGATCAGCGCATCGGTGTCCTCGATCGGCCCCGCCAGGGTGAACGACAGCGTGCCGCCGTCGAGCAGGGTCACATCGGGCCAATTCGCCAGCTCGGGTTCGAGCGCCTGCAGCACGTGAATGCCGATGCCTTCGTCGGTGAGCAGGATGTTGCCGATGCCGAGCACGAGCGTTTTCATTGCCTCAATCTAGCAGCCGGCTATTCGAATAACAACCAGGCAAATCGCTCAAGCATCTGATTATTCTAAATTATTTTTGCAACATTCCAGATCGGACGCCGCGCCGGCAAATCACATATACTGATTCGAGTGTAGGTTCTGATTGCCGCTCATGTGCCTTGCCATCCCCATGCAGATCGAATCGATCGAAGGCTTCACCGCCCGCTGTCAGGCCAAGGGCGTGTGGCGCGACGTCAGCCTGTTCATGATGCAGGACGCGCCGCCCGCGGTCGGTGACTTCGTCATGGTGCACGTCGGCTATGCCATCCAGAAAATTGCCGAGGCCGAGGCCCGCACCACCTGGGAACTGTTCGACCAGATCCTGGAGGAAAGCGGTGCATGAACTGGCTGTCGCCCAGGCATTGGTCGAACGGGTGGATGCCGTGATCGCGCAGCATCAGGCGAGCACCGCCACCTTAATTCGCGTGCGTATCGGCCCGCTCGCCGGCGTGGTGCCCGAACTGCTGGCCACGGCTTTTCCGCTGGCAGCAGCCGGCAGCCGCATGGAACACGCCCAACTCGAATTCATCCACGCGCCGATCCAGGTGCGCTGCCGGACCTGCGGCGCCGAGACCGAAGCCGCGATGAACCGCCTGACCTGCGGCGCCTGCGGCGACTGGCACACCCAGATCCTCTCCGGCGACGAACTGCTGCTCGAAAGCGTCGAATTGATCAACGATACCCCTCTCGACTCTCCACTCTCCGCTCATCCAAATGTGTGATACCTGCGGCTGCAACCTCACTCCCGGCAACCAACACCTCGCATTCAAGCCCGTCGCCAAGGGTGCGACCGCGGTGTCCGTCCTCAAAGGCCTGTTGGCGAAGAACGACGACCAGGCCGCGCACAACCGCGAGCACTTCGACCGCCGCGGCCTCCTCGCGATCAACCTCATGTCCTCGCCCGGCTCGGGCAAGACCGCGCTACTCGAAGCCACGCTCGTCGCGCTGAAAAATGAATTCACCTGCGCCGTGATCGAGGGCGATCTCGAAACCGAGAACGACGCCGAGCGCATCCGCGCCAAGGGCGTGCAGGCGCACCAGATCGTCACCGGCACCGCCTGCCACCTCGACGCCCACCTGGTGCACAACGCGCTGCATCACATGACGCTCGACGGCGTCGACCTGCTGTTCATCGAGAACGTCGGCAACCTGGTCTGCCCCGCCAGCTTCGACCTCGGCCAGCACCTCAACGTCACCCTGCTCTCGGTCACCGAAGGCGACGACAAGCCGGCCAAATATCCGGTGATGTTCCGCGCCGCCGACGCCATGCTCCTGACCAAGACCGATCTCCTGGCCGTGCTCGACGACTTCGATTGCGACAAAGCCGAGGCGAACCTGCGCAATCTCGCCAATCCGGCGCCGGTGATGCGGCTGTCGGCGCGCAAGGAACTGGACATGGAGGCCTGGTACGCCTGGCTGCGCGAACAGCTTGCCGCGCAGCGCGCCCGCGTGGCACAGGGCCAGTCGCGCCGTCCCGCGATCCAGTCGGACGGCCAGACATACCACAGCACAACTGTGTGTTAGGCATATAAATTATCACCGTGACTTACTCTTACCAGAAAGCTGAACAAACAGAAAAAGAAGCCATCTTCAAGCTGTACTGCTTGGTAATGCGAAGCTACGTTTCTGAAATATGGGGCTGGGATGAAGCGTGGCAGGATGAGGATTTCTCCACTTACTTTGATCCAAAACGCATTATGTTGGTGCACAAAGAGCGCGAGCTGGTCGGGTATTCCCATGTCGAAAATCGGGACGGCCAGCTATTCATTAGAATGATCGTTGTTCACCCTCATCACCAGCGAAAGGGCATCGGAAGAAAGCTACTTGAGTTTGTGATTACATCGGGTAAGGAACAATCCAAGAGAATCGGATTGGAAGTGTTCAAAATCAATCATGAGGCAAAGAAATTCTATGAAAGGCATGGCTTCAATGTTGAAGGTGAAACTTCCAGCAGTTACGTTATGGGGCTCATGCCTAACAATCAGGTCAACAAGAACGCATCGCGCTAATGCGCTCGCGACGAGCCTGAGGCGTTAGGACTCATCGCCATGTACATCCCAGAACACTTCAAGGAAACAAACCCAGCGCGTATTTCAGCGCTAATCGAAAGCCATCCTTTTGGGATGCTGGTCACGGCTCCGGAGGGCGTGCCCTTTGTCAGTCACCTGCCCTTCATTTTTGAGCGCCCCGCAGGTACACAAGGCAAGCTGCGCGGCCACATGGCGCGGGCAAATCCACAGTGGCAGCACTTCTCGATAGGCAGTGAGGTACTGGCTGTCTTTCAAGGGCCAGATGCTTATGTTTCCCCTTCGTGGTATTCGTCGCCCGGCGTTCCAACATGGAATTACGCGGTAGTTCACCTACGTGGGAAACCCCGGCTCATTGAAGACGAGTTCGAGCTTGAAGCCTTGCTTGAACAACTAACCCATGTTCATGAATCGCACATGTCAAATCCGTGGAAACCCGACCTTACCGGCGAGCGGCGCTCAAAACTTCTCAACATGATTGTGGGTTTCGAAATCGAAATCACACACATTCAAGGCAAGTTCAAACTCAGCCAAAACCGCCCGCTTGAAGATCAGCAGGAGGTGGTTGAAGAATTGAACCAATCAAACAATCAATCCGATACCGCAGTTGCAAAACTCATGTCGGGGTTCATTCATGACAAGTCCTAATAGACTTGAAGTCGGCTTTCGCCCGCTTCCAGCCAGCCCCTTACCTTGAACGATGGATAAGGCCCGCGCCTGGCTAGAGAAAATCCACGCCCTCGAATTCGACCGCACGGTCAAGATCATGAACGTGTGCGGCGGCCACGAGCGCTCGATCACCCACGCCGGCCTGCGCGGGGCCTTGCCGGACTGGGTCGAGCTGGTGCCGGGCCCCGGTTGCCCGGTGTGCGTGTGCCCGGAAGAGGACGTCTACCAGGCGATGCAACTGGCGCTCAAGGACCGTGTGATCCTGGTCGCCTTCGGCGACATGCTGCGAGTGCCGGTCAACGTGAAGAAGGGCGAGGTGCGCTCGCTGGCCGAAGCGCAGGCCGCCGGTGTAGACGTGCGGCCGATCGCCAGCCCGCTCGATGCGCGCAGGATTGCGCGGGAGCATCCTGATCGGCCGGTGGTGTTCTTCGCTGCGGGCTTCGAGACCACGACCGCGCCGGTCGCGGCGATGCTGGCGGAAGGCATTCCGGACAATCTCTCGATCCTGCTGTCCGGCCGGCTGACCTGGCCGGCGGTGGCGATGCTGCTCGACTCCGGAGCCCCCGGTTTCGACGCGCTGGTCGCGCCCGGCCACGTCTCCACCGTGATGGGGCCGGAAGAATGGGCCTTCGTCGTCGACCGCCACGAGATCCCCGCTGCGGTCGCCGGCTTCGCGCCGGAATCCTTGCTGGCGTCGTTCTATTCGGTGCTGCGCCAGCTCAAAAGCGGCGAGCGCTTCCTCGACAACTGCTATCGCGAAGTCGCACATCCCGGCGGCAATCTGACCGGCCGCCGCCTGCTCGATGAAACCCTGGCCATCGTCGACGCCAACTGGCGCGGCATCGGCATCATTCCCAACTCGGGCTATGCGCTGAAGCCTGCCTTCGCCAAACACGACGCCCGCCTGCTGTTCCCCGACCATTCCGACCCCACTCGCCGCCGCGCCGGCGAAATGCCGCCCGGCTGCGATTGCGCGCAGGTGGTGCTGGGCAAGATCTATCCCAACCAGTGCCGCATCTACGGCCGTGCCTGCACCCCGCGCAACCCGGTCGGCCCCTGCATGGTGTCGGACGAAGGCGCCTGCCGTATCTGGTGGGCGGGCGGCGTGCGCGTAGCCGTCGATGCCTGAGCGCATCGCGCAGCACATCACGATCAGCGGCCGGGTGCAGGGCGTGGGCTTCCGGCCCTTCGTCTACCGCTTGGCGCAGCAACACGGCATCACCGGCTGGGTGCGCAACGTCGACGGCGCGGTGGAAATCCATGCCGAGGGCGCGCCTACACAACTCCGGCATTTCAGCGATGCGCTGCTGAAGGAAGCGCCGCCGCTGTCCGCCCCCGGCCCGCTTGCCGTCACCGCCTGCGCACCCGAGCACGCCGAAGCGTTTTCCATTGTCGACAGCCAGTCGAACAGCGCCGCCGATATTCATTTGCCCGCAGACGGCTTCGTCTGCGCCGAGTGCCTCGCCGAGCTGCACGACCCGGCCAACCGCCGCCAGCGCTACCCCTTCATCAACTGCACCCAGTGCGGCCCGCGCTACACGCTGATCACCGCCCTGCCCTACGACCGCCCGAATACGGCCATGCGCGATTTTGGGTTGTGCCCGGATTGCCGGCAGGAATATGAAAACCCGCTCGATCGGCGTTTTCATGCCGAGCCGATCGCCTGCCCGGCGTGCGGCCCGCATCTGCAGTTCGTTTCGGGCGATGAAATGCACGAAGGCGATGAAGCCGTGCTGGCGGCTGCGGTCGCGGCGCTCAGGGCCGGGAAAATCCTTGCGGTGAAAGGCGTCGGGGGCTATCACCTGATGTGCGATGCCATGAACGACGCAGCTGTTTCAAGCCTGCGCGCCCGCAAGCCACGGCCGGCGAAACCGCTGGCGGTGATGTTCCGCGATATCGACGCGCTACGCGGCGCCGTGCAGGTGGCGCCTGACATGGAGTCTTTCCTGGCATCGCCCGAGCGCCCCATCGTGCTGCTGCCGAAGCGCGCCGATGCGTCGCTGTCCGAATTCATCGCCCCCGGCCTCGCCGAAATCGGCTGCCTCTTGCCGTACTCGCCCTTGCACGATCTGCTGCTTGCCGACTTCGGCGGCCCGCTGGTGGCGACCTCGGGCAATCTTTCCGGCGAGCCGGTGCTGACCGACAGGCAGGAAGCGCAGACCCGCCTCGCCCATATCGCCGATGCCTTCGTGCACCACGACCGGCCCATCGTGCGCCCGGCCGACGACCCGGTGTATCGCGTCATCGCGGGCGTGCCACGGCCGCTGCGCCTCGGGCGCGGCAGCGCGCCGCTGGAGCTGGAATTGCCCGCGGCCCTGCCCGAACCCGTGCTGGCGCTCGGCAGCCACATGAAGAACACGCTCTGCCTCGCCTGGGGCACGCGTGCTGTCGTCTTGCCGCATATCGGCGAGCTCGACACGCCGCGCAGCCTCGATACGCTGGCGCAGGTGGCGGCGGACCTGCAGCGCCTGTACCAGGTGCAGGCCTCGCGCTTGCTGGTGGATCGGCATCCCGGCTACGGCTATCGCCGCTTTGCCCGTAACAGCGGATTGCCGCTGGCCGAAATCTGGCATCACCCCGCCCACGCCTCGGCGCTGGCGTGGGAATTTCCGGCCGTCGATGAATGGATCGTGTTCGCCTGGGACGGCGTCGGCCTCGGCGAGGACGGCAGCCTGTGGGGCGGCGAAGCCTTCACCGGCGCGCCCGGCCACTGGCAGCGCGCTGCCTCGTTCCGGCTGTTCCACCTGCCCGGCGGCGACAAGGCTGGGCGCGAACCGTGGCGCGCCGCGGCGGCGCTGTCGTGGGAGACGGATCAGCCCGCGCCCTTCGCCCCCGAGCCGCTGCATCAGGCGTGGTCGGCGCGGCTCAACAGCCCCCCCAGTTCGTCGGTCGGTCGCCTGTTCGATGCGGCGGCCGCGCTGTGCGGCGTCTGCACCCACGCCAGCTTCGAGGGCGAAGGCCCGATGCGGCTGGAAGCCGCCGCATACGTTGCGGACGGCCAGACCATCGAATTGCCGCTCGAGCGCGATCCGGCCGGCATCTGGCGCAGCGACTGGGCACCGCTCCTGCCGATGCTCACCGACACCACTCGCCCGGTCGCCGAGCGCGCGGCCCGCTTTCATCTCAGCCTGGCGCAGGCGCTGGTCGATCAGGCGCAACAGCTGCGCGCGCAAACCGGTATCCAGTCGGTCGGCCTTAGCGGCGGTGTGTTCCAGAACCGCCTGCTCGCCGAAGCCGCGATTCGCCTGCTTGAGGACGCTGGCTTCGACGTCTGCCTGCCGCAACGTGTTCCCGTCAACGATGCCGGGTTAAGCTTCGGCCAGGTCATCGAATTTCTTCACCGCTAACAACCCATGGACGACACCCGTATTCTTCTCGCGCACGGCAACGGCGGCCGCCTGATGCGCGAGCTCATCACCGATATCTTCGCCCGCCATCTCGGCAACCCGCTGCTCGACACCGACGCCGATGCGGTGGCGCTGCCGCATGTGGACGGCGATCTCATGGTCACCACCGACGGCTTTACCGTCGAGCCACTCGAATTTCCCGGCGGCAACATCGGTTCGTTGGCCGTGCACGGCGTGGTCAACGACCTGGCAGTGGCCGGGGCCGATCCGCTCTATTTCACCCTGTCGGCGTTGATCGAGGAAGGGCTGGAAATCGCGAAGCTGGACCACTACATCACCAGCTTTGCACGGGCCGCGCGCCAGAACCACGTCGCCGTGGTGGCAGGCGACACCAAGGTGGTGCGTCGCGGCGAAGGCAGCGGCCTCTATCTGACCGTCACCGGCATCGGCGTGCGGCGCGCGGGCGCGAATCTGACGATGAGCCGCATCGCGCCGGGCGACGCGGTGCTGGTTTCCGGCCCGGTCGGCGATCACGGCATTGCGGTGATGCTGGCGCGCGAGCAGTTCGGTCTGGCAGGCGAGCTGCGCTCGGATTCCGCCTCGGTGCTGCCGCTGGCGCGCGCCATCCGCGACTTCCCTGACCTCAAATTCATGCGCGACCCGACGCGCGGCGGGCTCGCCACCGTGGCCCACGAAATCGCGCGCGCCAGCGGCCACAGCGTGGCACTCGAGCAGAACGCGGTGCCGCTGCGTCCGGAAGTCGTGTCGGTGTGCGAAATGCTGGGCTACGACCCCTACTTTCTGGCATGCGAAGGCCGCATCGTTGCCGTCGTCGACCCTTTCGCGGCCGGCGACGTGCTCGCCCGCTGGCGCGCGCTGCCGGAAGGCCGCGACGCCTGCATCATCGGCCGCATCGAGGTGGGGGGCGGGCGGGTGATCCTGGAAACCCCGCTCGGCGGCCGCCGCATTTTGGACGAACTGGAAGACGACCCGCTGCCGCGGATCTGCTGAATAGCGGTACGGAAATTATTCTCGGGGCTGCCGGCCGCGTCGGTGTCTTTATGCACGGGCCGCGGCTGGCATGCCGCCGCGCCCCAGCAACTGGGCATTGATCGCCACGATCACGGTGCTGGCCGACATCAGCACCGCACCCACTGCCGGGGTCAGCAACAGTCCCCAATAGACCCCCACGCCGGCTGCGAGGGGAATCGCAAATGCGTTGTAGCCGGTGGCCCAGATCAGGTTCTGGATCATCTTGCCGTAGGTCCTGCGCGACAGACCCAGAATCGCCGCCACATCTTCCGGGTTGTTGCTCACCAGCACGATGTCGGCCGACTCGATGGCCACATCGGTTCCCGCGCCAATGGCCACGCCCAGGTCCGATTCCACCAGGGCCGGCGCGTCATTCACGCCGTCGCCGACCATCGCCACCGTGAGGCCGCGGCCTTTCAGACCACGGATTTTGTCTGCCTTTTGTTCAGGCAACACTTCGGCAAAATAGTCGTCCAGGCCCAACTGTCTGGACACCGTTTGCGCCACCGCCTTCGAGTCGCCGGTGAGCATCATGCATTGGATACCCATCGCCTTGAGCCGTGCGATGGCCGCTTTCGATTCCGGGCGCACCACGTCGGCCAGTCCGAACACGGCCGCAGCAACGCCGTCCACCAGCAGGAAAATCGTGGTTTTTCCCTCGGCAGCGAGCGCCTCCAGCCTGGGGTGCTGTACCTGGATCCCCTGTTCGCGCAGATAGGCGGGGCTCGCCACTTTCACATCCCGGCCTTCGACCTCGGCCTGCGCACCTCGACCCGTCAGATTGCGGAAATTTCTCACGGGCGGCCATTCCAGCTGACGCGCCTGAGCCGTGCGCACGATGCCGGCGGCAATCGGATGCTCGGACTGGCTTTCCAGGGCGGCGGCCAGGCGCAGGCACGCCGTCTCGTCCAGCTCGCCCAACGGCACAATGTCGCTCACCCCGAAGCGGCCTTCGGTCAAGGTGCCCGTCTTGTCGAACACCACCACATCCAGGTTGCGGGCCCGCTCGAACGCCGCGCGGTCACGGATGAGCAGGCCATGCGACGCGGACATGCTGGTGCTGACTGCAACGACCAGCGGCACGGCGAGACCGAGGGCGTGGGGGCAGGCAATCACCATCACCGTGATAGCGCGCTCCATGGAGAACGCGAAATCCCGTCCCAGCACCAGCCACACGATCAACGTGGCAAGGCCCCCGCCGAGGGCTATGGCGGTCAGCCATACCGCCGCGCGATTGGCGAGGTCCTGGGTGCGCGAACGCGACGCCTGTGCGCGGCGCACCATGTCCATGACCTGCGCTAGATAGGTCTGCCCGCCGGTTTTCTTGACTTCCAGGGTAATCGCGCCTGCGCCGTTGACCGAGCCGCCGATGGCCTCGGCACCCTCGCCTTTTTCCACCAGTTTGGATTCCCCGGTGAGCATGGATTCATCCAGGCTGGTCTGGCCGGAAACGATCATGCCGTCGGTGGGCACGCGTTCGCCCGGCTTCACCAGCAGCTTGTCGCCGAGCGCGATTTCGCTGGCGGGGACGTCCTCCGCCGTACCATCCGCTTTCAGGCGGTGGGCTTCGGAAGGCAACAGTCGCACCAGCGCTTCGAGTGCGCCAGAGGCGCCGAGCACAGACTTCATCTCGATCCAGTGGCCGAGCAGCATGATGTCGATCAGCGTCGCAAGTTCCCAGTAGAACCCCATGCCGGGCAAACCGAAGGTGACTGCGCTGGAATAGAAGTACGCCGCACTGATCGCCACCGCGATCAGCGTCATCATGCCTGGCTGACGTTGGTGGAACTCCTCGGCGAATCCTGTCAGGAACGGCCAGCCGCCGTAGAAGAACACGATGCTGGATAAACCGAACAGCACATAGTGATCGCCGCGAAACCTCACCGGCGCTTCCAGACCGAGCATGCCCCACAAATCGGAGGACAACGCCAAAATGGGCAGTGTCAGAATCAGCGAAATCCAGAAGCGTCGTCTGAAATCCGCCACCATGTGGGCGTGGTCATGGCCGCCGTGATTCCGCGCCTCACCCTGCGTGTGAGCGGCGTGTTCGTCACCTCCAGCGGGGGCGTGTGTATGACCGGCGTGTTCGTCCATCGGCGTCTCCGTCATCAGCCCAATCCGGTCGACGCTTGTCTGCGGCTATCCGCTTCAGAGGGTATTTATTGCGCGCCCATCCATCCATAGCCCCGCCAGGAACGCGCCATGTCCCATCGCTGGCTATCCGTCAGCAAGCCATCGATTTTTTGCTGCAGGTCGATCGCCGCGTCGAGTTGCTGGCGCTGAAGATCGAATATTTTCTGCGAGGCGACGCGAATCGCGTCCCAGTCCCGCTTCTCGCTCCTATGCAAACGGTTGAGTGTGTCCTGTGCAGCCCAAAGCTGCTGTGCCAGGCTGCGGTTGCGCGCCAGTGCCTCTTGTTGCAGCTGGTCGACCTTCTGCACTTGTTCGGACGTCAGGTCGGGGGGCGTCATGCCGAAGCCCATCATCCCTGCGCCCATCCCGGGCATCCACGCGCCATATCGGCCCATCATCCCGTGGTGTCTGCCCATGCCCCATCCATGGCCTGGCACCGCGCCCCCCATCATTCCAGGGCCCATGCCATACCTGCCCCGAGCATCGTCCGCACGATAGCCGTCGTCCCAGGCGCCCATCCGGCCCCAGCCATGCCACGGTCCGTAGCCCGTGCCGCTATAGCCGAATGCGAGCAATCCCGTAATGACGACGAGAATCACCCACAAGGCGATCCAGAATCCACGCTTCCGATTCATTTATTGTCCTTTCTGCAAACAGGATGCACAGCTCGCGCGGCGCGCATGCCCGGAGGTTGCCTGCCTACTCGGTCAAATCGCGCTTTCTCTTCTGAAACTCCTGTTCGTCGATTTCGCCGCGCGCATACCGTTGCTTGAGAATGTCCAGCGCCTTGCTGTCGCCGCCACTGACCCCGTCCCCGCCGGAAGACGTGGCCACCCATCTCACCAGCGCGACAACGCCGACGATGATGAGCACCCACCACAGGATCATGAAAATCCCGCCGAATCCGAAACCGCCTGCCATGAATACGCTCAGGAAGTCCTGAACAAAGTCGTCACCCTGGCGGCGGCCGGCTCCAGGCGCTTGATCTACCTGGCTGCATCACCCGCAAGGGGCAGGCTGCGGTTGTAAACAGCTAAAGCTGTAATGCTGTTGCTGTGGAGGTCTTTGAAATTTTCCTGCCGAGCCCTGCCCCGATCATCTCTTCTTGGGGGCGTCGCGCCGGACATCATTTCATCCATCTGCATGCGCATCTGCTCCATGCGCTTCTGGGTGTCGGCGTCCACCATCATGCCCTTGCCCATGATGCCCGACATGTCGTCCATCATGGTCGCCATCTTGCGCATGCGCTCGCTCATCTGCTTTTGCTGCGCCGCGCTCATGGTGCCCTTGGATATTTCGCCGGACATGCCCATCATCTGGTCGGCCATGTCGTGCGACATCGTGGACATCTGCTGCGCCCCGGGACACTGCGCGCTTTTTTTAGCATCCATCATGCCCGGCCCCATTTGGGCGTTGGCCGGCAGTGCCAGCGTGAAAACACCGGCCGCGACCACGGAAGACAACAACGCGGATAAAGTGAAATGCTGTTTCATGATTCTTCCTTTCAGTTTTTGAAAATGACCAACCATACGCTCCCAGTGGGAGACACTTAGCGGGATCCCGAAAGCGCAATCATCGAGCTTTCGGGGTCGCCACCAATCACGTCGCCGGCGCATCCGGTTCACGGGATCGCTACGGCAGCACCGCCATCTGGTGCCCCTCGCCCGCCGGCAGCTTGATGGTGTCGGTGAGTTTCAGGCTTTTCTGGTCCACCACCCAGATCACCGGTTCGCTGCGGCTGGACACATACACTTTGCCGGTGCCGCGAATGGTGTTCAGGTGATACGGCGCGGGCGACAGCGCGAGCGTGCGCTGTGCGCCGTTGCGCGGATCGAGCGCCACCAGCTTGTTGTCAGTGACGCTGCTGACGAACAGCGTCTGACCGTCATCGCCAAGGTCGAGGCCGTGCAGGTTCGCGCCGATCTTGTGGGCGCCGACGACCTTGCCGCTCTCCATCGACACCGCCGAGACCGTGCCGGCGCGTGGATTGAGCGCATACAGGGTACGCTCGTCGGCCGACAGCACGACGTGCTCGGGCGCCGGCCCGCCGTCCAGCGTGCGCGTCACGCGCCACGCACCGAGATCGATCTGGCTCACGCTGCCGTTGCCGCTGTTGCTCACATAGGCACGCTTGCCGTCGCGCGTGATAGCGGTGTAATTCGGCGCCGGCCCGGTTTCGATCGTCTTGATCACCCGGTTGGATTGCATGTCCACCACGCTGATGCCGCCACGGGTCGGATGCGTGGAGATCACGTAACGGCCATCGGGCGTGATCGCCTGATGGTGGGTCCAGCCGGATACCGGGATGGTGAGCATCACGTGGCCGTGGCCCGGATGCACCAGGAATAACTTGCTGTTCGGCGCGTTCGGCGGGCTGCCTGCCGGCAGCGGCGTCTCCAGCATGCTGCCGGCGACGAGGTACTCGCCGTCCGGCGTCGCCACCAGGCCGTGCGGGTTGTCCACCCCTGAATAGCTGGCGGTGATGCGCCCGCTCGCGGCGTCCACCGCGATCACCTGGTTGCCCGAGCCGAGTGGTACATACACCGTGGGCGCCGCCACGACGGTACCCGTCACGGCACAGACCCAGACCGACATCGCCAACCGCAGAGCTGTTATACGCACGCTGACCTCCTGTTTGTTGTTGCGTCGCCGCGCCTCGGCACGCGGAACAAGCGTGCCTTCTCGTCTACTCACGCTTGCCCGAGGCGCCCTCAGTTTCGATTGAAGAGCGCTCGCAGTTCGCCTTCTGTTGGCTGCCGGCGGAACACCACTTCCTCATCTACGACCAGATTGGGCGAGTGCCGGATGTTATATCGCTGCACGATTTCCGGATGGTCCTCTACGAACAACACTTCGTAGACGACCGCCAAATCCTTGAGCTCGCGTTCAAGGTTGTGGCAGTGGCTGCAACCGCGTGTAGCAATAATCCTGACGTTCATGACTTGATCTCCTATGGGTGGGGGCTTCACTTGTCCGAGTTGCCCGCCATCGTCGATTCCCTGATTGCCGCTGCCGAGCGTATGTAGATTAGGGATGCGCGACGGCTATCGATGCGGCGAGCGTAATGGCAAACAAGCTGCCGATCGTTGTACGGTGCCGCTTCATCAATCGCCGGACTTGCCGAACAGGTACTTGATCAGCGCGGCGAGCGCGAGGACGAGTACGATCCAGAACAGGATGCCCGTCCAGCCGAACCCCATGCCCCAGCCCCAACCATTCATGCCGTCATGCCCCATGCTGCCTCCTCGTGCGGCGCCCGCCCTCTTGCATCGAACCGGTTACGCGCGTACACGCATGTTCACCATCATGTCGCTGTCCTCGTGCTCCAGGTTGTGGCAGTGGAACACGTACACCTGATCGCCGTCAAAATCGTGGCTGAAGTCGACCGCGAGGCGCACCGTCTCGCCCGGCCACACCAGGACGGTGTCCTTCCAGCCGAGGTCGCCCGCGGCGCGGCCGTTGCCGTGCACGCCGAGCGAGCGCACCTGCGCCGGACTGTTGTGGCGGGACAGCACCTGAAACTGAAAGCCGTGCATGTGCATGGGATGCGCCATGCTGTGGTCGGCGTTGCGTATCTCCCAGACCTCGACGGTGTTGCGCCGCACCTCGATCGGATAGGCATCCTCCCTGTAGGTCTCGCCGTTGATGAGCCAGCGCATGCGCGCCATCTCGATGTCCACCTTGCGCACTGCGGCATTTTTGGTGTCGATGGGCACAATGCGCGACAGCCGTGCCGGCATGGGCCGGGCGGCGCCCGCGCGCTGCGTGACCTTGAGTTTCATGACATCGAAGATCGCTCCGCTGGGCAGGCGCGCGTTGCTCATGCGGCCCATCATCCCACCCATCATGCTGCCGCCTTCGAGCGGATCGAACGCCAGGCTGCGCAGGAAAACTTCGTCGCCCACGGCAAGACTGCCGGCGTCGAGCAACACGTCAAGCCGCTCGCCCGGCGCGAGGAAAGCCTCGGTAACCTGGTAGGGTTTGTCGAGCAGCCCGCCGTCGGTGCCGATGACGTGATAGGGCAGCGGGCGGCCGCCCTTGACGAAGGCGAGCTTGTAGATGCGCGCGTTCGAGCCGTTCAGCAGCCGGAAGCGGTAGAGGCGCGTGCCGATTTCCGCGAACGGCGTCGGCGTCAGGTTGGCGAGGATCGTGTCGCCCAGGTAACCCATCATGCTTTCCATGGGGTTCGGGACGTAGACGAACTCGCCGGCAGCGTTCAGCCGCTTGTCCTGAATCACCAGCGGCAGATCGGTGACGCCGAGTTGGAGGTCCAGCGCCTTGCTCAGCGCGGCCTCGTCGTCGTCCTCGACGAGAAAGAAACTGGCCAGGCCCGAGTAGGCCTGGCTGGCGGTGAGGTGGTGCGCGTGAGTGTGGTACCAGTAGGTGCCGCCGCGGTTGCCGACCGTGAAGTCATAGCGGTATTCCTTCCCCGGGCCGATGGTGTCGCGCGGGTGGCCGTCCATCTTGCCGGGCAGGTGCAGGCCGTGCCAGTGGATGATGGTGCCCTCGTCGAGCGCGTTGGCGAGCGTTATCCTGAGGCGCTGACCGGTCTTCACCTTGAGTATGGGGTTCAGGTAGTCCATGCCCCGATGACTGGTGCGGTACCACATGAACGGCGTCGTCTTGCCGCCCGCCAGCGGGAACGCGCCGAGTTCAGCCGTGAATTTCAGTGCGTCCTTCGGCTCGAGCACGCCGAACGGGCCGCTGCCGCCGGGGATGAACAGCGGTACGCCAAAGTCCCTTGAACCGGCGCGGGCCGGGTCCCTGAAAAAGGCGTATGTGCCAGCCACGGCCAGCGGCACGCCCGCGGCGAGCACCAGGAATTTTCTTCGGTTCACATTCATGATAAAACGCTCCATCGGGTGCTTCCGGATTCCGCCGGCCATTCCCTGGCGGGCGGGTCAGTCTGTGCGTGCCTTGTCACCGGGCCGGCATGGGGGTTGGCTGGCGAGGCATCTGCTCCATCATCATCTGCATCATGTCCATGCGCTTTTCCATCATCTCCATGCGCCTGACCATCATGTCGTCCTGTCCGGCCATGCCGCCTTGCTTGCCCGGGCCCATCATGCCCATGCCGCCTCCCATCATGCCGCCGTGCATCATCGGACACTCCATCATGCCGCCCGTCATGCTTTTCCCCGCCATCATGTTTTCCTGCAGGGTCTGCATATGCTCCTGCATCAGTTTCTGGCGCTGGGTCGGGTCTTTTGACTTGGACATCTGTTCCAGCTGGCTTTGCATTCGCTTGGTATTGACCTGCATTTTCTGGATCGTCTGATCGGGGATGGGCGCGACCGCACCGACTTTTTGATCCGGGTGCTGTGCGTCATCCGCGAGTACGGGCTGCATGGCCAGGACGGAAAGCATCAGAGTGGCAAATAGTGCGTGGCGTTTCATGATCGAGTCCTTTGCATGGGGAAAGTGAGCATTACGGTTTGGCGACGAGCTTGGTCACGGTGAACACACCATTCAGCCGGTCAGCGAGGAACAGGATGGTGTCGCCGGGTTTGACCTGGTCGAGCCAGTTGGCATCCTCGACCCGAAAAACCATGGTCATGCCAGGCATGCCCAGGTTCTCCAACGGACCATGCTTGAGGGTCAGCTTCCCCTGGGCCTTGTCGACTTTTTTCACCAAGCCTTGGGCAAGAGCGAGGGAACGATCGGCCGCCGCGACATCACGTGCCTGCATATCGGCCCAGGCAGGAAGTCCGGCGGCCAGACTCAAGCCAAGCGCCAAGGTATTCAGCATGGGTCTCATCTTCATTCCTTTCAATATTGGGCGTAGGTCCGGGTGGATCCATCCGGGTTCACGAGTAAAACCTCATAGGGATCCTTGCGTCCGCCAACTTCCATGCCGGGTGAACCGACCGGCATGGCTGGCACGACCAGCCCGCGGGCGCGCGGCTTTGCCTTGAGCAGGCGCCTGATTTCCTTCGCCGGGACGTGGCCTTCGATCACATACCCGTCGACCTCCGCGGTATGGCAGGAGCCGTAGCCGGGCGGTACGCCGAGGCGGACTTTGTGCTGCGCCACGTTGTCCGTGTCGTGACTTCTGACCGTAAATCCATTCGTCTTGAGATGGTCGATCCACTTGTTGCAGCACCCGCACGTCGGGCTCTTGTAGACATCGATCACCGGGGTTGTCGGGGCGGCCCAGGCCACCTGGGCAAGACCAAGGACGAGAAGGCTGGCAACAAAACTTTTCATAGGAAGCCTTTGTTCAGGATTGGGGTCAGTATGGAATGGGGTTCGCACATCAACCTGACAGATGGATTACATTTGTGTCATCTTCGATCCAGATAGGGATGCTGCCGTCACTCGACTATCACCTTGCCCATCATGCCGGCCTCCATATGACCGGGGATCAGGCAGGCAAAATCCACGGTCCCCGACTTGTCGAACTGCCAGACGATCCCGCCGCGCTGGCCGGCCTTCAGCGTGATCATGTTGGGCTCGGCATGCTCCATCCCGGGCATCTTGCGCATCATGTCGGCATGCGCCTTGAGATCGTCCAGGCTGCCGATCACCATTTCATGCGGAATCTTGCCGGCATTCCTGACGAAGAACCGGACAGTCTCGCCAGCCTTGACGCTGATATTGTCCGGCGTGAATCGCATGGCATCGTCCATGGTGACTTCGATGGTGCGGTCCACCTTGGCCGGGTCACCTGGCTTGCCCGTCAACGACGCAGGTGCTGTCTTCTCGATGGCGGACATGTCATGGTCGCCTGGCATCATCTTGTGGCCATCCATGCCATGCCCGCCGGCGTGCTCCCCCGCCGCCAGGGCAATAGCTGGTAACACGCCAAGAATCAGAATTGACAGTGTCTTAAGTTTCATCATGTTGCTCCTAATGAGTTGAGTGATTCGATCGTCGTTGCAATACATCAGAACCAGAAACGCACGCCGGCGACCCAGCGTGTTTCATCTGTTTTTTCGCCCGCAGCGCGGGCCAGGTCGGCGGTCTTGCCGAATTTTCCGGCGCGTTCCACGCCGACATAGGGTGCGAACTGGCGTGTGAATTCGTATCTCAGGCGCAGGCCCGCCACGCCGTCGGAAAGGCCGCTGCCGATACCCAGGGCCTCGTCACTTTTTCCGTAGGCGTTGATTTCAAGGCGCGGCTGCAAGACAAGCTTCTGCGTGAGCAGCAACTCGTACTCCGCACCTAGGCGGAACGCGGTTCTTCCTTTGTCGCCGACATAGGCGGCCGCATCGACCTCGAACCAGTAGGGCGCGAGGCCCTGCACGCCGAAGGCCAGCCAGCCGCGATCGGGGCTCACGCCGCTGTCGTATCGCATGCCCAGTTGCGTATCCCAGAACGTGGCGATGGCATGACCCCACAGCAGTTCGGTGCGGGCCTCCTGCAATTTGCCCTGGGAAACATCGCCTTCGGCCTTGACCACCAGCCGGTTGTAATCCCGGCCATACCAGCCCTGAATTTCGTACGCCGTGGCATTGTCGCCATCGCGGGCATGGACCTGTTCCAGCCGATCGACGAGCAGCCCGCCGAAGGTGTGCTCGTCGGACAGGCGCAGCACGCGCGGCCCGGGGAGCGCATACGGCCCCGATTCAAGCGTGTAACCGTCCGAATAGGCATGCGGATCGCGCGCATCGGGCGGAGCCGATCCGCCCTGCATGCTCATTTCACTGTGATCCATGGCCGGCATTTCACCGGCGGTTTCCGGCTTTTCCGATTTCATGCCGGGCATCGCACCATGATCCATGCCGCTGGAGTCCATAGCCGGCATCGCATCCCGGGCCGCCTTGGGCTTGACCGCGTCAGGAGACGGTGCACTCTGATGCTGAGCATGATCCATCGTCTCAGCGACGGGACTGGTCTGCGCCAACGCGGGCGTCGCACCCAGGCCAATGATGGCCATTGCCAGAACGTTCATTCGCTTGTCTATCATCTTCATATTTCTCTCGTTTCCGTCGGCACTTACGCCACCACCACTTCGCGGAACATGCCCGCATCCATGTGCAGCATCAGATGGCAATGCCAGGCCCAGCGTCCCAGTGCGTCGGCGGTGACGAGGAAGCTGATGCGTTGCGCCGGCTGGACAGGTATGGTGTGGCGGCGTGCCTGGAAGCCCCCACCGTCTTGCTCAAGTTCACTCCACATGCCGTGCAGGTGCATGGGATGGGTCATCATGGTGTCGTTGTGGAGAATGACGCGCAGCCGTTCGCCATAGCGGAAGTGCACCGGGGTGGACCGGCCGAACTCAAGGCCGTCGAGCGACCATGTGTAACGCTCCATATTGCCGGTCAGATGGAGTTCGACCTCGCGCTCAGGTCCACGCGGATCGAGCGGGCCGTCGACGGTGCGAAGATCGGATAACGTCAACACGCGGCGCCCATTGTTGCGCAGGCCAATCCCGGGGTCGTCCAGATTGGTGCGCCCCATGTCCACCCGCATATCGGTACTGGGGCCATATTCGGTCTTCGCGTGGCGCGCCTGCGTACTCGGCCTGGCCAGTTTGCCGTCCATGGCCATTCCGGGTGGCATGGCGTGCTTACTGTGGTCCATGGCCATTCCACCGTGGTTCATGCCGCTCATGCCGGCCATCCCGTTCAGGTCGCCGGAACTGCCGTGATCCATGCCGGCCATCCCGCCCATGCCCCCCATCGCGCCCATCATGTCGGCCATGGTCAGCCAGTCAGCAGGGTCGACTTCGGGCACGGTCGCCTCGATCCCCGTGCGAACGGCCAGGGTGCCGCGCGCGAAGCCCGTGCGATCCATCGTCTGGGCAAACACCGTGTAGGCCTCGTCCTTCGGCTGCACCATCACATCGTAGGTTTCACCCGGCCCAAATCTGAATTCGTCGACCGTCACCGGCTCGACGTTCTGGCCGTCTGCCTGCACCACGGTGAGCTTGAGCCCCGGAATTCGCACGTCATAAAAGGTATTGGCCGCGCCGTTGATAAAGCGCAACCGAACCCGCTCGCCCGGACGGAACAGCCCGGTCCAGTTGCCGGCAGGCGTGGTGCCGTTCATCAAATAGGTGAGCGTCGCGGCCGAGAGATCAGCCAGATCGGTCGGACTCATGCGCATTTCATTCCACATCCTGCGCTTGTCGATCGCGGCCTTGAGGCCATCGCGCGACACGTCGCGGAAGAAGTCCGCCGCTGTGGGCTGGTTGTAGTTGTAGTAGTCGCCCTGCATCTTAAGCTTGGCGAAGACACGCATCGGGTCTTCGTCGGTCCAATCCGACAGCTGGATCACATGTTCGCGATCGGCCCGATTCGGCTCGCCAGCGGCCGGCTCGATAACAATGGCGCCGTACATCCCGGTCTGTTCCTGCATGCCGGAGTGCGAGTGGTACCAGTAGGTGCCGCTCTGCTCGATCTTGAAGCGGTAGGTGAAGGTCTCCCCCGGCGCGATGCCCTTGAAGCTGATGCCCGGCACGCCGTCCATCTGGAACGGCAGGATGATGCCGTGCCAGTGAATGGACGTATCCTCGCGCAGCCTGTTGGTCACGCGGATCGTGACCGTATCGCCTTCGCGCCAGCGCAGCGTGGGCGCCGGGATCGATCCGTTGACGGTGGTGGCCATGCGCGGTTTGCCGGTGAAATTGACCGGCGATTCGGCGATGACAAGATCGAATTCTGTGCCGCTGAGCACCGGTGCGCCGCGGTTGACCGCTTCAGTTCCGCTTGCCCAGCCCGGCTTGACGACCGACGACAGACCGAGCAGAACGCCACCCGCCACAAGACCTTGCACGAACCGGCGGCGCGGCAAATCCGGAACTGGTAAATAAAGAGAAGAATAAGGTTTCATGCGGGACTGCCTTCCATAAGATCATGTAATGTTGTTTTTGACCGCAGATTCACGATGCCCAAGCTGCCCGAATTGAGCGTCACCAACGACGACATCCTGCATTTTTGCCATGGACATGAACCTGACTGGCAGATTACAAATCAGTCATGCGGTTCTCCACCGGGCGCGAGCTGTGGCAGGATGCGTGCATCCTGCCGAGTATTCCAACCATGAAAATCCTGATCGTCGAAGACGAACCCAAGACGGGCGATTACCTGAAACAGGGGCTCACCGAAGCCGGCTTCATCACGGACCTGGCGCGTGAGGGATGGGACGGGCTGGATCTGGCCAAAACCGGCCACTACGACCTGATGATCCTGGATGTGATGCTGCCCGGACTCAACGGCTGGCAGGTGCTCGAAGGCGTGCGCCGGGCCGGGGTCGACATGCCGGTGCTGTTCCTGACGGCGCGCGACCAGGTCGAGGATCGGGTCAAGGGGCTGGAACTGGGGGCCGACGATTATCTGGTGAAGCCCTTCGCCTTTGCCGAGCTGCTGGCCCGGGTGCGCAGCCTGGTGCGCCGCGGGCATGCCGGCCTGGAGCCCACCGTTCTCAAGGCGGCCGACCTGGAACTGGACCTGCTGCGGCGGCGCGCCACGCGGGCGGGGCGCAAGATCGAGCTGACCGCCAAGGAGTTTGCCCTGCTGGAGCTGTTTCTGCGCCGCCAGGGCGAAGTGCTGCCGCGCAGCCTGATCGCCTCGCAGGTATGGGACATGAATTTCGATTCCGACACCAACGTCATCGACGTGGCGGTGCGCCGGCTGCGGGTCAAGATCGACGAGGGCTTTGAATTCAAGCTCATCCATACCGTGCGGGGGATGGGCTATGTGCTGGAAACATTCCCGGAAAACGCGGAACCATGAAAACCCTGTCACTGACCGCCCGGATCAGCCTGCTTTTTGCTGTGGCCGCTGCACTGGTCTTGCTTGTAACGAGCTACTTCCTGACGCAAAAGGTGGAGGCCCATTTTGAAGAGGAAGATCGGATCGAACTCAATGGCAAGCTGGCGCTCGTCCGGAACCTGTTCACGCAAGCCTCAAACAGCAAAACGCTGGACCGTCTGCCCCAGCAACTGGACGACGCCCTGGTTGGTCATCATGGGCTCGCCGTCGTCGTGACCGATGCGACGGGGAATATCTGGTTCGCCACCTCGGGCGCGGATTTTCCGCGCACGCTGCTGCAAGCCTGCCAGGCGCGGCCTGCATCGTGTACGGATGGGACCTTGCATCAATGGGAACAAAACGGCCTCAGCCACCGGGGCATGGCCGTGTCGATCACGGCAGGCAGCGGCGGGCCCTACACCGTGGCCGTGGCACAGGACATCGAGCACCATGCACTTTTCATGGACACGTTCCGCTCGGTGCTGGGAATCGCCATTGCCCTAGCCGCCCTGGCCATGGCCGGCCTGGGCTGGATCGTTACCCGATGGGGGCTCTTGCCCTTGCGCCAGGTCACCGATACCGTGGCCGGCATTTCCGCCGAACGTCTCGGCGCGCGCCTTCCGGCTTCGGGGCTTCCGGCCGAACTCATGCCGCTTACTGCCGCTTTCAATGCCATGCTGGCCCGTCTGGATGATTCATTCCGGCGCCTCTCCGAGTTCTCTTCCAATATCGCGCACGAACTGCGCACCCCCATCTCCAATCTCATGACCCAGACCCAGGTGGCGCTTTCCGGTGCGCGCGATAACAACGAATACAAGGAAGTCCTGTACTCGAGCCTGGAAGAATACGAACGCATGGCCCAGATGGTCGGCGACATGCTCTATCTTGCCCAGGCCGACAACGGCCTCCTCTCACCGGGCCGGGAAAGCGTCAACCTGGCCAATGAAACAAATGGCCTGTTCGACTATTTCGAAGCGTGGGCGGAGGAGCGCGGCGTTTCGCTGGCCCTGACGGGATCGGCCACCGTACCGGGCGACCGGCTGATGCTGCGGCGTGCGCTCAGCAACCTCATATCGAACGCCATCCGGCATACGCCACCCGGCCAGACCGTGCGCGTATCGCTGGCCATGCACGGCGACAAGGCCGTCGTTGCCGTCGAAAACCCCGGCCCCGAAATCCCGGCCGAGCACCTCCCCAGCCTCTTCGACCGTTTCTACCGCGTCGACCCCTCGCGTCAACGCAAAGGCGATGGCGCCGGGTTGGGGCTTGCCATCGTCAAATCCATCATCGACGCACATGGCGGTTCGATCAAAGTCGCATCCGCCAATCAGGCGACGCGGTTCCAACTCACCTTGCCTGCGTTGGCTGTGAATGATGCATAGCGGCCACTCAACGGAACTATAGCCACCGGCAGCATTGCTGCCGATCAACAGAAGTACACACTGGTTCCACCGCCGGCTGCTTACGGACCTACATCAGCCGCCCAATAACAAATCTCCCCCGCCCCACCATTGACGGCTGATGGCCGGTTTTGCCTGACAGACCGGCCTGAACCTGCACCGTCTATCAGGTCGAGCCTGAATTTTTGCAATTCATGTCCGGATGACCGCCTCGCGCTGCCGCTCGCGCGACACCAGCTTCGCCAGTTCGGTCATTTCCTCGGCCAGCAGGCTTAGCAGGTCGTCCAGGGTGAGGATGCCGACCAGGCCGCCTTCGCGATCGACCACCGGCATGCGCCGCACGCCCTTGTCGCGCATGTGGCGCAGCGCCTCGAACAGGCCGTCGCCTTCGTGCACGGTGGCCACTTCCGGACCCATGATGTCGCCCACCTTGAGCGCGTCCGGATTCACCCCGGCCGCTACCACTTCCACCACGATGTCGCGGTCGGTGACGATGCCGACGGGATACCTGTGGCCGGCCTTTTCCTCGACCACCACCAGGTCGCCGACGTGGTGCTTGCGCATCAGTTGCGCTGCATCCACCACCGAAAGCGCCTTCTCCGCGACCACCACATCCCGGTTGCAAATTTCGCCCACTGCCATGTCGTGCTCCTTGTTTGAACGAACCGGCTATTCAAGATAGTCGACGCCGGCAAACCCGGTTGGCACACCCTCGCGAATGTTACGGCTTGGCCTGGCGCCGGCAGCGGTCGGCCCACACTGCCGCTTCCACCCGCGAACGCAGGTTGAGCTTTTTCAGCAGGTGCTTGACGTGGACCTTCACCGTGCCCTCGGCGATGTTCATGTCGCGGGCAATCAGCTTGTTGCTCTTGCCGTCGATCAGGTGGTCGAGGATGCGGCTTTCCTGTTCGGTCAGCCCGGCCTCGGCGAGGCTGGTGGGACGATCCTTTTCGCGCAGCGAAGCTACCAGCAATTGGGTCAGGCGCTCGCTGATGGTGATTTTGCCGCGCGCCGCCTCGCCCAGTTGCTGCATCAGGTCTTCCGGCTCCATGTCCTTCAGCAGGTAGCCGTCGGCGCCGGCCTGCAGCGCGGCCATCAGGTCTTCCGCATGATCCGACACGGTCAGCATGATGATGCGCGAATCGAGGCCGTCGTCCTTCAGCGTTTTCAGCACCTCGACGCCGTTCATGTCCTTCATGTTCAGGTCGAGCAGGATCATGTGCGGCTGCAGGCGGTGGGCGAGTGCGATGCCCTCCTTGCCGCTGGCGGCCTCGCCGACGAAACGGAATTCGGGGGCGGCCTGGATCAGCTGGATCACCCCCTTGCGGAACAGGGGGTGGTCGTCGACGATGAGGATGCTCTGGGGCGCTGCCGGGTTCATGGATGTGGGGTCAGGTGACGGGATGAATGGGGATGGTAACGTCGCGCTCGGCGCTCGGCATGAAATGTAGGGTAACGCGGGTGCCTGACGTGGGCAGGTTCTCGACCGTCAGCCGGCCGCCCAGATTTTTTGCCCGTTCGTCCATGATGGCCATGCCGTAGTGGTGCGCGCCGGCGGCCTGGCGGATGCCGAGGCCGTCGTCGGTGACGGTGACCGACACCGAGCCGTCGCTTTTACAGGTCACCCTGACCTCGGCCTTTGTCGCCTTGGCATGGTTGAGCACATTGGACAAGGCTTCGCGGATGATCTGCAGGGCATGGATTTCCTCGTTGGCACTGAGCGTGCAGCCGGCCAGATGGACATCCAGCGTGATCGGGATGCCGCCGCGGCCGGAAAACTCGGTCACCGTGTTTTGCAAGGCGGCAGCCAGCCCTTCGCCCTCGATGCGCAGGCGGAAGGTGGTGAGCAGTTCGCGCAGCTGGCGGTAGGCGCTGTTCAAGCCTTCACGCAATTCCGCCAGCACTTCCCTGGCCTCGTTTGCCCGCTGCGGATCGTCCAGCAGCGGCTTCATGCGGCTGACCTGGATTTTCATGTAGGCAAGCGACTGCGCCAGCGAATCGTGCAGGTCGCGCGCCAGCGCGGCGCGTTCTTCCAGCAGCGACACCCGGCGGCTTTGTTCGCTGCGCCGCGCAGTGCCGATGGCGATGCCGATGTGGCGCGACAGCGCTTCCAGCAACTGGGTCTGCCACGGTGCCAGTTCCTTGCCCGGCGGCATTTCAAGCTGCAGCACGCCGTACTGGTGCTCGGTGTCCTTTAGCGGCAAAGACAGCACGCGCCGGCCATCGTGCAGCGGATGCACGGCCAGCGTGTGGTGCGCCAAACACTCAGCGCAACTCATCAGGCCGCACAGGTCGGGGTCGCCGCTGTCCGGGTGCAGCGTGCTGGCGATGACCCGCGCGCGCGCGTCACCAGATTCCACCAGGCAGGCTCGCCCGTGCCCCACGCCCAGCACGTTTTCCAGATCCTTCAGCAGGATGGCGTAGGTGTCCGGCGCCACCGGCCCGTTGTAGAGCCGGGCGATCGAGTGGTAGAGCAGTTCCAGCGAACGGTTGGCGATGGTGAGTTCGGCGGTCTTTTCCGTCACCCGCGCTTCCAGGTTCTGGTACAGCCTGGAAAGGTCTTCCGCCATGTGGTTGAAAGCCTGGCCCAGCCGTCCGATTTCGTCTTCCCCGCTCAGATCGGTGCGCACGGCCAGATTGCCCTGCCCGATCTGGTCGGCCTGTTCCAGCAGCCTGCGCAGCGGGTGAACCAGAATATTGTTGACCAAATAGATGGAGAGGATCACCACCAGCAGGGTGGCAATCACCGATGCGCCGAGGATGACTCGCATGACCAGGATTTTCGCTTCGGCAGCCTCTTCGATCTGTTTCACCAGATCGTTGATGTGGTCGACGAATTCGGGGATCTTGTCCAACACAGCCGCGTCAGCTACGGTCGAGGCGGATGCCGCCGGCAGGCTGACCAGGCCCGGCTTGATTTGCGTGCGCCAGCTGGTTTCGACCTGCCGGTGGACCTGCCGCAGCGGAGTGGTTGCATCGGCCGGCAGCACAGCCAGGATGGGGCCGGCCTTCAGATCGCCTTCAAACCGGGTGATGGCCTCCGCGAGTGTCTGCAGGTGTTCGGGCGCCCTGTTCTGTTGATAGCGCTGATAAATCGATGCCATGCGCCAGCTCTGCATTCGCAGGCTGCCCGCCAGGTTGATCGCCTGGCCGTTGCCCTGGGTGGTTTCCGCCACCATCCACGAGGTGGACATGCTGGCCACCGCCAGCACGGTGATGGCGACAAACATGCCGCCCAGCCGCAACAGCAGGGAGTTCTGCAGCTTATTACCCACCAGACGAATCACGTGTTTGCTCCATGCAATCGGCAGTCGTTGCCATGCCGCTAGCGTAATACACCTTCTGTCCTGCATTGTGGATCAAAGGGCATACCTCTTCTTCGCCACCGGCTCACCGGCGTGTGAACGTTGCCAAAAAACATCATTATTAACAAGGCATTACCAACTACTCCCCATACCTACAAAGAGGTAGTTACCCGGTTTCAGATGCGATTTCCCCACTGGAAGTTGCGGGTCCATTGGCGTAAAAAACACACCAAGGTCCTTTTATCTCACCAGTTCAGACCGCGGGGTGACTATGGCAACACAACAATACAAGGCATGGTCGGTCGTCATCATGAGCACTCTGGCGTTCACGGTGTGCTTCATGATCTGGATGATGTTCGCCGTGATTGGTGTTCCCATCAAGCAGCAGCTTGGCCTGAACGAAACCCAGTTTGGCATCCTGATCGCCACGCCGGTGCTGACCGGTTCCCTGATTCGCGTCCCGCTAGGGATGTGGACGGACAAATTCGGCGGGCGCATCGTGTTCTTCATCCTGATGCTCACCACGGTCATCCCGATCTGGATGCTCTCGTGGGCGACGGAATACTGGCATTTCCTGTTTACCGGACTATTTGTCGGAATGGCTGGGGGCTCATTTACGGTCGGGATCGCCTACTGCGCCCGCTGGTTTCCGCGTGAACGGCAGGGTCTGGCAATGGGCATTTTCGGCGCAGGCAACACCGGCGCGGCAGTCACCAAGCTGCTCGCGCCCATCATCGTCATCGGCTACGGCTGGACGATGGTGCCGAAGGTGTATGCGGTGCTGATGTTGGTCACCGCGATCCTGTTCTTGTTCTTCACCTATAGCGAGCCCAGTCACAAGGTGGGCAAGTCCGTCACCCTGCGCGAGCAGCTGGCTGCATTCAAGGATCCGAAGGTATGGCGCTACAGCCAGTATTACTCGATCGTGTTCGGCGGCTATGTAGCACTGGCGCTATGGATGACCAAATACTACGTCAGCGAATACGGCTTCGACCTGCAGACCGCTGCCTTGCTGGCGGCCGCCTTCAGTATCCCGGGCGGCTTATTGCGGGCGATCGGCGGTCATTTCTCCGACAAATTCGGCGCCCACACCATCACTTGGTGGGTGCTGTGGGTTTCGCTGGTCTGCCTGTTCTTCCTGTCCTACCCGCAGAGCAACATCACCATCACGACCGTCGACGGTCCGCTGACCTTCCATTTCGGCCTGGACGCGACGATGTTCACCATCATCATGTTCACGCTAGGCATTGCCTTCGCCATCGGCAAGGCCTCGGTCTTCAAGTACATCTCCGACGACTACCCCGACAACATCGGCGTGATTTCCGGTGTAGTCGGGCTGGCGGGTGGCCTGGGCGGGTTCGTGATGCCGATCATGTTCGGCGCGTTGGTCGACCTGACCGGCATCCGTTCCTCCGCGTTCATGCTGATGTTCGGTGTGGTGTGGGTGTCGCTGATGTGGATGTACTGGACGGAAGTACGTCCGATGGATGCGGCCCGCGAGCTGCAGCGGGTCAAGGCCGGCGACCCGATGGAATAACAAAGCCTGGGGTCGGGTGATGCCCGGCTCCGATGGTCAACTTGAAAGGGAAATACACCATGCCTACCAATATCAAGGAATGGAATCCGGAAGACCCAGAGTTCTGGGAAAAGACCGGCAAAAAGATTGCCTACCGCAATCTGTGGATCTCGGTCCCCAGCCTGCTCAACGGTTTCGCCATCTGGCTGATGTGGGGAATCATCGCGGTGCAGATGCTGAACCTGGGCTTTCCCTTCAGCAAGGAGGAGATGTTCACGCTGACGGCGATTTCCGGCCTGGCCGGTGCAACCCTGAGAATTCCAGCCTCCTTCTTCATCCGCATCGCGGGTGGCCGCAACACCATCTTCCTCACCACGGCGCTGCTGATGATTCCGGCCATCGGAACCGGCATCGCGCTGCAGGACAAGGAAACGCCGCTGTGGGTGTTCCAGCTGCTGGCGCTGCTCTCCGGCATTGGCGGCGGCAACTTCGCCTGCTCCATGTCGAACATCAGCACCTTCTTCCCCAAGCGGCTGCAGGGCACCGCGCTGGGCATCAATGCCGGCCTCGGCAACTTCGGCGTCACCACCATGCAGATTTTGATCCCGCTGGTGATGACGGCAGGCATCTTCGGTGCCGCCGCCGGCGGCTCGATGGAGCTGATAAAGGACAGCGGCTGGATTCTCGGCAAGATTGTCGCCGGCACCCCCACCTACATCCAGAACGCCGGCTATGTCTGGTTGCTGCTGCTTGTGCCGCTGGCTTTCCTCGGCTACTTCGGCATGAACAACCTGCTGACGGTCACGCCCAACATCGGCTCCACGCTCATGGCATTCGCGAAGGTGCTGTGGCTGTATGGCCTGGCCTTCGTCACCGCGGCGGTCGGCCTCTATCTCTACCTGCCCGCGCCCACCGGCCTCGGCCTGCTCAACATGTGGCTGGCGCTGCCGCTCATCATGGTCGTCACCCTGATGGTGATGAAACTCGCCGCCTTCGGCGAGATGAAGGGCAACATCGCCAAGCAGTTCGAAATCTTCTCGAACAAGCACACCTGGTCGATGACCGCGCTGTACCTGGTCACCTTCGGTTCCTTCATCGGCTTCTCGATGGCGCTGCCGCTGTCGATTACTGTGATTTTCGGCGACACCCATGTACTCGATGCCGCGACCGGTGTATGGACGCATGTCAAGAACCCCAACGCACCGTCCGCGTTGCAATACGCCTGGATTGGCCCTTTCGTCGGCGCACTGATCCGACCGGTAGGCGGCTGGATCTCGGACAAGGTCGGCGGCTCCATCGTCACCCAGATCATCTCGGCCATCATGGTCGCGGCCTCCGCCTACGCCGGCTGGATCATGATGCAGGCCTACCAGTCGGCCACGCCCGAGATTTATTTCGCCCAGTTCATCATCACCTTCGTCGTGCTGTTTGCCGCCACCGGCATCGGCAACGGCTCCACCTTCCGCACCGTCGGCGTGGTGTTCGACCGCGTGCAGGCCGGACCGGTACTGGGCTGGACCTCGGCGGTGGCCGCCTACGGCGCCTTCATCGCCCCGGTGGTGATCGGCGAACAGATCAAGGCCGGCACCCCGCAGAACGCCATGTACGGATTCGCCATTTTCTACGCCCTGTGCCTGGTGTTGAACTGGTGGTTCTACCTGCGCAAGAACGCCTACATCAAAAACCCATGAGTAAGGCGTGAAGGGTGAGGGGTGAGGAATCGAGTCAGCCTCCGCACCCACTCCTCACCAATTACCCCTAACCCCCCACTGCGACTGCAAGGAGCTAGACAATGAGCCACTTCCTCGACCGCCTGACCTTCTTCAAGAAGACCGTCGCCGAGTTTTCCGACGGCCACGGCGCCGTCACCGACGAAGACCGCAGCTGGGAGAACGCCTACCGCAGCCGCTGGCAACATGACAAGGTGGTGCGTTCTACCCACGGCGTGAATTGCACCGGATCGTGCAGCTGGAAAATCTACGTCAAGAACGGCCTGATCACCTGGGAAATCCAGCAGACCGACTATCCGCGCACCCGTGCCGATCTACCCAACCATGAGCCACGCGGCTGTCCGCGCGGCGCCAGCTACTCCTGGTATGTGTATTCGGCGCAGCGCGTGAAATATCCGCTGATCCGCGGCCGCCTGATGGAAATGTGGCGCGAGGCGCGCAAGACGATGGAGCCGGTGGAAGCCTGGAAATCGGTCAGCCAGAATCCCGAGAAGGCCAAGCGCTACAAGTCGATCCGCGGTCAGGGCGGCTTCGTGCGGGCCAAGTGGGACGAGGTGACGGAAATGATCGCCGCCGCCAACGTCTTCACCATCAAGGAATACGGCCCCGATCGCGTCGCCGGCTTCTCGCCGATTCCCGCCATGTCGATGGTGAGCTACGCGGCGGGCTCGCGTTACCTGTCGCTGATCGGCGGCACCCCCCTGTCCTTCTATGACTGGTATTGCGATCTGCCGCCAGCCAGCCCTCAGGTGTGGGGCGAGCAGACCGACGTGCCGGAATCGGCCGACTGGTACAACTCGACCTACCTGATGGTCTGGGGCTCCAACGTGCCGCAAACCCGCACGCCGGACGCCCACTTCTACACCGAGGTGCGCTACAAGGGCACCAAAACGGTGGCGGTGTCGTCCGATTACGGCGAGATGGTCAAGTTCGGCGATATCTGGCTCGCCCCCAAACAGGGCACCGATGCCGCGCTGGCGCTGGCGATGGGCCACGTCATCCTGTCCGAATTCCACGTCAAGAATCGCAGCGAATATTTCGATTCCTACTGCCGCCAGTACAACGACATGCCGATGCTGGTGATGCTGAAGGAACACGAAGGCATGCTGATCGCCGACCGTTACCTGCGCGCCTCCGACCTCAGCGGCAACATGGGCCAGGACAACAACCCCGAGTGGAAGACGGTGCTGTACGACGAAAACACCGGCTACCTGGTCGCCCCCAACGGCTCGATTGGTTTCCGGTGGGGACAGTCCGGCGCGTGGAACCTGGAAATGCGCGACAGCTATTCGAGCAAGGAAGTGAAGCCGCAGCTCACCCTGCTGGGCAGCCATGACGAAGTCGTCGAGGTGTCGCTGCCCTACTTCGGCGGCGATCACAATGAACTGCTTGCCCGCAACCTGCCGGTCAAGGTCATCAGCGTCGGCGGCCGTGACGTGCGCATCGCCACCGTCTACGACCTGACGCTGGCCAACTACGGCGTCGACCGCGGCCTCGGCGGACCGAACCTGCCCACCAGCTACGACGATGACGTGCCCTACACCCCGGCCTGGGCCGAGAAGCACTGCGGGGTGCCGCGCGCCGACATCATCACGGTGGCGCGCGAGTTCGCCGACAACGCCGACAAGACCCACGGCAAGTCCATGGTCATCCTCGGCGCAGCACTCAACCACTGGTACCACAACGACATGATCTACCGCGGCATCATCAACATGCTGATGATGTGCGGCTGCATCGGGCAGTCGGGCGGCGGCTGGGCACACTACGTGGGGCAGGAAAAACTGCGGCCGCAGACCGGCTGGGCGCCGCTGGCTTTCGGTCTCGACTGGCACCGGCCGTCGCGCCAGATGAACGGCACGTCGTACTTCTACGCCCACACCAGCCAGTGGCGCCACGAGAAGCTGGCGGCGTCCGAGATCCTGTCGCCCACCGCGAGCAAGGATCTGGGCGATTACCGGCTGATCGACTTCAATGTACGGGCCGAGCGCATGGGCTGGCTGCCGTCCGCCCCGCAGTTGGAAACCAACCCGCTGGAGATCACCAAGGCCGCCGATGCTGCAGGAATCGACCCGATCAAGTACGCGGTCGAACAGATCAAGAGCGGCGCGATCAAGTTCTCCTGCGAGGATCCGGACAACCCGAAGAACTTCCCGCGCAACCTGTTCGTCTGGCGCTCGAACCTGCTGGGTTCGTCGGGCAAGGGCCACGAGTATTTCCTCAAGTATCTCTTGGGCACGCAGAACGCGGTGCTGGGGCCTGACCTCGGCGAACTCGGCGAGGCCAAGCCGAAGGAAGTGGTGTGGCATGACAAGGGCGCCGAAGGCAAGCTCGACCTGCTGGTGACGCTCGACTTCCGCATGTCCACCACCTGCCTCTATTCCGACATCGTGCTGCCGTCGTGCACCTGGTACGAGAAGGACGATCTCAACACCTCGGACATGCACCCCTTCATCCATCCCTTGTCCGAAGCAGTACAGCCGCTGTGGGAATCGAAGTCCGACTGGAACATCTACAAGACCATCGCGAAGAAGTTCTCCGAACTCGCGGCCACCCACCTGGGCACGCAGAAGGACCTGGTGCTGACGCCGCTGATGCACGACACCCCATCCGAGCTTGGCCAAAGCTCAGGCGTGCGCGACTGGAAAAAGGGCGAGGTCGACGCCATCCCCGGCAAGACCATGCCGGCCATGACGGTGGTAACGCGCGACTACGGCGACACCTACAAGAAGTTCACCTCGCTGGGTCCGCTGTTGAGCAAGATCGGCAACGGTGGCAAGGGCATCAGCTGGAACACGGAAGATGAAGTGAAACAGCTGGGGGAGCTGAATTACACCGTCACCGAGGACGGCATCACCAAGGGTCTACCGAAGATCGAGTCGGCCATCGACGCCTGCGAGGTCATTCTCATGCTGGCGCCGGAAACCAACGGCCAGGTGGCGGTGAAGGCCTGGGAAGCGCTGTCGAAAATCACCGGGCGCGACCACACGCATCTGGCCATTCCGCGCGAGGACGACAAGATCCGCTTCCGCGACGTCGTGGCGCAGCCGCGCAAGATCATCTCCTCGCCCACCTGGTCGGGTCTGGAATCGGAGCACGTGTCGTACAACGCCGGCTACACCAACGTCCACGAACTGATCCCGTGGCGCACCCTCACCGGCCGCCAGCAGTTCTACCAGGACCACGAATGGATGCTGGATTTCGGCGAGGGCCTGTGCGTGTACAAGCCGCCGGTCGACACCAAGACGATCGAGCCGCTGCTGGGCAAGAAGCCCAACGGCAACCACGAGTTGGTGTTGAACTGGATCACCCCGCACCAGAAGTGGGGCATCCACAGCACCTACACCGACAACCTGCGCATGCTGACGCTCTCCCGCGGCGGCCCCCACGTCTGGGTGTCGGAGATCGAGGCGAAGGAAGCCGGCCTCGTCGACAACGACTGGGTCGAGGTGTTCAACGTCAACGGCACGCTGACGGCGCGCGTGGTGGTCAGCCAGCGCGTGCCCAAGGGCATGTGCCTGATGTACCACGCACAGGAAAAGATCATCAATGTGCCGGGCGCGGAGGTCAGCGGCTTCCGCGGCGGCATCCACAACTCGGTGACACGCACCATTACCAAGCCCACGCACATGATCGGCGGCTACGCCCAGCTGGCCTACGGCTTCAACTACTACGGCACGGTCGGCTCCAACCGCGATGAATACGTGATCGTGCGCAAGATGAAGAAGGTGGACTGGATGGAAGGTCCGCTGGTCGAGCGCTGAAATGAAACGTTTCAAGAAGGGTGCCTCCCGCTCTTCTTACCCGTGCCACCTCTCTCCGGTGCGGGGTTTTTACAACGCACAGGGGCATGACGCCCCTGTCAGGCAAGGAGTTACAACATGAAAGTGCGTGCGCAAATTGCCATGGTGCTGAACCTAGACAAGTGCATCGGCTGCCATACTTGCTCGATCACGTGCAAGAACGTGTGGACCTCGCGCGAAGGCATGGAATACGCCTGGTTCAACAACGTCGAATCGAAGCCCGGCATCGGCTACCCGAAGCAGTGGGAAAACCAGGACATCTGGAACGGCGGCTGGAAGCTCAAGGGCGACGGCAAGCTGGTACCGCGCCAGGGCAGCAAACTGAAAATTCTCGCCAATATCTTCGGCAACCCCAACCTGCCCGAGATCGACGACTACTACGAGCCCTTCACCTACGACTACCAGCACCTGCAGAAGGCGCCGCTGTCCGAGACGCCGCCCACCGCGCGCCCGATCTCAGCCATCACCGGCAAGAAGATGGACAAGATCAACTGGGGCCCCAACTGGGAAGATGACCTCGGCGGCGAGTTTTCCTCGCGCAGCCGCGACAAGAACTTCGACAACGTGCAGAAGGAAATGCACTCGAC
>NCGX01000034.1 GCA_002256995.1 Hydrogenophilales bacterium 16-64-40
CTGAGAATCATCTAGCCGACCTCCCACCGCTGTGAGGCGGAGGAGTAAAAAGCGAAGTGCGAACTTTGTTCTTTTACTCAAAGGAGGCCGAGATGAGATTTTGTGGCATAGACCTGCATTCGAACAATAGCGTTGTCGTGGTGACGGACGAAACGGACAAGGTGCTGCTCAGCCGGCGCTGCCCCAACGATCTTTCGACGATTCTGACGCTGCTTGCGCCGCACCGCGACGAACTGACAGCCGTAGTCGTCGAATCCACCTACAACTGGTACTGGCTGGTCGACGGTCTGATGGCCGAAGGCTACGCCGTCAGGCTCGCCAACACCGTCGCCATGAAACGCTACGACGGCTTGAAGCACAGCGACGACGAGACCGACGCCGCCCACCTGGCGCACCTGCTGCGGCTGGGCATCCTGCCCACCGGCTACATCCACCCGCCCGCCGAGCGCGCCTTGCGCGATCTGGCCAGAAAGCGCGTCCAGCTCGTGCGCTCGCGCACCCAGCATGTGCTGGCGGTGGAGAACATCCTGGCCCGATCGACCGGGTCGCGTCCGTCCGCCGCGGCCATCAAGCGGCTCGCCCCCGCAGACATTGGCACGCTCGGGCTCGCCGCGGATGTGGCCCTGGCGGTGCAGGCCAACCTCGCCGTCATTGCCACGCTGAACCTGGAAATCGGGCGGCTCGAAGCGCGTCTTCTGGAGGGCGCGAAGCTGCGCCCGGACTATGTTCGGCTTAAAAGCATCCCCGGCATCGGCGAGGTGCTGGCCATCATCATCATGCTGGAGACGGGCGATGTCACCCGCTTCGCCCGGGTCGGCAACTTCGCTTCCTACGCCCGTTGTGTGGACAGCGCCCGCTATTCCAACGGCAAGAAGAAAGGCGAAGGCAACACCAAGAACGGCAACGCCTATCTGGTGTGGGCGTTCATCGAAGCGGCGAACTTCGCCCGTCGCTTCAACGACGAGGCACGGCGCTTCTTCGAGCGGAAGAAAGCCAAAACAAACAGCATCGTGGCAACCAAGGCACTGGCGCACAAACTGGCGCGGGCGAGTTACCACATGCTGAAGGAGGGACAGCCTTTCGATGTGAAGCGCTGTTTCGCCTGAACGGTTTGGTGACGGCAGGTCAGCCAGCAATGGGGTCTGGGCTTGAACCAGTGTGTCTGAGTGGAGACCTTGCCGTCACCGCCTGTGTTGTTGCACCGGGTCGTCTGCCGGGTGAGCCAATTGGGGACTGGACGCGGAAACGCGAGCCACGGATCTGTGATCTTTGCCCGGACACTTCGGCGGCACCAAGGTTTCTCTGGGGCGGAGTTCCGCCAGGGCGGAGGCAGTTCATCGCACACCGCTTGATCCATATGGGTGGCAGGCACGACTCGGTCGTAGCCAGTATCGAGGAAACGGGTTCGGCCTGAAACAGCAAGGCAGGATGCAGGATGGTTGTGCAAAGAAAACCCGCCATCAAAAAGGTGGGCGGGAAAGTGTTCGCGCTTGATTACGGTCGGCTAATGGGTGACCCCGACAGCGCCCTGAAGGCGGCCCAGGCCGCGCTCAAGACCTGCCGGGATGCCGGCTTCAATGTGGCCGTGGCCGTGGCCGTGGCCGACCGCAGCGGCGTCACCCAGGTGATGCTGCGGCACCGTTTCGCCGGCGCCCACACGCCGCAGGCCGCCATGGGCAAAGCCTGGACCGCCGCGAGTTTCCGCTCCAACACCACCGACCTCATCGCCTTGACCCAGTCCGGCACGCCCTCCGCCGGCATCCGCCAGCTTCCCGGCGTGGTGGTTCTGGGCGGCGGCATGCCGATCGAATCGAAAGGCAGCCTGGTCGGGTCGATCGGCATCTCCGGTGCCCGACCGGTGCCGACGACGATCGCTGCGCCAAGGCCGGGATCGATGCCATCCGCGTAAGCCTGGAGTTCTAAGTCCGACCAGGCGCATGGCTCATGCCACCCAGCGCTGACTAAGCTGGAGGAAAGGACACCCGCCATGAAAGAGATTCTTCCCGGCGTGTTTCACTGGAAAACCTTCCACGAAGGCATCCAGGCCTATGTCCACTCCTACTACATCAACGCCACCGACCCGCCGGTGCTGATCGATCCGCGCGTCCCGGCGCAAGGCATCGGGTGGTTCGCGGCACACGGCGCGCCGCAGCACATCTACCCGACCAACCGCCATCACTACCGGCACAGTGACCGCTTTGCCGCGCGCTACGGCGCCGAGGTCTGGTGCCACAAGGACGGCCTGTACGAATTCACCGCGGGCGAGAAGGTCAAGGGATTCAGCCACGGCAAGGAACTGCCGGGCGGCATCCTGGCGTTGAAAGTCGGGGCACTGTGCCCCGAGGAAACCGCGCTGTATCTGTCGCTGAACGGCGGGCTGCTGAGCCTCGGCGACGCGATCGTGCGCGATCGCGGCAAGCTCGGCTTCGTGCCGGACGCCTACATGGGCGACGACCCAAAAGGCGTCAAGCGCGGTCTGCAAAAAGCCTTTCGCCAGCACCTGCGCGAGCGCGAATTCGACCACCTGCTGTTCGCCCACGGCGCCCCCTTGATCGGCGGCGCGCGGCATGCACTCGATCTGTTTCTGCAGGGAATGGAACCGTGATGGCGAAGCGCAGTCGCTTCACCTGAAGGCTTGCGGGCTTCAAAACGCGCGAACGGATGAGCGATCACTGAGCGGGAGCCCTTCATGTTCGACGGCGGCAACGCGGTCGCCGGCTTGGCCTACAACGAGTATTCCGCGCGGCCGCATCGACAATGCCTACGGCAACTGGCGCCGCGACCACAGGAGACCGATATGACGACGATTCCCGCGGTTTCGCGGCACGCCTGACATGCCGCCGCCGCCGACAGCCAGGGGGGCCGCGGCCAAGACCGCTGCGCCCGGCGCCTCTGGCGCACTGGGCCAATATGCCGCCAAGCGGCGGTTTGAAGCCACGCCGGAGCCCGCTCCGACGGTCCCGACCCGCACCGGGCCGCTGCTTTTCGTGGTCCAGCAGCACGCCGCGCGGCAGTTGCATTACGACTTCCGGCTCGAACTCGACGGCGCGCTAAAATCGTGGGCCGTCCCCAAGGGGCCGTCGCTCGATCCGGAGGTCAAACGCCTGGCGGTGCAGACCGAGGATCATCCTTTCGACTACGCTGCCTTCGAAGGCGTGATCCCGCCGAAGCAATACGGCGCCGGCGAAGTCATCGTGTGGGATTGCGGGGTCTACGCGCCGGACGAGGCGCACGGGGGCGGATGCCACGACCGCGCGGAAGACGAGGACCGGGTCCGCGCCGCGCTGGAACAGGGCAAGCTGAGTCTGCTTCTGCGCGGCGAAAAGCTCAAGGGTTCATTCGCGCTGGTGCGCAGTGCCGACCCAAAGAACTGGTTCCTGATCAAGCACCGCGACGCCTATGCCGGCGTGCGGGACATCACGGAACAGAACCGCTCGGTCGTGTCCGGCATGACGGTCGCGGATCTCAAGCACCTGCCCGCACCCGAACCCGAACCCATGCCCGCCTCACGGCTCGGCCCGAGCGGCAACGCCGAGACGATGCCGATGAAGCTCGCGCCCATGCTGGCCGAACTGGCCGAGGCGCCCTTCAGCCACCCCGACTGGCTGTTCGAGCCCAAGCTCGACGGTTACCGGGTGCTGGCCTTCGTGCACGACGGCGAGGTGAAGCTGCGCTCGCGCCGCGGCCTCGACCTCACGCCGGCCTTCCACGCCATCGCCGCCGAACTCGCCCGGCAGTCCGCCGACATGATTCTCGACGGTGAAGTGCTGGCGCTCGACGCGTCCGGCAGACCATCCTTCAACGCGCTGCAGAACCGCGTGCAGCTGAAGACGCCGCGCGAGATCGCCGCCGCCGAGCGCGACACGCCCGCCGTTTTCTACGGCTTCGACCTACTGCATTTCGCCGGCCTCGATCTGCGCCAGGCGGCGTATTCCGACCGCCGCCGCTACCTCGCCCAGTGCCTCTTGCCCTCGCCCCACGTGCAGCTCGTGCATGCGGCCGAGGACGGCGTCGCCCTCCATGCGGCCGCGCTCGCCCAGGGCTTCGAGGGCGTCATGGCCAAGCGCCGCGACAGCCGCTACGAAGCCGGCCACCGCTCGGCCGCCTGGCTGAAGATCAAGCCCACCCACAGCGCCGAATTCGTGGTCGGCGGCTACACCCGCGGCCGCGGGGCGCGCGCGCCGCTCGGCGCCCTCTTGCTCGGCTATTGGAAACAAGGCCAGTTGCGCTACGCCGGCCACGTCGGCAGCGGCCTCGACGACGCGACGCTGTCCCAGCTGAAACAGCGCTTCGCGCCGCTCGAGACCGAGCGCCACCCGTTCGCCGAAGCACCGCCGCTGCACCGCGCCACGATCTGGCTGCGGCCCGACACGGTGGCCGAAGTGAAGTTCGCCGAATGGACCCCGGACGGCTATCTGCGCGCGCCGGTGTTCCTGCGGCTGCGCAAGGACGTCGACCGGAAGTCGGTGCGGCGCAGCGAGCCGAAGCACGCAGTCCAGCTTCCCGACACCTCGGTGGACGAAGTGCCGCGACAGCTCGACGGCGCGCGGCAGGCGTTCACTCTGGCGGTCGGCCCACACCGCATCCGCCTCACCCACCTCGACCGCGTCTACTGGCCCGCCAACAAAGCGCTCAAGCAGCCGGCGCTGACCAAGCGCGATCTCTTGCGCTACCTGGCGCAGGTCTCGCCCTGGCTGCTGCCGCATCTCGCCGACCGGCCGCTGACCATGGTGCACATGCCCGAGGGCATCGGCGGCGAGCATTTCTTCCAGAAACACTGGGACCCGCCGCTGCCGCCATTCGCCGAAACCATCACGGTGTTTTCCGAGAGCCGCGACGAGCGCTACGACTACCTCGTATGCAACAACCTGCCGACCCTGCTGTGGCTGGGCCAGTCGGGCACGCTCGAATTCCACGTCTGGCATTCGCGGGCACGGCCCGGCGCGGACGAGCCGGGACTCGGCACCGACTATTCCAGTTCGACCGCCGCGCTCGAGCGCTCGCTGCTGAATTATCCCGACTACCTCGTGTTCGATCTCGACCCCTACATCTACTCCGGCCAGGAAGCCGCCGGCGCCGAGCCCGAGTACAGCGTCGCGGCGTTCGACAAGGGCCGGGAGACCGCCTTCCGGCTGCGCGAAGTGCTGCAGGCGATGGGACTCGCACCGCTGGTGAAGACCTCGGGCAAAACCGGCCTCCACATCTACGTGCCGATCGAGCGCACGCTCGATTTCGCTGCGGTGCGCGAGATCGCCGGCCTGGTCGGACGCCATCTGTTGCGGCACCACCCCAAGCTCATCACCATGGACTGGAGCATCGCCAAGCGCAGCGGAAAAATCTTCTTTGACTACACTATGAATACCCGCACCAAGACCCTCGCAGCCGCCTACTCGCCCAGGGGCCTGCCCGGCGCGCCGGTCTCGATGCCGCTCACCTGGGAGGAACTCGAGACTGCACAGCCGCTCGACTTCACGATCACCACTGTTGCAGCGCGCCTGGCACAAAGCGGCGACCCGTGGCGCGACGCCCTCACCCGCAAGCAAAGCCTGGAGCGCATGCTGGCGCCGACGAAGGGATAGGAAACCCCGCTCTCCGTCGGCGCGTAAAGCGAAGCGAATCCAACGACAGACCAAGGAGACCCAACATGGCAGCACGCTCAATCAGCTCATTGACGGTTTCGTTCGGCCTGGTGGCGATTCCGGTCAAGCTTTATGTCGCCACGGCCAGCAAGAGCTTTTCCTTCAACCTGCTGCACAAGGGCTGCGGCTCGCGCCTGAAGCAACAGTACCTGTGCATCAAGGAGGAAATCGTGGTGCCGCGGGAGGACATCGTGAAGGGCTACGAATTCGCCAAGGACCAGTACGTGGTGTTCTCCCCCGACGAGCTGAAGGCGCTGGAAGAAGCCGGTTCGCACACGGTCGACATCACCGAGTTCGTGCCGATCGAATCGGTCGACCCGATCTTCTTCGACAAGGCCTACTACCTCGCGCCCGACAAGGGCGGCGCCAAGCCTTATGCCTGTTCTCGCAGGCGCTGCGCGACACCGATCGCTGCGCGCTGGGCCGCTGGGCCAGCCACGGCAAGCAGCACATCGTGATGCTGCGCCCCTTCGAGGAAGGACTCGTGATGCAGCAGCTGCTGTACGCCGACGAGGTGCGGGCGATCGGCGAACTCGAGATTCCCGCGGTCGACGTGAAGGAGGCCGAACTCAAGCTCGCGCACCAGCTGATCGAACAGCAGAGTTCGAAGACCTTCGATCCCACGACCTACACCGACACGGTGCGCGAACGGATCGAGGCGGCCGTCGAGAAGAAGGTGGAAGGCCAGGAAATTGCCGTGCCGGAAGAGGCGGCCGCAGGCGCGCAGATCATCGACCTGATGGAAGCGCTGCGCCAGAGCCTCGGCAAGAAGGGGGCGGCAGCGGCCGAGGCACCCCTGACGGCCACCCGCAAGCCGCCCAAGAAGGCCGCCACGTCCCGTCCCGCCGCCGCCCGCAAGGCGGCGAAGAAGTAACGCCCTGGGTTGCCGATGCATCAGTATGGGGTGCGCACGGTCGAGAAGCTGCTGCGCCTGCCGCGCAGCACCATCCGTGGCCTCATTCAGGCCGGCTTCGTCACCCCGGCGCGCGGGCCGCGCGGCGCCTTCCTGTTCTCCTTCCAGGACCTGATCGTACTGCGCACCGCCTGGGCGCTGACCCAGGCCAAGCTGCCGCCGCGCCGCATCATCCGTTCGCTCAAGCAGCTGCGCACCCAGTTGCCGGACAGCGTGCCGCTGTCCGGATTGCGCATCGTCGCAGTCGGCGACCGCGTCGCGGTACAGGAAGGCGACGCGCGCTGGCAGGCCGACTCCGGACAGTATCTGCTCGCGCTCGAGGTCGACCTGGCCGACGGCGTTCTCAACCTGACCGACCGCCGCGAAGCGGCGAAAGCCCTGGCCGAGGACTGGTTCAGCCGCGGGTCGGTCCTCGAGGCACTGGATAGCGAAGCGGCACAAGACGCCTATGAACAGGCGCTCGCCGCCGACCCGGCGCACGCCGGCGCCGCGACCAACCTCGGTCGGCTACTCCATGAAGACGGCCGCCTCGATCAGGCCGAACGCGTCTATCGCGCGTGTCTCGCCGCATGCGGCAGCGACGCCCTGCTGCACTACAACCTCGGCGTGCTGCTGGAAGACGCCGGCCGCATCGACGAGGCCGCGCAATCCTACGAGCGCGCGCTCTCCGACGACGCCGGCCTCGCCGATTGCCACTACAACCTCGCCTGCCTCTACCAGACGCAAGGCAGGCAGAAAGAAGCCATCCGACACCTGGCGCACTACCGCAAACTGTCGGGCGAAGACCGGGGTGGGTAGGCGCGCCTTCCAAGGCGCGATTTGCGGCATTTCATGACGCTCCGGGTGATCGCGCCTTGGAGGGCGCCCCTACATGATTGACGCCACTGTAGGAGCGGCGTCCACGCCGCGATCAGCGTTCCGCTGCGATCAACCCGCGTTCGCGCCTTGGAAGGCGCTCCTACAGAGCCTACAGCCAGATCGCGTCCCATAATGGGTAATCCCCCAAGCGTTCAACCAGCCCCGCGCGCAGGGGATTGGCCACGACATACCGGGCCGCGGCCTGCACGTCCTCATCCCGGCGCAGGGCGTGGTCATGGTAGCCCTCCTGCCACAGCGGATCGCCGCCGAGGTCGATTCGCTCCTTGATGCGGCGGGCGGTGTAGCCCTTCAGCGAGGCCATTAGCCGGGGCAGATCGAAACGGCCTTCAAGACTGAGCAGCCAGTGGAAATGGTCCGGCATCACTACATAGGCAAGGGTTTCCGTATTTCCGGCCAGGTCATGATGGCGCATGGCGTTGACCACCACCCGCCCCAGATGGAAATCGGCGAACACCGGGCGGCGTTGGTAGCTGACGCTGGTCAGGAGATAGATCTGATTCAGCCGGGAATGACGCCCTTTCCGCAGATCGCCACCGCGGGGCTGTTCAGTCATGGTTGTAGGAGCGGCGTCCTCGCCGCGATTCTTCAGCATGTCACATAATGCCCCGGCGTTTCGCGCCTTGGAAGGTAGCCTCCACGCCGCTATGGTTCGTAAATCGCGCCTTGGAAGGCGCTCCTACATGATTGTCGCCACTGTAGGAGCGGCGTCCACGCCGCGATTTTCGGCACCTCATGATCCCGCGGATTTTCGCGCCTTGGAAGGTGTGCCTGCGGCCGCGGCGAGCTCAATGAAGCGCTCCGCCGACGTAGAGCTTCATGGGCTGCGCCGAATGATGCGCACCCGGTTCGCTGCGTGAATTTCCGCTAAGCCGCATGGGTCGGCGCCTTCTTGTCTGCCGAGTCAAGTCGGTGGTGCAGCCAACGGCGCAGGGCAAAAAACGCCAGCACCACCGCGGCCACGAGGAGCGCGATCAGGCCGTAATTGATGTTGCCGGGGTCACGCAGGAAACTGTGCAACTGGCCGCCGAACAGGGTGGCCGTTAGCGTTCCGGGCAGCATGCCGATCGCGGTGCCGAGGGAGTAATGGCTGACCCGGATGTGGAATGCACCGGCCACCAGGTTGACCACGATGAACGGCGCCACCGGCACCAGACGAACGGCGACGACGGAGAGCAGGCCGCGGCGCCGCAGTTCGCGGGCAATCCGGTTCAGCCGGGTGCCGGCGAGGCGCCGGATCGCGTTACGGCTCAGGAAGCGGCCGACGGCATAGGTCAGCAGCGCCGCGGCCAGTATCCCCACCATGGCGTACACGAACCCAGCCAGCGGACCGAACGCCACCACTGCGGCGAGCGTGATCAGCGGGCGCGGAAACATCGTCAGCGTCGCCAGCGTATAGGCCGCGATCACGATCAGCGGCCCGCCAGGCTGGCCGGCCAACAGGCCTGCCCAGGCGGCGACGGCTTGCGGGGAAACGTATTCGGAAAGCGGCGTCCAGCGCCAGGCGGCGAACAGGCCGGCGAGAACGAGCAGGCCCAGCAGCGACCAGGCGAGCGGATGGCCGGACTTCATCGCGGTGGCGTCGGGCGCGAGCTGGGTGATGAGCTGCTCAGCTGCGACCGGGCTTTCGAGGTCCGCCAGTTCGGCGATGGGCGCCAGCGAGACCGGCCACTCGTCGGTCTTCGCGAACGGCAGCAGGCGGCGTTCCCCATGAGTGAGCGCGGCGATCGCCGCCGCCGCCGAGCCTTCCCGCTCGATGGCGGCCGCCACCTGCGCCGGGCTGACGTCAAGGTGCTCCGCCAGCAGCCGGTTGCGGAAACCCACAATCGCGCAGCGAACGGCGTCCGAGCCGTCGGCCTCCAGCGTGAGGTCGCACTCGGTGTCGAAGCCCATCGAGCGGTTGTTGAGGTTGGCCGAACCGACGCGGGCCCACTCGTCGTCCACCACGCACAGCTTGGCGTGCACGTTGATGGCGCGATCGCCCAGGCCCGGCACCACCGGGTAATAGACGTGCAGGCGGCCGAACCTGTCCGCCCGGCGCAACCGTTCCAGCAGCTGTGTCCGCAGCATCCCCATGGTCGGCCCCTCGAGCCAGCCCTCCGACGACCGCCGCAGGACCATCACGATCTCCGGGCAGTCTTCGCACCCCAGCCGCGCCTCGATCGCCGCGCCGATCCGGGCCGACGTGAAATACTGGTTCTCGAAATAGACCAGGCGTCTGGCTGCCGCGAGCATGTCCAGGTAGAGCGTCTCCACCTCGCGCACCTCGGTCCTGCCGTTGTAGGCAGGCTCGGTGCGCGAAATGGCGACCATGACGTTACCCACATCCGGCACCAGTTCCTGTGGCCAGGGGTCGCTGCCATTTGCTGTCGCCGCCAGGGTTTCGCCGGTGCCGCGCCGCCAGCGTTCGCGCGCCAGGTTTCCGAGTGCGCGGGCGGCGTCGCCGTCCACCGCGACCATCACGTCATGCACCGGCAGATAGGGCACGTCGCCGATCATGCGGCGCGGATCGTCGACCGTGTGCGCCGGCGTGTCCCAGCGGTCCGGCGCAAGGTCCATGCCGCCGACAAACGCAATGGCGTCGTCGATCACGATGATCTTCTGGTGGTGCGATCCGCCGGTCGGAAAGTCGGGATCGAAGCGAAGCTGGATACGATGTCTCGGTTTCCAGCCCAGCCCGAAAATCGGCGGGACCTCCCGGCTCACGCCGTAAATCATCGGGAAGTCCCAGTCGAGGATATGGACTTTCAGGCGGCGCGAGCGCTTGACCAGAAAATTCAGGAAATCCCCCAGGACGATCGGCACGCCCCGCGGCCATTCGCCGTGTCCCATCACGGTCCGGCTATTGAAATCCCAGCCCACGATCAGAATCGATCGTTGCGCGCGCAGCGCCGCGCGCACGAAGGCGTCGAAGTAGGCCTCGCCGTCGATCAGGAAAGCGGCGCGGTTCGCGCGCACCCGGCGCCAGCAGCTTTCCCCCTCGACCAGCACGAATCAGTATCCTGAATCAGAAATATCGAAACATAAAACGGCGTCTTTTTCCGCATGGCGGCGTTGCTCGTCGTTGCCATAGTCTCGGCTATGTCGCCTCCTCGCGCCTTGCCCTGCGAAAAAATCCATCCGTTTACTAGGCCCTCAAGCGTCCGGCATCGGGATGGTTCACCAGGGCGAGCACCTGCTGCACGATGACATGGCGGGAAATCCCGTGGCGCTCGAGCAGCGCGTGCGGCGTCCCGGAGCGGGGCTCGCTGCCGACCGCCAGAAAGCGCAGCGGAACCAGCCAGTCGTGGGCGCGCGCCACGGCGTCGCCGAGGCCGCCGTCCGCCCAGTGGTCTTCCACCACCACCAGGCCGCGGGTCTCCCCGGCCGCCTGGATCAGGGTCGCCACATCCAAGGGCTTCACCGAGTAGGCGTCGATCACCCGCAGCGCAATGCCCTGCTGTTTCAGGCTGTCATGGGCGGCCAGCGCCTCGTGCACCGTCACGCCGGCCGCCACCACCGTGCACTGGTCATCGCCGGAGGCGCGCAGCACCTTGCTGCCGCCCACCGGGAAACGCTCGTCGTTGCCGTAGATCACCGGCGTCTTGCCGCGGGTGGTGCGCAAATAGACAATGCCTTCGCTGCGCGCCGCCTGTTCGGTCAGGCGCTCGGCGCTCACCGCGTCGCAGGGATACAACACCGTGCTGTGCGCCAGCGCGCGGAACATGGCCAGATCCTCCAGCCCCATTTGCGAGGGACCGTCCTCGCCGATCGAGACCCCGGCGTGGCTGCCACAGAAAACCAGATGCTGCGGCCGGCTGTGGCCGGCCATGCGGATGAAGTCGTAGGCGCGCGAGAGAAAGCAGGCGAAGGTCGATACGAACGGGATTTTCCCGCAGGCGGCCAGGCCGAGCGCGGCGCCCACCATGTTCTGCTCGGCGATCCAGCACTCGAAGAAACGCTCGGGAAAGGCCTCGGCGAAGAACTCCGAGCGGGTGGAGTTTTTCACGTCGCCGTCCAGCGCCACGATGTCCGGATTCAGCGCGCCCAGCTTCGCCAGCGCGTGGCCGTAGGCTTCGCGGGTGGCCACCTCGGCGCCGGACGCGTAGTTGACGTCGATGCTGCCGGGCGTTCCAGCAATCGCCGTCTCGAACGCGCCGCTGCGCCGCGGTTCGACACGGGGCTGAGACTGCACGTCGCCGACCTCGTCCAGCGCCTGCTGCAGCCGCTCGCGCTCGACCGGCTTGCCGTGCCAGCCGCCGGCGCCTTCGAGGAAGGACACGCCGCGGCCCTTCACGGTGCACGCGAGGATCGCCGTCGGCCCGCCCTCGCGGGCGCGTTCCAGCGCGTCGAGCACCGCGTCCATGTCGTGGCCGTGGATCTCGATGGCGCGCCAGCCGAAAGACTCGAAGCGGCGCGCCAGCACCGCAGTGTCGTGGCCGTAGGGCGCGGGCCCCGACTGGCCGAGGCCGTTGACGTCGACGATCGCGACCAGATTCGCCAGTTTGTTGAGCGAGGCGAACTGCGCCGCCTCCCACACCGAGCCCTCCGAGCACTCGCCGTCGCCGAGCAGGCAGAACACGCGCGCGTCGATGCCGTCGAGACGGTTGGCCAGCGCCATGCCGTTGGCCGCCGACAGCCCCTGCCCGAGCGAACCGGTCGCCACCTTGATCCACGGATTGTTCGGCGTCGGGTGGCCCTCCAGCGTGCTGTCGATGCGGCGCAGGCTCATCGGGTCCTCCTCGATGGCGCCGGCCGCGGCCAGCGCCGCCCACAGGATGGGCGCGGCGTGGCCTTTCGACAGCACGAAGCGGTCGACATTGCGCGCCTGCGGATCCGCCGGGTCCCAGCGCATTTCGTGAAAAAACAGCGCCGCCACAATCTCGGCGCACGACAAGCAGGAGGTGGGGTGACCGGAGCCCGCCTCGGTGGTCATGCGCAGGACTTGCCGCCGCAGCAGGCGCGTCGCCTCGGGCAGCATCTCCGCCCCCTCGCGCCGCTGCAGCAGGCGGCCCTTGTCCTCGATCAGTTGGGTCAGCGCATCGTAGGGCTCGATGAATTTCTGCACCCCTTCGTTCTCCAGCTGCGTGGCCAACTGGGCGAAGTCGATGCCGAGCGCGTCGAGCGCCGCCATCGTCTGCCGCGCATCGTCGACGCTGTCTTCCAGGGTCGTCGCCACTTGGCCGCGATCTGCGAAGGCCGTGATCGTCTTGTCCGGCAAAGTATTGACGGTGTGTGGCCCGATCAGCGGCTCGACGTACATGACGTCGCGATAGTCGGGATTCTTGGTGCTGGTGCTGGCCCACAGCAGGCGCTGCACCTGCGCGCCTTGCGCTGCCAGCTTCTGCCAGCGCTCGCTCGCCACCATGTGCTTGAAGCGCTGGTAGGCGAGCTTGGCATTGGCGACGGCAACCTTGCCCAGCAGGCTTCTGGCCTGCGCCTCGTGCGCGGTGCCGAAACGGTGGGCCAGCAGGCTGTCCGCCAGGATGTCGATGCGGCTGAGGAAAAAACTCGCCACCGAGGCTATGCCGGCCACCGGCTTGCCGGCTTCGAGGCGGCGCTCCAGTGCGCGCAGCCAGGCCTCGGCGACGGCTTCGTAGCGCGGCACCGAAAACAGCAGTGTGATGTTGATGTTGATCCCCTCGAACAGGCATTGCTCGATGGCCGGCAGGCCGGCCAGCGTTCCGGGAATCTTGATGAACAGGTTGGGCCGATTCACCGCCGCGTGCAGCCGGCGCGCCTCCTCGATGCTGGCCTGGGTGTCGTGCGCCAGATGCGGCGACACCTCCAGGCTGACGTAGCCGTCGACGCCGCCACTCTCGTCGTAGACCGGACGCAGCACGTCGCAGGCGTCGCGCACGTCGCTCACCATCACGGCCTCGTGGACCTCCGCCGCGGTGCGGCCGGCGGCGAAGGCGTCGCGGATTTCGTCATCGTAGTCGCGGCTGCTGCTGATTGCCTGGTGGAAAATCGCCGGGTTCGAGGTGACGCCGCGCAGGCCGTGCTCGCGGACGCGGCGCTCGAGTTCGCCGCTGGCGATCTTGTGGCGGGTGAGATTGTCCAGCCAGTAGCTTTGCCCGTGCGCCACCAGTTGGCGCAATGAATCTGCCTCCATTGGCGTCTCCTTAACGGCTGCCGCCGATTCTCGACGGGTCACGTCAGAACGAAGCCGGCGCTGTCGCTGTCAGCCAGGTTCAGCGCCGCCCTGCGGAAAAGCGTGCACGCGACATCGCAAGCGCCTGCACGCCAAATGTCCGTTCACTATAGAACCAAAAACGGCTGATCCCGGAAGACGCGCGCCGCGCTCAGCCGTACGCCGCGGGGGCGGACTTGCCCCGAAACAGCCGGTAGGTGTGCAGCGTGTAGGCCAGCACGAAGGGCATCAGGATCAGCACCCCCGCCAGGATGAAGCCCAGGGTGGCAAGCGGCGAGGCCGCGTCCCATAGCGTGAATGCCCGCGGCACGATGTAGGGCCACAGGCTGTAGGCGAGGCCCGCCAGGGCGAGCAGGAACAGGGCCACGCACAACAGGAACGGCACAAGCTCGCGCCGCCGCCGGCCCAGGCTGCGCCACAGCGCCACCCCGACGACCACGCTGGCCAGCGGCAGGGGCGCGAGCCAGACGAGCGCCGGAAAGCTGAACCAGCGCTCGGCGATGGCGGGCTGGCCGAGCGGGGTCCAGACGCTGACCACGGCGAAAAACAGCAGCAGGACGACGGTGAGCGGCCGGGCGAGACGGTAGCAGCGGGCCTGCAGCGCGCCCTCGGTCTTGAGGATGAGCCAGGCGGCGCCCAGCAGCGCGTAGCCCGCGGCCACCGCGCTGCCGGTCATCAGGCTGAAGGGGGTGATCCAGTCCCCCGGGCCGCCGGCGTGGCGCTGTCCGCTCACCTGCAGCCCGTCGACGAAGCTGCCCACCATCGCCCCCTAGCAGAACGCGGCCAGCAGCGAGCCGGCGCACAGGCTGGCCGTCCACAAGCCTTTCCAGCGCGCCTCCGGCCGATACTCGAAGGCGACGCCGCGCAGCACCCGCGCGACGAGCATCAGGCTCAGCGGGACATACCAGGCCGCAAGCAGTATCCCGTAGGCCACGGGAAACGCGGCGAACAGGACCACGCCGCCCAGCACCAGCCAGGTTTCGTTGCCGTCCCACACCTGCGCCACACTGGCGATCATCAGCTCGCGCGCGTGCGCATCGCCGGCGAAGGGCAACAGCATGCCGATCCCCAGATCGAAGCCGTCGAGGACGACGTACATCACCACGCTGAAGCCGAGGAAAAGATATGCGATCAGGGCATAGTCCATTACGCAGCGGTCACGACCGTATCGACCTTGTCCGGGTAGAACGCGAGGCGGTCCTTGATCGCGAGCATCTCGTCGTACGGCTGTTCGTAGGTCCACACCGCATTCTCCGGACCGTCTTTCAGCGAGTAGTACGACGCCTGTCCCTTGAACGGGCAATCGGTATGGTGGTCGGTGCGAACGAGCCGTTCCATCTTCACGTCCTTGCGCGGGACGTAGTAGACGACGGGCGCCACCACATGGCCGACGTGCGTCTCTTCGAGCCGGATCGCGTCGGTCGTGTCGGCGATGATTTCGCCGTTGTAGCGGATCTGGACGTGCACGCCCGCCGGCTGGGTCGCGATGCGATGGTCGGGATAGGTCTTGAATCCCGGGGCACTGTTTGCGCTCATGAGCTTCTCCTTGCTTGAGGAGTGTTCAAGCACTATAGATCGCACCTTCCCGAGATCAATGAAGGCGCGTCAGCGGTACCACGCGGTGCGCCGCGTCGCCCGCACCTGTTCCGGCAGCGCCCGCTCCGGCCCGTGCGCGACCATGTGCCCGAAGAAATACAGAAAAACCGGCAGCAGCACCGCGTAAAGCAGCAGGTACAGGGCGAGCGAGAACGCCACCGTGCTCGCCGCGAGCGGCGTGGCGGCCTGGGCTGTGGTCATCATGCCCTGCACCACCCAGGGCTGGCGTCCGACTTCGGTGGCCACCCAGCCCGCGACCACCGCCACCAGGCCCAGCGGGCTGCAGGCGACGCACAGCTGCAGGAACCCGGGCCGGCTGTAGAGCATTCCGCGCAGCCGCAGCACCAGCCCGATCAGTGCCACGGCAAACAGAAAAAAGCCGATCCCCACCATCAGGCGAAAGGCAAAGAACACGGTCGGCACATGCGGCCGTTCTGCCGCCGCCACCTGGTCCAGGCCAAGCACCACGCCGTCCGGATCGTGCTTCAGAATCACACTGCTCATGTACGGGATCTCCAGCGCATAACGATTGGCCGCGGCATCCATGTCCGGCAGCGCGAACACCACGAAAGGCGCGGCAGGCCGCGTCTGCCACAGCGCTTCCATCGCCGCCACCTTCATCGGCTGGTCGCGCTGCACCTGCAGGCCGTGCAGGTCACCGAGCACAATCTGGCCGGCGCTGAACACCAGCGCCGCCGCCATCGCCAGCGAAAAGGCGCGGCGCGACGTTTCCTCCTGCCCGCGGCGCAGCAGCCGCCAGGCGCTCACGCCGGCCACCACGAAGGCGCCCGTCAGCAGCGACGCGGTCAGCATGTGAGCCAGGCGATAGGGAAAGGACGGGTTGAACACCACCTGCCACCAGTCCCCCGGCGAGAACACGCCGTCCTCCAGCGTGAAGCCCGCCGGCGTGTGCATCCAGGAATTGGCCGCCAGGATCCAGAACGCCGACAGCACGGTGCCGAGCGCCACCATGCAGGTGGCGAACAGGTGCAGGCGCACCCCCACCCGCCCCCAGCCGAGCAGCATCACCGGCAGAAAGCCCGCTTCGAGGAAGAAGGCCATCAGCACCTCGTAGGCGAGCAAGGGCCCCAGCACGTTGCCGGTGGCATGGGAGAACGGGGCGAAATTGGTGCCGAACTCGAACGACAGCACGACGCCGGTGACCACGCCCATGCCGAACGCCAGGCCGAACAGCTTGGCCCAGAAGCGGTACAGCCGCATGTAGACCTCCTTCCCGCTGCGCAGCCACAGCACCTCCAGCAGCACGAGAAAAGGCGCCAGCCCCAGGGTCAGGGTCGGGAACAGGATGTGAAAGCCGAGGGTGAACGCGAACTGCAGGCGGGAGAGCAGGATCGCGTCGAGTTCCATCACTCGGGTCCGCGGGCGTCAGCGGGGCGCAAGTTCGCGCAGGTTAGCGCGCACGAACAGCAAGAGGGCCGCCAGGGTCTTGACGCGCGGGTGTTTGGCGCGGCGTGCATCGGGAAAGGCGAGCGCCATTAGGATCAGGCAGATCGCAAGCATCAGGGTCTCGGTCATGCGGTTCTCCTTGTCCGGAAAACGCTTGCGCAAGCGCGGAGACAGGCAGGCGGCTACCCCATCTCGGGCGGAATCAGCGACAACACCGGGCCGGGGCTGCGCAGGTGCAGCCGATATCCCGAGCGGGTCAAGGGCTCTGCCAGCCCCGCCATCGCTTCCAGCCCGTCGAGCGTTGCCAGCATCGCGACAAGCTCGGCGCCGCCGGCAACGTCCACTTCCTGGGTGGCGGCCGCGTCGGCGCCGGGATACAAATGGCAGAACAGCGCATGGTGCATGCTCCCCGGCAGTTCGATCTCCACTTTCGCGTGGCGCAGCAGGGCCGCGGTCGTGCTGCTGGTGGTTTCCTGCCCGCCCCACGTCAGCCTGATCAGTTCGGTCTTGGCCATGCCCGCTTCCACCTCCGCATGAAGAACGATGCGCCATCGCGCAGACCCGCCCGCTGCGGCGGTCTTCGTCCTTTATAGGACATTCGGTGGCGCACCCAACACGCCCCCGCAATGGCGCAGTCGCGCCCGCCCGTGTTTCCTAGAATAAGAACATGATTCGCCAAGCCGTCTTTCCCCCGAATGCACCGCAGCGACGCCGCAGGCGGCTGAAAGGAGTACGCGATGAATGCCAAGGCGTTTGATTTGGAAAGGCTCAGTGCGGAACTGAAGCTATGGGATGCCGAGCTCATGCATCTCGAAGAGAGCGTTCACCGGATGGGACCCGTATTCCAGACGGCGGTGCAGGCCGAAGCGGACGACATGCTGCAGATGCTGGAGCAGGAATTGGCGGCGCTGAGGCAATTGCGTGACGCGGCCGACCAGGCGCTGCAACAGATGGTGCAAGCCGGCGACCCCGAATGGCGGATCCAGGGGGAGCGCGCCGAACGCGCCCTGGCCCGCCTGGGCGAAGCCTTCGAGCAGTCGCGCAACCACTTCGGTGAATAGGCCGGGCGGCCGGCGGGCAGGCATTCGCCGCAAACGGCTGCTTACATCAGCGGCAGTGGTAACAGTGCTTCAGAAACTTCACAATATCGACGGTATAGCGACGCGCGAGTCGCCGCGGCTCGAGGCACAAGCGATAGAACCATTCCAGGCGCATTTTTTGCACAAAGACCGGCGCACGCGGCTTGTCGCCTGCCCAGAAATCAAACAATGCGCCGACCCCGGTCAGCATGCCGGCATGCAAGTCTTGGCGATGATCCAGTATCCACTGTTCCTGGACCGGATTACCCATCGCTACCAGCACCACATCCGGCTGCGCCCGATTGATCGTCTCGACGAGCTGCGGATTGGCCTTGATGCCCTCGTAACCATCACAGCTTCCCACCACCACCTGGCCCAGCTGCTGCGTCACGTACTGCGCGGCTTTCTGCAACACGCGCGGCTTGCCGCCCACCATGAATACCCTGAGCGGCGTGGATGACTGCCGAAACAAGAAGGGCATGAAGTCGGTGCCATTCAGATTTTCCTTGAAGCGGTCAGCGTGCAACAAGCGCGCTGCGATATCCATGCCGACACCATCATTGACGATGACGACGCTTTCACTTTCCATCTGGCCAAGCATGTCGCGGCACTGAACGACAAAATTGGTATTCGCGAAAAACAGCGCAACCTGCTTGCGCAATTGCCGTTGTGCATGCAGGTAGGCTGCCAGTTCGGCCGAGGTGGTTTTGAGGACGGCGAACCCCCCCACCTGAATCGTCGATATTGATCGCATGGTCAAAATACTCCTTGGGAAACGCTGCCCCGTGCTGGATGCACATGCCTTGCCGGGAGGCGGCCCTTCATTCACTTATCCTGGAAGTCGAAACCTGTGGCAGCGTCACCTGGTTTTTTACTGGATCGATTCCCGCACTGCGCTTGCCAAAAACGAGCGGGAAAAAACGATACAGGAACAATGCGCTGGGGTAGCTCAACAATAAGGCGAGCAAGGCAAACGCGCCGGTCCACAGAAACGAGGATTCCTTGAAGGCATGGGGCATCCCGAACACCACCACGCCGACACCCGTAAAGAGGCTGAACATCAACAAGTGGATGGGGAATATGATGATTGTGTTTTTCGACAACCAATGAAAAACAGCATTGGCCGGCACGCTGATGGAGAAACAAAACAGCGCCAAAACGCCCAGGTACGCATTGATCAAAAACAGGTATCGGTGGCTGCCGAAAAGAAGCGTATTCAAGTCCACTTCGCCGTTGATGCCTGCGACATAGGCAACACCGGCCAGCATGAACAGCGCGAGCATCATTGCCATGCCTTTGGGGGTCTTATCCAGAATCGCATCCTGATATCTGCGGAAGAAATGACCCGTTGAATAGAACGCAAGCGCCACGACGGCGTTGTCCAGGCCCCACGGAAGGCGCGGCCAAGAAGGATCGTGAATCAGCGTAAACACCAGACCCATCAAGTTGAACGCGACGAGCAGGAAAGTTGCCGAGACGTATTTTCTGGCCCAAAAAAATATCAGGGAAGTCGTGAACAGGCAGGTGAAAAACCATAACACCACGTTGACGAACAGCGCGTCGCCATTCCCGATCACCACGCCCATCATGGGTTCCCACCAGCTGACGCCTGCATGCTTGGCGGCGCTAGCGGCCAGGTCATGCGTCGGCAGCCAATACAAATAGGATATGAGGAAGAAAAACAGGTACGGTATTCCAAGCCCCTTCCATAACGAGGAAAGGTTTTCCCTGTAGGTCATGGACAGTTTTTGTTCGGACAACAGCAACCCTGAAATAAAGAAGAACAAGGGCATGTGAAAACTGTAAATCACATTTTTAATGAACGGGTTCAAGCCGGGCGAATGCCCAAGGACAACAAGCACAATACCGATGGCTTTCATGGTGTCTACATGAGTTAATCTTTTCATCCGATCATGCTCCTGGCCACCCATTAAAAATCACGTCGTGCATGGCTGGACGCTTAGCCCCACTGATCCCAGGGAAATGCGCCCAGCAAGCCTTGCTGAATCCGCGACAGGTCGAAAGCGGAATTTCCGCCCATCTCAATCCCCTCCTCCACCGAGCTTGCCGTGTGATAGGTCATGCGGCCTGTTCCGTAGTAGTAGTCGTCGTACTTCAGGCGGGATTCGCCATTCCCCATATCCAGGTAGAGGGCTGGAATGCCATAGGCCTCTGCCAGGATGATGCCGTGCAGCGAACTCGATATGACCAGGCGGGCGCGCAACAATTCGGCGACAAACCTGGCCGGCTTGCAGGTTGGGAGAAGCACATGTTCGCGGTAGGCACCGAACTTCTCGGCCGGTTCATGCAGGTGTGGAATCACGAGGTAGGGGACGCTGCTGCGCGCCTCGGATCTGAGCAGGTCGGCGGGGAAAAACAGCGGCATGAGCAGGGCGGGGTCGCCGTAGATCTCCGGCACGGAGATCGCGCGCCGGATCAGGTAATCACGCGTCAGGGGCCCACGGACCGCTCGCACATCCAGCCCTGTAAACCGATGCATGGCTGAATCGAGCTTCCAGTTCACCCCGGAACCCCAGACGCATTCCTTCGATTTCGCAAAATGGAGAATCGAGCCGATTGCGAACAGTCTTTTCGACTTGTCCTTTTTGTCCTGAATCTCCAGGTCGCGGAGGGAAAGCACTTCGGAGACGATCACCTTCGACAGGTAATCGCCCACATTGATGCGCTTGTCACTGGGCTCCCACCAGTACAGGCTTTGCTTCTCAAGCTTGGCGCGTTTATCTGCCGCGAAGAACATAAATAAGGTCCTTGTAATAAGTGTTCCCGAAAAGATTTCTCAAGGCGGCCCACTTGATGCCCAGATGCTCCCTAAAGCGCGTCCAGAAGATCAGTTCGGCCCCGATGGCAACCATGAAGTAACTGGCCACGGTCGACAGGGCGGCGCCCGTGGCGCCGTAGCGGGGAATCATGTACAGGTTGAGCGCCACGTTGACGGCCAATCCGGCCACGTTGCGGATGAGGGCTTGCCGCTCCTGGCCAAACACTGTGAAGTAAAGCCCGCTCATGTTGGCGAGGAACAGAAACGGCACCCCCAGCATCAGATAGAAAAGCACCCCGCCCGCGGCGCTGAATTCCGCGCCGAATGCCAGTCGGACCAGGGGGTCCGCCATCAGCATCAGCGGGACCGCCACGGCGATGGACGCAAGCATGGTCGTGCCGTAGATCATCGAAAGACGGTTCTTGGTGAGTTCGCGGTTTTTCCGGTTCAACGCCATCTGCGGAAGCAGCACTGCGGAAATGATGGCGGGAATCATGAGCAGTTGTTCGACAAGCTTGTAGGCAGCGGAATAAATGCCGAGTTCGTCGCTGCCCGCAATCTTCGAGATCATGATCTGGTCGACGCGGTAATGCGCCTGGATGATCAGCATCGAAAAAAAGAAGTAAATCGATTTCGAGAAGACGATCTTCGACAAGCGCCAGACTCTGGAGAAGTGGCGGAAAGACACGTGCCATGTTTTTTTGTCGGATGCCGTCCAGGCCCACGCCGCGAGGGTGAGGAGCACCGACTGCACCACATAGGTGAACAGGAGGACGTTTACGCTCCCCATCCCCTCCAGGCAAAGCCAGACACGGGCACCCGCTCCCGCCAGCGCAAGCCCGGTGCGAATCTTGGCAAGCAGGTCGTTGCGTAGTTCCGCCTGCATGACAAACGCATAGACCTCGAGCGGCGCAAACACGCAGAACAGCACCATCGCAAGAAATCCCGCGTCACCGCTTTGCAGGAATGCGACGTAGCACGCGACGCCGAGCAGCACCGCCACGACCGTCTTCAATAGCAGCGTCGCGGATACGAGCGCGCCCGAGGCCGACCGCCCGAACGAAACCAGCAACACCCGCCGCAGCCCAAAATCGGCCGCAACGACAACCAGGCCCAGGATGGCGAGCAGATACGACAACTCGCCGAACTTGGAGACGCCGAGCGAGCGCACCACGTAAATGTTCGAGGCCAGCACGGCCAGCGTGACGATTACGCGCTCCACGAACATCCAGGCGATGTTGCTGAATATGCGCTTGCGCGTCATGCGGCAACCCGCCTTGACCCCGGAGGCAGGCGCATCATGCCCGCCCCACCAGGTCGCGATAAAACCTGGCTGTCTGGGCGCCCAGATACGGCCATTCATAGGCGCCGAGGTCGGGCGGCGTCACGTGGCTGGACCTGACCCGGTCGATCGCCGCGCGCAGCACGTCCGCGTCGAACGGGCCTTCGAACAGCGTCAGGGCGTCCGCGCCCACGTCGCGCTGCAGCGCCCGCATGGATCCGATCGCCGGCACCACGACATGTTTGCCCACGCTCAGGGCCATCAGCGCCGAACCCGAGTTCAGTATCTTGCGGTAAGGCAGGACGACCAGGTCTGCCCTGTCCAGGCACGCCACCAGCGAGGCATCGTCCAGATGCTGCGGCAACAGCACAATCCGGTGATCGGCTGCAGCCAAGGCTTCCAGTTCCAGGCGGTAAGCCGCATCCGGCACGCTGCCCGCAATCAGGAGCCGGATGTCGGGGTCGTCCAGCGTCGAGAATTGGCGCATGAGCGCATCAACATTCTTGTAGGCGCGCATTTGCCCGAAGTTCAACAGCACAAAAGCCTCGTCGAGACGCGCCAGCGTCTGCGCGACGTCCGGTGGCGGTGCTTCCGCTGTCGCGCGCACCCCGTCAATCCATGGGCCATAGTGCCCATGCTTGATCAATGCGGAGGGGAGCCGCCTCACGCTCGGATACGCTGCCCGGATGACGGCCTGGCTTTCCTCCGACAGAAAAATCACCCCATCGAGAATCGACAGAAAACGTTTCCACAGAAACAGGTTGAACCGGGACGGCTTCAGGTCGTGCCCGAAAGTATTGTGTGCTGTCCACACGATCTTCACACCCATCGCACGCGCCAATAGCAGCCATGTCCAGACGAACAGTTTTTTCAGCACATCGAGCGGGCGCAGGGAGCGCGGCACCACATCGAACTCCGGCCAGTGCAGATGAAGGACGTCGCATTCCCAGGGAAGCATCGAGTACTGATGCTCGCGCACCACAGGGCCGGCAGACGACACTGCGCGGTAAAGCAGGCTGTTGTAGGGATTCGTGCTTTCGTTGGAAAAAGCAGGCCGCGCAGCGATGCGCATGGATTCCCGCTTCATTTACGCGCTCCGGGGTGGGCAGCGGGCAGCCGGTCGCGGCGGCGGTTAGCGGCGGCCAATCGCATAGTATTCAATCCCCTGCGCCCGCATGAATTCAGGGCTATATAAATTTCGCCCGTCGAAAATCGCAGGCGTGATGAGCGCCGCCTTGAGCGACTCGAAATTGGGGACACGAAACTCCTTCCATTCCGTGACGATGGCCAGCGCATCTGCGCCGTCCAGCGCATCCATCGCCGAATCCGCGTAGCGCAAGCGCGGTTCATCTCGATAAATCCGCTTCGACTCCGCCATTGCAACCGGGTCATACGCGGTGACGGTAGCGCCCCGCGCCCAAAGCCCCTCGATCAGCACGCGGCTTGTGGCGGCGCGCATGTCGTCGGTATTGGGCTTGAACGCCAGGCCCCAAACCGCGAAGTTCATGCCGTTCAGGTCGGCGCCAAAACGCGCGACGATCTTGTCGAGCAACACATGCTTCTGCTTCTCGTTCGCCTGGTCCACCGCGCTCAACACCTTGAGGTCGATTTCATTCTCGCGTGCCGTATTGATGAGCGCATTGACGTCCTTCGGAAAACAGGAACCGCCATAGCCGCAACCGGCATAGAGAAAGTCGAACCCGATGCGCGGATCGGACCCGATGCCCAGACGGACCTGTTCGATATCCGCGCCCAGTTTGTCGGCCAGATTGGCCAGTTCATTCATGAATGAAATTCGCGTGGCAAGCATTGCGTTTGCTGCATATTTCGTCAGCTCGGCAGATCGCACATCCATGACGACCATGCGGTCGTGGTTGCGGTTGAATTGTGCGTACACATTGCGCATCAGTTCGATCGCCCGGGCGTCCTCGGTACCGATCACAATCCGGTCGGGGCGCAGGAAATCGTTCAATGCGGCGCCTTCCTTGAGGAATTCCGGGTTTGAGACGACAGCGAACGGGATCGATTCGTTGCGATCTTGCAGCTCTTCCATGACCGCCTGCCTGACCTTGTCCGCGGTCCCCACCGGCACGGTCGACTTGTCGACAATCACCTTGTATTCGGTCATGAGGCGGCCGATATTGCGGGCCGCTGCGGTGACGTACTTGAGGTCGGCCGAGCCGTCTTCGTCCGGCGGCGTGCCCACCGCGATGAACTGCACGACGCCGAAGGCGACGCTTTCCTCAATGCTGGTGGTGAATTGCAGGCGGCCGGCGGCGACGTTGCGACGAACCATTTCCAGCAGGCCGGGTTCATGAATCGGGATGCCCCCATTGTTCAGGATTTCTATCTTCGATGCATCCAGATCGAGGCAGAGGACGTCGTTGCCAACCTCGGCCAAACAAGTGCCTGTCACCAGGCCAACATAGCCCGTGCCAATTACGGTGATTCTCATGCTGCGTGCGCCCTTATAAAGTCAACGATATTCAAGTGAATCGAAACAAAGCCGATGTGTCGGTGAAGAAGTCATGCCGCGGGCAATCGCGTGTCTTCGAATTGCATGGGATTCAACATTCTTTCCACCACCTGCGACCAGTGAAGCGGGGTTCTGGAAGCCATTCTCGGCGCCGCGATGGCAGCGTTTATCGCAGTCGCGATCGACTCGCTGTCGCCGGGCTCGTAGCCAAAGCGCGACGCATAGTCCCCGACGATCGAATTGGGGCAGACGGCGGGCAACTTGAAAAAGTCGTACTGCATGAGTTTCAGCGACGTGTCCGCCAGATAACGAGGCAGGTTTGCAGACCGATAGGGTGCGATTCCGATGCTGGCGTGCTTGATATAGGGCAGGGTCAAATGGTGCGGCATTTCGTCGTACACCCGCACATTCTCCCCGTAGCCTGGGTGCGCTCTGGTACCGGAACCAATGATGTGGAACGCCACTTCCGGAAACCGCTTCGATGCCACCACGAAAAATTCCGGGTCGAACAACATGGACCCGACCGACACGGCATGCACGGCGTGCGCGGCATGCGCGCCGGTCGGATACGGCGATGGATCCGCGTGCTCCGCGACTGAAAAATCGAAGCCATGCGGGATCACGTACTGGTTGGACGATTCAGGCATGCCGTCCGACATGTGGCGGGACTTCAGGCAGAGCGCGCTCATCTGCGGCGCCACGCGGTCGAACGTCGCTCTCACATAAGCGGCTGCATTGATTGTGGTCAAGTCATCCGACGCGATATAAATCGTTCTCGCCTTCGGATTCAACTGCGCAACGAGATCGAAAAAAACGGGCGCAATCCCGCTCTCGAAAAAGACCACGTCGGCTTCCTTGACCCAGTCGACCAGCACTTGGCTCGGCTTCTGGACGTAACGTCGAAACAGAAATGCCTCGATCGGGCGCAAATAGGCTTTGCGCACATTAAACGGGTGAATCAAGGTCTTCCACAGGTAACACTCGACGTTTTCATGGACCGTCTTTTTGTTTGCCAAAGCTGCGAGCGAAGCCCGTGGGTCTGACTTCAACTGCGACAGCAGGCTGTACTGGCAGGAAAAAAAACGTGTGTTGCCCCGTTTTTCCAGTTCCGCCGTTACAAAATGAATGCCTGCTTTTCTGCGCGAGCGATAGTCGTGCGCCGAAATCACTAAAAAGTTCATCTTCGTTCCTTGAGAATCCAAACTTGAGAACGCGCGCTGAGCGCTGCGTCCTGGCTGGCGAGCGTGTGGCTAGGCGCCATCGGCAAGCGCGTCAGGGTCAGCCGTGGGTGGGGACGCGGCGCAAGGCGGCCCGCAGCCGCTGTGCACAGGCGGGGGGGGCTGATACTAAAAATACCGTTTCAATATCCGGGTTTGCGGCGCATCCCGCCCATTCTGGGGCGCGATGCTCAACGGGTAGCTCCCCCACCAGCTTCCTGCTGCCCAGTACGTCCAGCCGCGCCAAACAGTCTCGTCTTTCATTTGCGCGAGCATTGCATCCAGGGCCTCAAGACACGCCTGATTGGCCGGCGTGCCGAACTCCCCCAGGAAAAGCCGCTGATTATTGGTCTTTGCCCAGCGCGTGATGTTGCCGAACATATTCGTAAAATTGGCTGCCGGCACACACGTTTGGCCGGTGCCGGAATAATGCGGGTCTGCGTATTGATGCACTTCGATCCAGGTGCGCTTCAGCGGATCCTGGAACTGCGCGAAAGCATTCGCGTTCGACATGCCGCTTTTCGGTTTTTCCCATTCATGCACGCCGCTCCAGCGCCCGCCAGAAACCAGGATCAGGTTTTCCGCTCCGCTCTTTCTGATTGCGCTGACGGTTTGCTGAGCCGTGCTGGCCCATTGCGCGATGGGCAATTTAAACGGTTCGTTCATCAGCCCGAACGCAACCACGGAAGTGTCGCTGAACCTGGCTGCCAGCCGTGTCCATAAATTGATGAACGCCTTAACCGGCACTTCCGGGGTGCCGATCGCGTTGCCTCGATAGGTCCCGTAGTTATGCACGTCGAGAATCACGCACATTCCCCGCGACTTGGCCATTGCCACGGTCTTTTCAAGATTGCGCAGCTCGGCAGGATCCAGTTCGCCCGACAAGGACGGCTGGATGCGTTCCCAGCGAAAAGGCAGACGAATGGCATTCGCGCCGATGGACGCGAAATAATCGAATTCCGCGTCTTTCGGGTAGACATAGTCCTTGTACAGCACCCCGGGCAGCTTGCTTCCGTTGAACTCTGCCCCGGCAAGGTTCACCCCCTTCAGCGCGACATCCTGGTCACAGCTTGCCGCCGCGAGCGGTGCAGCCAGCAGCCCCCACAGCATTACGACTGTCCGCCTCGCCAGGCTCGCGGGCATCAGCGGCATGTCGCGCTCCCCGTTTTCGGATCGGCCAGAGCCGTGTAAATATCAACGTATTTATCGGCAATATGTTTCCAGTTGTACCGTTCGACAAACGACTGGACCCAAGCCCGTCTGCGGGCGTGTTCGTGCTCGCCGCGGGCGTGAAGCGCCAGCAGGTCGGCGATCCCGTTGTCGATGTCGCCGCTGTCGAGCAGGACGCCCACGCCCGCTTGCCTGACGAGATGGCGGAACGGGGGAATGTCGCTCAACACCGGCGTCAAACCGGCACTCATCGCCTCGATCGGGGCAATGCCGAAGCCCTCATGCCGCGACAGGCAGATGAAATAGCTGGATTGCCCGATCAGGCTTGCCAGTTCCCGGTCCGATGGATTCGGCGCCAGCTGGACCGAGTCGACAAGCTGATATTTCTGCAGCAAAGCCATCAGCTCTTTCTCGGTATGGTCGTATTCCCGCCCGGCAATGATCAGCTTCCAGGCCGGCTGCCTGGATACGAGATGCCGGAAGAACTCGATCGTTTCAAGCAAGCCTTTGTTCTCCGACCAGCGGCCGAAATAGATGAGCGCCGGCGTCAGCGCAGGCGCGGATGCGGCAGCATATTTTTCGACATTCACCCCGTTTTCGATCACCACCTTTTTGGGCGACTTCACGATGGCATTGAAAATTTCACCGTCGCTGTCGCTGGTTGCAATGACCCGGTCGTAGGCAAGGGAGGAAACCCGGGTCGCGGTATTGAAATAAATATTCTTCAAGGCCGAGGCAAAGCGGGTGTGGAAGAAGCCACCGTGGGTGGAGACCACCATGGGGCGACGATGGATCGGCCTGGTCGCGGCCAGGAAGTCGAAAAAGAAATCGATGCCATGCACATGGATCACATCCGCATCGCGCACATGCTCCAATACGCCCGGGCACAGGGGATAGCGGCTGGAGCCCCGATAGGGCAAGCGCTTCACCTCAATGCCGTTGATGACCTCTTTCCCGGGCAGGCGCTGCGCGGAATTGCGGAACAAACGATCGAGCGTCAGGATGACCGGCAGCTGGTCGTGCCGCTCCATTTGCTGGTGCGCAATGTTCTGCACCACGTCCTCCATCCCCCCCACCGAGGGATGGTATTGGCGCACGACATGCACGACTTTAATAGGCATAGCTCAACTCGCGTCCGGAAACTTTCGGTGTATCGGCGCCGTACGACGGCGGCGTTTTTTTCGCCATCAAGTACGTACAGCTTCCCATCAGGAACCACAACAGACCCGCCGTCTTCAGCGCGAAGAACGAGGTTCCGCTTACCGTAAGAATCAGGGAAATATACAAGGCTGCATAAGCCCGGAAACGCACGCCCCGTTCATCCGGCATCTTCACCATCCACAGCCCCACCCATAGCGCAATACAAAGCAGTACACCCCAACGGGACAGCAGATAGGCGTAGCCCATATCCCCATAAGGCATATTGAACCCTTGTACCCCCAACATCTTTTCAACATCGAAGCCCAACAGCGTATTGCCGGTCCAGAAAAGCCGCCCCATGATGTTGTCGGCGATTCTTCCCTCGAAAAACAATCCGATCAGGACCAGCACCAGCATCGAAACAAAGGGCAACAGGATTGCGGCAGTATTAAAACGGCCCGTCACCGTGATGCGCATCACGATCAATGAGGTCACCACAATCAGCCCATAGCGGGAATCGCTGAGTGCGATCAGGGTGATGGCGGACAGCAGAAAGAACAGCATCTGCTTGTACTCCGTGCGGGGCTTGGACAAGCCCCAGGCAGCCACGATGACCGAGAAATTGCCCAGCGACACGGGTTCCAGGAACACGGACGAGATGCGATGACTGCCGAGTAGCGACGGGAAAATCGTGCGCCCGATGCCTTCCGGCCGCAATCCATTCAGATTGAGCGCGCTATCCGTAATAAAGTTGGTGGTGACGGTCACCGTTCCGGTGCTGACATAATATGAAAAGATATTCAGCAGGCGGGTGTATTGATCCAGAAAAAACAATTCAAAAAACGCGAAAACCAGCACCACGCTGACCAGCAGTTTCAATAACCTGTCGGCATAACCGATATCGGCCACATGGCGCCCAAGCCAGAAGAAAAGAAGCGGGATAATGACATCCCTGAATCCCTTGAATTCCAGCGCATTCCGGAAAATGGACAAAAGCAGCAGATAGGCTAAAACCAGCGCCACGATCGCGACAAATTCAAGCCGGATGCGTTTGGCCAAAACAAGCAGGCAGGCAAGGTAGATCGCAAATTCGGCCGCGGCGACAGCCAGCGCCGAAGCCCGAAATAAATGGGTATGGACGAGCGCCAGCACGGCCTGATAAACGACACTGCCAATCAAAATCGCTGAAATCAATTTTGTCGAGACCAGTGCATCGGGGCGAGCCAAGGCAACCCCATGCGAGAGTGAAGGAAGCCGCATGGACACTAGAACTGGTTCAATACAGCACCCAGCATCACCGCGCCCGCACTCGCCAGATTGGCCTGAAACGCCGCAGCGGCGGCTAGCTGGGTGTGATTCTGCCGCAGCACCAGCAACGCCGCGCCGGTGCGCGCTGCCACCACCGCCGCATCGGCGCTGCCGTGCGCGGCGGACGTATCAATCAGGATCACGTCGTAATGCTCGGCCAATCCCTTGAGCTTGATGGGCGTGGCCGTGTGGGACAACAGCTCTGCCGGATTGGGTGGAACGGCCCCCGCAGTCAGGACGGACAGGTTCGGGAAAGCGGGCAAAGCGGGGACGCGATTCGCCTCAGACATCTTGACGCGTCCCGCCAGGAGCTCGGACAGGCCAGGGCGATTCCCTAAATTAAACAGCACATGCTGGCGCGGCCGGCGCAGGTCCGCGTCGATCAATAAGGTGCGCTCACCCAGTTGGGAAAACATCACCGCCAGATTGGCGGCCAGATAACTCGCGCCATCCCCCGCATTGATGCCCGCAATCGTCAGCGTCTTGTGACCGTTCGAAAACCATCGCATCATCAACTGGCTGCGCAACGCCCGCAATTGCTCCGCCTGGTGCCCAAACGGCTCATAGACGGCGATCAGATCGGGACTGAACTGGCCTTCGCCGGGAGACAAGTGGGGATAGTCGAACTGATGCGACAGCGCTTGCTGCAAATCGGCTTCGTTAATCAATCCAAGCTTGATCGCAGCCTCGCCAAAACGCAGCTTTTCTGTTTTCTGCAACAGCACGACACGCTCGGCATCCGCGGATGTCAGTTTGCCGGCGTCCCGCAGCAGTCTGCCGACATTAGGCTCCTTGTTCCCCAGGGCTAACCCATCATCGACGAGGTGGACGGCATTCAGGGCGTTCATAGCTTCGGCTCCTCCTGCAGAGACAGCGTTGGGGCGTTGAGGCCAGGCAACCCTCGCCGGCCACGCGACGACCGCCGCGGTTTTTTCCCTGCCGCCAGCACGCCCAGCACCGGCATATCCAACACGGCAACCACGTCATAGATCGAACGCACGCGTCGGTTCAGCATTTCACTGATCAACGCCAAGCCCACGCCCAACAAGATCCCGAAAATGACGGACAGCGCCACGTTAAGACGCACGTTCGGCGTCGAAGGGACCAGCGGGACGACGGCTGAACTTAATACCGATATCTCGGTTTGACCGGCGGTCCCTTCCAGCTGAGTCTGGCTGAAGCGCTCAAGGGCCTGGTCGTAGATGCGCTGCGCACTTTCGACTTCACGCGCGAGCACGGAACCCGCATCCCGGTTCGCATTGAGCGCCAACACCTTCGCCTTTTGCGCTGCCAATGCGGCGCGCAAAGCGCCTTCGCGCTGGCGCGACACACTCAGATTGGTACTGATGCTTTGCCGTGCCGTATTGGTCTCGCGTGCAAGCTCTCCGCGCAAGCTGTTCACCTCGGCCTCGGCGCGCAGGTATTCCGGATGATTGTTGCCGACGCGCTGTGCCAGCTGGCTGAATTTGGCCTCGCTTCTGGCCAGCTCGCCCTTGAGTCCCTGGACCACCGGATTGTCCATGACGCTGGCCGATGCACTGCTGGCGTTATTTTGGATGGACTGGCTGTCGTAAGTCTGTCCCTGCGCGGCCACCATCTGGCTGGAGAGTTCCGCCAGCCGCGTAGACTCGATATCCAGCTTTTCGTCGAGCGAAACAATGCCTTTGCTTTGCTGGTGGCTGGATAGTTTTTCCTGGCTTTGCTCCAGATTGTTGCGCAGCACGGCCAGCTGCTGGTCGTACCAAACCGCCGTCTGTTTTGCGGGCTGTGTCTTGAGCTCCAGATTGGTCTGGATATACGCCCGCACAAAGGCATTGGCCAGCCGCGCCGCCATCTGCGGATCGGCATTCTTATAGGTGACGTAGAGCACGCTGCTCCCGCCTGACGGCTTCACCTCCAGATTCCTCAACAGCGTAGCGGCCAACCAGTCGCGAATCGATATCTGTGCCTGCACGTCACGCTGGAATTGCTGCCGGAACGTGGCCTCCTCTGCCAGCTTCAGCTCATCGACCACTTTCAGTGCCACGCTGGGGCTTCGGATAACATCCACCTGGGTCGCCAGATAACCCGCGATCTGCTGACTTTGCATGGCCTGACCGGTCACCGGATCCGCGCCGCGCACATTCACCACCAGCGAGGCGGTGGACGTGTAGGCTTTGGGGAGCAGCAGGCTGATGCCGCTGACCAGCGCCACGCTAAGCGTCAGCGTGAGCAGCATCAGCTTCGCGTGCGCTTTGAGGATCAACAGAAATTGCAGGATGTTCATGGCTGAGCGGCCTCCGGCAGACTGTTAAAACAGACTTTCCTTGACATACACCACATCCCCTTCCTGAACCGGGTCGGTCAACGCGGCTTTCAGCACCACCGGCTGACCCTGTGCGCCCTGTCTGCGAATCTGGATGCCTTTCTGCGTACCGCGCTGCGTGATGCCGCCCCCCAGCGACAGGGCCTGCATCACGTTCATGTTCTTTTCCAGCCGAAACGCACCCGGTTTCTGCACCTCGCCATAGATGTAGAACACCGCGGCGCGCGGCACGAAAATCACATCGCCGCCCATGACCTGATGGTTCAAGTCAACTTGCCCGTCCTGGAACAGCGACTGGGTATCGATCCGGGTTCGCTGCGACTTGCCGTCCTGAGTCCGGATCAGCGTGAGATCGTCGGCGCCCTCCAGGGTCACGCCCCCCGCTTGCGCCAGCAGGTCCGAAATCGTGCTGGTGCTCTCCAGGGGATACTTTCCGGGCTTGTTGACCTGCCCCAGGACCGAAACCTGCTTGCTGCGATAGGCCTTGACGATGAGGTTGACCTGCGGCTTCTTGATGTAGCCGCCTTTTTCCAGAGCGTCCGCGATCAGCCGCTGCGCGGTGCTGGCACTCTCCCCCGCTACCGTCACCCCCCCGATCAGCGGGAAATCGATTTTGCCTTGCTCGTCCACGCGCGTCTCCAGCAGCAATTCGGGATGGTCGTACACCGTGACATGAACAATATCCCCGCTCCCCAGGCGGTAATCCATCGCCGCCACGCACCCCTCTTTTCAACACCAGGCCGAGCGTCGTGTTGCGCAATACTGAATACTGCATGCCAGCCTGCGCAGTGGTGAGCCGATCCTCCCTGGCCGGCGCCGATGACAGGACAAAGCCCGGATCACCGGCATAAGAGATGTCGTCACGGCGGAGTTGCGCGTTGAATACCAGCTTGGCGGTAGGCTTCCAGTCGGCGCCGAATGCGATGCCCTGGTTCAGGGTGTAGCTCGCCGTCTCGTTTTCCAGCGCGCCGATGTCACGATGAAGCGACGCCCTCAGCGTGGTTTTGCCGGTCACCATCCAGTCCATTGCCAGAAGCCCGGTCAGTCCTGAAAAGTCGCGCTGCGGCACTTCTGTGTAGTCACGCTGGGTGTAGTTCAGCCTGCCGGATACCTGCGTTTTTCCGGAGGGCGCCCAGGCAACGGCGACGCCGTTATCCCATTGCAGATAATCGTTATCGATGGGGGCCTGGCCGACAAGCTGACGATTTGGATACTGGCCATCACTGCGCCGACTGATCAGCTCCACCGTCGACCCCTTGCTGCTGGTGTACTGCACGCCCGTATTCACAGAATCCACCGTGGCATCCAGCGCCTGCTGGACCGACGCATTGTTGTCCGTGTCGACTCTTTCCGCGCCGAACTTCACGAGCCACGGGTTATCCAGTTTGATTGCGGCATGGAAAAAACGCTGGCGGGTGCGTATCAGGTTACTGACCGGCTGCTTGACGTTGGTATAGCTTGCCTGGGTGAGTGTTTCCGCAATGCCGACGTCGCCCGTAGCCACCCGCCCCACCAGCCAATCCCATTTCAAATAGGCATCGCGGCCGTCGTAATCCAGCAGCTTGTACTGGTTGAACCACGTCTGGTTGTATTCAGCGTGCGCCCTGATGACCTGGCGGCTGACGCGAAGATTCACATCCATGCCGGCTGCCAGCGTGTAAAAAGACTCGGACGTATCCGTGGTGCCCAGTACGGCGTTGGCCTCCTGGTCGTTTTGCAGGCGGAACAGGTTGCTGTCATAGCCATATAGCCCGCGCACATACGGCGTGAACGTATCCTCGTAATCCTCTGCACGGGCCGGGCTCGACATCATGCCCAGCACCACCAGCAAGGCCAGTGTTTCGGTTGGATTTAACGGCCGCATATCGATTGCGCCTGGACGGTTTTCAAGAGAATCTGAATGGAACCGCTCACTGGATCACCAGCAGCTTCTTTTTTCCGCTACGCCACAAACGCATGCTGATCAGGCCCAGGATGGCGACAAGCATGGTCCAGGGATCGACTTCCGGCGCGACTGAAACACGTGACGCACCCCGGCTAGAGGCATCGTTCACCGCGGGTCTGGAATACGCGGAATAGACGGGTGCGCCGTAGGCAATCGTCCTCACCGAAGGCGGCCGATCCACGCCCATCTCTGCCGTTGCCACACGCTGGACGGACGCCACGCTGTCGACCGGCAGCGAAGCGGCCAGAATCGCCAGCGACCAAGCAAACAACCCAACAAGCTTATGTGTTTTCAAACGCATCTAGCACCTCCGTGTTGATCAGCATTTCCAGTGTTGATTTCCGTCAAGCTCAGTAAGCCTTGGAATCCTTCAGCACCAGCTTGATCGTTTTAAAGATGATGGTTATATCGAGCCACACCGACCAGCTTTTCAGATAGGCAATGTCGTAAATCACCCGCCCTTCCATCTTGTCGATGGTGTCGGTCTCGCCGCGATAGCCATTGATTTGCGCCCAGCCGGTAATGCCCGGCTTGACCTTATGGCGCCACATGTAGCCATGAATCAGTTTGCGGTAATGCTCGTTGTGGGCTACGGCGTGCGGACGTGGTCCGACAATACTCATCGTGCCCTGCAGAACATTGAGAAATTGCGGCAATTCGTCTAGTGAAGTGCGCCGCAGAATGGCACCTAGCCGGGTCACGCGTGCATCATTTTGGGTCGCTTGTGTGACAACTTGATTGTCTTCGCACACACTCATCGAGCGGAATTTGTAAACCAGAATTTCATCGCCATCCACGCCATAACGGCGTTGCTTGAAAATCACCGGACCTTTCGAGGTGGCTTTCACCAGCACCGCAATAACCAGCATCAGCGGTGCGATCGCCAACAAAATAAGGCCGGCTGCCACAATATCGAAAACGCGTTTGTGGACAGCATTGATTCCCGTCAACGGGGTCTCGAATACCGAGATGACCGGAATGCCATTCACGTTATCCAGCCGTGCCTGAACCAGATCGAACATGAATACGTCGGGCACGAAATAAATCGATGCGGTGGTGTCCTTGAGCGAGCTGACCAGACCCATGACGTTCGGATGATTGAACATGGGAAGCGTGATGTAGACCAGGTCGATTTCATGCTCCGCCACATACGTCGCGACGTCATCGATGCCACCGAACACGACGTTTTTCAGTTCGCTCTCGCAGCGATCGCCGGACCGGTCATCGAAAAACGCCTCGACTCGCATCATCAAGCTGCGTTGCTGATGAATCCTGTCTGCCAGCTTGCGCCCCAACTCATTGGCGCCGACGATCACCGCACGCCGGATGCTGCCCTGGCTTCGCAACATCTCCAGGTATGCGCGCACCAGTGAATGTCCAATGAATAGCAACAAGGGTGTAATCAACGCCCACCACAACAGAACTCGGGCGTTGTAATCGCCAATGATTCCGCTCAGCACCCCGACCGCGCCCAATATGACCAGCACAATCAACCAGGCGATTAACAAGTTGAGTGCATAACTCGCATTGCCGCCCCGTGCGGAGACAGACGTCTCAAAAAACTCGAAGCCATCAAACACTTGGGACGCCAGCAGGAATGCAAATATGCCGAGCAGCAAATGCAGCCCGTCGAATTTTTGCTGTTCCAGCGTCGCGGCAACAACCAGAGAAAATAAAATAATCAGGGGGTTGACCAGCCGCTTAGCCAAACTTAAAACCGGATGTTCATAACCACCAAACATTGGGGAACCTCATATTTTTATGCCATTAAGGCCGTGTGGAGCACGGGTCGGCGGAGGTGTCTGCCAGAGCAATTTGATGATTGAAGAGAGCAATAAGGATGGCACCAGGTAACGTTATGTGATGGTTCATTTGTTTATTTCCCTCATTAAATCAGGCTCAGCTAAACAATGCATAAGTGACAAAATCAAAAAAGCAAATAGCATGCCATGTTAAAGTGATTGATTTAAAAGGGTATTTGTTTGATCGGAATAGGGAGGCGTGCAGCGTAATGGTGCGACGGGCACCGGTTTGATGCGCTATTTATCGAGCGAAATCCAGAAACCTCGCCAAGCGGCTATACGCAAGGACGAACAACAATTACCAAGCCCATTTTCCTCATAAAAGATCGCAAATTCCCTTACCTATATAAAATTGATTGTTTCCATGGGCTTATCCCATGCGAGAGAACTAAGCTTAGTGATCAGCGCCAAGGCAGTCTGTGCGGTGTCGCGCATAGCATGAAATCTCTTTATCTATCATGATGATGGAGACTAAGTGCCGGTTCCCGCCTCGACACTTCGCCTTGACTGGATTGCACGAAGTTGAACATTGCCATGAATTCCTTGTTTGCAAACGCTGCAACAAGGTTCGAGCCCATGAATGGGTCTCGGCATCCTACTAAGCAGAACACGTGCCAACCAGGAATCGTCTTAATAAACAGATAGATACTGAATCGCTTTGGTTTGCGAGGTGCAACAGACACGGCCAGCTGTCCCCAGATAGCGACAGAAAATCCGGCGAACGCGGAGGATTATGCGAAATCGTTCATCAGAACAACGACATAAGCTGTTTCATGCGTGTCGCCAAATAGCGACGCGGGGGACTCGGGGGCTGGCAAGGCCGAATTCAGGCCGCGGAGCGGCAACTGGCATCCGCGTTGGCGGTGCGCAGCACCCCGACGCGCGACGCAAAACCGCCTATTTTTAGAGTGGATCGACCCCAAGGAGAACGACGATGGCTGTTGTGAATATTGGTCACTACTATGCCGAGTGGATGCCCTCCGGCTCGCCCGACAAATCCGGTCGCGGGCGCATCATCCTGCGCAGCGCGACCCGCCTCACCGAACTGTTCCGCCTGACCAACCTGGGCTCGGAGGACTACCGCAACCTGCTCCACATGCTGCAGACCGAAAAGCCCGTGTTCTGGGACAGCGAGGCAGGCTGGCTACGCACCGCGCATCCGCAGATGCACGACGCCGAGCCGGTGGGGGAACAGGAAGGAAACTAAAAGGGACGTGCGCGGCAGCCAGGGGACGTGACACTAGGCCCCGTAGCACCACCCGTCCGCCTGCGCCGCCATCACGATCCGCGCGCACGCCTCGGCATCCGAATCCGCCTGGTGATGCCGCAGGTCGATGCCCAGGTAGCTGCACACATCAGGCAGCTTGGTCGGGCGAAGATCCCAGCGCGCCCGCGCCAGCTTCACCGTGCACACAAAAGGCAGCAGGGGCGCCGCCAGCCCGTAGGACTCGCAGCAGGCGCCCAGCACACCCTTGTCGAAAGGCGCATTGTGCGCCGCCAGAAACGCCACCCCCGCCAGCTCGCGCGCCAACCCCGCCCACACCGCATCGAAAGGCTGCGCGCCCTTCACGTCATTCCACGACAAACCATGGATATGCGTAAACAAAAACTGGCGCGACGGCGGGCGGATCAGCGCGGTCAGACGGTCCACAATGCGACCGTCCTCCACGATCACCACCCCCACCGCGCAGGCGCTGTCGCGGGCGTTGTTGGCGGTTTCGAAGTCAATGGCGGCGAAGCGGGTCATGGCGGGTTGTTCGTTCTTTTAACAATATTTGTCAGGAATAGCCGCGGTGTGCGACTCATATTCCTGAGTCGTGTGGAACAGCAAGCCTTGCCCACGCCCCGATCATAATGAACTGCAACCCGAACGAGAAATCGCCCATGTCTTCAACCCGAATGCTGCAAGCCCTCCTGCTGACCCTGTCCCTGGGCACCCTGTTGAGCGCCTGCGCCAGGGACACGCCCACTGTGCCCGCCAAACCGGCACCGAGCGCCCCCGCTGCCCAGCTCGACACCATCGTGCTGGGCATGGGCTGCTTCTGGGGCGCGGAAAAGCGCATGTCCGAAGTGCCGGGCGTGGTCGACGTGGAAAGCGGCTATGCCAATGGCGACATCGAGGGCAGCTACAAAGCCGTGCTCGCCCACGAGCGCGCCGTGCGTGCCGGCAACACCCGCCAGCGCAACCATGCGGAAGTGGTCAAGGTGAGCTTCGATCCCGCCCGCACCACGCTGGAAACCGTGCTGATCAAGTTCTGGGAAAGCCACGATCCCACCCAAGGCGACCGCCAGGGCAACGACGTCGGCACCAACTATCGCAGCGCCATCTACACCCATAACCAGGCCCAGCAAGCCGTCGCCCTGAAAACACGCGACGCCTACCAGCAGGCGCTGACCCAGGCCGGGCGCGGCACCATCACCACCGAAATCGCCCCGCTCGAGACCTACTTTCCCGCCGAGGACTACCACCAGGACTACCTGAAGAAAAACCCCAAGGGCTATTGCGGCCTGGGCGGCACCGGCGTGAAATACCCCGGCTCGAACAGCGCCGCGCCAACGCCCCCGGCCGCGCCCCGGCTCGACGGCAAGGCCCTGGCCTTCGAGCGGCAACTGGTGGTGTTCGAAGCGGAGGACTGCGCGTTCTGCAAGCAGTTCAAGGCCGACGTCCTCGACCACTGGCAGTCCCCCGTTGCCGTGACCAGCACGCTGAACGCCAATCCGCCCACCGGCTGGAAGCTGGAAAAGGCCTTGTTCGCCACCCCCACCATCGTGCTGTTCGAGCAGGGCCGCGAAGTCTCCCGCTATACCGGCTACAGCGGCGAGCAGACCGCCTTCTGGAAATGGCTGGGGTTTCGGCTGCTGACGCCCGCGCAGCAGAAAATCGCCTTCGAGCAAGGCACCGAGCGCGCCTTCAGCGGATCGCACCTGGACGAAAATCGCCCCGGCACCTTTGTCGACCCCATCAGCGGCGCGCCCCTGTTCCGCAACAGCACCAAGTTCGAAAGCGGCACCGGCTGGCCCAGCTTCTTCGACCCGGTGGAAGGCGCCATCAGCCTGCATGAAGACGGCGACCACGGCATGAAGCGCGTCGAAGTACGCAGCGCCAGTTCCGGCATCCACCTCGGCCACGTCTTCGACGACGGCCCGCCGCCTACCCACAAGCGTTACTGCATCAACGGCAACGTGCTGAAGTTCGTGCCCGACGCGGGGCAGTGAGAGAGCGCCACAACGCCTTGGTTATGGATTTTCGTTTTTCTGCCCCGCTCCCATTCACCCGCATACCTCGTCATGGCTGCCGATCATGGCTGCCGATATCGAGGAGCAGGATTTCGTTTTCTGTCACCTGCACAGTCAGGGTGATGCGGTAGCTGTAGGTCAGGCTGACATCTTGCATGCCCTGGAGTTTTCCAGTCAGCGGATGCGGGCGCAGGCTGGGTTCGGGTCGGCGCGCAGTTGCGCCCCGGATGGGAGAAATTGTGGGCTGAGGTCGGTTATCGCTCAGAGCGTACTCATGGTTTCCTGAGGACGTAGCGTCCGGTTTTCTTGCCGCCGACCTTCTCGACCAGTCCTGCCTCCAGCAGCGGATGGAGCATATCCATCGCGCCTTGGCGCGAGACACCCAGGGTGGCCCAGATTTCCGCCGGGGCCAGGCTATGGTGGTCGCGCAGCAGATTGAGCAGTTGCTCCTGTTTAGGCCGCAACACCAGCTTGGCCGGCGCATTCACGCTAAACGTCTGCACCCTCAGCCATGCCCGTTCCAGCGTTTGCTGCAGCCCTTCTGCGCAATACTCCAGCCAGCCGCTCAAATCCTCGCCTGCCTTCCGCACCGCATCCAGTTCCTTGTAATAGCGTGGCCGGTCTTCCCAGTAGAACTCGTCAACGGAAAAAATGTGGTGCGTATCGAAGCCGCGCCGATATAGCTCCCACAAGGCCAGCGCCCGGCCCGTTCGCCCGTTGCCGTCGGCAAAGGGATGGATCGTCTCGAACCGGTGATGCAGAATGGCCGAGCTCAACACCGGCGAAAGCTTCGTCGATTCCTTATTCCACCATTCGAGTAATTCGAACATCAGCCCGGACACCTCCAACGGAGGCGGCGGCACAAAATGGCCCACCCGCACCGCGATTGTTCGGTACTGTCCTGCCGCCCCCTGATCCATCACCTTGCCCGCCAGGATGCGGTGCAGTTCAAGGACATGGTCGTGGCCGATGCGCTTGAGCGAAGCGCGCTTTTCCACATAGCGCAATCCGGCAAAATAATTGATCACCTCGCGTCTGGCACGCTCGCCGGAGATGGCCAGTTCGCGCCCCTCCTCCAGCGCCTGCACCTGCTCCAGCGTAAGCGGATTGCCCTCGATCGCGGTTGAAGCGTGGACATTCCGCGTGCGCGTGTCCTTTTGCAGCGCCGGAATCCACGTCAACTCGACAGCCGCCCCCAGAATCCGCTCCCGCAAGGCAGCAATCGCTTCCACCTGCGAAAGCAGGCTGGGCGTAATGGTGAATTGGGGTTGATAGGCCATGCGATAAGTAAACTGTAAGTCAAGTCATGAGTCAAGCTGCTGTGAGTGTTCCCTGATAACGAGCGCGTGTCGAGACAGGGTGAAAGCACCACCTTCGGTTTGAACTACAGAGGATTCCTCGGTAGTTGATTCCGACTCCAGTTCGCCTTCCTTGAACATCTTGTGCACCTGTTGGGGCAAGTCGAGCGCGCCCGCCCAAACAACTCGTCCATTAGCCCCCCCGACAGCCGTCCCGTCCCGCCGCAGACCACGCTCACAGACTCTTGCCGCTGCGGATCACCCCCACCGCGATGCCTTCGATCACCAGCTCCTGGCGCTTGAGGTCGACGACGATGGGCTCGAAGTCGGGGTTTTCCGGCATGAGCTGCACGGTGTGGCCGCGCTGCTGGAAGCGCTTGACGGTGACCTCGTCGCCGATCCGCGCCACCACCACCTGCCCCGCACGGGCCTCGGCGCTGCGATGCACCGCGAGCAGGTCGCCGTCGAGGATGCCGGCGTCCTTCATGCTCATGCCGCGCACCGTAAGCAGATAGTCCGCGCGCGGCGAAAACATCGCGGGGTCGAACTGGTAGTGCCGCTCGATGTTTTCCTGCGCCAGGATCGGACTGCCTGCCGCCACCCGG
>NCGX01000035.1 GCA_002256995.1 Hydrogenophilales bacterium 16-64-40
CACGTCGGACAGCGACAGGGGTTCCAGCGACAGCGAGAGCTTGCCGGACTCGATCACCGCGAGATCGAGGATTTCGTTGATCAGGTCCAGCAGATACCAGCCGGCCTTGATGATCTGGTGCAGTCTGATGATCTGCGTGGCCGTTGGCGCCGGCGCACCCGTCTCCAGCAACTGGGCAAAGCCGAGGATGGCATTGAGCGGCGTGCGCAGCTCATGGCTCATGCTGGACAGGAAATTCGATTTCGCCAGGTTGGCTTTTTCCGCCACGGCCTTGGCGCTCTCCAGTTCGGCGTTCTTGTCCTGCAGCGCCTTGTAGAGCTGGGCCCGCTCTGCTTCCACCTGCTTGCGCGCGGTGTTGTCGGTGCCGATCAGCAGATAGCCGATGATGGCGTTTTGCGCGTCGCGCAGCGCCGTGACCGACACCACCGCCGGAACGCGGCTGCCATCCTTGCGGACGTAGGTCAGCTCGTAGATGTCCTCGATCCCGCGCGAGGCCTTGAACACCAGTGCCTCGAAGCCCGGCGTGATCGGGGTGCCGAGCTCGACGCTCAATGCCTCTGCGCGCGCGACCACTTCCTGCGGGTCGGAAATGTCGGCCGGGGTGATCTTGTTCATCACGTCGGCGGCGGTGTAGCCCAGCATGCGCTCGGCACCGACGTTGAAGATCTGGATCACGCCCTTTGCGTCAGTCGCGATACTCGAGAAATTGGCGCTGTTGAAAATCGCGCTCTGCAGCGCCCCCGCCTTGAGCAGCGCCGCTTCCGCTTGCTTGCGCGCGGTGTTGTCCGTGCCGATCAGCAGGTAGCCGATGATGGCGTTGTGCGCGTCGCGCAGCGCCGTGACCGACACCACCGCCGGGAAGCGGCTGCCATCCTTGCGGATGTAGGTCAGCTCGTAGATGTCCTCAATGCCGCGCGAGGCCTTGAATACGAGTGCTTCGAAGCCCGGCGTAATCGGGGTGCCGAGCTCGATGCTCAAGGCTTTGGCGCGCGCGACCACTTCCTGCGGATCGGAAATGTCGGCCGGCGTGATCTTGTTCAGGACGTCGGCGGCGGCGTAGCCCAGCATGCGCTCGGCGCCGACGTTGAAGATCTGGATCACGCCCTTCTCGTCGGTGGCGATGCTCGAAAAATTGGCGCTGTTGAGGATCGCGTTCTGCAAGGCCCCCGTTTTAAGCAAGGCCTTCTGGCGCCGGACTTCGGCCGCGAGGCCCGTCGCTTTGCCGGCAAGGGTGGGACCGTTTGCTGTTTTTGACATGGTTGTTTCCGTGGAAAGCGTGCAACGACCCAAGGGAGGGCTGCGCTTGTCGGGCCGGCAACAGAAGGTTGCGGCCTCCACAGTCGGAAACGCCGCCTCAGACGAGGCGAGTGTGGATCATCACGGTCTTTCCGAAGGAGGTCTGTGTACCGGGGGTACACAAGCCCGCCTGATGGTACTCGGCTTTGCCAGGCTCGGGGGCGGTCTACTCAGTAATTCCCCTTGTTGGCGCGACACCTGCCATTCCGCCGGCGTCGCGCCTGGTGCCCGGGGCATGCGGACAGGCAGAAAATCGGCTGCAAGCCGATCAGCCCGACACCCCGAGCTCATTGCAAAGCTTGCCCACCAAAGCCTTCAACGCGTTGACTTCTTCCTCCAACCTCGCCACCTTGGCCTTGAGTGCGCCGATCTCGCCCACGGTGACATCGGTGGAAAGGGCAGCTGGGGACGCCGGGGCAGGGGCGTCCTCGATGACGGGTACGCCGGAGAGCAGGTGGGCCCAGCGGTTCTCGCGCGAACCGGGCTGGCGCGGCAGTTCGACCACCAGCGCGCCTTCAGGCCGTTCCGCCAATTCCTGCAGAAAGCCTTCCACCGCCGAGATGTCGGCGAAGCGGTGCAGGCGCTCGCTGTTGATGCGTAGCTCGCCCGCGGTTTGCGGCCCGCGCAGCATCAGTGCGGTGAGCAGGGCAACGGACTGCGAGGGCAGGTGAAGGGCCCGTTCCATGTTGTGGGCGTAGCGGGTGACGCGGCCGCCGCTGGTTTCGATGATCAGGGCCGGCCCCTTGAGGCTGTCGATGGTGGACAGCACGTCGGCCTCGCTGACCTCGATGATCGGATGGCGGCTGGTCTTCTGGTTGCAGCCGGCCACCAGGGCGTTGAGCGACAGCGGATAGGTGTCGGGTACGGTGTGCTGCTTCTCGCACAGCACGCCGAGGACGCGCGTTTCGAGCAGGGACAGGATGGGGCGGCGGGGAACGGTCATGGCGGTGTTTTATTGTATGGGCGGCCTTTTTGGCCCTTATTTGAGCAGAAACAGCAGCTTCTCATCTCCAACTTCGATCACATCGTTGGGCGTCAGTGGCCGGGGTTCAAAACCGATGGATTTGCCGTTCACGCGCGCGGGCTTTTTCCCCTCGACATGGGTGATGAAATAGCCGTGCGGACGGGAATTGATCACCACAACCTGTTTTCCGGGGACGCCAAAGGTATGGAGCACCTGAGACAATTCGATTTCCTCGCCGGGGTAGGTGCCCTTAAATTCCCGGATCAAACCCAGGCGCGCGCCTTTCTTGAAGCGCCGCGCCTTCTTTGCCGTCGCCAGCGCATAGGCGCCAACCGCTTGAGATTGCGCGCCGCTTTCCAACGCTGAGGCTTGAATGATCATCGTCCTGTCGAAACTCGGGCCATCGATGGCTTTATGGTTGCGGTAGCGGATCTGGATATTGGCAATTTCGATGACATCATTATTTTGCAGGATGTGTCGGGTGATGGGCTGGCTATTCACCAAGGTGCCATTGGTGCTATCCAGGTCTTCCAGGATGTCGTCGTTGCCGACTGAAGTAATGCGGGCGTGAGATCTGCTGATCCCCATGATGGCAAGGCACAGGTCACTGTCGGTTTGGCTGCCGATCGTGAAGATGTCTCCGTTGAGGAAGCAGTTTTCAATGACTTCACCATTTTGACTGACGATCAATTTTGCCATACGGGTTTAACGTCCGAATAACCAGGCGAAGAAACCCTTCTTCTTCGCGGCTGGTGTGGAATGCGGCCCGGCTTTTGCCAGGATCACGGAGATGTTGTCTTCCCCGCCATTGTCGTTAGCAATCATCACCAGTTGGCTGGCGGCGAGGGGCAAATTGACCTGGAGCGCACCAAGCACCCGTTCGATATCAGCGTTATCCACCATATCGTTCAGACCATCCGAACAGGCCATGTAGATATCGCCCGGCAGGACATCATCCTCGACAATGGAAACCTCCACCTCAGCCTGCAGGCCCAGCCCACGCGTGACCAGGTGGCGATTGTGCGAAGTTGCAGCGGCCTCGGCGCTGAGCATTCCCTGGTCGATTTGCTCCTGCAATAAGGAATGGTCGTGCGTCATCAATTCCAGGTGGTTGGCACGCAGTCGATAGACGCGGGAATCGCCGACATGCGCAATCGCGACGCGATGATGCCGAAACAGCAGGAGCGCCACGGTTGAACCCATGGCCTGATCTTGAGTGCTGTTAGTGCGCTGCGCGCGTTGTTGGCCTTCCAGAAAAATCGCGCGATTGGCTCTTTCAACACTGGTTCGCACCAATTCGGCAACATCGCTGCGGGTGTCCGGCCTGCCCTGCAAGCCACGGGTCAGTCCCTCCACGATGATGTGGGTGGCCAGGCTGCTGGCTACGTCGCCGGATTGGTAGCCGCCCATCCCATCCGCCAGCACCAGAAGGCCCAGTTCGTTGACTGTGGCAATGCTGTCCTCGTTCAGACTTCGCAGCAATCCGGGGTCGGACCTGGCGGCGATTTCGAGCGATAGGGGGGCTGAGGCGGCGGGGTGTGGCAAAACGGTAGTCTCTTGGTGTTTGTTATACTTGACCTGTCGAGAATTCTCTCACCTGGAATCACCTTAAAGCAAGTCACCCGTCCCCGCCCGCATGGTCAGCCAAACAAAATTCGGTCGTTATGAAGTGGTCTCGGCGCTTGGGCAGGGCGCGATGGGCGCGGTCTACAAAGCGGTTGACCCGCTGATTGAGCGCACCGTCGCCATCAAGACGATCAACCTCGATCTGTCAAAGGAAGAGCGTGCCGATTTCGAAGCGCGCTTTTACCGCGAGGCCAAGTCCGCAGGACGATTGAGTCATTCCAATATCGTCACCATTTATGACGTCGGCGAGACCGACGATGTCGCCTATATCGCGATGGAATACGTGGAGGGGGAGTCGCTGCGCGAGATGCTCGATTCCGGTTTGGTTTTTCCGCCAGACCTGATCGGCAGGATCGCGGCGCAAATTGCGAGCGCATTGAACTACGCGCATGAAAACCACGTGGTCCATCGTGATATCAAGCCTGCCAACATCATGATCACGCCGAATCGTGACGTCAAAATCATGGATTTTGGCATTGCCCAGATTCCTACCGGTTCGCGCACGCAGGCCGGCACCGTGCTGGGCTCGCCCAAGTACATGGCGCCGGAGCAGGTGGCGGGCCAAGCCACGGATGGCAGAACAGATATTTTTGCGCTGGGGGTGGTGTTGTACGAAATGCTGACGGGGGTCACGCCTTTCAATGGCGATAACCTCAGTGCCATTATGTACAAGATCCTGCATGAAGACCCCGCGCCGCCCAGTACGGTCAACCTCGGGGTGCCGCCGGTGTTCGACCGGATCATCAGCCGGGCCCTGGCAAAGCGGCCTGAAGACCGCTACCAGACCGCCAGGGAATTCGCCCGCGATCTGGGGCAGGAAGCCCTTATCCCCCAGAAGGCACGCCAGCCTGCCGCCAGCAAGCAGCCGGGGAAACCCGTGCAGGCAAGCAGGACCACGGCGGCGCAGCAAGACGCGACGCTCTACTTGCTGCCACACCAGGCCAGCGGTGTGTTTGCAATGCCGCCAGCGGACAGCGGGCGGGGCATTCAAGCAAGAATCGCCTCGTTTCTGGGCCATTCACCATTGCGCCGCCCGCGCTTCCTGCTGGCAATCCCGGTGTTGCTCGTTGCCGCGTTTGTGATGGTTTGGCAGGGGCGCCCGCCACAGCACGCCGAGCGCCCTGCCCCGGCTGCGCCAATGCTCGAAGCGGCGCATGTCAACACGCCTCCCCCGACGGCTGCCCCCGCCAGCGAGATTGCAGTCTCCCTGGCGGAACCAGCAGCCCCCCCAGCGAAGCCAGCAGCACCCCTGGCGAAGCCAAAGGCCGCGCCCGCAGTGGCTGCATCGGCAATTCCCCAAGCGCCTGCTGCGGTGGCGCAGGCGAAAGCCACTGTGAGGCTGGCGATTTCGCCCTGGGGCGAGGTGTTTGTCGACGGCAGGCGCGTCGGCGTATCGCCCCCGCTCGCCATGTTGCAACTTGAGCCGGGCAAGCACGAGGTGGAAATACGCAATCAGGCGTTCGAACCCTATCGTGTTATCGTGAATCCGGAACCCGGCAAGTCGCACAAGATCAGGCACAAATTCAAGTAAGGACATGACGATGATGCGGATAGGTGCGCTGCTTTGCGCCACCCTGCTGATGACGGCCTGCGCTGCGCCCATCATGCGGGATAGCGGTCTGGATAAGTTTGCCCCCCGCAAGGCGGAGCAGGACTTGTCGGCGGGAATTCGGGCTTACGAAGACGGGGATTATAAAAACGCGCCCCGATTGTTGCAGCGAGCGTCCTCCGCAGGGTTGTTCCTGAACTCCGACAAAGTCGCGGCGCACAAGTATCTTGCTTTCATGCATTGCGCGCAGTCGCGGGAAAAAGCGTGCCGCGACGAATTCCGCAAGGCGCTGGAACTCGATCCTAAATTTGAATTGACCCCGGCGGAATCCGGCCATCCCTCGTGGGGGCCGGTCTTTAAAACCCTCAAGTCGGACATGGCGAAAAAGCCATAGCAGTCGTCCCGGCGGGTTCGGGCGCGATGTATGCCTTGCCCCCGGGCTACTTGATGGTGACGGCCACCACTTGGCCAATGCCAGCTTGAAATCCCCGGCGCCGTTTATCGCGCCCTTTTGTATTGGGAGGCTTTTCGGTAGGCTTCGCGCTAATCTCACGAAAACGCTCCCATGCATTTCACTCCAGATACCTTCCGCGCCTGGCCGACCAAGCGGATCACCCTGCTTGGCATGTCCGGCGTCGGCAAGACGCACATCTCCTCCATGCTGCGCGGCCACGACTGGTTCCACTTTTCCGGCGACTACCGCATCGGCACGCGTTACCTCGACGAGCCGATTCTCGACCTGATCAAGCAGCAGGCGATGCAGGTGCCGTTTTTGCGCGACCTGTTGCGGCGCGACTGGATCGACATCAAGAACAACATCAAGATTCACGACCTCGGGCCGGTGCTCACCTTCGTCGGCAAGCTCGGCGGGCCGGCGTGGGGCGGGCTGCCGCTGGACGAGTTCTCGCGCCGCCAGGCCGCGTATCGCGACGGCGAGATTGCCGCCATGCGAGACGTTCCGGGCTTCATCCGCAAGGGCCAGGACATCTACGGCTACCCGCATTTCGTCAACGACGTCGGCGGCAGCCTGTGCGAACTGGACGAGCCCGGGGTGGTCGAACTCCTGGCCGCGCACACGCTGATCCTCTACATCCAGACCACCACGCGCGAGGAAGAGGACACGCTGATCAAACGTGCGCAGTCCGACCCCAAGCCGCTGTATCTGCGCCCGGCCTTCCTCGCCGAGCACCTGCCCTTGTATCTCAGGGAAAAAGGCCTTGAATACGTGGCCCAGGTCGAGCCCGACGATTTCGCCCGCTGGGTGTTTCCGCACCTGTTTCATTCGCGCATTCCGCGCTACGAGGCGATTGCCGGCCCGCACGGCTATACCGTGACCTCGCAGGAAGTGGCGCAGGTGCGCGACGAGCGCGATTTTCTGGCGCTGCTGGAAACCGCCATTGCGCGGAAGGGCTAGGGCTGAACCATGCCGCTGGTCGCGCATAACACCCTGCCCACCTTCGACCGCCTGCGCGGCGACGGCATCACGGTGCTGTCGACCGAGCGCGCGGCCAATCAGGAAATCCGCGAGCTGCATGTCGGCCTGCTGAACATGATGCCGGACGCGGCGCTGGAAGCGACCGAGCGGCAGTTCTACCGGCTGGTCGGCGAATCCAACCCGATCGCGCAGTTCTACATGCATCCGTTCACCCTACCGACGCTGCCGCGCAACGAAACGGCGCGTGCGCACATCGCGCAGTATTACGAAAGCTTCGAGGATATTCGCGAGAAGGGGCTGGACGCGCTCATCATCACCGGCGCCAACGTCAGCTACCCCAACCTGGCCGATGAAGCGTTCTGGCAGCCGCTGATCGAGGTGATCGACTGGGCCTGGGACAACGTCACCTCGACGCTGTGCTCGTGCCTGGCCACCCATGCGGTGATGCAGTTTCGTCACGGCCAGACGCGGGTGAAGCAGCCGCAGAAAATCTGGGGCGTGTTCGAGCACCGCGTCACCGACGGCCGGCATCCGCTGGTGGCCGACGTCAACACGCGCTTCGACGTGCCGCACTCGCGCTGGAACGACGTCTCGCGCGCGCAGTTCGCGGCGGCGGGGCTCAAGGTGCTGGTCGAAAGCGCGGAAGCCGGGGTGCATCTGGCGGTGAGCCACGACGGCCTGCGCACGGTGTTCTTCCAGGGTCATCCCGAATACGACACGGTGTCGCTGCTGAAGGAATACAAGCGCGACCTGCTGCTGGCCGCGGCCGGAAACCTGTCCCATTGGCCGCCCTTCCCGGCGCGCTACTTCGACCGCCAGGCGCAGGCCCTGCTGGCCGAGTTCACCCGCCGTACGCAGGCGGGCGAGACGCTGGCCTTTCCCGAGGCGCTCCTGCTGCCCCTGATCGACAACACCTGGCACGACACCGCCGAGGCGGTGATCGGCAACTGGATCGGCTGCGTCTATCAGGTCACCCACCGCGAGCGCGGCCGGCCTTTCATGCCCGGCATCGACCCCAATAATCCATTGGGACTGACGTGACGGAAGCAAGCGCGCACTTCGATGAAGCCGAGGGCGCGCTGATCGTCAGCGGCGTCTGGCATGCCGATGCCGCGCCCGCGCTGCCCCGGCTTGCAGGTAAGTCGGTGCGCATTCTCGACGGCGCCGGCGTCACCCAGCTCGACACCAACGGCGCGTGGCTGCTGCTGGCCGCCGCGTGCCCGCATGCCAGCGACCCGATGCCGGAACTGCGCGCGTTTCAGCCGCAACAACTGGCGATGTTCAATCTGGTGGCGCAGCACCGCGCCGACACCGCCGCGCAGCCCGTACCGCGCAGCGAAGGCGTGCTCGCCCTCACCGGGCGCGGCAGCATCGCAGTGTGGGGCCATGTCGTCGGCCTGCTCGACTTCGTCGGCCGCCTGTTCTTCGAACTGGCGGCGCTGATGGGCAACCCGGGGCGCTGGCGCTGGCGCGAATTCGGCGCCCAGGTGAGCACGGTGTTCGTCGGCGCGATTCCCATCGTGATCGGCATGCTGTTCCTGCTCGGCGTGGTGTTCGCCTACCTGCTGGGTTCGCAGGCGCAGCAATACGGCGCCAACATCTTTGTCATCGACGGCCTGCTGCTGGCGATCCTGCGCGAGGTGTCGCCGATCATCGTCGCCGTCCTGGTGGCCGGGCGCACCGGTGCTGCCATTACCGCGCAGATCGGCACCATGAAAGTGACCGAGGAAATCGATGCCATCACCACACTCGGCCTGTCGCCGCTGGCGGTGCTGGTGATCCCGCGCATCCTGGCCTTGCTGCTTGCCCTGCCGCTGCTGGTCTTCATCGGCGACATCGCCGGGATGGCCGGCGGCATGCTGGTGACCCAGCAGCAGCTCGATATCTCCTATTCCATGTTCATGGACCGGGTGGCGGACGTGCTGGACCTGAAAACCCTGCTGGTGGGGCTGGGCAAGGCGCCGGTGTTCGCCATTTTCATCGCGCTGATCGCCTGCCGTATGGGGCTCACGGTCACCCGCGATGCGCGCAGCGTCGGCGCCAACACCACCTCCACCGTGGTGCAGAGCCTGGTCGCCATCATCATCCTCAACGCCATTTTTGCCATCATGTTCGTCAAGCTGGATATTTGATGACAGACGCCGTCATCGACGTTCGCGGCCTCGTCACCACGCTGGGCGGGAACAGCATTCATCGCGATCTGGATCTTTCCGTTGTGCGCGGCGAAGTGGTCGCGCTGATTGGCGGCAGCGGCTCCGGCAAGTCGGTGCTGCTGCGCGAAATCATCGGTCTGCTGAAGCCGCAGGCCGGCCGCATCGAGCTGTTCGGGCAGTCGGTTCTGGACAGCACGCCCGAGAGGATGAACCAGCTGCGTCAACGCTTTGGCGTGTTGTTCCAGGATGGTGCGCTGTTTTCCTCAATGAATGTGGAGGACAACGTCGCCACCCCGCTGTTCGAGCATACCGACCTGCCCCACATCACCTGCCGCCAGCTGGCGCGGCTGAAACTCGCGCTGGCCGGATTGCCGCCGGACGCCGCCAAAAAGCGCCCGAGCGAGCTGTCAGGCGGCATGCGCAAGCGGGTGGCGCTGGCGCGCGCGCTGGCGCTGGATCCCGAACTGCTGTTTCTGGACGAGCCGACCTCCGGCCTTGACCCGACTTCGGCGCGTGCCTTCGATGCGCTGATCCGGCTGCTGGCCGACAGTCTCGGCCTCACCGTATTCCTCGTCACCCACGACTTGGATACACTGTTTTCAATTATTGACCGCATCATCGTGCTGTCGGACGGCCGTGTGCTGGGCAGCGGCACGGTGGCCGAACTGAAAACCATCGACGACCCGTGGTTGCGCGATTACTTCGCCGCACGGGTGTCGAAAGGAGAAACCCCGCATGGAAACTGAAGGCCGATACACCCTGGTGGGCACCCTGGTGCTGGCGGTGATTGCGCTGATGATCGTGTCCGTCGTGTGGCTGACGGGTTTGACCGATCGCGTCGCCTATCAGAACTACACGCTTTATTTTAAGCAGCAGTCGCTCGACGGGTTGGCGGTCGGCAGCCCAGTGAAGATTCGCGGGATCAAGGTCGGCGTGGTCGACAGCTATCGTTTCGCCACGGGCAACGACGAAGCCGTCAGCGTCACCGCCCGCATCGACGAGGGCGTGCCGGTGCATGTCGGCGCCGAGGCCTACATCAAGCGCAACCTGGTGACCGGCATCGCGTCGGTTGAAATCAACAACGGCCCGAGCGATGCGCCTTTGCTTGATGCGGTGCCCCAGGGCGAGCGCTATCCGGTGATCGCCGAGGGCAGCTCCGACATCGACAAGGTCGCCACCGCGGTGTCCCTGATGGCGGAAAACGGTGCCCAGGTGCTGGAACGCATGAACACGCTGCTGTCGGACGAAAACCAGCGCGCCATCAGCCAGACGCTGGCCAACCTCGACGAATTGTCCGCCCACCTGGCCGCCAACAAGCAAAGTCTCGACGCCGTGGTGCAGGGCATCCGCGACGCCTCCGACGAATTCCGCTTTGCCGGCGCCAGCATCAGCCAGGCCGCCACCCGCGCCGAGGGCAGCATTACCAGCATCGGAGAGAACGCCGACGTCGCGCTGAAGGAGGCCACCGTCGCGATGGAAAAACTGCAGCACGAAGCCAGTCTGATTTCCGGGCAAATCCAGCAACTCACCGAAACCAGTACGCTGGAGTTGACCAACATCAGCCGCGACGTGCGCACCAGCGCCGAAACCCTCAACACCGCCGGACAGCGCCTGTCCAACCCGCGCGACATCCTGTTCGGCCCGGGCCAGCAGCGGCTCGGCCCCGGAGAAAAAATGCCATGAAAGCCGCCCTTGTCTTTGCCGCGTTGAGCCTGGTGCTGACCGGCTGCATCAACCTTGGTGAAAAGACCAAAATCCCCGCCGTGGTGTATTACGTGCTGAACGACCCCGTTCCTGCCACCGACCCCGCCCCGCTGCGCGCCGACGCGCAAACCTTGCTGGTGCTCGACACCACCACCGGCAGCTTTTACGACACCGACCAGCTCGTCTTCAGCAGCAGCGCCGGCACCCGCGGCCAGTACCAGTTCGCGCGCTGGACCGAGCGTCCCGGCAAGCGCTTTGCCGACCTCATGCGCACCCGGCTCGACCGCCAGGGCGCCTGGAATGTCAGTGCCGCCGGCGGCTATGTGCGCGGCGACATGCTGCTGGACACCGAACTGGTCGAGTTTTATCACGACGCTGCCAGCGAGCCGGGCCAGATGCGACTGGTGCTGCGTGCCGAGCTGGTCGACCTGAAGCAGCGTGCCCTGTTGGGGCGCCGCATGTTAGAACAGCAGGTGCCGTTGACGACCTATGATGCGGCCGGTGCCGCGCAGGCGGCCAATCTGGCGGTCAGCCGCGTGCTCGACGCGCTGAGCGCCTGGCTTACCACGCTGCAATAAGCGCCTACAATTCAGACAGCATCGCCCACAATAAAAGGAGAGAGACCATGAAGCGCCTGCTTGCCGCCCTGTGCCTGTGTTCCGTCACCGCTGTTGCCCACGCTGAAATCGCGCAGAAATTCGGCCCGTATGAAGTTCACTACAACGCCCTCACCACCAACGAACTGTTGCCGGAAGTCGCGCGCGCCTACAAGATCGAGCGCAGCAAGACGCGTGGAATGGTCACGATGTCGGTGCTGAAAAAGAACGACGTTGGCGTGCTCTCGCCGGTGCCGGCCAGGCTCACCATCTATGTCACCAATCTCAACCAGCAACTGGCCAATATAGCGATGCGCGAGATCAAGGAAGGCACTGCGATTTATTACCTGGGCGAATTCCGGGTCACGCCGCCTGACACGCTGAAATTCACCGCCACCGTCGAAGTGGCCGGTGAACCCACGTACGAGCTGGTGTTCAACCAGAAGTTCTACAAATAAGCTTCAGCCGCGGCAGTCCATGCCGCCATGCGCCGTTTCAGGGGTGGGTGAACGTCGAATAAGCCAGCGCGAGCAGACCCCACACCCCAAACCCCGCCACCATCAGCCCTGCCGCGCGGCGCACCCACAGGCGCTGCATGAAAGGCTGGATCTGGCGGGCAAACAGCCCCATTCCCAGCAGATTCGGCAGGGTGCCGAGCCCGAATGCCAGCATCAGCGCGGCGCCTGACGTGGCGCTGCCCGCTGCCAAGGCCGATACCAGCACCGAGTACACCAGCCCGCACGGCAGCCAGCCCCAGGCCATGCCCGCCAGCACCGCCTGCGGCAGCGACTTCACCGGCAGCAGTTTCTGGAACAGCGGCTTCACCACGCGCCACACCGCGCCGCCGGCGCGTTCGAACACCAGCACCCATCGATTGAATCCGGCCAGGTACAGGCCGAGCAGAATCATCACGACCTGCGCCAGCGCGTACAGCAGCAGCTGCACCGGCATGAAATCCGCCAGCTTGAACGTGGCGCCGAGCGCGCCGGCCAGTGCGCCGAACAGCACGTAGGACGACACCCGTCCCAGGTTGTAGGCCAGATGCATGCGGAACGGCGGGTGCGTGCCGTCGGCGCGGAACGAGAAGGCCGCGACGATGCCGCCGCACATGCCGACGCAGTGCACCCCGCCGAGGAGGCCGGCGAGGAGGCCGGCGAGGAGGGAGAATTCGATCATCGTTGTTTACACACGGGACGGCAGGCGAGGAACAAGCCTCAGACCGGCTTGTCCTCATGTTGTCTTCGTACAAGCCGGTCTGCCTGTCGCCCCACCAGCCAAACCAGCAACAGCACCGGCACCCCGATCAGCGCGGTGCCGGTGAAGAAATTCGCCCAGCCGAACGCATCGACGAACTCGCCGGAAAAGCCCGCGATGAACTTGGGCATAAGCAGCATGACCGAGGTGAACAGGGCGTACTGGGTGGCCGAATACGCCTGGTTCACCAGGCTGGAGAGATAGGCGACGAAGGCGGAGGACGCGATGCCGGCCGAGAGGTTGTCCGCCGAAATCGTGAACACCAGCGCGCCGACATCGTGGCCGCGGCCGGCCAGCCACACGAACAGCAGGTTGGTCGCCGCGGACAGCACTGCGCCCAGGAACAGCGTGCGCATCACGCCCATGCGCATCACCAGCAGGCCACCGAGACCGGCGCCGGCGATGGTCATGACCACACCGTAGACCTTGGATACGGTCGCCACCTCGTCCTTGGTGAAGCCCATTTCCTGGTAAAAGGGATTGCTCATCACCCCCATCACCACATCGGAGATGCGGTAGACCGCGATCAGCGCCAGCATCAGAACGGCCTGCCATTTGTAGCGCTGGATGAAGTCGATGAAGGGCGCCAGCACCGCGCTGTGGAACCACGCCGTGGCGGTCAGCAGCCAGCCGGAAAGTCCGGCCGCGGCAAAGCGTTCCCGCGTGTGCGCTTCACGCTCGGTGGTGGTGAGGGAGATTTTCTTTTCCGGTTCGCGGATGGTCAGCGTGGTGAGGATGCCGACCGCCATCAGTGCCGCCATCACCGTGTACGCCACCTGCCACGGGCGGAAGTCGTAGGTCGCTTCGCTTGGGTCGAACGCCGCCGCGATCCACAGCACCCCCGCGCCCGCCGTGATCATCGCGATGCGGTAGCCCGCCTGGTAGGTCGCCGCCATCGCACCCTGTTTCTCGATCTCCACCGCTTCGATGCGGTAGGCGTCGAGCGCGATGTCCTGCGTCGCCGAGGCGAAGGCCACCGCCAGCGCCAGGTACACCATGTGCGTCAGGTTCTGCGCCGGATCGGTGTTCGCCATCCCCAACAGCGCGGCGGCGATGCAGACCTGCGACAGCAGCAACCACGCCCGCCGCTTGCCCAGCCGCGCCGTCAGGAAGGGCAGCGGCAGCCGGTCCACCAGCGGCGACCACAGGAACTTGAAGCCGTACGCCAGCCCCACCCAACTCAAGTGCCCGATGGTCGCGCGCGCGATGCCCGCCTCCGACAGCCAGAACGACAGCGTGCCCAGCACCAAGAGCAGCGGCAGCCCGGCAGAGAAGCCGAGGAACAGCATGCCGACGACGCGCGGGTGGGCGTAGACCTTGAGGGCGGCAAGCCAGGGGTGGGGTACAGACGAAGCGTTCATGAAGATGGGTTGGCTCTCAGCGTATAAGTTGTGTACATTGGCTGCAAATGGATTGGGACTACCCGATTGGCGCTGGGCTTCTGGGACTACCCGGAGGCCCTTCTGCTTTCCAGGGGAAGATTTTCAAACTCCCGTCGACACCATACCCCCAGCACCACTAAAGCCCAGTTTTGCGCATAGCCCTGACTCAGGGAGCAGTCGCCAACCCCCACCCCAGAGACTGTCCGGCGGCAAATTGCTAATACCCTGCTAATAGCGGTTAACAAATAACAGATTGATACGTAAGGAAAAAATTGATCTTTGTTAATCTGAAATGCTTGTTGTGCCGGTTTGTTAAACAGCTTGTTTACTACGGTGATGCACGAAGAAAATAACGTCGGCTTTGCGCATGCCCATCCGCATCAAGAAAAGCATCCTGCCCAATCGACCACATTCTCAGGTAACGCGACACCTCGACTTTGGCCGACTGCGATTCGCCCAGTCCGAGCAACTCCCGGCATTCTTTGGGCGAAATCGAGCCATGGTCTTGCAAATAAGCTTTGACCATTTCGGCATAGCGGATCGGGTTGAGTCCGCGGGTCTTTGTGTAGGCGGCCTTGCCGAGCAAATCCTTGGCGATGCCTTTCGCCAAATGGAACGTGGCGGCAGGCGTGTGCCCCCTGCGTTCCAGAATCCCCGTTCGCGGCAAAGCAAACTGATCCAGAATTTCCCTGGCCTGAGCAAGCGGGCGCTGCAGCAGCCTCGATGCGGAGCCACTGTCTATGAAGGCGTTCTGACGCAGATAGGCAAGGACCATCAACGCTTCCAGGCCGACATCCCGCCCCTCGTCCCGCCAGCGCGCCACCAGGCGGGCGGTATTCTCGTCGTGGCCTTTGTCGTATACATGCAGGGTCACGCTATGGCCATCGCTTTCATACAAGGGGATCGGCTTGCCCAGCGACAGGCACAACACGAAAATGCGCCGTCGTCCGATCCCGGATGATTCGACCAGACCCAGTTTCAGGAACGCATTGGCCAGCGCATTGTTTCGGCTTTTTGGTTCGTGGCGGAGGATGTTTTCGGGCGTGATGCCCGGCATGAATCCCCCCGGACTGGTAATGACCAGCTCATCCGCAATCTGGCGGATCAATACCTTGCCGGGATCCGAGTAATCGCGATGGGTCACGGCATTGAGCACGGCCTCCCGCACCACGTCCAGGTGATAGGCCGGGATGCGCAGCTTTTGCAGGCCCAGCGTCAGTTCCTGTTCCGGGTTGGCCGGGCTGGTGAATATCTGCTCGATGCGCTCCAGCGTGTGTAGCAGGCCGAAGCGGAACTGGTCGTTGCGTGCCACCTGCGTTTCACCGGGTTGCCAGACGTATTGCACCAGATGCTGCGGGCAGAGCCGCGACAAGACCGTTTCCTTGCCGAACAACAGCAGGCCGGTATGGGTGATTTTCCCTTCCCGGATCGCGCCCAAGGCGGCAAGAAAGTCGGTGTCGGACAAACGGGGAATATCGGACTGCGGACGAAGCCGCTCGGCAGTCTGCCGGCCGCGTGCGATCTCGATGGGGTCCAGGTCGGACAACTCGACCCCCTGTGCAACTGCGCCGCTCCAGTCCACGGCGGCCGTCTGGATGGATTGCCGGTTGAAAGCAGTCGAGTCCAGCGGCATGCAGCTTTTTCCTACCCGCTGCTTGAATACGCCGCTGGCCGTCCCGTAGGGCTTGCTGCCGCCAGCCTCGACACGAACGCCAAGCAATTTTCCCGTGCCTTCCGGCACCGTGAGTTCGAAGACTTCCACTGCCAGGTTGGGGCGCGTGCTGTCGAAAATATCCCGCCGCCAGCGTTCCAGGTCATACCCCTTTGCACCGTGGATCGCCTTCATCCGCCCGACCGGTTTGTCGTCCACGCCGAACACCACCACGCCGCCGCCGGAATTGGCAAAGCAGACGGCATATTCCACCGCCACCTTCATGTCTTCCTTGGTGCCGGTCCACGGCTTGAAGTCCAGCCACTCCGACTCCAGCGCATCGGCGGGCACCTCGTCGAGCCGGGTGAGCAGCGCAAGCAGATCGTGGTCTGGGAGGCAGGTGCTCATGCAAGACTTTCGTGGGTCAGGGAGCCTGCCCGGATGCGCGCCAGATAGCCCATGATCAGGTCGCGGGTGCGGAACGTGCCGTGGGCCTTCATGTCCTGCTCGCGCACGATGGGGAAGGTGGACAGGATGTAGTCGGCGTCGGCGTCGTCGAGGCCGTAGAGATGGAAGAACAGCGCATCCAGGCGCGCCATGCGGTGGGCGCGGTCGTCCGGGTTCCAGACGAAGGGCGGCTTCGCGCTGCCGTCAGCTTCCACATGGCCGAGGTCGCGGGCGAAGGGCGCGAGGTCGTGCGCGGTGTAGGTCAGCGCCAGCACTTCGGCGCGGATGTGGTCGGCGATTTTCATGCCGCCGATGGATTGCTCGAAGGCGGCGGGGGCGCTGACGGGGAGCTGTTCGAGGATGAACAGATTGATGGTTTGGCCTTGCAGCTTTTGCCGCAGTACAAAATCAAAAGCAAACGAGTTCAGGTTGGCTAACAAAAAAGCTGCCTGCATAGCATTTTCATTGGCTGCACAACTCTGCGGAAACAGCAAAACTGGAACCTTATTGCCAAAGCCAACACCAGGCATCAGTGCCGCAATCATGGAGCGAACATTGGTTGGTGCGGTGATTTCCTTAAAGCCAAGCGCCCACTCGCCCTTACTTGTTTTATCTACCTCCGCCCGTTTCACCCAGAACTGCGGCACCGGATAACGATCCGGCCGTACTTTCATCGAATCCTGAATCGCCACCTGCTGCGCCGCGCGGTGGAGGTTGGCGCTGTTCATCACCACGTCGGCGGCGCGGTGGTCGTACATCTGCACCATTTTGCCTTCGTACAGCGGCACAGCTTCTTCGTCGCCCTTCATCCAGCGGTTGAGCGCCGCCGGCTGGAAGCCTTGCTGCCCCAGCTCGGCGCGGGTGAGGAACTTGTCCGAATCGTTGGTCATGTGAAACATGGTCACGTAGCGCATCGGCCAGGCGCGCTGCTCATCTTTGCCCGAGCGCTTCACCAGCACCGGGTGGCTGCGGTAGATCTGCATGGTGAGCTGGGCATCGCGCGGGGTCTTGAAAATGGGCGCGGCGCCGGTGTTGGGGTTGACCAGTTGGAAGTCTTCGCCGGTGAGTTGCAGGGCGCGTTTGGGGTCGGCCAGTTCGGCCACCTCGTGCAGGTAGAAGGCGCAGCGGGTTTGCGCGAAACGGCGGGCCGCGCCGCCGAAGACGAGGGCGCAGAATTTGAAGCTGGCGTGGATGTCCGGAAAGAAAACTTTTTTGTTTTCGAAGTCGTACAGCGCGGCCAGCCGCGCGGCGCCGTCTTCCTCCGGTGTGGTCAGGGTGCGGAAGAAGGCCGATGCCCCCTTGTCCGCCGCGATGCCGGACGGGGTGAGCAGGCCGACGATGCCACCGGGCTGCACCAGCGCCTGCGCGCGTTCGACGAACAGGCTGTAGAGGTTGATGTCGCCGCTGGATAAGAGCGGGTAGTCGCCGCACTCGCGCGCCACCTGTGCCGCCGTTTCCGCCGCCTCGCTTGCAGCCGTGTATTCGCGCCAGAGCGGGGTGTTGCCTTCCTTTTCCCGGGCGATGAGTTTCTTGCGGTCTGCAGCGCGGGCCTGCAGCGCGATGTCCGGCTTGCGCTCGGCGAACCATTCCACTTCCTGCAGCTTGATGCGATCCCATGGCGGGTTGCCGATCACCGCGTCGAAGCCGCCCGCATTGTGTTGCCATACGGTGGGGAAGGCCAGTTCCCAGTGCAGGAAGCGCTCGCGCGTAGCCCGGGCCAAGGCCCGCTGCACGACGGCATGGGCTTTCCGCTGCCGGTCATTGAAGAGCTTGATGCCCGACTTGCCCAGCAGGTCGATGGATTCGAGCAGGTTCTCGCCGTATTCCTGGTTGAGCAGTCCCGCCCAGGCTTCGTCGTAGTCTTTTTTCTCGGCCTTGCCCGCCCAACGTTTGGCGTGGAGGAAATCCAGCGCGCGCCACAGCGGACGCAGGCCGTCGTTCACCTGATCCATCAGCGCCTTGGAGTGGTGCGCTTCGGCGATGTCGATGTCGGTGAGGTCGCCGATGGCCTGCATGGTCATGCGGGCGGTATCCACCTGGCGCAGGTCGTCCTGCTGCAACAGGCCGCCTTTGAGCCTGGCGAGTTCTTCGCGAACGTGCCGGACTTGTCCGCCAAACAGCGAATCGCCATGGCGCAGGTGATGATCGAGAAACGACAGCGGCGCGCCGACGGTAAAGGTGTGCAGCCAGAGCGCGACCTTGGCGAGTTCGACCGCCATGGCGTTTTTGTCCACGCCGAAGATCACGCGCTTGAGAATCATCCGGCGCACGATGTGGCGGTCGTCGAGCTGGCGCGGATCGATCGCCCAGCCGTGCTCGGCGGCGGCCTTGAGGATGCGGCGGCGAATGTCGGCGATGCGTGCCACCACCGGGGAGACCCAGGGACGGTTCTGCTCGACTAGATGCGCGGCAAACCCGCAGGCATTAACCGATTCGGCAGCCTCCTGCGCGGTTTCCAGCACGCGGTCGGCCAGCCAGTCCACCAACGCGACCAGGAAATGCCCGCTGCCCATGGCGGGGTCGCAAATCTTCAGGGTGAGGAACTGGCTGGCGGGATCGCTGCTGTCGAGCGCGTCCCACTCAGGGGGGTTGAGGCTGGATTTTTTGTGAATGCTTTTCAGCAGGTCGTCGAATGCCTGTTTCCGCTCGCCGACCAGGCGGCCCACGGCTTCGTCGAGGATCAGCCGCACCAGTGCATCGTGGGTGTAGTAGCTGCCGGAGCCTTTGCGCGCGAAGCCCGCCTTGTTCACAGTCAGTTTGCCGTTTTTTTCCTCAAGGCGGTATTCGAGCAGCCGCTCGTAAATGCCGCCCAGGTGAGCGACCGAGAGGTCGCGGTAGTTGATGCGTGGCTTCGTGATGTCCTCGACGCGGCGCGAGAGCGCGTCGATGACCGGCGCAAGCTGCGCATCGGCCACCTTGGCGCGCGCCAGCACCGGCGAGCGCACGCTTTCGAACAAACCACCGTTATAAGCGGGCATGCCGACGGCGTCGTCACCGTCCGAGATGAGCCGGAACAGATCGGACAGAATGTCCCAGTAGCGGGTGGATCGGCTGGAGAGTGTTTTGCCGTCGTCGCGCGCCAGGGCAATGACGTCGCGAAGATCGGACAGGCTGTAGGGCGCATAACGCGCATCCATGACGGGCAGGAGCCGCCGATCTTCCGCGTAAAACAGGAACAGCAGGCGGTAGAGTAAAAGCAGCGCCGCCTCGCGCAGCGCTTCCAGATACTCATCGGTGTATTCGCCCTGTGCCGTTTTGCGCGCTTCCGGGTCGCCAGCGGCCAGGGCCGCGCACAGGCTGGGGAACACCTCGGTGAAAACGCGGTTGCCCAACTGGTCGGAAACGGTTTCCTCGTACAAGCGGGCTTCGGACAGGGCGATGGCGTGAAAGGTGCGGCGCTGGCTGTCCCATGCCTGCGGGTTGAAGGCATCGCGCCCGAACACCAGCCAGAACAGCTTGAGGCCGTGACGCGTTTCATAACTGTCGAGTTCGGGCTGCACGCCGGGTACACCCAGCAATCCAGCCAGGTCGATCTCGAAAAAATCCTCGGCGCGCGAACGGGCATCCTGCCAGTAAAGCCGCCAGATCGTACCGTTGGTAAGAATGCCCCATTTCACCGCACGGTCGCTCATGACGTCGGCGCGGGAGAGGTAACGCAGCATCTGGGAGGAAGGCGTGCCGAAGTCGCGGCGTTTGCGATTGCCCGCGCCGCTTTCTTCGCTCCGGTCGAGTTGGCGCAGCCAGCGTTTGGCTTCCAGCAGGGCGACGCCATGTCGGGCACGCGCGCTGTCCGGAACTTTTAGCGCGCGGTCCTTTGCGGGAGGGTCGGCGAACAGCAGAAAATCCGGCACATCCTCGCGTCCGGACTCGGACAGATTAACCTGTGAAATCCATGCCTCATTCCAGCCGAGCAGGTCGATTACGGGCTCGATCAGTTCATCTTCGGTCTGGCTTTCGTTGAGGGCTGAGTCTGCCGTGAACGGCGCGTAATGCGCTCTGAGTTGACCAATAAACGCATCCAACTCGGCGTCGGGTACGCCTTTCCACGTCTCGGTTTCCTGAATGCCGCGCAGTAAGAAATCTGTGGAAAAGAGTTGGCCTTGCATTGTTATAGGGTGAGGTCGTAATCCACGATCAATGGCGCATGGTCGCTGAACCGCTGGTCCTTGTAAACGCTGGCCGAGGTGGCCTTGGCCGCAATGCCGGGCGTCGCGATCTGGTAGTCGATGCGCCAGCCGACGTTCTTGGCATACGCCTGGCCGCGGTTGCTCCACCAGGTGTAGGCCTCGCCGGTGTGCTCGGGGTAGAGGCTGATCTCGCGGTGGGCGATGTTCCAGTCGCCGCAGATGACGATCTCGCGGCCGGACTTGATCAGGGCTTCAAGGCGCGGGAAGAAGGCGTCGAGGAAGCGGTACTTGGCGAGCTGGCGGTCTTCGCTGCTGGAGCCGGAGGGCTGGTAGAGCGAGATGACCGCGAGGTTTCCATAATCAGCCTCGATGTAGCGGCCCTCGGCGTCGAACTCGGGCACGCCGAGGCCTTCGATGATGCGTTGCGGCGGGGTGCGCGTGTAGACACCGACGCCGCTGTAGCCCTTCTTCTCGGCATAGTGAAAGGCGCCGGTCAGTCCGTCGCATTGAATGAATTCGGGCTTGAGGTCGGCGGCCTGCGCCTTGAGTTCCTGTACGCAGACGACGTCGGCGCCCAGGGAGGGCAGCCAGTCGAAGAAACCCTTGGTGGCGGCGGAACGGATGCCATTGAGGTTGGCCGATATAATTCGCATCTAGATCGATTCAAGAAATTAGAAAAATGTCCGATTACAAAGCCGAGTTTGTGGAATTCGCCATCGCGTCGCAGGTGCTGTGTTTTGGCGAGTTCAAGACCAAGGCGGGGCGCATGAGCCCCTACTTTTTCAATGCGGGGCTGTTCAACGACGGCGACAAGCTGCGTCGGCTGGGCGAATTTTACGCGAAAGCCATCGTCGACTCGGGCCTCAAGTTCGACGTGCTGTTCGGTCCGGCCTACAAGGGCATTCCGCTGGCGGCGAGCATTGCGATTGCGCTGGCGGGCATGGGCAGGAACGTGCCGTTTGCGTACAACCGCAAGGAGGCCAAGGACCATGGCGAAGGCGGCACGGTGGTCGGCGCGAAACTTACGGGCCGCGTGTTGATCGTGGACGACGTGATTTCGGCGGGCACCTCGGTGCGCGAGTCGGTGGACCTGATCCGCCACGCCGGTGCCGAACCGGCCGGGGTGGTGATTGCGCTGGACCGCATGGAGCGCGGCAGCGGCGACAAGTCGGCGGTGCAGGAAGTGCGCGAGCAATATGAGATTCCGGTGGTGGCCGTGGTCACACTGGACAACCTGGTGGAGTTTCTGGAACGAAATGCAGACAGACAACAAGAATTACAGGCTGTGGCAGGCTACCGGGAAAAGTATGGCGTTTAGCGCACTGACCGTCGTTTTACTGCTGAGCGCGGGCGTGGCGCATGCGCAGATGTATCGCTGGGTGGATGGCAACGGTCGCGTGCATTACAGCGATACCCCGCCGACGACCTATCGGAAGAGCGGCGGCGCCGAATTGAGCAAGCAAGGCAACGTCATCAAGCGTACGCAATCCGAAGCCGAGCGCCGCGCCGAAGCCGAGCGCGCGGCCGAGCAGAAGCGCATCCAGGCGCAACAGAACAAGCAGGCGCAGCTCGATCGCGCGCTGACCCAGACCTACACCAGCGAAGCAGAAATCGATCTGGCGCGCGACCGCGCGCTGGAGCATCACCGGTTGGCGATCAAGGGGGCTGAAATCAGGGGCGAGGCGGTGGACGCGAACCTGGCCGAGCTGAAGGCGCGCATCGCCAATATCGAAAAGGCGGGCCGCCCGGTTTCGCCCAACCTGAAGGAACAACTGGATCAGGCCAGCCGGGAGAGTCTGGATCTCAAGCGCACCATCCTCAACAATGAAGAGGCGATGCTGCAGGTGCGCGAGAAATATGCGGCCGACAAGCTGCGTTTCCGCGAGCTGACGGGTAAGCCGTAAACAGCGGATGCCGCCCGCTGCATCGGGGCGCGTTTGAAGCGGGGGATGAGGAGAAGCGAACGGGCCGGATATCCGGCCCGTTCGCATTCGGTTTACTGCAGCCGGGCTTTCAGCAGTTCGTTGACCTGTGCCGGGTTGGCCTTGCCGCGGCTGGCCTTCATCACCTGGCCCACCAGCGCGTTGAAGGCCTTGTCCTTGCCGGCGCGGAATTCCTCGACCGACTTCGGGTTGGCGGCGAGTACCGCGTCGACGATCTTCTCCAGTTCGCCGGCGTCCGACATCTGCTTCAGGCCGCGCGCCTCGATGATGGCGTCGACTTCGCCGGCACCTTCCCACAATCCCTCGAACACCTGCTTGGCGAGCTTGCCGGACAGCGTACCGTCCTGAATGCGTGCGATCAGGGTGCCCAGTTGCGCGGCCGACACCGGACTCGACGCGATGTCGAGCTCGGCTTTGTTCAACGCGGCCGAGAGTTCGCCCATCACCCAGTTGGCGGCGAGCTTGCCCTGGCTGCAGGCTTGCGCGGCGGTTTCGAAGTAGTCGGCAAGCGCGCGCGAACCCGTCAAGACAGCCGCATCGTAGGCCGACACGCCGTAATCCTGCTGGAAACGCGCCTGCATCGCGACGGGCAGTTCGGGCAGCGTGGCGCGCACGGCTTCGATCCAGTCTTCGTCGAGTTTCACCGGCAACAGGTCGGGGTCGGGGAAGTAGCGGTAGTCGTGCGCCTCTTCCTTGCTGCGCATCATGCGCGTCTCGCCACGGTCGGGGTCGAACAGCACGGTGGCCTGTTCGATGCGGCCGCCGTCTTCCAGCGTCTCGATCTGCCAGCGGACTTCGTAGTCGATCGCCTGCTGCAGGAAGCGGAAGGAGTTGAGGTTCTTGATTTCGCGGCGGGTGCCGAGTTCGACCTGCCCGACCGGGCGCACCGAGACGTTGGCGTCGACGCGGAAGCTGCCTTCCTGCATGTTGCCGTCGCAGATGCCGATCCAGGTCACCAGCGTGTGCAGCGCGCGGGCGTAGGCCACGGCTTCGGCGGAGGAGCGCATCTCGGGCTCGGAGACGATCTCCAGCAGCGGGGTGCCGGCGCGGTTGAGGTCGATCCCGGTCATGCCGTGGAAGTCCTCGTGCAGCGACTTGCCGGCATCCTCTTCCATGTGCGCGCGGGTGAGGCGGATGGTTCTTTCCGTATCGCCCACCACGATGTTCAGTGCGCCGCCCTCGACGATGGGTTTCGCCAGCTGGCTGATCTGGTAGCCCTTGGGGAGGTCGGGGTAGAAATAGCTTTTGCGGTCGAACACGTTGACGCGGTTCAAGGTGGCGCCGATGGCAAGCCCAAACTTGATCGCGCATTCCACCGCCCCGCGGTTCAGCACCGGCAGCACGCCGGGCAGCGCGATGTCGACCGCGCTCGCCTGGGTGTTGGGCGCGGCACCGAAGGCGGTACTGCTGCCCGAAAAGATTTTTGATCGGGTGGCGAGCTGGGTATGGACTTCCAGCCCGATGACGGTCTCCCACTTCATTTCAGGCCCTCCGGCGCACGCGCATGCCAGTCGGTGGCGCGTTGGTACTGATGGGCGACGTTGAGCATTTTCGCTTCGGAAAAATAATTGCCGACGAGTTGCAGGCCGATCGGCAGGCCTTGGGCATCAAAGCCGCATGGCAGCGACATGCCGGGCAGGCCGGCGAGGTTGGCGGGGATGGTGTAGAGATCGTTGAGATACATCTCGACCGGGTCGCCGGATTTCTCACCGAGCTTGAACGCGGTGCCGGGCGCGGTGGGACCGAGGATGACGTCGCAAACCTTGAACGCTTCGCTGAAATCGTCCGCGATCAGGCGGCGGATCTTCTGCGCTTGCAGGTAATAGGCGTCGTAATAGCCGTGCGAGAGCACATAGGCGCCGATCAGGATGCGCCGCTTCACTTCCGCGCCGAAGCCCTGCGCGCGGGTCTTGCTATACATGTCGTCGAGGTTGCCGTATTCCGGCGCGCGGTAGCCGTAGCGCACGCCGTCGAAGCGCGACAGGTTGGACGAGGCTTCGGCCGGCGCGAGCACGTAGTAGACCGGAATCGCGAGCCTGGAGTTGGCGAGCGAGATGTCGACGGGGGTGGCGCCGAGCTTTTTCAGCTCGGCAACGGCGGCTTGCACCGCGGCCGCGACTTCGCTGTTGAGGCCTTCGGCGAAGAATTCGCGCGGCAGGCCGACGCGCAGGCCGGCAAGCGGTTTGTCCAGATCGCGCGTGTAGTCTTCCTTTTCGCGCGCCAAGCTGGTCGAGTCGTTGGGGTCGAAGCCGGTCATCACGTTCAAGAGCAGCGCGCAGTCCTCGGCCGAGGGCGCCATCGGCCCGGCCTGGTCGAGGCTGGAGGCGAATGCGATCATGCCGAAGCGCGACACCAGGCCGTAGGTGGGCTTGAGTCCCGTGATGCCGCACAGCGCGGCGGGCTGGCGGATCGAACCGCCGGTGTCGGTGCCGGTGGCCGCCGGCGCCATGCGGGCAGCGACACACGCCGCGGCGCCGCCCGACGAGCCGCCGGGCACGTAGGCGGGGTTCCAGGGATTTTTCACCGCGCCGAAATAACTGGTCTCGTTGGACGACCCCATGGCGAACTCGTCCATGTTGGTCTTGCCCAGACTGGGCATGCCGGCGGCCTTGAAACGCCGGATCACGTGGGCGTCGTAGGGCGCGACGAAGTTGTGCAGCATCTTCGAGCCGCAGGTAGTGAGCCAGCCGTCGGTGCAGAAGATGTCCTTGTGGGCGATCGGCACGCCGGTGAGCGGGCCGGCCTGGCCGGCGGCGATCAGCGCATCGGCGGCGGCGGCCTCAAGCAGGGTCTTCTCGGCATCCACGGTGATGAAGGCGTTGATCGCCGGGTTCAGTGCGGCGATGCGGTCGAGATAGGCTTGCGCGAGCTCGCGGCTGGAAATCTGCCTGGCGGCGAGCTGCGCGGCGAGCGCGGAGAGGGAGGTTTCGGGCATGGCGTTATTGATTCGGCACGACGAAGTTGGAAGCGATGCGGAATCTAGGCGCCTTGCGCGCCGCAGATAACCCGCTGTGTGCTGAATCAATAACCATTAAGCCAGGCTGGTAATTGAGGCAGCTCCAAGATTGTTGGAATATTTTCATGCTGCCTCAATTACTCGATGACTTTGGGCACGAGGTAGAGGCCGTTTGCGACCGCCGGGGCGATGGCCTGGAAGGCGGCGTGGCGGTCGGTTTCGGTCACCACGTCGTCGCGCAGGCGCTGATAGACCTCCTGCGCGTGGGCCATCGGGCTGACGTCGCGGGTGTCGACCGCCTGCATGGCGGCGATCAGATCGAAAATGCTGTTGAGCTGGGCCTGCGTGGCCTGCGCCTCGGCATCGCTGGTTTCGATGCGCGCAAGGCGGGCGATGCGCTTGACGTCGTCCGAATCAAGGGACATGAAACACCTGGTGGTTTACGGGAACGAAGCACGTTAGGGTATCATAGCCCCCTTGTTTTTTCTGCCCTTTCGCCCGCCTGACGCGGGTGTCGCCGCCACCATGTTCAAGTTCCTGACCAGCTACTTTTCAACCGATCTCGCCATCGACCTCGGTACCGCCAACACGTTGATTTATGTGCGCGGCCGCGGCATCGTGCTGGACGAGCCCTCGGTGGTGTCGATCCGCACCGATGCGGTGGGGGGCAAGCGCACGGTGCAGGCGGTGGGGGTGGAGGCCAAGCAGATGCTGGGGCGCACCCCGGGCAACCTGCAGGCGATCCGGCCGATGAAGGACGGCGTGATCGCCGACTTCACCGTCACCGAGCAGATGCTCAAGTATTTCATCAAGAAAGTGCACGACACCCGCATGCTGCGCCCCAGTCCGCGCATCATCATCTGCGTGCCGTGCGGCTCGACCCAGGTGGAACGCCGCGCGATCCGCGAATCGGCCATCGGCGCCGGCGCGCGCCAGGTCTACCTGATCGAGGAGCCGATGGCGGCGGCGATCGGCGCCGGCCTGCCGGTGGCCGAAGCCACCGGCTCGATGGTGGTCGACATCGGCGGCGGCACCACCGAAGTCGGCGTGATCTCGCTGGGCGGCGTGGTCTATGCCAACTCGGTGCGCGTCGGCGGCGACCGCATGGACGAGGCCATCATCAACTACATCCGCCGCAACTACGGCATGCTGATCGGCGAGGCGACCGCCGAGCAGATCAAGAAGAAAATGGGCTCGGCCTTCCCCGGCGCCGAAGTGCTGGAAATGGAAGTCAAGGGCCGCAGCCTGGCCGAAGGCGTGCCGCGCAGCTTCAATGTATCGTCCAACGAAATTCTCGAAGCGCTGACCGAGCCGCTCAACGCCATCGTCAGCGCGGTCAGGATGGCGCTTGAGCAGACGCCGCCAGAACTCGGTGCCGACATCGCCGAACGGGGCATGGTGCTGACCGGCGGCGGCGCGTTGATGCGCGATCTCGACCGCCTGCTGATGGAGGAAACGGGCCTGCCGGTGGTGGTCGCCGACGACCCGCTGACCTGTGTGGTGCGCGGTTGCGGACGTGCCCTCGAAGACATGGACAAACTGGCGTCGGTGTTTACCAACGAGTGAGTGTAGCTTCCGGGACTGCGGGCAGTAGTCGCTGATGGCGATGCCAGGCCAGCTCATGTTCGCCCGCCGGCTGGGGCCGACGGCACGCTTGTTGATCTGGCTGTTGGTCGGCGTGTCCTGTGTGGTGGCCGATGTCCGTTATCACGCACTCGAGGGCTTGCGTAGCGGGTTTTCGCTGTTGCTGCAGCCCGCGCGCGAGGCCATGCGCGCGCCCACCGACATCGCCGCCGAACTCGGCGGTTTCTTTGTCCGTCACCGCCTCCTGCAAAAAGAGCGCGACGCGCTGCTGATCGAGCGTGCGCGGCTGATGATCAGCGTAAACGACGCAGCCGAGCTGGCGCGTGAAAATACCGAATTGCGAACCCTGTTGCAGCTGCAATCACGCCCCGGCCAGCAGGTGGTGCATGCCGCCCGGTTGTATCAGGGGCACGACTGGTTTGCCCAGCGCATCACCCTCGATCAGGGCGGCCGAGCGGGGTTGCGAAGCGGCCTGCCGGTGGTCGATGCCAGCGGCCTGGTGGGGCAGGTGAGCCGGGTGTATCCGCGGTCGAGCGAGGTCACGCTGGTGAGCAGCCCGCAGCAGCTGACGCCGGTGATGGTCGAGCGCACCGGCCAGCGCGGGCTGGCCGCCGGCAGCGGACAGGGCCGGATGGAGCTGCGTTACATGCCGGCGCAAACCGACATCCGGGCGGGCGACCGCCTGCTGACGTCGGGGATCGACCGGGTGTATCCGGCCGGCATTCCGGTGGCGCGCGTCAGCCGGGTTTCGCGTTCGCAATCCAGCCCCTATCTGCGGGTGGAGAGCCTGCCGCTGGCGGGCCTCGAGCGTTCCCGCGCGGTGCTGGTGCTGGTCGCCGAACCGCAGGTCACCACGCCATGAACGTGGCGACCGAAACGGGCAGCTGGCGCCGCATCCTCGGCACCCTGATCCTGGCGGTGCTGCTGGAGCAGCTGCCGTGGTCGGGCTGGGCGCTGGCCCTGCGGCCGGATTTCGTGCTGGTCGGCGTGCTGTTCTGGACCCTGCACCAGCCGGCGCGCATCAGTTTTGGCGCGGCGTTTGTTCTCGGCCTGCTGGCCGATTTCCAGGACGGCACGGTGTTCGGCCAGCATGCCATCGCGTATGTGATCGGCGTCTATCTGGTGCTGTTTCTACGCCTGCGGCTGCTGCAGTTCGATCCGCTCCGCCAGGCCGCGCAGCTGTTCCCCATTTTCCTGGCGGTGCAGCTGGCGGTGCTGCTGGTGGGCTGGCTGGCGGTCAATCCGCCGACCGGTCTGGCCATGCTGCTGCCGGTGTTGAGCAGCACCGTGCTGTGGTATCTGGTTGCTCTGCTTATGCGGCTGTGGCACGGCAAGGGCATGCAGGATCGGGCGTAACCCAGGATGAGTTTCGTCACGCAACTGAAGAACCTGGATCGTGAACTGGCCCGCTTTCATGGCCGCTTGAAAGTGGGCGCGGCCTTCGTCGCGCTGCTGGCGACCGCGCTGCTGGCGCGCGGGTTTTATCTGCAGGTCGTGCAGCACGACCACTACATCCAGCGCGCCGAAAGCAACCGTATTTCGCGGGTGCCCGTCGCGCCCAACCGCGGGCTGATCCTCGACCGCAACGACCGCATGCTGGCGGAAAACTATTCGGCCTATACGCTCGAACTCACGCGGGCGAAGACCGATGACCTCGAGGCCACGCTGGCCGTGGCGGGTACGCTGATCGAGATTTCGCCGGGGCAGTTGCGGCGTTTCCGTCGCTTGTTGAGCGAGTCGCACGAGTTCGAAACCGTGCCGCTGAAAAGCAAGCTGACCGACGAGGAGGTGGCGATCATCGCTGCCAACCGCTATCGCCTGCCGGGGGCAGAGGTGAAGGCGCGGTTGTTCCGCAACTATCAGGCCGGGCCCGGCATGGCGCATGTGCTGGGTTTTGTCGGCCGCATCAACGACCGCGACCTGCAACAGCTGCGTGACGACGGCCACGAGCAGAACTACAAGGGCAGCGCCCACATCGGCAAGACCGGGCTGGAACAGAGTTACGAATCCCTACTGCACGGCCGCACCGGTTTCGACCAGATGGAGACCGACGCCAGCGGCCGCGCGGTGCGCATGTTGTCGCGGATTGCGCCGGTGCCGGGCAAGGATTTGCGCCTGCATCTCGATGCCGAGTTGCAGGCGGTCGCCGAACATGCGTTCGGCGATTACCTCGGCGGGCTGGTGGCGCTCGACCCCAACACCGGCGGGGTGCTGGCGCTGGTCTCCCGGCCCGGATTCGACCCCAACCTGTTCGT
>NCGX01000036.1 GCA_002256995.1 Hydrogenophilales bacterium 16-64-40
GCGGATACAGAATCGGTCCGCCGGACAAGGCTATATCCAGCGTGAGGCTGGATTCCATCAGGATGGAGGAGAAGACAGGATGGTAGTGGCCATGATGTCCGTCCTCGTTGTGATCCTGATTATTCGTGCCACCAGAAGCGTCGTGATCTGGGTCAGCGCTTTCCTGATGATCATGATCATGGGTATGAAAGCCTGAGGTCGCCACGTCCTTCTCCACGTGACCATGCAAGCCAGCCGCCGCTGCCCAGGCAAACTGGAGCGGAACGATGAGCATGATGATCAGGACGATGAAGCGACGCATGGCGCGCATTCTACAGAAATGATCGTATTCACCAAGGGGTCGTTCATATCGTCGACACGCTTATTAGCAGACACCCGGCTTGGCCGGGGTGTGGGGTGCATAGCTGACCTGGGGGTGCAGTAAGCCAACGGCGTCTCTGGCCCTGCCTTGCCGGCCCGATACGGAACGCCGGCTCATCGGCCCAAGCAGCATCAGGCTGGATCGTTGGGCTGGAGGGTAGGTGTTGGCTCACGCTCTGCGACAAAGCGCGCGACGAATGCGTCCTCATAGCCTGCCGGCAGGGGTAGGCGGACGCGATGGCCGCTGCCCGGGGCGACGGTGACCGGGGTGCCGTCCCGGCCTTGCAGGGTGGTGATCGTCAGTTCCAGGTTGCCTCTGGGGTGGACGAGTTCGATGCGGTCGCCGACCGAAAACCGGTTCTTCACCTCGATTTCGGCCAGGCCTGCCGCGTCATACGCGATGACGTCGCCGACATACAGGCTGCGGTCCGATTCGGAATGGCTCTTCAGGTAGCTCTGGTATTCGCGATCCGGGTGGCGTTCGTAAAAGCCGCCGGTATAGCCGCGGTTGGCCAGGCCGTCGAGTTCGCGCAGCAGGCTCGGGTCGAGCGGGCGTCCGGCGACGGCGTCGTCGATGGCCTGGCGATAGGTCTGGCAGGTGCGCGCCACGTAGTAGGGCGACTTGGTGCGGCCTTCGATCTTGAGCGAGTCGATGCCGATTTCGGTCAGCCGCTGCACGTGTTCGATGGCGCGCAGGTCTTTCGAGTTGAGGATGTAGGTGCCGTGCTCGTCTTCTTCGATGGGCATGTAGCTGCCGGCGCGCTGTTTTTCTTCCAGCAGATAGACGTCGCCGTCAGGCGCCACCGCGGCGGGCTTGACGTCGTACTCCCAGCGGCAGGAGTTGGTGCAGGCGCCCTGGTTGGGATCGCGGTGGTTGAAGTAGCCGGAGAGCAGGCAGCGGCCGGAATAGGCGATGCACAGCGCGCCATGCACGAAGACTTCGAGTTCCATGTCCGGGCATTCCTGGCGGATCTCGGCGACCTGGTCGAGCGAGAGTTCACGTGACAGGATGACGCGGCGGATGCCGAGTTTTTTCCAGAACCGCACCGCCGCGTAGTTCACGGTATTGGCCTGTACCGACAGGTGGATGGGCATGTCGGGCCAGGTTTCGCGGATCATGTCGATCAGCCCGGGGTCGGCCATGATCAGCGCGTCCGGCTTGAGGGCGATGACCGGTGCCATGTCGGCCAGGTAGGTTTTCAGCTTGCTGTTGTGCGGGAAGATGTTGCTGACGACGAAGAACTGCTTGCCCCGGCTGTGCGCGTATTCGATGCCAGCCCCCAGCGCGACTTCGTCACGGAAGCTGTTGTTGCGGACGCGCAGGCTGTAGCGCGGCTGGCCGGCATACACCGCATCGGCGCCGAAGGCGATCGCGGTTTCGAGCATGGTTTGCGAACCGGCGGGGGCCAGCAACTCGGGCTGGCGCATAGGGATGTGTTTCACGTTGAATGACCGGGGTTTGATCGCCGAAAAACAGGGCCGATCGGGGATCGCCTGCCCCCGGAGCCGTCGCTGCTGATCCGCCTGAGCCGGCTATTTTAAACGTTGACGCGTGTTCAGCCCGGTTTGCCGTCGACCCGCGGGCGCAGCAGCATCGGGGCATACACCACGACGAACAGGCCGAACGCGGCCATCCACAGCAGTCCGGCAGCCGTCATGCTCTGCGCGTACACGCCGGGGAAAATCAGCGGCAGCACGACGCGAAGCAGCGCCGCGAGATTGATCGCGACGAAGGCCCGCGTCATCAACGACGCCGGCTCCAGCACCCGCCCGGTGTGGCCGAGCGAGACCCGCGCCATCATGCCCAGGGTCAGCACGCCGATGCCGCCGGCGGTGAAGGCGTGCAGCGAACTGACAGCCGCGGCGCTGATCCCGGCGGCCGACAGGGCCAGCAGCGCGAAGCCGAATGCGATCCAGGCATAGCCCAGATGCAGGATCCACAGCAGCGGCACCGACCAGAATTTGTGCGTGTACCAGCCCGCCAGCCGGATGCCATGCACCGCCGCCGCAATCGCCGCGAACAGGGCGGTGACGAGCGAATAGGGCGCGACCAGCGCGGCAAGCAGGGCGCCGACGGTGGCGACCGGCGCCAGGATTTCGATGGTTTTCCAGCGCCGCGCGCGGGTGTGCAGCTTGTTGTCGGTGAAGCTGGGAATGACCCGTCCGCCCATCATCACCATCATCGTCACCACCACATAGGTGGCGAGGTGCAAGCCAAGCGCGGCCGTGTCTGTCCAGCCGAGCGCGTCCAGATGCACCAGCGCATTGGCCGCCGTCAGCACCAGCAACATGACGGGGAAGGGGGCGTTGTTCAACTGCCTCGCCTTGATGATGGGCACGGCAAGCACCAGCGCCACCGCCGGCAGGAACGCCAGGTCGACCAGCGCCACCCACTCCACCGGCAGGCCCGGCACCAGGAAGCCCAGTCGCCCCGCCAGCCACAGCAGGAACAGCGCGGCGAGCGGCGGGCCGGACAGCATGGGGATGCCGGTCCAGTTCTGCGCGGCGGTGAGCAGAAAACCGGCGATCACGGCCACGGCGAAGCCGAACAGCATTTCGTGGCCGTGCCAGACGGCGGGCGCAAGCGGCCCGCTTGCGGTCCTGCCCAGAAGGATCGCCAACCAGAGCCCCAACAGCACGATGGCAAACAATCCGGCTGCGAGGAAAAAAGGCCGGAAGCCCAGGGCGAACGGCACGAACCCTGCGGGGCGCCTGGGCGGATTGAGCGGTGAAGACATAAGGGCTTAGAAAGAGAAATCCAGTTCGGCGGTCGCACTGCGGCTTGGATGCAGGAAAAAAGAATAAGCATCTTCGTCCAGCAGGTTGTTGATGGCAAGCGCTACGGGCGGCGAGGGCTGGCGCCTGCAGTCGATCATGGACAGTGCCATCAGAATGGCGCCTCGGAAAGAACCCGGAAAAATTTGCACAGTGCACAGGGGAATAAATAGAGGGAAGCTCAATGGCTGGTTCCCTCCGACAATCGGGTCTTGTTCCACACGTTGTATTTGCCGACCGGGCGCTTCATGGGCAGGCGCTTGATCTCCTTCAGCGTTTTCGCGTCGTAGACGATTAGCGCGCCGTCCATTTCCCAGAGCGAAACCAGCGCGTATTTGCCGTAGCGGTCGAATTCCACATGCATCGTTGTCTTGCCTGATTCCGGGCGCAGCGTGGCGACGATTGCCAGGCTTTTTTTGTCGATGACGTGCATGGCGTCCTTGTTCGGGCCGCTGAACACGTCGGCCCAGACGTAGGCTGAATCTTCGTGACCGCGCAAAAAGAAGCCGGGGCCGAGGGTGGGTATGGTCTTGATGGTCTTCCAGGTTTTCATGTCGATCACCGAGATCAGGCCGTCTTTCAGATTGGGTGAGGCCATCACGCGATGCGTTTTGCCGGCCGCATCCTGCCAGTCCCAGGTGATGCCGGAACCCAGATGCGGCATGCCGGCCAGGTCCAGATCAGCGACCTTGCGCCCGGCGCCCAAGTGGATGACCTGGCCTTTCGGACTGGAACGCGATGAGCCGAGGATGTAGTCGTAATTCTGGTCGAAGAAAAAATCGTCGAGAGTGTCGTCCAGCACGATTTGTCGCACCGGCAGCGGGCCGGGTTCGGCGATGGCTTCCTTGAGCCGGTAGTCGTGCACCAGGCCCTTGTAAACCGGGCGGCCGTCGTAGGGGATTTCCCAGACTTCCGGGATGTCCTTCAGCGCGGCAATGAAGCTTTTGCGCGGGCGGGCGTCGTAGACGGCGGAGACGCGCGAGGTCTTGCCGCTGTTGCCGACCACCGGAATCACCTTGATCAGCGACAAATCCTTGCCATCAAGCGCCACCAGACTGTGCGGGAGGTAGTTGGCGACCATCACGACCTTGCCATCGGAGGAGACCGCCAGGTTGCGGGTGTTGATGCCGGCACGCGTTTCCGCCACCACCTTCAGGTTCCACAGATCGAACTTGGTGATCCAGCCGTCGCGGCTGGCCCAGTAGACGAAGCGGCCGTCGGGGGTGAACTTGGGACCGCCGTGCAGCGCGAAGCGGGTCGCGAAACGGGTGATCGGCTCCATGACATCGCCGTCCAATACCGTGATGTGATGGTCGCCGTGTTCCACCACCAGCGTCAGGTTGCTCGGATCGGCCTTGAACACCGGTTTGGCCGGCAGGTCGACTGCGTCGAAGTTGACAATTTGGGAAGCGGCGATGTCGTCGGCATCCCACTTCGGCGGCAGTTTTGGAGGCGTGTAAATCCAAGCCGCCAGGGCCTCGATCTCATCGGATTGCAGCAATGCCTTGAAGGCTGGCATCTGCGTCGCCGGCAGGCCGTCGGCGATGGCCCTGGCGGCATCCGGTTGCTTCAGCCGTGCCAGCGATTCCGGCAGCAAGGCCGGCCCCATGCCGCCCAGTCGGTTGGGCGCGTGACAGGACAGGCAATGGGTTTCGTAAAGCTTTTCTGGGTCGGTGGCGGCGTGGGCCAGGCCCACAGTAAACAACAACGCGAGCGCGTAGGGTGCGCTGTGCGCACCGATTCTGTGGTGCGCACAGCGCACCCTACTTAATACCGTCATGGTCCAGCCTCGATATGTTGGTGTTTGGCGATGCCGATTTCATCGTCCGTCAGATAACAGCCCGGGTCTTCCGCCCAGAAGTTTTTGGTGGTCTGCCAAGCCCGCACGCGCGTGTTGCCGTTGCAGATGGCGCGGTGCGCGCAGGTGGCGCAGCGGCCTTGCACTGGGCGTTGTGCGTTTTTCAAGCCGGCCATCAGCGGGTCGGAGGTATCCATCCAGATTTCCGAGAACGGCCGTTCACGCACGTTGCCGAGCGGGTAATCCCACCACATGGTGTCGGGATGAACAATGCCCAGGTTGTCGATGTTGGCGATGTTGACGCCGGAGGCATTGCCACCCCATTGCGTGAGTTTCTGGCGGATGTGTTCGGTTTGCTCAGGGAAACGCTCGCCTAGCCAGTGCAACAAATAGACGCCGTCGGCATCGTTGTTGCCGGTGACGAATTCCTTCGGCTGTCCGGCCTGGACATGCCGCCAGCAGCGGTTGAATAGCAGATCGAGCGCGTTGCGCGTGGTGCGGAAATGCGCGTCGTCCTTGCGATTTCTGTTGCCGCGCCCGGCATAGTTGAGGTGCGACAGATAGAACTTGTCGATGCGTTCTGCTTCCATCAGGTCGAGCAGGTCTGGCAAATCGTGCGCATTGTCCTGCGTCAGGGTGAAGCGCATGCCGACCTTGGCGCCGGCATCGCGGCACAGGCGCACGCCGTTGAGGGCGGCATCGAAAGAGCCTTCTTTGCGGCGGAAACGGTCATGGGTTTCGCGCAATCCGTCCAGGCTGATGCCGACGTAATCGAAACCGGTGGCGGCGATGGCGGCGACATTGGCTTTGTTCACCAAGGTACCGTTGGAAGACAGGCCGACATAGAAGCCCATCGCCTTGGCACGGCGGGCGATGTCGAAAATGTCCGGCCGCAGCAGCGGTTCACCGCCGGATAGAATCAGCACCGGCACGTGGAAGGCCTTGAGGTCGTCCATCACGCGGAACACTTCGTCGGTGGACAGCTCGCCGCTGAAGTCCTTGTCGGCTGAGATCGAATAGCAATGCTTGCAGGTCAGGTTGCAGCGCCGCACCAGGTTCCAGATCACCACCGGACCAGGCGGATGGCGTTTCGGGCCGAGCGGTGTCGGTTGCGCGAGTTCCTGCATGAACTGGGTGACACGGAACATGGTCAATCTCCAATGCGCAGGCCGGTTTTTTTGAGCATGCGGCTGCTGTAAAGGATGTCGGACTGGCGGCAGGCTTCGCCCAGTATGGCTGCGATCTGGTCGGCATACGCTTGCGCCTGCGCACGGGTTTTGGCATGCACCATCGCGAACAGGTTGTACGGCCACAGCGGCGGACGGCGAGGGCGGCGATAACAATGGCTGACGAAGGACAACTGGCCGATCTGCTCGCCCAGTTCATCCACTTTTTCATCGACCACATCCCACACCGTCATGCCGTTGGCCGTGTAGCCAAGCGCGTAGTGGTTGGGTACTACGCCGATGCGTCGGATGACACCGGATTCCAGCATCGCGTTGATGCGCGCCATGACGTCTTCCGGCGCCAGGCCGAGTTGTTCCGCGATGGCGTGATACGGGCGCGGCTTCAGCGGCAGGCCAGCCTGGCAGGCGGTGACGAGAGCGAAATCGGTTGCGTCCATCAAGCCTCCAGTTTCAGTTCCACGAAGAACTCGTGTTGTTTGGGAAAGCGATACACTGGGTAGCCTGTCACTGATTCTATGTGGGCGAAGGCGGCCTCGACTTTTTCCGGCGTTTCCGCCGCGCCGACAAACCACAGATTCAGTGCGTGTTCGCGCCGGTAGTTATGGGCGATTTCCGGCTGCAGGTTGACCAACTTGACCACTTGTTCGAATTCCGATTGCGGTAGTGACATCGCCGCCAATATGTTGACGCCGCCCATGCGTTCGGCGTTGAACAGCGGACCAAACCGAGTCAGCACGCCGGCTTTTAAGAGCGCGTCGATACGGGCGATGAGTGTTTCTTCATCCAGGTTCAGCGCGCTGGCGGCGACCTGAAACGGGCGTTCGCAGATTGGGAAGCCACCCTGGAAAGCGTTGATCAGGCGGCGGTCGATCTCGTTCGGCAGCGTTTCTTGCTGTGCGGCTATCTGGCCCTCCCCGATCCGTGGACGAGTTTCGTGGGAGGTGGTGAGCTTGCGAACCGAATCACTCACGCCAGCGTCAAATGATGCGGTTCGTTCTCCACCACATACTACGGGTGGCCTGCTGGCCGAAGCGGGCTTGACCGCGCGCTGTTTGCGGATTCTAGTCATGCGGCTTCCGTCAAATTTGCTGCTGCCAATCCCGCATATCGCGCGCCGCATTGCTTGAAGCGCCGGCGCGAAAACAGCGGCGCGTAAGCCAGATGTTCGAGCCCAAGCGCACGACGCATGCCCGCGATTTCCGCCAGCACCGCTTGGCGATCTTGTCCATGCACCATCGAAAACAGGTTGTAGCGCCAGTCCGGCAAGCGGCGCGGGCGGCGGTAGCACAAGGTGACGGCGGACTGACTCGCCAGCAGTCGGCCGACTTGCGAGACTTCGCCGTCGGGCACATCCCACACCACCATGGCGTTGGCGGCGTAACCCAGTTCGCGGTGTCGAACCACGATGCCGAAGCGGCGGATGACGCCAAGTTGAAGCAGGCGAGCGAGGCGGGCGAGGATTGCGTCCTCGTTCAATCTCAGCTTGGCGGCCAACATGGCGTAGGGGCGGGAGACCAGCGCGATGCCGCCTTCCAGCGCGCCAGCCAGGGCGTAATCGGCGGATTCGAGGATGGGCCGCGTGGCGGTTTCGTGCTGACTCAGCATCGGATCGATGTTGGGACGTGCGGAATGCGTACCAGCACGCAGATCGAAGCCGAGGTCGATGTGGAAATTTTCCTGCATTGGTAGGTCGAGCACCGGGCTGCCGGCTGCGCGCCCGATTTCCGTCAACACTTCCTCGACTCGCTCGCGGGTCGACGCTGTGGCGACGAACCATAGATTGAAAGCGTGCTCGCGTTCGTAATTGTGGTTGACTTCGACATAGCCGTTGATCGCCTGCGCCACTGTTTCGACCCGACTTTCCGGCGCCGACACGGCGGCCAGCGTGCTCCAGCCCAGGGTATGTGGGCGGAACACGGCGCCGATGCGGGAGATCGTGCCTGCGGCGGCGAGATGTTGCAGACGCTCGATCACCTCAACTTCGGAGATATCCAGGCGCAGCGCCAGTTCGGCATAGGGGCGGGCAACCAGAGGGAAGTCGCGCTGCCAGTCGTTGACCAAGCTGAAGTCAGTGTGTGAGAGATTGGGTGTCATGGCGGTCTCCTCCATCAAATCGCGCGAAGGCGGGAATGGCGGGGGCGGGGGGGGCGAATCATGTTCATAGCCGCGTGGGGGGATGTCGATGCAGTGTTCATCGTCATGACTTCATAGTCCGGTCCGATGTGCACGTGACGAGAAGAAGATGCCGCTGGGCGCTTGCGCCGGAATTTCCGCAATCTTTTCGAAGCTGGCGGCGTCATGGATCTGAATGCGGTTTTCGTCGCGTACCGAGATCCAGACATGCTCGCCACGCGGCGTGAATTCCATATGCAGCACGGCTTTGCCGGGCTTCATGGTGTGCACGATCTGGCGGCTTTCGACGTCAATCACCTGTACCGTGTCGTAGTGCGGGAAGGCGAAATTGACCCAGAGTCGACGGCCAGTTGGCTCGGCCATCACAAACACTGGCTGGCCGGCGACCGGGATCGTGCCGACCTTCTGCCAGGTGGAAATGTCCACCATCACCACTTCGTGGCGGCCGACGCCGGGAATGAACGCCAGGTTGCCGGCCACCGCCCAGGTTTCCAGGTGCGGCATCTTGTAGACCGGCAGCTTTTGTTCGCCTTTGCCGTAATCCGGCAATGCCCGTTTGACACCGCGTTCCGGATGCCACAGGTCGAGCACGGCGATGCCGTCCTCGCCGAACAGGCCAGCTATGTACCAGCGGCCGTCGCTGGTAACCAGCGCGTCGTAGGGTTCCTTGCCGATGCCGGTGTGGCGGGTGATTTTTGGGTTCTTCGGGTCTTTCGACAGGTCCGCTTGCCAGATTTCACCGGCCTCGAACAGGCTGAAGGTGAAACGGTTGCCAGCGGCGTCTTCCAGGCCGACGACTTTGGAAAGCTCGCCGGTGACCTCGGAGCGAGCAGGAATCTCGCTCAACAGTTCCAGTGTTTCGCTATCGAAGAACTTGACGCCTCCCGGCGTGTAATTGGCCGCAGCGATGATGCGGCCGTCCTGCGAAATGGCGCCGCCGATGCTGTTGCCGGACTGGATGACGCGCTTGACGATCTTGCCGGTAAGCAGGTCAATTTTGCTCAACCCACCGTCGCGGCCGAACACGTAGGCATAACGCGCGTCGCGTGAAAATACGGTAGAGGCATGCGACAGATCGCCCAGTCCATCGACTCTTTGCAGTGCGGTCTTCCGGGTGGTGTCGAGCAGTTGCACGCTGCCGCTGGCACGTTCGATGACCAGGCCGAGGTCGCCGCTGCCGCGCAATTCCTGCGCGGGCGCCACCTGGGTCAGTGCGAAAAGGGCGATACCCATAGCAAACCGCGACAAGCAGGTTGGGCAAAGCGGGGAGAGCTGCGGATTCATTCCGGAAATCCTTTTAACAACATGGCCACAATCCATGCCGCATCGGCCTCGCTCAGATGCGGTGCCCAGCCGGGCATGGCGGTACCGGTACGGCCATAAAGAATGGTGGCTTCCAGCGCCTCGGGCGGTTTGCCAGCTAGCGCTTGCGCGGTAAGTGGCGAGCCGAGCCCGCCGGTGAGCCTGAGGCCGTGGCAGAAGCCGCATTCCTGGCGCACGAAGCGGGTGAGTTCGAACTGGCGTTCGGCGGAGGGTACGCTGGTTGGCAAATCGGCAAACGCTGGATTGACCATCGCGATCAGCGCCAGCATGGCGACGGCGAAGCTTGCGATGGCGCCGAGGTCAAGCAGGAACGCCAGGATGGGCCGGGGTCTGGATTCAGCGTCAATTGAGGCTTCGCTGGTTGAAGTGCGGGTGCCGCAAGCTTGCTGATGCATGGCTGTTTTCCTTTCGGGTTTGCGCGCCGCCCTGGCGCAGGGCATCGTGCAAACTCGCCCGGCCGGAGCCGGGCGGAGGGTTGCGCTTAATACACGTCGTGCTGGGTGTTGTAGACGTTGAACTTGCCGGTGGGGGTGATCAGGCGCTTGTCCTTGATCACCGCCTTCAGCTTGCGGGTCTTGTCGTCCATGACGACGATCGCCGATTCGCCATCCTTCGGTCCCCACACCGAGAACCACACCTCGTTGCCGGCGCGGTTGTATTCCGGATGCGCGACGCGGCCCTTGCTGATGCCGGCCAGCTTGGCGAGGTTGATGACCTGCGCCGGCTTGTCGAGGTGCTTCAGATCGAACACCGACACGGATTGCTGGATTTCGTCTTCCGGCGACAGCGCGGCATCCACCCACAGGTTGCTCGACTTCGGATGGGTCTTGATGAACAGGCTTCCGTTGCCGTGGTTCTTCAGCGAGCGCACCACTTTCCAGGCGTTTTTCTTGTGCTTCGCCGGGTCGGTTCCGATCACCGCGATGGTGTCGTCGCCGAGGTGGCCGGTGGCCCAGACCGGACCATACTTGACGTCGGTCCAGTTGGCGCCACGGCCGGGGTGCGGCTTGACGCCGACCTTGACGTTGGCGGCCAGCTTGCCTTCCTTGGTATCGATCACGGAAACCGTATCGCGCATGTTGGCCGCGACCATGAAGTAGCGCTTCGACGAATCCCATCCGCCATCGTGCAGGAAGCGCTCGGCCTCGATCTCGGTGGTCTTCAGATTCTTGATGTCTGAATAGTCCACCAGCAGCACCTTGCCGGTTTCCTTCACGTTGACCACGAATTCTGGCTTGATGTGCGAGGCGACGATGGAAGCAACGCGCGGTTCGGGATGGTATTCCTGCTCGTCGTAGGTGTAGCCGCGCGTGGACATGATCTTGAGCGGCTCCAGGGTCGGGCCGTCCATCAGCACATACGCCGGCGGCCAGTAGGTGCCGGCGATGGCGAGCTTGTCTTCATAGCCCTTGAACTTGGACGTATCGATGGAGCGCGCGTCCGACCCGGTGCGGATGGTGGCCACGGTCTGCGGGGTTTCCATCCACAAATCGATCAGGTTGATGAGACCGTCGCGGCCGGTGGTGTAGAGGTAGCGTCCGGACTTGGACAGGCGCGAGATATGCACGGCAAAACCGGTCTTGAGAACGGAGACGATTTTTTTGCTGTCGCCGTCGATCAGCGCGACCTCGCCGGAGTCACGCAGCGTCACCGAGAACAGGTTGGGCAGGTCGAGCTTGTTCATCTGCTTCTTCGGCCGTTTGTCCACCGGCACGATCACTTTCCAGCTGGCCCGCATTTCCTTCATGCCCCATTCGGGCGGGGTCGGCGGGGTTTGCTGGATGTAACGCGCCATGACCTCGACTTCCTTCTCGGTCAATTCATTGGCGGTGCCAAAGCCGGGCATGCCGCCGGGCGTGCCGTAATGGACGAAAATCTTCAGGCTCTCGGTGCCCAGCTTCTGCATGTCTTTGGGCAGTAGCGCCTTGCCGGTGGCGCCCTTGCGCAGCACGCCGTGGCAGCCCGCGCAGCGGTCGAAGTAGATCTGCCGGGCCTGATCGAACTCGACCTTGGTCATGGGGGGCGCGGCCGGATCGATGGATTGATACATTTCCTCCCCAGCCAGCGTGGAGCCGCCGCCTTGCAGGTAGGTCCCCTCCGGCGTCTTCGGCTGCGGGGTTGCGGTTTCCGCGGCGAAGGCCATCGACATTGCCCAAGGCAGAGTGGCCAGGGCGAGCAGGGCATATTTGCTTGAAGTGTTCATGTTGCCTCCCGATTCAAAATGTGAGAAGTGCAAAAAGGTGATGAGTCCTCCCCCGCTGCTCGCGGGGAAGGGGGTGTTACTCAACAGCCGTAGCGATTTGCGCGGGCCGTGTTTCGCGTCTGCCGATGGTCATCAGGTCCCACACCAGCAGCACGAAGCCGGCAGCGAATATATAGCCACCGATCTGACGCCATTGCATGCCCTGCACGAACCAGGGGTGGGATTGCGCGGTAAAGTAAGCCACCCAATCGGAACCGCCGATGGCGCGTTCGATCTGCGATTGCTCGTAGCCTGAAATCAGCAGCGCCATGGTCATCATGAGCATGCCGATATGCAGCAGGGCGAGCGCCCATTTCCACTTCCAGGCGCCGATCACGTTGCCGCTCATGTACACGTCGCCACGCCATTTCTGGATCGCCATGTAGAAGTAGGCGATGACCATGGTGACGTAGGCGCCGAAGAAGGCGAAGTGGCCGTGCGAGGCGGTCCACTGGGTGCCGTGGGTGTACAGGTTGATCTGCGGCAGGGTATGCATGAAGCCCCACACCCCGGCGCCGAAGAAGTTGCCAAAGGCTTGCGCGATGATCCAGGCCAGGGCCGGGTTGTTGGTGCTTTTCAGCTTGTGATGGCCGGCGTCGAACACCGCATGCACCACCATGGCGACCAGCGGGATGGGTTCCAGCGCGGAGAAGAAGCCGCCGATGGTGAACCAGTATTCCGGGGTGCCGATCCAGAAATAGTGGTGACCAAGGCCGAGAATGCCGGAACCGAACATCAATGCAACTTCGATATACAGCCAGGTCTCGACGATCTTGCGGCGCACACCCAGGGTCTTCATCAGGCCGTAGGCCATCAGACAGCCGACCAGCACCTCCCAGGTCGCTTCCACCCAAAGGTGGATCACCCACCACCACCAGTGTTGGTCCATGGAGATGTTGGGGGTGTAGTACATGCCAGCCAGGTAAATGCCCGCCAGCGCGACCAGATCGAGCACCAGCACGCCGCCGACACCGGTGTAGCGGCCTTTGGTGAAGGTCGCGGCAACGTTGTAGAAAAACACCAGCACGCAGACGACGATGCCGATATCAGCCCAACGCGGTGCCTCGATGTACTCGCGCCCCTCGTTGATCAGCCAGATCGAGCTGTGCTCGCCGGAGCCGACCTGCACCAGCAGGTAGACCACCACCACGACAACGACGGCCAGGGTGAATATCCAGAAGCTCAGATTGCCCAGCTTCAGGCCGACAACCGGAATCCCGGCCTCGTCTTCCAGCAGCCAGTACGCCGAGCCGAGGAAGCCGAACAGCAGCCAGACGATCATCGCATTGATGTGCACCATGCGATTGACGGAAAAATCCAGAATGCCAAACAGGAAGTCCGGGTTGAGGTATTGCATGCCGGCCAGCAGGCCGAACAGGACTTGTGCGCCGAATAGCGCAGCAGCGACGGTGAAGTACTTCACCGCCAGTTTCTGCCCACCGTTCAGGTTGGTGCTGTCGAGTTTACCCAATGCAGTCATCTTAATTCTCCTGATCAATGGGTTTGAAATTGGTGGGGAAGCCGTTGGTGTCGATGGTCGACATCCACTTCAGAAAGGCGACAGTCGCGCGCGCTTCCGGCTCGGTAATGCCCAGATTCGGCATCCTGCGTCCCAAGCCGTTGTGAAGGCGATCTTGAGGGTTCATCAGGAATTCAACCATCTGCTGTTCGCGTATATCCTTCGAACCCCAGGACGGATCGAGCCAGGACTTGGTCAGATCGGGGGCATAGTAGGCGCCGTTGCCAAGCAAGGTGTGGCAGTTCATGCAGTTCTTGGCCTGGGTGGTGAGCTTGCCCCGGCTGACCAGGGCTTGGGCTTCCTCCTCGGTCAGCTTGGTGCCGAACAGCGGTTCCTCGACGCCGATCACAGGCACCTGCATGTTGCGCTTCTCGTCGAACTCATAGGTGATCCGGTGGTTGATCGCCGAGTAGGCGGGCACTCGTTTGCCGCCTGCCGTGATCTGATTCACCGTGTCGAAGGTCAGAAATATTAGAACGATAAAAGAGCCTGCCGTGATCCAGATGGCGTTTTTTCGCCAAAAGGACTCGGATGCCCACCAGATTTCTTTTGACATGGTTATACCCCCCTTGATTTAACGACTACGGTTGAAAAAGCTTCGATGGTCTCGGGTACGTCGGTTTCTTCATCCTGATGCGTGCCGACACACAAATGCCAGATCGCATGGGGTGCGATGAGGTAACCGATAAGCATGAGGAGAACGATGACGGTCCAGAAACTGTTGTTGAACAGATTGGCGGCAAATGCCAGAACCAGTACCGAGACAAACAGACCCAAGTAGGCGAGGTAGGCCAGCGGAATCAAGCGGGGTCGGGACTTGACGCGGGCGTAAGCGAACAGCAGGGCGTACAGGCCCCCCATCAGGATCACCATGGCCGCAGAAAAAAATGTGATAAAAAAGTCTTGCAGCGCAACAGGCTCGATCATTTGTCGTCTCTTTTTAAAAGCGTTATTCAGCGCTTCTGTAACCAGATTCGCTCTGGCTGATGCGCAAGCTCAACCATCCTTATAGATCTTGATTTCCCCCAATTACCCCAGTGTGAGAAACGCCCACGACAACCGCCGGATAACGAAGCCGAGCCCTGACCGTTTTCCTCACTCTGAATCATGGAATGGCTACACGATCTTGAAGAGGAGCAGTACTCCGAAATGGAAAATAATGAAGGCGAGTACCGTAATGAAGACGGCCAGGTTTTCGCTTTTATCAAAAATTTTTTGAAGCATTGATACTCTCCTTTTGAAGAATCGTACGGTGTGACAAATTCAAACTTGATCCGGGCCGAGCCCGATTAACCTGTGCTCCAGGCGCGCGGGCGCCGCATGCCGGCGATCTTGCAGGCCTGCTTCACGTAGCCGTAGGGAAACAGTTCGAATAGCTTCTTCTGCGCTTCCCGGCCCATGCGTTCGGCCAGATGCTTGATGACGAAGCGTGCGTCGGCCGCGACCTGATGTTCCTCGTAGTACTCGCGCATGAAGCGAATGACGTCCCAGTGGTCGTCGTTCAACTGGATGTTCTCCTCCTCGGCCAGGGCGCGTGCCACGTCCTCGTTCCAGTCGCTGGGCTCGGTTAGATAGCCTTCTGCATCACGTTCCGGAAAATCAATTGTCATCGTCCTGTTTCCTGTGCCATGCCATCTTTAAAATCTAAAAAAGTATAAAGATGTATTTAATATGAATTATTAGTCTATTCCTCGCGGCATACAAGCTTGTCCGTAAATATTTTTTGCATCGTGTCAGGTGCCGCCGCCGTGGAACTCGACGCCGGGCTGGCGTTCCGGCAGGTCTTCCACCAGCAGTTCGCGTCGCGACAGCGCCATCGCCTCGACCCCGGCTTCGTTCAGATAGGACTTGGCGTCGGACACCGCGGCGGCCAGCAGTTCGGCGGCCAGTGCGTTGGGCTCGCGGCCCAGCGATTTGGCGAGTGCCCGCAGTTCAATGCAGGGATCCTGCGGCAGGCGGATTTCCAGTGGCTTGCCGCCGCCGGATGCGCGCACTGGCGCAGGCGAGCCGGCCGGCTCCGCCAGCAGCCCGCTCATCACGCCGGCAATCTGCGAGGCCGGCGTAGGCGCCTGTCCCGTGGGCTGCAGGCGGACCTTGTTGACGAAGTACTTTTCGAAATCGACCTTGGCCTGGTGCACCCAGCGGCCCTGGCGCATCCAGTTGATGTCGCGCAGCGGCACCTGCGGTTCGGACAGGTAGCTAGCGCCCGTTGTGCCCATGTCGGTCAGCCACTTGGCGCGCTGCGGAACATGGCTCGTCAGCGGGGCGTCGCTATCGAGTGCCAGGATGTTCTGCACCACGATCTCGCAGGCTTTCGTAATGGAATATACCGAGTCGGGCGCACCCACCGGCACCGGCGTCGCTTCCACCGGCGGCTGCGCCACGCAGGCGCCGAGCGCGAACACGTTGGGGTAGTCGGGGTTGCGCAGGTACTCGTCGACCACCACCAGCCCGCGCTCGTTGACAAGGCCCGTTGCGGACCGCACCCCCGGCACGCCGCCAAAGGCTGGCCAGTACATCGAATAGGCGTAGGGCAGCGTGTGGGTCTGTTTTTCGTTGCCGGCGGCGTCGAGCTCGACCACGACGATGCTGTCCTTGTTGACGCGGGTCGTCCGGGCATTGCAGATCACGCTGATCTTGGTGTCCATCAGGGCGGCCGTCACCGCGCCGCGGCTGGCGCCTTCGCCGCCGAGGCCAAGGTGGCCGGGCCAGGGCTCGGGGGTGACCAGGGTGATGGGCACCCGCTCGCGGATGTTGCGCCGCTTGAGGTCGGCGTCGACCAGGAAAGCGTATTCGTAGAGCGGCCCCAGCACGCTGGCACCCGCCGCCGCACCGATGACGATCGGCCCGGGATGGCGTACGAATTCGCGATACGCTGCGAGCGCACGCTCGGCCTGGTCGACGTGGATCACCGAATGGGTGTGCTCGGCGAGGCCGGGAATCTCGTCGGTCATGCCGGTCACGCCGGTGGCGATCAGAAGATAGTCGTAGAACAGCACGTCACCGCTCTCCAGATCGACCTGGATGACGTCGGGCTGGATCCGCTTGACCCCGCTGTGGATGAACTTGATGCCGCGCGATTCGAGATAGGGCCCAATCGGGAAGGCGATGTCGGACCGCTCGCGCCAGCCCATGGCGACCCACGGATTCGACGGCACGAAGTGGAAGTAAGGCTTGTCCGAGACCACGGTCACTTCGTCGCGCGGGCCCAGTTTGGCTTTCAATGCGTAGGCCGCGGATACGCCCGCGATGCCGGCGCCCAGGATGACAACATGCGTCATTTCAGTCTCCTTTGATCAGTTTGTACCCTGAAGGGCATAAAGGTCAGCCGCGCGGACGCACCAGCTGCCAGGCACGTGTCACGTAGGTCACTGCGGCAAAGCCACTCCACACATGCACCAGACGGGTGAACGGGAAGACGAGGAAGATCGTCATGCCGAGGAACAGGTGCGTCTTGAAAATCCAGCCTGCGCCGGCCAGCAATTCGACCGCGCCGCCGCGGAAGGTGACGATGTGCTGGGCCCATTCGGCCAGCCGGATCATCATGCTGCCGTCCAGATGCTGCGCTGACAGCGGGATGGTCGCCAGGCCGAGCAGCAACTGCAGCCACAGCAGCAGCAGGATCAGGATGTCGCTGGGCTTCGAGGTGATGCGGATGCGCGGTTCGGTCAGCCTGCGGTGCAGCAGCAGCGTAAGGCCGATGAAGGCCAGCACGCCCGCGATCCCGCCCGTGACCATGGCCATGATCTGCTTGTCGCCCGAGCTGAGGAAGGGCTCGTAGATGAAGTGCGGCGTCAGCATGCCGAACAAATGGCCGAAGAACAGGAACAGCACCCCGATGTGGAACAGGTTGCTGCCCAGCCTGAGTTGGCCGCGCTTGAGCATCTGAGACGAGTCGCTCTTCCACGTGTATTGCTCGCGGTCGAAGCGGATCAGGCTGCCCAGCAGGAACACCGTCAGGGCGATGTAGGGATAGATCCCGAACAGAAAAGTTTGCGAGTAGGACATTTGGCTATCCTCCAGAAATCAATGCATTCAATGCGTAGACGCGGCGGCGGCCTGCCGGCGAGAGGCCGGCATCTGCACCACCGACACCTGCGCGCCGGGATTCATCAAAGGCTCGACGCCGTCGACCGACGGGCCGAACATCTCCATCGCCTCGTCCATGTCGCGCACCGGCGGCTCGGCCAGTTCCTGCGCCGCCACCGGCGACAGCGCTTCCAACACCTGGAACGCGGTGGCATAGGGACTGCCATTGGCGTCGAGCTTGCGACCGATGGTGGCGAGCACGTGCACGGCGTCGCCGAGCAGTTCGAGGGCCTCGCCGGTCGGCAACAGCGACAGGAACTCGAGGAACAGCGGCACGTAGTCCGGCAACTCGGTGGCAGACGCATCGAAGTCGTACTTCCAGTACTCGTTCAGCAGGTCGATCATCGCCGAGCCGCGGTCGCGCGATTCGCCGTGGATGTGCTCGAACAGGTGCAGTGAATGCGATGGGTTGCGGTCGAAGGTGGCGACATAGTTTTCCTGCAGCGCGATGAGGCTGGTGTCACGCAGCTGCGCGAACAGCGGCGCCATGCGGGCAGCGGCATCGCCATTGACGTCGGCCTCCGAGTCCAGCGCCTCTTTGAGTTCAGGCAAGGCCGCCAGCCAGTCCGACTCGGGGTAGCACAGCAGCAGTGAAATGACTTTGAAGGTTTTCATGGAGTGGTTTCCTTAACTTAACCGGTCTTTTTCTTGGCGTGCAGTTGCGACAGATCGACGGGGACCGAATTTTTGCGGTTGCCGAACAGCGTGGTCTTGGAGGTGCCGTCCGAGCAGCCGTTGCCGAAGGTGAAGCCGCAGCTCGACTTTTCCTCGAAGGTGTTGAGGGCTTCTTCGCGGTGCGTCGTGGGAATCACGAAACGGTCCTCGTAGTTGGCAATCGCGAGATAGCGGTACATCTCGTCGGCCTGCGCGGAGGTCAGCCCCACCTGGTCGAGCGCGGCGGTGTTGGGGATGCCTTCCACCGACTTGCCGCGCATGTAGGCACGCATCGCCAGCAGGCGGTCGAGCGCGGTGACGATCGGCTTTTCCTTACCGCCGGTGAGCAGGTTGGCGAGGTAGGTGATCGGGATGCGCAGCGACTTGGTGTCGGGAATGATGCCGTTCATCCCCATCTGGCCGGATTCGGCGGCCGACTGGATGGGGGAGAGCGGCGGCACGTACCACACCATCGGCAGGGTGCGGTATTCCGGATGCAGCGGGAAGGCGATCTTCCAGTCGATCGCCATCTTGTAGACCGGCGACGCCACCGCGGCGTCGAGCCAGGCTTCCGGGACGCCTTCGGCGCGCGCGGCGGCGATCACTGCGGGGTCGTTGGGGTCGAGGAAGATCTTCAGCTGTGCTTCGTAGAGTTCCTTCTCATCGGCCACGCTGGCGGCTTCCTCGATGCGGTCGGCGTCGTACAGGATCACGCCGAGGTAGCGGATGCGGCCGACGCAGGACTCCGAGCACACGGTGGGCTGGCCCGCCTCGATGCGCGGGTAGCAGAAGATGCACTTCTCGGCCTTGCCGGACTTCCAGTTGAAGTAGATCTTCTTGTAGGGGCAGCCGGAGATGCACATGCGCCAGCCGCGGCACTTGTCCTGGTCGACCAGCACGATGCCGTCTTCTTCGCGCTTGTAGATCGAGCCCGACGGGCAGGAGGCGACGCAGGTCGGGTTGAGGCAGTGCTCGCACAGCCTGGGCAAATACATCAGGAAGGTGTTCTCGAAGGTCGAGTGCATTTCCTTCTGCACGTTGTCGAAGTTCTTGTCGCGGCTGCGCGAGGAAAACTCGCCGCCGAGGTCATCTTCCCAGTTGGGGCCCCAGTTG
>NCGX01000061.1 GCA_002256995.1 Hydrogenophilales bacterium 16-64-40
CGCTGATACTGGTTCAGCACTTCGGCCCACGCCGCCTTGACCTCCTCGTCGGTGGTCTGGAACGTGTTGTAGCCACAGCCGGACAAGGCCAGCGCCATCAATGAAACCCACAGCATTCTCAACATGATGTATTCCTCGGTCAGGGTGCCACGCCCCAGGTGGCGAACAGGGGGTCGGACTCATTCAGGCGGTCCGCATAGCGATCATCCCGGGGCCGCTTCAAGCCGCGCTCCAGGTAGGTTTCCACTTTCTTGAAGCCGGCGTTCTTGATCAGCATGCCGACCCAGGCCATGCGTTCCATCGGATGCAACTGCGTCCACAGTTTAATGACTTTAGGCGGGAAGTTCCGGTTCGACAATGTGACCACGAACATGCCGCCCGGCTTCAGCACGCGCTTCGCTTCGGCGACGATTTTCTCCGGCTGGGTCAGATACTCGAACGACACCGTGCATACCACCGCATCGAAACTTGCGTCGGCGAACGGCAGCTTGGAGTCGGCATTGAGATCGTGCACGACGCGCTCGGCCAGCTGCGGGTTGTCCGCCAGTTCTTCCGCGTTCAGCCCCATTCCAACGGCGGATTGCACCGTGTCGGGCAAGTGCGAGCGCCAGCCGGCCATCAGGTCGAGCACCCGTGCGTTCTCCGGCAGCACCGTGCGGTACAGGGCCTGGATGCGACGCGCGCACACGGCGTCGACGTGGATCACTTTGCGCGGCTGGGCGTAAAACTCGGTATCCGGGGTTTCGTCTTCGCGGCTGTAGGCGTCCGGCCCGCCAAACTGGGTCGGCGTCAGCATCTGCGTTTCCATGCCGCTCCATTCGAGCAGCTGCCCGACATGACCGACGGGTTCGGTGCCGACATCGCTCTTGCCGCTGTCGATGCTGAAAATACGGCCCTGCAGCGGGTGGCTGAAATTGGCGGAAAAATGATCGCCATTGACCTTCATCACGCGGAACATCGGGCCCGGTGCGTCATCCGAACGCAACAGCTGAGACGGATAAAAACGCCCCACTCGGAGCGGCGCGACGTCGCTGCGAAACACGTCTAGCGGGACGTCGAACTCGACCTTCGGCCCGACATCGACCTGAGCGTCGACAGGTGGCGTATCGCCCGGCATCCACACCACGACTTGATGGCGGCCCAGGTCGGAAAAGTAATTGACGCGAAAACGCAAAGCGGAATGCAGAAGTTTCATGATGGGAAGCGGTCAGGATTCAGGGGTCAGGGAGTTGAAGGTGCGGCGGGCGAGGCACAAGTCCTCCCACGCGCGCGCCTTGTCGGGCAGGTTGCGCAGCAGATAGGCCGGATGATAAGTCACCACAACAGGCACCTTCCGCAACGCATGCACCCGCCCGCGCAGGTGGCCGATCGTTTCGTCGGTTTCGAGCAGGGTTTGCGCGGCAAAGCGGCCCAGCGCCAGGATGAGGCGAGGTTGAATCAGTTCGATCTGCGCCAGCAGATACGGGCGGCACGCGGCGATCTCGTCGGGTTCGGGATCGCGGTTGCCGGGCGGGCGCGATTTCAGCACATTGGTGAGGTAGACA
>NCGX01000037.1 GCA_002256995.1 Hydrogenophilales bacterium 16-64-40
ATGGCGGATGCCGCCATGTACGAGGCCAAACGCCAGCAGCCCGGTGGTTTCCGTTTCTATTCCGCAAACATCAACGAGAAAGCACAGGCGCGGTTCGAACTGGTACAGGATTTACGCGAAGCGATCAGCCGCCAGGAATTGATCCTCTATTACCAACCAAAATTCGAACTGGCCGGTCGGCGCATTGTCGGCGCAGAAGCGCTGGCACGCTGGAATTCGCCCAAGCGCGGTTTGGTTCCTCCTGGACTATTTATCCACCTGCTCGACGAGATGGGCTTGACGGACTGGCTGAGTGACTGGGTCCTGAAGACCGCCTGCGCGCAGATGGCCGCATGGGACAGGCTGGGGCTTCCCCCTTTGAGTGTTTCCGTCAATATTTCTCCGGCCCAATTCCAGTTCGGCAATCTGCTGGAAAAAGTTCGCAGCGCGCTCGACGTCAACGGCTTGGCGCCGCAACGCCTGGAAATTGAAATCCTGGAAACCACCGCAGTCGACCATTCGCCCGAAGTACGCGACACCTTGGCCGGTTTGCGCGAGATGAACGTCAACATTGCACTCGACGATTTCGGTACCGGCTATTCGTCGCTGGTTTACCTGACCCAGGTTCCGGCCAACATCCTCAAACTTGACCGCGCCTTCATCATTAACCTGGTCTCGGATGTCCGCCAGCAAGCCATCGTTGAACGCATCATCGCGCTGGCAAAAGTATTGAATTTTTGCGTCGTGGCCGAGGGCGTGGAAGAGGTTGTCCAGATGGATCTTTTGGCGGCCATGCACTGCGATGTGATCCAGGGCTATCTGATCAGCCGTCCAATCCCACCCGACGATTTCGTCCATCTTCTGAAAAAACATGTTCCTGGAAATGGACTGATGCAATGAAGGCACGCAGTGCACTGGAACAACCCACTAGTGCGTGGAAGCTGCAGTGGCCGCTGTCCGCAGGCCGGCCAGCGCTGAACCTACGCGCGTACCAAAACTTTCTCGAACAGCCTGGCCAGTTCCCCGCCCACATCCTGCAAGGGCCGCTCGCGTGTCGCGTTCCGGCACAAGTCCGCATCCTCGCAGCCCTGGCTGCGGAAAGCCTGGATGACGTAATGCTTCACTCCGCTCGCCGCCAGATCGTGCGCGAGGCCGACCACCTCCGCATCGGCCAAGAGCGTCGGATGCACGGTGGTCCGGACTTCATGCGCGACGCCTGAGGCCAGCACTTCCAGCAGGCCGGCATGCGCCCGCTCGCCGCTGCCGGCGACGCCGGTGATGCGCGCGTAATCCGCAAACGGCGCCTTCACGTCGAGCCCCACCCAGTCGACCAACGGCAGCACCGCCGCCAGCCGCTGCGGATACATGCCGCCGGTGTGCAGCCCGATCTTGAAGCCGAGCGCGCGCACCTCGCGCATGGCATCCAGCAGGCCCGCCTGCGCAGTCGGCTCGCCGCCGGAAAAGACAACGCCGTCGAGCAGTCCCTGGCGACGGCGCAGGAACGCCAGCACGTCTTCCCAGGGGATATCGTTGTCGCCGCGCGCCGGTATCAGGCCGGGGTTGTGGCAATAGCCGCAGCGCCAGGGGCAGCCCTGGCAGAACACCACCGCGGCCAGCATGCCAGGCCAGTCGCTGGTGGAAAGCGGCGTCAGTCCGCCGACGCGCAGCATGGCGTGCAGCCTAGAGGTGGGGGCGCCTTCCAAGCCGCGATAGACAGCAATCGCGGCCAGGAGGCCGCTCCTACCCGTGTCATGCCCGACATCAGCCCAGGCTGCAGCGGCTCTCGACGAAGTGGCGCCGCTCGCGATGCTCGCTCTTCTTGCCCGTGTTGAAGCTCGTCACCGGGCGGTGATAGCCCATCACGCGGGTCCACACTTCGCAGCGGGTGCGCTCTTCGTCCTTCAGTGCAGCCGCGGTCAGAACTTGGGTCGGAACAGTCATGTCATTCATTTCAATCTCCTTGGGGGTCAGGCATTCACAGCACGTTTACGGGACAGGGCTTCCTCGTCGCACGTGGGACAGAACTCGTGCTCGCCGGCGAGGTAGCCGTGCTTGGGGCAAATCGAAAAAGTCGGGGTGATGGTGATGTACGGCAGGTGGAAGCGTTCCAGCGCGCGGCGCACCAGATTGCGGCAGGCCTCGGTCGAGGAAATGTTCTCCGACATGTAAAGATGCAGCACGGTGCCGCCGGTGTACTTGCGCTGCAGGTCGTCCTGCAGTTCCAGCGCCTCGAAGGCGTCGTCGGTATAGCCCACCGGCAGCTGCGACGAGTTGGTGTAGTACGGCGCGTCCGGCGTGCCCGCCTGCAGGATTTCCGGGTAACGCTTGGCGTCCTCCTTGGCGAAGCGGTAGGTGGTGCCTTCGGCCGGCGTGGCTTCGAGGTTGTACATGTGGCCGGTCTCTTCCTGGAAGGCGGCGATGCGGCCGCGGATGTGGTCGAGCAGGCGCACCGCGAAAGCGTGGCCCCATTCGGAGGTGATGTCGTGTTCGTCAGCAGTGAAGTTGCGGATCATCTCGTTGACGCCGTTGACGCCGATGGTCGAGAAGTGGTTGCGCAGCGTGCCGAGATAGCGCTTGGTGTAGGGAAACAGGCCGTTGTCCATCAGGCGCTGGATTTCCTTGCGCTTGATTTCGAGGCCGTTGCGCGACATGTCGAGCAGCGCATCGAGACGGCGCAACAGACCCGCCTCGTCGCCCTCGTACTCGTAGCCGAGGCGCGCGCAGTTGACCGTCACCACGCCGACCGAGCCGGTCTGTTCGGCCGAGCCGAACAGGCCGTTGCCGCGCTTCAGCAGCTCGCGCAGGTCGAGCTGCAGGCGGCAGCACATCGAGCGGATATGGTTCGGCTTCATCTCCGAATTGATGAAGTTCTGGAAGTACGGCAGCCCATAGCGCGCGGTCATGGCGAACAGCCGCTCGGCGTTTTCCGATTCCCACGGGAAATCCGGCGTCATGTTGTAGGTGGGGATGGGGAAGGTGAACACGCGGCCCTTGGCGTCGCCGGTGGTCATCACCTCGATGTAGGCGCGGTTGATCATGTCCATCTCGACCTGCAGCTCGCCGTAGGTGAAGGGCATTTCCTTGCCGCCGATCACCGGCACCTGTTCGCGCAGGTCCTCCGGACAGGTCCAGTCGAAGGTGAGGTTGGTGAACGGCGTCTGCGTGCCCCAGCGCGAGGGCACGTTGAGGTTGTAGATCAGTTCCTGGATGCACTGGCGCACCTCGTCGTAGCGCATGCCGTCGTTGCGGATGAACGGCGCCATGTAGGTGTCGAACGAAGAGAAGGCCTGTGCGCCCGCCCATTCGTTCTGCAGCGTGCCGAGGAAGTTGACGATCTGGCCGACCGCACTCGACATGTGCTTGGGCGGCCCCGCCTCGACCTTGCCCGGCACGCCGTTCAGGCCTTCGTGCAGCAGCGTGCGCAGCGACCAGCCGGCGCAGTAGCCCGCCAACATGTCGAGGTCGTGGACGTGCAGCGAGCCATCGCGATGCGCTTCGCCGAGCTCAGGCGAATAGACGTGGTTGAGCCAGTAATTAGCCACCACCTTGCCCGACACATTGAGGATCAGGCCGCCCAGGCTATAGCCCTGGTTGGCGTTGGCGTTGACCCGCCAGTCCTGGCGCGACAGGTATTCGTTGATCGACGATTCGACGTCGACCACGGTCTTGCGGTCCTGGCGCAGCTTCTTGTGGGTTTCGCGATAGACGATGTAGGCGCGCGCGGTGGCGAGGTGGTTGGCCGCGATCAGGCTCTGCTCGACCACGTCCTGGATGCGCTCGATGTCCGGGGGCGCACCGCGGAAGCTGTGGATCAGCACCTTCGCCACCTGGGCGGTCAGCAAGTCGGCCTCGGCCTCGCCAAATTCGCCGCTCGCCTGCCCCGCGCGCAGCAGCGCCGAGCGGATCTTCCCCGCATCGAAATCCGCCCGCTGGCCGTCGCGCTTGACCACCTCGCGCGGCAACATCGACACCACGCTACCCATTCCCACGTCCGCCATCGTCATCTCCTCGTTTATCTACATTTTGTGTTGGCCACCAACCAACCATACAACATGTAGATAAAACATCAAGGTGATTTTAAGGTTTGCTTGTCCTGTTACACTGCGATCTCAGTAAACACGGGGGATAGCGATGAGCACGATTGTTGATTTTCTTGGCACTGACCACCGCGCCTGCGACGATTTGTTCGCTTCAGCCGAAGACGCCGTGGCGCAAAAAAAATGGGACAGCGCGCGCGGCCTGTTCGAGCGCTTTCAGAAGGCGATGGCGCACCACCTGGCAATGGAGGAGGACGTGCTGTTTCCCGCCTTCGAGGCCCGCACCGGCATGCGCATGGGCCCGACCGAGGTCATGCGCACGGAGCACGCGCAGATGCGCGGCCTGCTGCAGGAAATGGCGCTCGCCGTGGCCAATGCCGATCACGACCGCTACCTCGGCCTGTCGGAAACGCTCAACATGCTGATGCAGCAGCACAACCTGAAGGAGGAGAACATGCTCTATCCCATGTCCGACCAGGTGCTGGGCGGCGCGCGCGACGAGGTGATCCATTCCATGGAAGCCATGCCCGTACAGGACGCGGCGCCGTAGCGAGCCGATGCCCATCCCGACCCAGGAAATTCTCGTCGACGCGCGCGGGCTGGAACCGCCGGAGCCGATGGAAAAGGTGTTGCAGACGCTGGACCTTTTGCGCCCCGGCCAGTCGATCCGGCTGCTGCTGCACCGCGAGCCGTTTCCGCTGTATCCGTTGCTCGCCGAACGCGGCTATCGCCACACCACGCGGATGGAAGCCGACGGCAGCTACGTCATCCTGATCCGCCCGGCCGGCGAAGACCGGTAAAGCGGTCAGGTCAATGAGCCTGCAAGCCGGCCTCTCCTTCGAACAGGCGCCGCCGTTCGCGCTGCCGCTGCGCTTCTTCCTCACCGCGCCGCTGTTCCTGCTGGCTGCCGCGGGCCTGATCGTGTGGGCGCCCGAGGCGCTGGCCTCGCGCTGGACGCCGCAGGCGCTTGCGCTGACCCACGCGCTGACGCTGGGCTTTCTCGCCATGGTGATGCTGGGTGCACTGCTGCAGATGCTGCCGGTGGTGGCGGGCGAGTCGCTGCCAGCGGCGCGGCGGGTCGCCTGGATCAGCCACGTGTCGCTTGTGCTGGGAAGCCTTGCCCTGATGACCGGCTTTCTGACGGCAGAACCGGCCGCTTTCGGCATCGCCATCGTTCTTCTCGGTGGCGGCTTCGCGGTCTTTCTCGCGGCGGCATCGATCAGCCTCGCGCGCGCCGTGGCCGGCGTCACGGTCAACGGCATTCGGCTCGCCGTGGTGTGTCTTGGATTCACCCTACTGCTCGGGCTGGCGCTTGCGCTGCGCTACGCCGGCGGGTGGATGCCCCCCGCTGTGGAAACCATGATTTCCGCGCACGTCGCCTTCGGCCTGCTCGGCTGGGTGCTGCTGCTGGTGATCGGCGTGGCCTATCAGGTGGTGCCGATGTTTCAGATCACGCCGCCCTATCCGCCGCGGCTCGCCCGCTGGCTCGCCGGCACGCTGTTCGCGCTGCTGCTGCTCCACGCCACCGCGCTGCTGTTTTTCCCGGCTGCGGCCATCGTCGTCGAGGCCGCCCTCGCCGGCGCCATTGTGGCGTTCGCCGTCGCCACCCTGCGCCTGCAATCGCGCCGGCGCAGGAAGCTGGCGGACGTCACCCTCGACTACTGGCGCCTCGGCATGGCCAGCCTGATCGCCTGCGTGGCGGTCTGGCTGGCGGCCCAGTTGCGGCCGGCGTGGGCGGACAGCGACGCCTACCCCCTGCTGCTGGGGGTGCTGTTCCTCGGCGGCTTCGCGGTGAGCGTGGTGAATGGGATGCTCTACAAGATCGTGCCTTTCCTCGCCTGGTTTCATCTGCAGGCGCAGTTGCAGGCCAAGGCAGGCAGCATCCCGACCATGAAGGAGATGATTGCCGAACGCCGGATGCGCGGGCAGTTCCGCCTCCACCTCGCTGCCTGCGTGCTGCTCGCCGGGGCCGTCCTGTGGCCACAACTGGCGATTGTGGCGGGCAGTGTGCTGGCGCTGTCGGCGCTGCTGCTGTGGGTCAATCTGCTATCGGCGGTGCGGCGTTTCTCGGGCTACGGCGGACGCTTATCCTGAAGCCCCGCCGGCGCTGACTTAACGCAGCAGCAGCAACGGCACCTTGGACTGGCAGATGAGCTTGGTGGTGGTGCTGCCGATCAGGAACTCGCGGATCCTGGAATGGCCGTACGCGCCCATCACGATGAGGTCGATGGCGTGCAGGTCGCGGTAGGCGCACAGCGCCGCTTCGACCTCGCCCGGCAGGATTTCAGCGGTCACGTCGAAGCCGGCGGCTTCCAGATGGGCGCGCGCCCAGTCCAGCGATTCCCGCGAATCGGCCTTGTCCTCGCCGACCATCACAACATGGCAGTGCAGGCCGCGCAACAGCGGGCTGCGCGCCACCATGTCGACCGCCTTGCGGGTGGTCGCGCTGCCGTCGAAGGCGATCAGGATGCGCTGCGGCTCGGTGTAGTCGGCGGGGATGACCAGGATCGGCCGATGCAGGGTGCGCACCACATTTTCCAGGTGACTGCCGATGTGCTCGCCGGCGCTGTCGCCCTGCTCGCCCTGCTCGCCCTGGCGCCCCATGACCAGCAGGCGGATCTCGTCCTGGAATTCGAGCAGGGTATCGACCAGTTCGCCGTGACGCTGGCGGCTAGTGGGATTCGGCACGCCGTCTGCCACGGCGCGCGCCTTGGCGGCATCAAGCATGAGGCGGCCCTGCTCCAGCGCCACCCTGCTTCGCTGCTCGTCCAGCGTGGCCAGTTCCTGCAGCAGGTGTTCGCGGCTGCCCAGCCCGAGATTGCCGCTCAGATCAGCGGGAACGGGGTATTCCGAGCGGCCCAGCACGTGCAGGAAATCGAGCGGGGCGTCCAGCCGCCGGCTGGCCCAAGCGGCGTAGTCGCACACGGCGAGGGTGATTCGTGAACCGTCAATGCATGCGATCACGTTCGACATCATTGCTGCCTCCCTTTAGTGGCCCATCAGATTATCCACGGCGCCGGGCTTGTCGTGCACCGCGAAGCGGTCGACGATGGTGCTACTGGCTTCGTTCAGGCCAATGACCTCGACTTCGGTGCCTTCGCGGCGGAACCTCAGCACCACCTTGTCGAGCGCGCTGACCGCGGTGATGTCCCAGAAATGCGCCTGGCACAGGTCGATCGTCACCTTGTCGACCGCCTCCCTGAAATCGAAGAAGTCTACGAACTTGTCGGCCGACGCGAAGAACACCTGGCCCACCACCCTGTACGTGCGCGCGACGCCGCCCTCGCTCAGTTCCGACGTCACGTATTTGTACTGGGCCACCTTGTTGGCGAAGAACAGCGCCGCCAGCAACACGCCCACGAAGACGCCGTAGGCCAGGTTGTGGGTGGCAACCACCACCACCACGGTCATGACCATCACGACACTGGTGCTGGCGGGATGCTTCTTCAGGTTGACGAGCGACTCCCAGCTGAAGGTGCCGATGGAGACCATGATCATCACCGCCACCAGCGCCGCCATCGGGATCTGCGCCACCCAGTCGCTCAGGAACACGATCAGCAGCAGCAGGAACAGGCCCGCCGACAGGGTGGACAACCGCGTGCGGCCGCCCGATTTCACGTTGATCACCGACTGCCCGATCATCGCGCAGCCGGCCATGCCGCCGACCAGGCCGGAGGCGATGTTGGCGATGCCCTGGCCCTTGCATTCGCGGTTCTTGTCGCTGGTGGTGTCGGTGAGGTCGTCGACGATGGTCGCGGTCATCATCGATTCGAGCAGGCCCACCACCGCGAGCGAAATCGAGTACGGAAAGATGATCGCCAGCGTCTCGAAGGTGAGCGGCACTTCGGGCCAGAGGAAGATCGGCAGCGTGTCCGGCAACTCGCCCATGTCGCCCACGGTGCGAATGTCCAGGTTCAGAAACATCGCGAGCGCGGTCAGCACGACAATGGTCACCAGCGGCGACGGAATCGCCCGCGTCACGTAGGGGAACAGATAGATGATCGCGAGGCCGCCGGCGGTCATCGCGTAGACGTGCCAGGTCACGTTGGTCAGTTCGGGCAGCTGCGCCATGAAGATCAGGATCGCCAGCGCGTTGACGAAGCCGGTCACCACCGAACGCGAGACGAAACGCATCAGCGAACCCAGCTTGAGATAGCCGGCGCCGATCTGCAGCACGCCGGTCAGGAGGGTGGCGGCCAGCAGGTATTCCAGGCCGTGTGTCTTGACCAGGGTGATCATCAGCACCGCCATCGCGGCCGTGGCGGCCGAGATCATGCCGGGCCGGCCGCCGACGAAGGCGATCACCACCGCAATGCAGAACGAGGCGTACAGCCCCACCTTGGGGTCGACCCCGGCGATGACGGAAAAGGCGATCGCTTCGGGAATCAGGGCCAGGGCGACCACCATGCCGGCCAGGAGATCCCCGCGAATGTTGGAGAACCAGTTTTGTCGGATGGAGTTGATCATTCTGCTGCCAATCAAAATACGCCACGCGGGCCCGCCAGAAAGCGGGCGTGGCCTGCATGAAAGTTGGGGTACGACGAATCGTGCCCGATGCAGCGCATCGGGCACGAAAAACGACAGTGGAAACTGCGTGAAGGGAATTACATTGGACGGCTGGATCGATATCGGCGTGGTCGGGGGCGCATTATCCTGTTGCCGCCCGTTCCCTGTCCAGACATGGCCTTTCCCAACCGGGCTAGGCCATCGAATCGGCATCCAGCGTGAAGCTGGCCATCTGGGTCGAGGCACCGCGTGTCGGGTCGCAATCGCCAATATCGTGGAACGCAACGGAATAGGCATGGCGTGCCGCAAGCCCGCAAGCCCAGCGGCGGAACTTGGGGCGGTCCCACTCGAAGCGGTGATCCGGGTGGCGGAATGCCCCCGGGTTCATGCCGTGCACCACGTTGTATTCCTGGTTCGGGGTCGTGATCAATACGGTGCGGGGCCGATAGCAGCCGAACACCGCACGTTCGACCAAGCTGAGCCGGCCCGGGTCGACGTGCTCGATCGTTTCCAGCATGACGGCCGCGTCGAATCCGCGCAGGCCGGGGTCGACGTCGGTGAACGATGCCTGCATCACCTGGACGCGCCCCGGCGGGGCGAGCGGGTCGAGGTGCAACGCCTCGCGTGCCGCGTTAAGCGCAGCAGGCGAAATGTCGATCCCGACTATGCGTCGAAATTGCGCCTGAGCGGCAAGCCGGGCTATCAACACCCCTTCGCCGCAGCCCAGATCGAGCACGCTGCGCGCGCCGCTGGCGAGCAGGGCATGAATGACCGCGGCCAGGCGCGCCTCATGCAAGGGCGTCGACAAGCCGGCGGCATCACCGTGATCACCCACCCACGGCGCAGAATCGATTGCAGGTTTCATTGCGACAGGCGACGCGCCGGACCGCAGGTGTGCACGGCACGCGTCGGGCAGGGTTGATTCTGATTCGCTGTCAGCATGATTCGTCTCCTCATCCTGCGGTCATCACGACCTGAATCTTACCGACACCATGGAGTGATTGGGTACAATCCGGTGTCTTATGACTCGGTGCGCGTGGGCTGAGTGACACCCAGCCTTGTCGCCCCCCCCGCGGGCCTGAAGCGCGGCGCCAGAATCGTTCCGCCGCACCACGGAACCACAGCATGCCGCACCGGTCAAGGCCGCTTACAGCAATTGCAAGGATCAGTATGAAACGAGTGGATGATTTCCGATTGCGCTTCGGCAAGCAGGAACTGGTGCCGATCATCATCGGCGGCATGGGGGTGGACATCTCGACCGCCGAACTGGCGCTCGAAGTGGCGCGCCTCGGCGGCATCGGCCACATCTCCGACGCCATGGTGCAGACCGTGTCCGACACCCGCTTCGACACCAAATTCGTCAGCCAGAAGCTGAAGCAATACAAGGCCAACGTCGCCAGCAGCGACAAGTCGAACGTGCACTTCAACCTCGCCGTGCTCGAAGAGGCCACGCGCAACCACGTGGGCCGGGCGATGGAGGCCAAGCGCGGCGACGGGCTGATCTTCATCAACTGCATGGAAAAGCTCACCATGAATGCGCCGCGCGAGACGCTGCGCATGCGCCTGTCCGCCGCGCTCGACGCCGGCATCGACGGCATCACGCTGTCCGCCGGCCTGCACCTCGGCTCGTTCGCGCTGATCGAGGACCACCCGCGCTTCCGCGACGCCAAGCTCGGCATTATCGTCTCCTCGCCGCGCGCGCTGGCGATGTTCCTGCGCAAGAATGCCCGGCTGCAGCGCCTGCCGGACTACATCGTGGTGGAGGGACCGCTCGCCGGCGGCCACCTCGGTTTCGGCATCGAGGACTGGTGGAAATACGATCTGCACACTCTCGTCGACGAAGTGCTGGCGTTCCTCAAGGCCGAGCACCTCGACATTCCGGTGATCGCCGCCGGCGGCATTTTCACCGGCAGCGACGCCACCGCCTTCCTCGAACAGGGCGCGGCCGCCGTGCAGGTGGCGACGCGCTTCACCGTCACCCAGGAGTGCGGCCTGCCGGACAAGGTCAAGCAGGAATACTTCAAGGCGAGCGAGGACGACATCGAGGTCAACACCATTTCGCCCACTGGCTACCCGATGCGCATGTTGAAGGGCAGCCCCGGCATCGGCGATGGCATCCGTCCCAATTGCGAGGCCTACGGCTACCTGCTCGACGCCAAGGGCAACTGCGCCTACATCGACGCCTACAACCGCGAAGTGGCGTTGCACCCGGGCGCCAAGAAGATTTCGGTCAAGGACAAGACCTGCCTGTGCACCCACATGCGCAACTTCGACATCTGGACCTGTGGCCATTACACCTACCGCCTCAAGGACACCACCCGGCGCCTGCCGGACGGCAGCTACCAGGTGCTCAGCGCAGAACAGGTGTTCCACGACTACCAGTTCAGCACCGGGCAGAAAATCGCGCTGCCGGAACCTGCGGCCATTCTCCTCCCGGCAGCGGGTGCACCCGCTGCCGCCGATCACAGCTGAGCAGGTAGCAAATCAGCCAGGGTGTAGCGATCCAGCGTGGCGAGAAAGGCGCGCCCGGCCTCCCGCAGCACCGGCTTGAGCGCGCAGGCGGGCATCAGGCGGCAACCCGATTCGCCCGGCCGGAAGCACTCGGCCAGTTCGAACCCCGGCTCCATGTCGCGCACCACGTCGCCGACCCGAATCAGCTCGGGGCGGCGCGCCAAGCGGAATCCCCCGCCCTTGCCGCGCCACGTGGGTGAGATGGTGGCGCGAAATGCCGTGCTCGGCGGCCATTCCCGCCACCGTGGCTTGGTCGTCGGGATGACTGCCCAGATGAATCAGCACCCTCAGGGAGAAATCGGTAAAGCGGGTGAGCTGCATGGCTGGCGTTTATAAGTTGCACGTGAAAAGCTGATTATAAGTGCGGACAAATAGCAATCCGTGCCTATAATATGCATTCCATCTGCATCTATAGGACGACAGCCATGAGTGCCCACCTTCACCTTCGCCAGGACAACGTCTACCCCTTCGACGCGCGCGGCATCGCCAAGCGCTTTCGCCATGCGGCCATCTTCGGCGCGCTGGACGCGCTGAATCCGGGCGAGCGCATGCGCTTCGTCAACGATCACGACCCGCTGCCGCTGCTCGACCAGCTGCGCGCCCGCTATGCCGACGCCGTTGAAATCCAGTACCTCAAGCGCGACGCCGGGGAAATCGTGATCGACTTCATCCGCAACTAAGCGCCATGGCGTTGCCGGCGCTGGTGCTGCTTGCCGTGGTCGCGTTTGCCGCGGCCTTGCTGTGGGCGCCCCACGCCGGCCGCGCCGCCGCCCTGCACCTGATTCTGGCAGTGGGCGCCATGCCGCTGATTTTCGGCGCCATGAGCCACTTCATCCCGGTACTCACCCGCACCCGCACCGCCGCCGCCGGGCTGCTCGGCATCCCCGTTCTGGCGCTGGCCGGCGGCGCGCTGGCGGTGGGTGCGCTCAGCCTGCCCGAACTGTTCTGGGGACGTTATGCGGGCGCGCTGCTGGCGCTGGCGGCTGCCGGCGCGCTGCTGGTCTGGAGCCGGCGCCGCCGCGCCGGGATGGTGGGTCGGCCGCACCCTTGCCTGGCCTGGTACGAGGCGGCACTGGCATGTCTTGCGCTGGCCCTGCTCGCCATTCTCGCCAGCGCGGTCTGGCCGCAGCAGACGATTGCTTTCTACCGCCTCCATCTCCACCTCAACACGCTCGGCTTCGTCGGGCTGACCGCCGTGAGCACGCTTGCGGTGCTGCTGCCGACCGTTGCCGGCAGACCCGATCCGCAGGTCGGCCCGCGGCTGCGCCGCGACCTGCCGTGGGCGCTCGCCGGCACCCTGCTGGTTGCCGTCGGCTCGGCCTGGTTCGGCCCGCTCGCCTGGATCGGCGGCGTCTTGTGGGCGGTCCCGTTGCTGCGGCTGGGGGCAAGCTGGCTGCGGCTGTATCGCGCCGAGATCCTCGCGCTGCACGGCGCGGCGCCGCTGCTCGCCGCGGCGCTGGCTGGGCTGGCGCTCAGCATGATCCTGGGGGCCATGAATTTCATTCCCGCCACGGGTGCGTTCCGCGCCACGCAACCGGCGCTGGTCTTCGTCAGCGGCTTCATGCTACCGCTGGTGTCCGGCGCGGCCAGTCAGCTGTTGCCGGTATGGCTGCGCCCGGGCGTGCAGCGCAGCTGGCACAGCGGGCTGCGAGACAGCCTGGGCCGCTACGGCGGCGTCCGCGCTGCGCTGTTCTGCCTCGGCGGGGTTGCGGCAGGAACGGGCCACGAGTGGGGTCTGCTGCTGGGCGCGGCCACGCTGATCTGGTTTCTGCTGCAGGCCGGCGTCGCGCTGCTGCAGGCCTTCGTCTTTCAAAAAAGGAATCAGTCATGAGCTTCCCGGAATTCTTTGCCACCGTGCCCCGCCTCGCGCTGCACGACCCCCTGGCCGAAATCCTCGGCGCCGCCGAAAACGGCCTCATCGAATACGGCTACACCGATGCGGCCAAGCTCGCCGGACATTCCTGTCCCACCGTCGCGGGCGCCTACCTCATGACCCTCAAAGCGCTGGCGAAACTCTATCCGGATGGCTGCCCCGTACGCGGCGGCATCAAGGTCGAACTGAACGCCGCCCAGGCGGACGGCGTTGCCGGCGTCACCGCTGCCGTGGCCGGCCTGCTCACCGGCGCCGCCGGCGAAGGCGGGTTCAAGGGATTGGGTGGCCGCTTCGGCCGCCGCAATCTGCTGCAATTCGCGGCCGCCATCGACGCCGAGCTCTGCTTCACCCGGCTCGACACGGGCACGCGCGTGACGGCTGCCTACCATCCTGAAGTCGTGCCTGCCCCACCCGAACTGCAGGCATTGATGCCAAAACTGCTGGCGGGCACGGCAAGCGCTGCCGAAAAAACCGAATTCGGCCGCCTCTGGCAGTTGCGGGTAAAGCGCATCCTGATCGACCATTTCGACGACCCGGAACTGGTCGTGTGCCGGGAAGTCCCGCTGTAGACCCATCCAAGCTGCGCTCAGCGCGCCGCAGGACCGTCAGACCCTGCGCGCGATACCTACCCTCGATAGACCAGGCGAAGCAAAAACCGGACGATAAGTCAGGCGAGCGCAGGGACGAGTCCCAGCATGATCAGCAACGCCCACGCGCTGAGTCCGAGTGCAGTGACGACATAGGCGATATCGAAGGCGTCCAGCCCTTCCTCGACTTTCAGGATGCTCTCCGCTCCTCGAAAGATCAGCGTGACCGAAGCTGCCAAGCCCAATATGGCGATAGCCACGATCAGCACGATCTGGTCGGAGAAGAGCGCCAGCGACGACAGCCAGAGGGGCACCGGCGCGACGGCAGCCAACATGAAGGCAGCATGGTAATCGCACGGGACCCCCTTGCTGTTGGCCACCGACTTGATCGCCCAAGCCATGAGCGGGACGGTGATCAGCTCAGCAATGAGGAAGAACAACGCCGCCGTGCTCCAGGCCTGCGCGGAAGTGTCCGGGAACATGGCGGCGCCGATGTGACCGCCGGCGTACTCCAGCATCAAGGGCGGGATCAGTGAAAACGGCACGACCAGAAAGACGAACAGCTTCAGTGAGGAGGCTTGTATACGTGCAAACGCGTCCCACCCTTCATGCGACGAAGCGAACAATTTGTGAATCTGCAGGATGCTCATGTGAATCTCCTTTTCATCAATGTGCCGACCGTCCGTGATAGGTTTCAGGCTCCTGAACCGGCGTGCCGAAGACGCCTCTGTACAGACGAACGTGATTTATATATATCACAACATGATATAAATGCCAGCGGAGAAACGGATCGCAATGCCCCTGCCCCCTTTGAGCAAAAAGGATTTCGAGACGCTTTCCGATTTCCGCTATCAGCTGCGGCGCTTCCTGCGGTTCAGCGAAGCGGCAACACACCGCCATGGCATAACCCACCTGCAGTACCAGCTGCTGCTTCATGTGCGCGGGTTTCCAGATCGCGAGTGGGCCACCGTAGGCGAGCTGGCAGAGCGTCTTCAGTCCCATCATCACGGGGTGGTTTCGCTGATCTCGCGGTGCGAGAAGCTGGGGCTGGTGCAGCGCCAGGTGGGGCGCAACGACCGGCGGGAGGTGGAAGTGCATCTGACGCCCACGGGGAACGACGTGCTGAATGCGCTCGTGGGCCAGCACCGCGACGAACTGCTCCGACTGCAGGGGATCTTCCACGTACCGGGGCCCGACGAGCTGGACGCCAACAAACAGGCGGGCGAGCGCTGACCTATCCGTTCTGCGGACGGAGATGCGTCTGATCAGGGATCAAGCCGGCATTGATAATGGTTAACCTTTTTTCGTGAAGCTAGGCCGCCATCAAGCGCTGCGCCGCACGCGCCAGCGGTGTGGGCAAACGGCCCAGCACCCGTTCAGGGTCGAGGGCGTCGAGCAGATTCTTGACGATGAGGCCAAGTTCGGTGTCGCCTTCGCTCACCAGGCGACGGCTGAAGAACAGCGTGTCGGGGTCCTCGCGGCGGCTGAGCAGCAGCAGGAAGTCGCGGGCGCTAGCGCTGATGGTGAGATCGGCGGCGCCGCTGTCCGGCGCAAAGCCGCGCGCGGTGACGGTGAAGCGCAGGGTGAGCCCGATATCAGTGACGCGGATGGCGTAGCGCCGTCCGACCAGCGCCTGCCAGTCGAGGGCTTTCAGCGCCGGCCACAGCAGGCGGTTGGCCGCTGCTGAAAACGCCAGGCTGGGCGGTGCGGCGGGAAGCCAGCTGACTACGCTGGCCAGTTGCGGGGGGAAGGCAAGGTTCAGCATGTCTGCTCCATTTCCGAAAGCAGGCCGTTCCCCTGGCGCACGGCGTCAGCCCAGTTGTTGGGGGTTTCGTATAGACGCACCCGTTGCAGCCGCAGCTGGTTGCCGTAGGTGTCGCGATAGGCGGCGTCGAGGATGCGGAAGGCCTCGGCCGCCAGGTTTTCCGCGGTGGGCACCACCGGCAGCACGACGGTCTTGTGCTCGGGCAGCGACGCCAGGAAATCCATCACCACGCGGTCGCCCTGGTACACCAGGAAGGCATGATCCCAGCGGTCGACCAGCACCGCTTTGGCGATGTGCTTCACGTCGGAAAAATCCATCACCATGCCCTGCTCCGCCGCGCCTTCGGTGCGGATGACCTCGCCGGACAGCGTGATTTCGAGCGCGTAGCGGTGGCCATGCAGATGGCGGCACTGGCTGGCGTGGTTGGGGATGCGGTGGCCGGCGTCGAATTCCAGCCTGCGGGTGATTAACATAAAACGACTCTCAACATGTCAGGCGTGTTTCTCCGCCGGGTATCAAGCCGGCGTGTTCGAGACCCGCGCGGCCGTGCCAGTAACCGTCGACCGCCGGGCCGGGCATGACGCGCGCCAGTTTTTCGGCGGCGCCGTCCTCGCCCGCCAGCGCCGTCCAAAAGGCGTCGACCACGCGCCCCATGTGGCGCGACTGCGGCGACAGGCGCAGGCTGGCGACACCGAGCTCGCGCAGCGCGGGCAGTTCGCCGATCAGGCTGTAGACGCCGGCGGACTGCGTCTGGATGCCGTTGAGGGTGAGGAAGGGCGCGCCTTCGCGGGTCGCCAGCGCGAGCCCGTCGGGATGGTCGAGGCAGCGGAACTGGCAGTCGTCCTTGGGCAGGTTGTAATGGCGCGCGGTGAAGCAGCGCGCCGAATACGCGAGCGGCAGTTTGCCGTAGGCGAACACCTCGGTTTCGACTGCGGCCGGGGCGCGCTCAAGCAGCGAGGCCAGCGAGGCGCGCGACATTTCCACCGGCGGCAGCCAGCGCTGCGCACCCAGCCCGGCCAGCACATCCAGCGTTTCGTGATTGTAGACATTGAGCGTGGGCCCGGCGATGAAGGGAACGCCGGCCTCCGACAGCAGCCGTACCGCGCCCCACTCGTTGGCCTCGACCCGGAAGCGGCCGTCTCCGACCATCCGGCGCAGCGTCTTCAGGTCGGATTCCGACTCGATCAGGGTCTGGCTGGAGAGCACCACTTCCTTGCCTGCGCCGGCGAGCTGCTCCGCCAGCGCCAGCCAGTCGGCCAGGCGCAGCAGGTGGCGGCGCGAGCACACGCTCTCGCCCAGATAGACGCGCGCCAGCGGCCAGTTTGCCGCCTCGCCGTAGAACGCGAGGACATCGTCGCGCGACCAGTAGTATTGCAGGGGGCCCAGGCTCAGGTTCATGGCAGCCTCACTTCCAGGGCCGATGGTAGGCGCCGAGCGTATGGCTCTGCCCCTCCGACAGCTTGTTGAGGTAGGCGCCGAGCGTATGGCTCTGCCCCTCCGACAGCTTGTTGAGCTCGGCCTGCCAGGCCGGTGCAGGCGTGAAACCCGCGGCATTTTTCTTCACCGAATCGATCGCGGCGCGCCACACCTTCGTCACCTGCGCGACGTAGGCCGGGCTGCGCTGGCGGCCCTCGATCTTGATCGCGGCAATGCCGATCTTCAGCATCTCCGGCAGAAGATCAAGCGTGTTGAGGCTGGTCGGCTCCTCAATGGCGTAATAGGTTTCGCCGCCGACTTCGAAGCGGCCCTTGCACAGCGTCGGGTAGCCGGCCTTTTCGTCCTTGCCGTAGCGGTCGAGCAGCACGCCGTTCAGGCGCGACTCCAGCCCGCTCGGGGTGTCGGTCCACTGCACCGCTTTCGGCGGCGAGCACACGCCCGCCGTGTTGGGCGATTCGCCGGTGCAGTACGACGACAGCAGGCAGCGCCCCTCGACCATCACGCACAGGCCGCCGAAGCCGAACAGCTCGATCTCGACGTCGGTGTGCCGCACCACGTTTTCCACCTGCGGCAGCGACAGCACGCGCGGCAGCACGGCGCGCTGGATGCCGAAGTGTTCGCGGTAGAAATTCACCGCCTCGTAGCTGGTGGCCGAGCCTTGCACGGATAAATGCAGCCTCAGCTGCGGATAATTTTTCACCGCGTAGCGCATCAGGCCGGCGTCGGCGAGGATCACCGCATCCATGCCGAGCTTCGCCGCGCGGTCGATCGCGCCGGTCCAGCGGCTCCAGATGTCGGGCTGCGGATAGGTGTTGAGCGCGAGCAGCACGCGGCGGCCGCGGTCGTGCGCGTAGCGCAGCCCCTCGGCGGCCTGCGCCTCGTCGAAGTTGAGGCCGGGAAAGGCGCGCGCGTTGGTGTTGTCGCGGAATCCCATGTAGACGGCGTCGGCGCCGTGGTCGATGGCGGTCTTCAAGGACACCAGGCTGCCCGCCGGGCAGATCAGGTCAAGCGGCATGACTTTTCTCCTTCCAGGCTTGGCCCGCGCGCGAACCCTGGCGGCTGTCGCGCCGCGTCAGTTCGTCGGCGATGCCGTTCAGCACGTCCCACTTCTTCGCGCACCACGCGGGCGCGAGCAGGATGTCGGGGGCGGCGGTGCCGGTGACGCGGTGGTACACCACGTCCCACGGCGTGCGCTCGATCAGGTCGGCGGCGATGCGCACGTAATCCGCCTCGGCCAGCGGCGTGTATTCGCCGCGCTTCCATTCGATCGCGAGTTTGGTGTGCTTCACCACGTGCAGCGGATGCAGCTTGAGGCCGTCGACGCCGACATCGAGCACGCGGTCGAGGCTGACATGGCTGTGGGCGGCGTCCTCGCCCGGCAGGCCGACGATGAGATGGCAGCACAGCGGAATGCCGCGGGCCCGCACCGCGCGGGCGGCGGATTCGTATTCGGCGAAGCCGTGGCCGCGGTTCACCCGCGCCAGGGTGGCGTCGAACGACGACTGCAGGCCGAGCTCCAGCCACACTTCGTGGCCGCGGTCGCGGTATTCCGCGAGCAGATCCAGCACCGGCGGCGGCACGCAGTCGGGGCGCGTGCCGATCGCCAGCCCCATCACGTCGGGCGCCGCCAGCGCGGCGTCGTAGAGCGCGCGCAGTTCGTCGACGTGGGCATAGGTGTTGGTGTAGGCCTGGAAATAGGCGATGAAGCGGCGCGCGCCGGTGCCCCGCGCGATGCGGCCGCGCGCGCGGTCGAACTGTTCGGCGAGCGGCAGCTGGTCGCGCGCGCCGGGGGCGAAGGACTTGTTGTTGCAGAAGGTGCAGCCGCCGATGCCCTTCGTGCCGTCGCGATTGGGGCAGGTGAAGCCGGCATCGAGCGCGACCTTGTGCACCCGCTCGCCGTGCCGCGCCAGCATAGCGCGGCCGAAGGTATGGATGCGGTCGGTAAGCATGCTCACGCCGCCGCGCCGCCCAGATCCGGCTTCACGCCGGTGAGCAGATAGTCGATCAGCTCCTGCACGCTGCGGATCGCACGGCCGAACGGCAGGCGCTCGCTGCCACGGAAGAACAGGCCCTTGCTGACGTCGCCCTTCAGCGCGGCCACCAGCTGCGAATCGATGCAGAACTGTCCGGCTTTTGCCAAGCCGTCGCGCAGGCCGCATTGCGTCAGGCAGTGCAGGCCGATGGCGCAGCGTTTGGGGTCGGCGCGGGCCACGGCCTGCAGCTTCGCCTCGCGCTTGAGGTAATTGGCGAGCCACGGGGTTTTCACTGCGCGCGCGGGCAGGCCGGCGACGCTCATGAAGGTGACGATGTCCTCGGGCAGCGCGTCGGCCAGCACGCGCTTGAAGTTGGGGTGGGCGTCGCCCTCCCCGGTGACGGCAAACGGCGTGCCGACCTGCACCGCGGCGGCGCCAAGTGCCAGCGCCGCCAGCAGCTTCTCGTGGCTGTTGATGCCGCCGCCGACGATGACGGGGATCTGTCCGCGCGCGATGCCCAGGTCGTCGAACGCCTTGAAGATGCCAGGCAGCACCCCGGCGAAATCGAAGCGCGTATTGTCCAGCTCGGCCGGGTTGGGCGCGCCGAGGTGGCCGCCCGCGTATTTGGGGTGCTCGATCACGATGGCGTCCGGCAGCCTTCCGCCGCTGCCGAATTTCTTCAGCCGCGCCCATTTCTTCAGCACGATGGCGACGCCCCGCGCGTCCGACAGGATCGGGATCAGCGCGACCTCGGGATAGTCTTCGGTGAGTTCAGGCAGATCGAGCGGCAGCCCCGCGCCCATCACGATGGCCTGCGCACCCGAGGCACACGCCTGCCGCACCAGGGCCGGATGCGCGGCCACCGCCTTCATCGCATTGACCGCGACCAGGCCATGGCCCGCCGCGATCGCCAGCGCGGCCTTGATCTCGCGGTCAAGTGCAATCAAATTCAGGCGGTTCAGTTCGTCCTTGTCCCGGCAGTGCTGCGCCTGCGCCGTCAGATCGGCATGGTGATGCCGCAGGTCGATGCTCGCAATCGTGCCCACCGCGCCCGCCCTCGCCACCGCGCCTGCCAGCCCGTGCGCCGATACGCCCACCCCCATGCCGCCCTGCACGATGGGCAACAGGGTGCGGCCGCGAATGGCGAATGCTGTGGGCGATGTCATGCCGGTCCTTCCATCCTTCAAAGGAGTCAGTATAACAACATCAAGACCCGCTTATCCCGATATCGACGTCTGTCCGCCGCGCCGCCAAAGCGTGCCTGCTGACGCTTTGGCGGCCCACAATCCCGGCAAATGCCCTGCGGGTGTTCACCCACCCTGCCTAAACGCCTACAATGCCGGGTCTTACTGGCTGGCCTTTATCTGCAATGTTCACGGGCATCATTCAATCCATCGGCCGCATCCACGAATACGAAGCTCGCGGCGCCGACGCGCGCATGGTCATCGCGGGCGGCGGACTGGACTTGTCCGACGTCGCGCCCGGCGACAGCATCGCGGTCAACGGCGTCTGCCTCACCGCGGTCGCACTGACGCCCGACAGCTTCAGCGTCGACGTCTCGGCCGAAACCCTGCGTTGCACCGAAGGCTTCACGCCGGGCGCCGAAGTCAACCTGGAAAAGGCGCTGCGGCTGGCCGACCGCCTCGGCGGGCATCTGGTTTCGGGGCATGTCGACGGCGTCGGCACGGTGCACCGCTTCGTGCCGGTGGGCGAATCGCACCTGCTGGAAATCGACGCGCCGCGCGAACTTGCGCGCTACATCATCCGCAAGGGCTCGATCACGGTGAATGGCGTGTCGCTGACGGTCAACCATGTCGACGGCGCGCGCTTTGCGCTCAACCTGATCCCGCACACGCTGGAAATGACGACGCTCAAGCACCTGCAGGCGGGCAGCCGCGTCAACCTGGAAGTCGACATGATTGCGCGCTACGTCGAGCGTCTGGCCCAATTTACGAACACAACGGACAAAGACTGATGAGCCTCGCCTCCACCCTGGAAATTATCGAAGAGTTGAAAGCCGGCCGCATGGTCGTGCTGGTCGACGAGGAAGACCGCGAAAACGAGGGCGATCTCGTCATGGCCGCCGAGCACGTCACCCCCGACGCGATCAACTTCATGGCCAAGTACGGGCGCGGCCTGATCTGCCTGACGCTGACCGACGACCGCTGCCGGCAACTCGGTCTGAAGCAGATGGTGTCCGACAATCAGACCCCGCACGGCACCGCCTTCACCATCTCGATCGAAGCCGCCGAGGGCGTCACCACCGGCATTTCGGCGGCCGACCGCGCGGTCACCATCCAGGCCGCGGTGAAGAAGGACGCCAAACCCACCGACATCATCCAGCCCGGCCACATCTTCCCGTTGCGCGCGCAGCCCGGCGGCGTGCTGGTGCGCGCGGGGCACACCGAAGCCGGCTGCGACCTGGCGGGGCTGGCGGGACTCGTGCCCGCTTCCGTCATCTGCGAAATTCTCAAGGACGACGGCACCATGGCGCGCCTGCCCGACCTGGTGCCGTTTGCGCAGGAGCACGGCCTGAAGATCGGCGCCATCGCCGACCTCATCCACTACCGCAACCAGACCGAAAGCCTGGTCGAGCGCGCCGCCGACCGTCTGATCCAGACCGTGTACGGCGCCTTCCGCCTGATCGCCTACCGCGACAAGTGCGCGGGCGAAACCCACCTCGCGCTGGTCAAGGGCGAGATCCATGCCGACCACGAAACCCTGGTGCGCGTGCATGAGCCGCTGTCGGTGATGGATTTTCTCGACGTCACCGGTGGCGGCCACTCGTGGCCGATCATGGGCGCGATGGAGCGCATCGCCGAATCGCAGTCCGGCGTAATCGTGCTGCTGCACCGACCGGAAACCGCCCATGCCTTGCTCGAACGCATCAACCCGGCGCCGGTGGCCAGCCGCAAATACGACCTGCGCGACTACGGCATCGGTGCGCAGATCCTGCGCGACCTCGGCGTCGGCAAAATGAAGCTGCTGGCCAGCCCGCGCAAGATGCCGGCGATGGACGGCTTCGGGCTGGAAGTCACCGGCTATTCTGAAAAAGCCTAACGCTTAGAAAAGGAACGCATCATGGGAACCACCGACAACATCTCCGAGCTCGACCCCGTTTATCAGGGCGCGGGCCTCAAGATCGGCATCGTCATGAGCCGCTTCAACCGTGACATCTGCGAAGGCCTGCTGTCGGCCTGCGAGATCGAGCTGGCCCGCCTCGGCGTCGCCAAGAACGACATCCTGCTGGTGGATGTGCCCGGCGCGCTGGAGCATCCGCTGGCGTTGCAGAAAATGGCGCAATCCGAAAAATTCGACGCCCTGATCGCCATCGGCGCAGTGGTGCGCGGCGATACCTACCACTTCGAGATCGTGTCGAACGAGTCCGCGCGCGGCATTCTCGACGTGCAGCTGGAGACCGGCGTGCCGATCGCCAACGCGATCCTGACCGTCGACACCGAGGAGCAGGGCCACGCCCGGATGGCCGAAAAAGGCCGCGACGCCGCGCGCGTGGCGGTCGAGATGACCAACCTGCTGAAACGTCTCTGATGGCCGGCTCCCGCAAAATCGCCCGTGAATTCACCCTGCAGGGCGTGTACGCCTGGCTCGTCGGCGGCGCAGACGTCACGCTGATCATCGCCAACCTCAAGGACGACGAGCAGTTCAAGCGCGCCGACGAAACCTATTTCCGCACCCTGATCTATGGCGTGATCAAGGAAGAGGACATGCTGGGCGCGCGCATCAGCCCCCTGCTGGACCGCCCGCTCGCCGAGCTGTCCCCGATCGAGCGCGGCATCCTGCTCATCGGCGCCTATGAGCTGCTGCACTGCCCCGACGTGCCGTGGCGCGTCGCCATCAACGAAGGCGTCGAACTCGCCAAGAAGTTCGGCGGCACCGACGGCCACAAATACATCAACGGCGTGCTCGACAAGCTGGCGCAGGACGTGCGCGCGGTGGAAATCGCGCATGCGAAGAAAAGGGATTAGGGGTCCGGATTCGGGGGGCTGGGAAAACCGCCCTCCTGAATTCATCATGCGCGGCGCAGCCGCACAAAGCCCCCTGGCCCCTGGCCCCTGGCCCCTGCCCCCTGCCCCCTGCTGGTCCCTGGCCCCTGATCCCTGAAATGGAATTCGACCTCATCGCCCGCCACTTCACCCGCGCCACCCCCGGCGCGGTGCTGGGCGTGGGCGACGACTGCGCGCTCCTGGCGCCGACGCCCGGGATGCAGTTGGCGGTGTCGTCCGACATGCTGCTCGAAGGCCGCCATTTCTCGCCGCAGGACAGCCCCGCCGGCATCGGCCACAAGTCGCTGGCGGTGAACCTGTCCGACCTCGCCGCGATGGGGGCGACGCCGCGCTGGGCGACGCTGTCGATCGCGCTGCCGGAAGCGAATGACGCCTGGCTCACCGCTTTCGCACGCGGCTTTTTCCGCATGGCCGACCAGCACGGCCTCGAGTTGGTCGGCGGAGACACCACGCGCGGCGCGCTGACGATCAGCATCACGGTGATCGGCGAAGTGCCGCCCGGCCAGGCGCTACGGCGCGATGGCGCACAGGCCGGCGACGACGTCTGGGTCTCCGGCGTGCTCGGCTCGGCAGCGCTCGCGCTGGCCTACCGCCAGGGCCGTTTGTTCATGGAACAGGTCGATGCCGCCCGTGTGCTGCCCGCGCTCTACCTGCCGACGCCGCGCGTCGCGCTCGGCAGCGCGCTGCGCGGCGTCGCGTCGAGCGCGATCGACATTTCGGATGGCCTGCTGGCCGATCTCGGGCATATCCTGCAACGCTCGCAGGTCGGCGCTACCGTCGAATTCGCCGCGCTGCCGACGCTGCCGGTGGCGCAGGCCTATCTGCATGAAAAAGTCGCGGTGGACTGCGTGCTGGCGGGCGGCGACGACTATGAACTCTGCTTCACCGCCCCCGCCGAGCGGCGCGACGCGGTGGCAGCCGCCGCGCAATCCGCCGGCGTGACGGTGACGCGCATCGGCCGCATCACCGCCGAACCTGGGCTGACGGTGATCGACGCCGACGGCCAGCTCCTGCCTATCGAACACACCGGCTATGACCACTTTGCGGCCTGACCTCAAATTCCTGTTCGCGCATCCGGCGCACCTGATCGCATTCGGCTTCGGCAGCGGGCTTGCGCCCAAGGCGCCCGGCACCGTCGGCACCCTGCTCGGCCTGCCGCTTTTCTGGCTGATCGTCGCCGCAGCGCCCGACCTGCCCAACCAGATCATTCTCTTGACTGCCGCCTTCCTGCTTGGCGTCTGGGCCTGCGGCCGCGCCGGGCGTGCGCTCGGCGTCGCCGACCACGGCGGCATGGTGTGGGACGAAATCGTCGCCTTCGCGCTGGTGTTGCTGTTCACCCCGGCCGGCTGGCTGTGGATCGGACTGGCATTTGCGCTATTCCGCCTGTTCGATATCCTGAAGCCATGGCCGATCCGGCTTGCCGACACCCGCCTGAAAAACGGCTTCGGCGTCATGTTCGACGATCTTCTGGCGGCGCTCTACGCGATCGCCATCATCAAGGGACTGCAATGGCTCGTGTAAGCGACGAAGAACTTCACCAGCTCGCGGCCGAACTCGCCGACAAGCTCATCGCGCGCGGCTGGATGCTGGCCACCGCCGAATCCTGCACCGGCGGCTGGGTCGGGCAGTTGCTCACTGCGCTGCCCGGCAGCTCGCACTGGTACGAGCGCGGCTTCATCACCTATGCCAACGCCGCCAAGATCGAGATGCTCGGCGTGCCCGAGGAGACCCTCGCCACCCACGGCGCCGTCTCCGAGGAAACCGCCTGCGCGATGGCAGCCGGCGCCCTCGCCCACAGCCACGCCCAGGCCGCACTCGCCATTTCCGGCATCGCCGGCCCCGGCGGCGGCACCCCGCAAAAGCCGGTCGGCCTGGTCTGCTACGGCTGGGCGCTGGCGGACGGCACGCTCATGTCGTCCATCTGCCGCCTCGACGGCGACCGCGAGGAAATCCGCTCACGCGCGGTGGCCGCGGCGCTGCGCGGCTTGATCGAATTGCTCGGCTAATTCAACCGTAGGAGCGGCGCCCTCGCCGCGATTTTCGCGCCTTCGCAACCACCACGGCATCGGGCCGAGGACGACCCTCCTACAACAATCTCAATAAAACGCCCACGCCGCGAACGGCTCGATCTCGTCCCGGTTCAGCAGCATCAACTGGAAGGCATTCGGATTCAGCGCATGGTCCGGCGTGGTGTCGACGCCCAGGCGCTGCAGCACATAGCCGAGCAGCGCGCGCCGCACGTTCACCTCGATGACCGCCCCGCTTGCGCCATAGTCCAGCAACAGACTCTCGCGCCGGGCCGCGTCGAGGCCGCTGTGCGGCGCAAGCTTCAGGCTCACCTGCTCCACCCAATCGTCGTCGTACTGCTCGCCGGATTCGGCCGGCAGGTCCAGGCATCGCGCCTCGCTCATGCGCGACAGCACGAAGTCGCGGAAGTCGCAGGTGTCCTCGCTGTAGGCGCGCAGATGCCAGCGCAGCCCGGTGTTGACCAGCGTATGCGGCTCCAGCACGCGCGCCGCGCCGCTCTCGCGACGGGACAACGAACGGTAGCTGACGCGCAGTTTGCGCCGCCCGTGAATGGCGCGGGTGATCTGCGCCAGGGTGTGCTGGCTGGGCAGGCGGGCGGGCAACGGCAGCGACGCGGTCGGCAGGCCATAGATCAGGTCGCTCCCGTACGGCCCGTTCGCCACTGCCAGATTGGCCGCGATGACCGGCAGCACCGCGGCGGGCGCGAGGTCGGCAAAGACGGCGCTGAAGCCCTCGCCCGGCACGAAGCCGAACACGCTGTGGTTGTAGACGAGGTTGCCCGGCGCCAGATCGCCGTAGAGCTTGAGATCCTTGGTCGCCGCCGGGTCGGACAGACCAAAGGCGCGGGCGACGTCGCTGCGGGTCACGATCCCGGTGTACCAGGCCATGACCTCGATATATTGCAGCCGCTGGCGCGTCGCCCACTTCACGTCCAGGCGCATTTTTTCTTTTGAAAACATATTCTTCGCTCCGGGCTGGCCGTTGTTGCGAAAATTATAGGGGCGCGCAGGCCGAATACAAACAATTACGTCATACATTTTATATAGGTGATATTTTTTATTGACATAATGAAATATACAACCTAAAGTTCGGCCATCCCAACCCATTCAGGAGACGCACCATGGCCACCCCCAGCACCATGACCGAAGACAAGATGAAGGCGCTCAGCGCCGCGCTGAGCCAGATCGACAAGCAGTTCGGCAAGGGCTCGGTGATGCGCCTGGGCGACCACGACGTCTCGCGCGACATCCAGACCGTCTCCACCGGCTCGCTCGGCCTCGACATCGCGCTCGGCGTCGGCGGCCTGCCGCGCGGCCGCGTGGTCGAAATCTACGGCCCGGAATCATCGGGCAAGACCACGCTGACCCTGCAGGTCATCGCCGAAATGCAGAAAATGGGCGGCACCGCGGCCTTCATCGACGCCGAACACGCACTCGATCCCAACTATGCCGGCAAGCTCGGCGTCGACGTCGACAACCTCCTGGTCTCGCAGCCCGACACCGGCGAACAGGCGCTGGAAATCGCCGACATGCTGGTGCGTTCCGGTTCGGTCGACGTGGTCGTCATCGACTCGGTCGCCGCGTTGACCCCCAAGGCCGAAATCGAAGGCGAAATGGGCGACTCGCACATGGGCCTGCAGGCACGGCTGATGAGTCAGGCGCTGCGGAAGCTCACCGCCAACATCAAGCGCACCAACACCCTGGTCATCTTCATCAACCAGATCCGCATGAAAATCGGCGTCATGTTCGGCAGCCCGGAAACCACCACCGGCGGCAACGCGCTCAAGTTCTACGCCTCGGTCCGCCTCGACATCCGCCGCATCGGCGCGATCAAGAAAGGCGACGAAATCGTCGGCAACGAAACCAAGGTCAAGGTCGTCAAGAACAAG
>NCGX01000038.1 GCA_002256995.1 Hydrogenophilales bacterium 16-64-40
GAAGATCCTGCGCGAGGATCCGGCCACGGCGCACATCCCGGTGCTCGCCATCAGCGCCAATGCCATGCCACGCGATATCCAGAAGGGCCTGGAGGCAGGATTCTTCCGCTACCTCACCAAGCCGATCAAGGTCAGCGAATTCATGAATGCGCTGGACGGGGCGCTGGAACGGGCAGATACCGAAGCGGACGACGCAATCATCCCGGAACCCCTGTGATGCCGTGTCCCGACGACTTCCTTAACGCCAGCATTCTGATCGTGGACGATCAGGAGGCCAATGTGCAGCTGCTGGCGCAGATGCTGGTGGATGCCGGTTATCGGTGCGTTACGTCAACACGGGATCCGCATGCCGTCTGCGCGCTGCATCGCGACAACCACTATGACCTGATTCTGCTCGACCTGCAGATGCCCGGCATGGATGGTTTCCAGGTGATGGATGGCCTCAAGGAAATCGAAACCGATGGCTACCTTCCCGTACTCGTGATCACGGCCCAACCGGATCACAAGCTGCGGGCGCTGACTGCCGGCGCCAAGGATTTCATCAGCAAGCCGTTCGACCTGGTCGAAGTCAAGACGCGCATTCACAACATGCTGGAAGTGCGCTTGCTGTACAAGCAACTCGAGCAATACAGCCGTGCGCTGGAATCCCAGGCACTACATGATGCGCTGACCGGGCTGCCGAACCGACGGCTTTTGATGGACCGGCTTTCGCTGGCCATCGCCCACGCGCGCAGGAACACAAGCACAATGGCTGTGATGTTCCTGGATCTGGACGGGTTCAAGCAGATCAACGACACCCTGGGCCACGATGCGGGCGACACGCTGCTCAGCATGGTCGCCGACCGCCTGGTGGCCGCGGTGCGGGAAGAGGACACGGTGGCGCGCATGGGCGGCGACGAATTCGTGATCGGATTGTGGGAATTAAGTCACGTTGACGCCGTGGCCGCGCTGGCCTCAAAAGTGATCCTGGCCGTGTCACAGCCCTACCGCATTCAAGGCCACGACGTGCGCATCACGGCCAGCGTCGGTGTCGGCATTTATCCCCTGCATGGCGAAGCGGTGGAGACGCTGATGAAGCGCGCGGATCTGGCCTTGTATGAGGCCAAGCGTGCGGGCAAAAACAATTACTGCATCGCCGCGTCCACCGACACGATGGTATTGGCGTAAGCTGTTCGCCGGGATACGGTCCCGCTGCAAATCAAGAAAGCAAATTTATTATGGTCAGCACCGCCGACATCCTGAATGCCAACATCCTGATCGTGGACGATCAGGCAGCCAACGTGCAGCTGCTGGAACAGTTGCTGCACGAAGCCGGCTACACCCGCGTTGCCTCGACGACGAATCCGCACGAGGTCTGCGCGCTGCATCGCAAGAACGGTTACGACCTGATCCTGCTCGACCTGCAGATGCCTGAGATGGATGGTTTCCAGGTGATGGAGGGCCTCAAGGAAAACGTCGCCGATGACTACCTGCCGGTCCTCGTGATCACCGCCCAGCCGGACCACAAACTGCGCGCGCTGCAGGCCGGCGCCAAGGACTTCATCAGCAAGCCGTTCGACCTGCTCGAAGCCAAGACGCGCATCCACAACATGCTGGAAGTGCGGCTGCTCTACAAAAAACTCGAGCATCACAGCAAGGTGCTGGAACAGACGGTGCAGCAACGCACCGCCGAACTGCGCGAGAGCGAGGCCCGCTATCGCAGCCTGACCGAACTGGCCTCCGACTGGTACTGGGAGCAGGACGAGAACATGAACTTCACCCGCGTCTCCGGCCCGGTCCTGGAGATGCTCGGCATCCGGGACGGCACCTTGGCGGAAAAACCCGGCAGCGGCCAGGCCGCAGGCTGGAACGAGGCCGAGCGGAAGCTGCTGCAGGCAAAGATTGCCGCGCGCCAGCCCTTCCTGGATTTCGTCTTCAGCCGCGTCAATGCCGATGGCTCGCAAGAATCGTTTCGGGTGAGCGGGGAGCCGATGTTCAACCAGTCCTCCCGCTTCATCGGCTACCGTGGAATCGGCGTGAAACTGACCGCCAGAAAATAGAAAACACGACCTCGACGGGTGACTGATGCCTTTATCCCATAGTCCATATCAAAACCAGCTTCTCGCCGCCCTGCCCCTGGCGGAGTTAGAGTCCTTGGCGGCGCAGCTAGAACATGTGCCGCTGGCGCTCGGCGAAGTTCTTTACGAACCCGGCGGCCAGTTGCAGCACGCCTATTTCCCCACCACCGCCATCGTGTCGCTGCACTATGTCATGGCGTCCGGCGCATCGGCCGAATCCGCCGGCGTGGGCAATGAAGGCGTCGTCGGCATTGCGCTGTTCATGGGCGGCAACACCACCCCCAGTTCGGCGGTGGTGCAGACCGCGGGCCACGCTTACCGGCTGGAACGCAGCGCGCTGCTGCAGGAATTCAATCGCGCCGGCACGATGCAGCGTTTGCTTCTGCGCTACACCCAGGCGCTGATTACCCAGATGATGCAGGCTGCGGCCTGCAATCGGCACCATTCAATCGAGCAGCAGCTGTGCCGCTGGCTCTTGCTGACCCTCGATCGACTGCCGTCGAACGAGCTGGTCATGACGCAGGAACTGGTCGCCAGCATGCTCGGGGTGCGCCGCGAAGGCATCACCGAGGCCGCCGGGAAGTTACAGCGCGCGGGCTTGATCAGTTACCGCCGTGGCCACATCGAAGTGCTTGACCGGACCGGCCTGGAGCGTCACGCGTGCGAATGCTACGCCGTCGTCAAACAAGAATTGAGCCGCCTGCTGCCCCATGTGCGGGACCGCGGGGAAATTTCGGCCAAACCACCCATGAAACGGGCGACGTCGGCGAATTCATCGTAGCGGGTCGCGGCGAACCGATGCGCCATCCTCCCTGACCCGTGCAGGGACCGTTTGCTGGATGCGCAGCATCCGGATGTCGGCTATGTGCGTCAGCAAACAGACGGCGTTTCTGAAATTATCCTATGCTGCGAGATGCCGGCCACTGGCGGATTCAACGCTCAAATGCAGCACACCACACTGTTTATTTTCAGCTTGATGACCCTACCCAATCGTGGCCGAATCAGCCGGTAAAGGCTGAGGGTCCGCAAGCACGCGAGATGCGTTTTCGGCCGATGCCCGTCATCAGGCCGGGGCTGCGTTGACCATCCCCAGTTCGAGCAAGGAGCATGTCATAGCCATCAAAGAGTTCGGATTTTCCGCGCGCACGCGCAATGCGCTGCGTCACGACCGGGACACCGAGTTGCTGCGCTCGGAGTTGTTCAGCATCGAACAATTGAAGCGTCACGCGGTCACGCTGGCAAACCAGCATCGAGTCGATCCGCATCCAGGGCCGGACAGCCTGCTGCCGCGGCTGGCGGACAATGCGCGGGTGCTGCTGGCGGCGTACGACGTCGTCACCGCCGCCGCCACGCAGGGGCAACGGATCGTGCCGGCGGAGGCCTGGCTGCTCGACAACTTCTACCTGATCGAGCAGCAGATCACGCTGGCGCGTCGGCACCTGCCGCGCGGATACAGCCGGCAGTTGCCGCGGCTGGCCGATGGCCCGTCGGCCGGATTCCCCCGCATCTACGACCTGGCGCTGGAGCTGATCTCCCACATGGACGGCCGCGTCGACAGCGACAACGCCACCCAGTTCATTGCCGCCTACCAGACCGTCGAGCCCCTGAAGCTGGGCGAATTGTGGGCCTTCCCGATCATGCTGCAGCTGGCGCTGCTGGAAAACCTGCGCCGCGTCGGGGTGCGCATCGCCCAGCGGCGCGAGGAACGCGATGCCGCCATCACCTGGGCGGACCGCATGCTCGAAGCGGCCGAAACCGAACCGAAACAGCTGATCAACTTGCTGGCCGAGTTTGCCCATGCCGATGTACCGCTGACCGCGCCGTTTGTGGAGGAGTTTTACGACCGGCTGCAGGCGCAGGGGCCCGCCATGGCCTTCGTGCAGACCTGGGTCGAGCAGAAGCTGCTCGAACAGGGGGTGACGGCGACCGAACTGTCGGAGGCGGCCGGCCGCACCGCCGCGGCCAACCAGATTTCCATCGCCAACAGCATCGGCAGCCTGCGCTTCATCGGCGCCATGGACTGGAAGCAATACGTCGAGTCGCTTAGCGTCGTCGAACAGATCCTGCGCGAAGACCCGATGGAAAGCTACACCAGCCAGGATTTCGCCACTCGCGACCGCTATCGGCACGTCATCGAGGACGTGGCTCGACGCAGCACCTGCAGCGAAATGGCGGTGGCACGCGAAGCCGTCGCGCTTGCGCAGGCAGCCGCCGCGCAACAGGGCACGCATGAGCGCAGCGCGCATGTGGGCTACTACCTGATCGATCAGGGACGACCGCACCTGGAGCGTGCGGTCGACTGCCGGCTGTCGTGGCCATCCAGGGTCAGCCGGATGGGCCGGCATCTCCGCCTCCCCCTTTATCTCGGCCCGATCCTGCTGCTCACGCTGCTCGCGACAGCGGCCGTGCTGACCCTGCTCGGCCTTGATACGGGCGGGGTCGATGCGGATGACTGGCGGATCTGGTTGTTGGCGCTTCCCCTCGTCATCGGCGCCTCGGCGCTGGCCGTGCCGCTGGTGAACCAGCTGGTCACGCTCGTCCTGCAGCCGCATGCGTTGCCGCGACTGGATTTTTCCAGAGGGATTCCGGACAGCCACCGCACCATGGTGATCGTCCCCACCCTGCTGACGAAACCGCAAGACGTCGACGCGCTGCTCGAAGCGATGGAGATCCGCTACCTCGGCAATCGCGATCCCAACCTGTTCTTTGCCCTGCTGACGGATTTTGCCGACGCGCCCGAGCAAACGCTGCCGGACGACGAAGCCCTGCTCGACTATGCGCGCGCCGCAGTCGAGGCGCTCAACGCGACCTACCGCGAGGATCGCCCATGCATCTTCTATCTGTTCCACCGGCCACGGGTGTGGAACCCGTTCGAGCGGGTGTGGATGGGCTACGAGCGCAAGCGCGGCAAGCTGGAGCAGTTCAATGCCCGGCTCAGGGGCGAGGCGAAAACGGCCTTCTCGGACATCGTCGGCGATCAGTCCGTCCTCGGATCGATCCAGTACGTCATCACCCTGGATACCGATACGCAACTGCCGCGCGACGCGGCACGCACCCTGGTCGGCAACCTCGCGCACCCGCTCAACCGCCCGGTCTACGACGCCGCCAAGGGCCGCATCGTCGAAGGCTACGCGATCCTGCAACCGCGCGCCTCGATCAGTCTGACCAGTGCCGGCCAGTCGCACTTCACCCGGCTGTTCGCCGGCGACTCGGGCCTCGACCCCTACACGCGCGAGGTGTCGGACGTCTATCAGGATGTGTTCGGGGAAGGCTCGTTCATCGGCAAGGGCATCTACAACGTCGATGCGTTTCGCCAGGCCGTCGACGGCCGTTTTCCTGAAAATCTCATCCTCAGCCACGACCTGCTGGAAAGCGGCTATGCGCGTTCCGCGCTGGTGACCGATGTCGAACTCATCGAGGAGCATCCGGCCAGTGTCGCCATCGAGGCCAGCCGGCGCCACCGCTGGATACGCGGCGACTGGCAGCTGGCCGGCTGGCTGCTGCCGCGCGTGCCGGGGCCGTCAAATGGCGCGCGGGCGAAGCGGCAGGCGAACCCGCTCTCGGCCCTGTCGCTATGGAAACTGTTCGACAATCTGCGGCGCAGCCTGGTGGCGCCGGCGCTGCTCGCCCTGCTCGCCGGCGGCTGGCTGCTGGGCCCGGGGCCCGGGTGGTTGTGGACCCTGCTGGTGGTGGCGGTGATATTCCTGCCCAGCCTGCTGTCTGCCGTCATCGAGCTTGTTCGCAAGCCCGAAGAACGCGACTGGCGAGTGCACCTGAACCTGACCGGCCGATCCGCGGGCCGCCCGCTCGTGCTCGCCGTGCTGACCCTGGCTTTTTTGCCCTACGACGCGCTGATCTGCCTGGGCGCGATCGTGCGCTCGGGGGTGCGCATGCTGTTCACGCGACGCGGCCTGCTGCTGTGGCACCTGCCGTCCTACGCACGCCGCAATGCCAGCCGCACCTTGGCCGCGTTTTTTCGGGAGATGTGGATCGCGCCGGTGCTCGCGCTGGCGCTGGGCGTGGGATTGACCCTGGCCAGCCAGCCGGCGGCGTGGCTTTATGCTGCCCCCATCCTGCTGCTGTGGCTGCTGTCGCCCGTCGCCGGCTGGTGGATCAGCCAGCCGCTGGCCGCCCCCGCCCCGGGCTTGAGCGTCGACCAGGAAGCCTTCCTGCGGACGTCGGCGCGGCGCACCTGGCGCTACTTCGCGGACTTCGTCGGCCCGGACGACAACTGGCTGCCGCCCGACAACTTCCAGGAATACCCGGCGCCGGCCATCGCCTCACGCACCTCGCCCACCAATATCGGCATGTCGCTGCTGGCCGACCTGGCTGCGGTCGATTTCGGTTACCTCACGGCCGGGGAATGCCTGCAGCGCATCGGCAACACGCTCGCCTCGATGGAAAAGCTGGAACGCTATCGCGGCCATCTTTACAACTGGTACGACACCCGCACCCTGCAACCGCTCCACCCGCAGTACGTCTCGTCGGTCGACAGCGGCAACCTGGCCGGCTGTCTGCTCACCCTGCAGGCTGGGCTGGCCGAGATGAAACACCAGCCGGTGCTGTCAGCCAGCGCGCTGCCGGGGCTGCAGGACACCCTGCAGATGCTGGGTGAGCAGTTGCACGCCGCACCCGCCCCCGAACTGACGAAAAAGATCGGCCTGCTGCAGGACACCCTGCGCACACTCACGCTGGATGGACCGCCGCCGACGCTGGCGGCCGCCGCCGGCGCGCTGGACGAGATTCACCGCATCGGTGGCGAGCTGCTTGCCCACCTGCCGGCGGATATCGATATCGACGGCGAACTGGTTTACTGGACGCGGGCATTCGACCAGCAATTGCGTGCCCTGCGGGATGAGCTTGCATTGCTGGTGCCCGGTACGTGGCAGGGCGCCGCCCTGCCGACCCGGATGGCATTGACCGCAGCGGACGCAGAAGGCGCGCTGACGCAGCTCGCCCGCATCGATGACCTGATCGACCGCTGCCGCGAACTGGCAGCGATGGATTTCGAATTTCTCTACGACACCGCATGCGGCCTCTTGGCCATCGGCTACGACGTCGGCGAACGGCGTCGCGATCCGTCCTGCTACGACCTGCTGGCATCGGAAGCGCGCCTGGCCAGTTTCCTGCTCATCGCGCAGGGGCAGGTGCCGCAGAAGCACTGGTTCTCGCTCGGGCGCCTGCTGACCAGTCATGGCAGCGACGTCAGCCTGATTTCGTGGAGCGGCTCGATGTTCGAGTACCTGATGCCGCAGCTGATCATGCCGAGCTACCCCAACACCCTGCTGGAGCAGACCTGCAAGGCCGCGGTGTCGCGCCAGATCGAATACGGCCGGCAACGCGAGGTGCCGTGGGGGATTTCCGAATCCTGCTACAACGCCACCGACATGCACCAGGTCTACCAGTACCGCGCGTTCGGCGTGCCCGGCCTCGGCTTCAAGCGCGGGCTGGGGGACGACCTGGTGATCGCACCCTACGCCAGCGCACTGGCGCTGACGGTGCTGCCGCGGGAAGCGTGCCGCAACCTGCAGACGCTGGCCGATCGTGGCTTCATGGGCGACTATGGCTTCTACGAAGCCATCGATTACACGCCCTCGCGGGTGCCGCGCGGCAAGCCGCACGCCATCGTGCGGGCCTTCATGGCGCATCACCAGGGCATGAGTCTCTTGGCGTATGCGCATGTCTTGCTCGACCAGCCGATGCAGCGCCGCTTCATGTCCGACCCGCTCGCGCGGGCGACCGAACTGCTGCTGCAGGAGCGGGTGCCGAAGAAGGGCGCCACCCTGCACCCGCACGCGGCCGAAGTGAGCGCCGCCGCCCGCCCGCCCAGCGCGGACGTCGGCTCGATCATGCGCGTGTTCACCGAGCCGAACACGCAGATCCCTGAAGTCCACCTGTTGTCGAACGGCCGCTACCACGTCATGGCGACCCACGCCGGCGGCAGTTACAGCCGCTGGCGCGACCTCGCCGTCACCCGCTGGCGCGAGGACGCCACCGCCGATGGCTGGGGCACCTTCATCTACCTGCGCGACCGCGACAGCGGGGAGTATTGGTCGACCGCGCACCAGCCGACCCTGCGCCGCGCCGACCACTACGAGGCGATCTTCGTGCAGGCGCGCGCCGAATACCGGCGGCGCGACCAGGCGATCGAAGCGCACACCGAGATCAGCGTGTCCCCCGAGGACGACGTCGAGATCCGCCGCGTCACGCTCACCAACCAGTCGTCGCGCACCCGTCACATCGAGGTGACGAGCTACGCGGAAGTGGTGCTGGCGCCGCTGAATGCCGATCTGGCGCACCGCGCCTTCAGCAACCTGTTCGTGCAGACCGAAATTTTGCCCGAGCGGCAGGCGATCCTCTGCACCCGGCGTCCCCGCACGCCGGGCGAGCAGGTGCCCTGGATGTTTCACCTGCTGGCCGCGCCGGGCGCGGTGGCCGACAAACCGTCCTACGAGACCGACCGCGCCCGCTTCATCGGGCGCGGCCGCACCGCGGCCAACCCGCTGGTGCTGGACCGCGGCGACCGTCCGCCTGCCCTGTCGAGCCAGGATTTATCAAACACGGCGGGGCCGGTGCTCGATCCCATCGTGGCGATCCGCCGCACCGTGACCCTGTCGCCCGACGAATCGGCGAGCGTGCAGATCATCTCCGGGGTCGCGGACACGCGCGAGGCCGCCCTGGCCCTGGTGGAGAAATACTGCGACCGCCACTTCGTCGAGCGCGCGTTCGAAATGGCCTGGTTCCAGAGCCAGGAGGTGCTGCGCCACCTCAATATCACCGAAGCCGATGCTCAGGTATTCGGCCGCCTGGCCAACTCCGTGATCTACGGCAATGCCCTGCGCCGCGCCCCAGCCGGCGTCATTGCCCGCAACCAACTGGGACAGTCCGGGCTGTGGCGCTTCGGCATCTCGGGCGATCTGCCGATCGTCAAGCTGCGCATCGGCGACCTCAACCGCATCGACCTGGTCAAGCAGGTGCTGCAGGCGCACGCCTATTGGCGCATGAAGGGCCTGGCCGCCGACCTGGTGATCGTCAACGAGGACTTCTCGGGTTACCGCGCGGTGCTGCAGGACCTGATCATGGGCCTGATCAACGCAGGTCCCGAAGCGCAGATGATCGACAAGCCGGGCGGCGTCTTCGTGCGGCGCGCCGAGGAACTGACCGAAGACGAACGCGTGCTGCTGCAGACCGTTTCCCGCATCGTCTTCAGCGACACTGCCGAGACCCTGATCGAACAGGTGGATCGCCGCGTGTCGCCAGAACGTGCATCTGACCTGCTGGAGCCCTCGCAGCAGGCGGGCGCCGAACCGGTGTATCCGCTGGCGCCGCGCGAGCGCATTTTCAGCAACGGCCTGGGCGGCTTCACCCCCGACGGCCACGAATACGTCGTCACCCTCGAACCCGGACAGACCACGCCGTTGCCGTGGGCCAACGTAATCGCCAGCCCGCACATCGGCACCGTCGTCAGTGAGAGCGGCAGCGCCTATACCTGGGTCGAAAACGCGCACGAATTCCGCCTCACCCCCTGGCACAACGACCCGCTCTCCGACAGCAGCGGCGAAGCGCTCTACATCCGCGACGAGGAAACCGGCACGTTCTGGTCGCCGACGCCGCTGCCCGCGCGCGGCCGCTCCGGCTACGTGTGCCGGCACGGCTTCGGCTACAGCGTGTTCGAGCACTTTGAGGCCGACATCGCCTCGGAACTGTTCACCTACGTCGCCATGGATGCGCCGGTCAAGTTCGTGGTGGTCAAGCTGCGCAACCAGTCGAAGCGTGCGCGCAGCCTGTCGCTCACCGGGTACTGGGAACTGGTGCTCGGCGAGTGGCGGCACGCCAACCTGATGCACATCGTCACCGAAACCGATCCGCACACCGGCGCGCTGTTCGCCCGCAATGCCTACGGCCGCGAATGCGCCAACCGGGTGGTGTTTGCGCAGGTCAGCGAGCGCGAGCGGTCGGTGAGCGGAAACCGCACCGAGTTCATCGGCCGCAACGGCTCGCTGGCGCGTCCGGCGGCGATGCGCCGCAAGCGCCTGTCAGGCCGGACCGGTGCCGGCCTCGACCCGTGCGCCGCGATCCAGGCCCGGATCGAACTGGCCGCAGGGCAGGAACGCGAGATCGTGTTCGTGTTCGGCGCGGCCCGTGACGCCGGCGAGGCGCGGCATTTCATCCAGCGCTTCGGCGGGCGCGCGGGCGCGCGGCAGGCGCTGGAAGCGGTGTGGGAACACTGGAACCGCACCCTGGGCGCGGTCAACGTGGACACGCCCGACCCTGCGCTCAACGTGCTGGCCAACGGCTGGCTGGTCTATCAAACGATATCGTGCAGGCTGTGGGGCCGCAGCGGCTATTACCAGTCCGGCGGCGCCTACGGCTTCCGCGATCAACTGCAGGACACCATGTCGCTGGTCCATGCGACGCCGTGGCTCGCCCGCGAACAGCTGATCCGCTGCGCCGGGCGCCAGTTCATCAAGGGCGACGTGCAGCACTGGTGGCACCCGCCCCACGGCCAGGGCGTGCGCACCCATTTCTCGGACGACTATCTGTGGCTGCCGTATGCCGCCTGCCGGTATGTGCTGGCGACCGGCGACACCGGCGTGCTCGACGAGTCCATCCATTTTCTGGAGGGCCGCGAGCTGTATGCGACAGAAGAGGCCTACTACGACCAGCCGCAACGCTCGCCTGAAGCTGCCAGCCTGTACGAGCACTGCGTGCGTGCCATCAAGCACGGCCTGCGCTTCGGTGTCCACCATTTGCCGCTGATGGGCTGCGGCGACTGGAACGACGGCATGAATCTCGTCGGTAAAGATGGCAAAGGCGAGAGCGTGTGGCTGGCGTGGTTCCTGGTCGAGAACCTTGAGTCGTTTGCCGGCCTCGCGCGCAGCCGCGACGACGTGGACTTTGCTGAGCTATGTAGCGATCAGGCCGCCCGGCTGCGCAGCAACATCGAGGCCCAGGCCTGGGACGGCGCCTGGTATCGGCGCGCCTATTTCGACGATGGCACCCCGCTCGGCTCGTCTGCCAACGAGGAATGCAAGATCGATTCGATCAGCCAGAGCTGGGCGGTCATCTCCGGGGGCGGCGATCCCATACGCGCCCGCCAGGCGATGACGGCAGTCGACCAGCGCCTGGTGCGGCGCGACAAACAGATCATCCAGCTGCTCGACCCGCCCTTCGACAAGTCCGATCTGGAGCCCGGCTACATCAAGGGCTACATCCCCGGCGTGCGCGAGAACGGCGGCCAATATACCCATGCCGCGATCTGGACCACGATGGCATTCGCCATGATGGGCGATACCGAACGCGCATGGGAATTCTTCGCCATGCTCAATCCCGTCCATCACGGCAGCACGGCGGAGGCGATCGAGCGCTACAAGGTCGAGCCCTACGTCATGTGCGCGGATATCTATGGCGTGGCACCGCACACCGGCCGCGGCGGCTGGACCTGGTACACCGGCGCGGCGGGCTGGATGTACCGGCTGACCGTGGAAACCCTGCTCGGCCTGCAACTGGAAGTGGACCATCTGCGCATCACGCCCTGTGTCCCGGCCGACTGGGATTCGTACACCATCCATTACCGCTACCGCGAGACGGTCTACCACATCACGATCAGGCGCATCGGTGCATCGGGGCAGGTCAGCCGCGTGACCGTGGACGGCACCGAACGTCCCGACACCCGCATTCCGCTGGTCGACGACCGCCGCGAGCACACCGTCGAAGTGGACCTGGGCTGAAGGCCAGGCTGGTACCCCTGCAGGGCTGATCGCCTGCTGTGCTATACGCAAAGGGCCTGATCAAAAGTAGGGAAGTAAGCGCATGTGCGCATGTCGTCGTCAGCCATGACAACGGTTTGGGTAAGTAAACTGGAGAGTGCAACATGCTGAAAATACGCAACGTAATTCTTGTGCTGGGGGTGTTGATGTCTCCGCTGGCGGCTTCTGCTGCGCAGGTGAGCATCGGCATCGGCACACCACATGTCAGCATCGGGATCAACATTCCCGCCTACCCGCAGCTTGTCCGCGTGCCGGGCTACCCGGTCTACTACGCGCCGCGGCTGAACGCGAACTACTTCTTCTACGACGGCTTGTACTGGGTGTTTCATGGCGACAACTGGTACGCCAGTTCCTGGTACAACGGACCCTGGTGGTTTGTGGATTCATATGCGGTGCCGGTTTACATCCTGCGCATCCCGGTGCGCTACTACCGCCAGCCCCCCTCTTATTTTCGCGGGTGGCGAGCCGATGCGCCGCCACGCTGGCATGAGAACTGGGGCCGTGACTGGGAACAGCGTCGAAACGGCTGGGATCAATGGGACCGTCGTGCTGCCCCCGCGCCGGCCCCGCTGCCCAGCTACCAGCGGCAGTATTCCAGGGATCAGTATCCACGACAGGTGGAGCGGCAGCGCGAACTTCAACAGGAACGTTACCAATACCAGCCGCGCGACCCCGTCGTACGGCAACACTATCAGGAGCGCTATCAGCGGCAGGACCCGGTTCAGCGGCGAGACCAGCGGAGCCGGGATCAAGATCAGCGACGCGACCGGGATCGGTAAGCCAAGGTGAGCTGACGCGCCTGGCAGCCCGATACCCCTGCCCCCCCCCGTTCAATCGTCCCAACCCGCCCCAGTGGCGGGTCGTTTTCGCTCATGAGCGCCCCTCTGGTTAGAGCGTGATGACACGGCCGCCCCCCAGTCCAGCCGGTCGGCGACGCGTGATTGACATCGCGTTTCCATACTCGTCGGCACAAATCAGGTGAATGGGCGCCCTATTTTGTCAGGCCGGCAGGCAGGTGCGTAGTACCATCTACTCGCCACCCTGCTCGCGGCTGGAATCGAGCGCATCGCTCGAACTAAAAAGCGCGCCGCAAGGCTTCAAAAAACAGGACGACGAATATGGCCAATATGCCTCCGGGTAAACGTTTATCCAGCTCGGGATGTTTGACCCCGGAGCGCGGCTGCCTGCCAGCATCGTCGTTGATATCGGCCGATTATTGATATGGCGCCTATGGAAACCAGAGACCTGCCGCGGCACCAGTTAATCGAAAGACGCATGGCACAGCGCCCTGAACAGGTTGCGGATGCCGCGATTAACTTATGGGAGCAGATGGCGGCCCAAATCATTTCGATCGTCGGTGAGGAGGGGTTCAACTCGCTGTATGCGAGAAGTGTATTCCTTGCCCAGCCGACATTTCCCTGGCTCACGACCAGCTCACTGTCGCAACAGAATGATCAGCGCTTCGCGGAATTAAAAAAGGGGCTTGAAGGACAAGCGCCGCCGCAAGCCCGCGAAGCAAACAGCCTGTTACTGCTCACGTTCACCGGCATCCTGGCCGCGTTAATTGGCGAACCGTTAACAACCCGCATTTTATGGTCTGCCTGGGGCGATGACGCTTCGACCCGCACCAGCAAGGAGTTCACGCATGAGTAAGAAGGTAAACATCCGTTGTCTGCCATCCGGCGTACCGGGCCTGGACAACCTGTTGGGCGGAGGCTTGCCGGAATTCTCGTTTAACCTGATTGCGGGCACGCCGGGAAGCGGAAAAACAACGCTCGCGCACCAGATCATGTTCTCGCTGGCCAACCCGCAATACCGGGCACTGTTCTTCACGGTACTCGGGGAACCCGCCTTGAAGATGCTCCGCTACCAGCAGCAATTCACTTTTTTTGATCACGACAAAATCAATGAATCGATCCGTTTCGTCAACCTGTCTGCAGAGCTCCTGGAGGGAGACTTTGACCGCGTCCTGGCACGTATCGCCGACGAAGTGAAAGCCTATGCACCCAGCCTGGTGTTCGTGGATTCGTTTCGATCAGTCGTGCAGTCAGCAAGGCGCGAGGACCAGAGCGGGTCCGATCTGCAGCGGTTCGTGCAGCAACTGGGCATGCAAATGACGAGCTGGCAGGCCACCACGTTCTTGATCGGTGAATATCTGGCGCCAGAGACCGAGTCGAGTCCGGTCTTTACCGTGGCGGATGGCATCCTGTGGCTGTCGCAAATTCTGCACCGCAACTCCATGGTGCGCAAGATGCAAGTGGTCAAAATGCGTGGTCAGGCCCAGGCCCCGGGTTTGCATACGTTCCGGATGAGCGATGCCGGAATCCAGGTCTTCCCGCGGGCGATTGTCCAACCGGGCGGGGTGACCGGGTCCGAGACGTCCACGGGAGATGCACGTGTGCCCATGGGGGTGCCCGGCCTCGATGAAATGCTGGGAGGCGGCTTGCCGGCAGGCTATTCGCTGCTAATGGTCGGGCCATCCGGCTCCGGAAAAACCATCCTGGCGACGGAATTTCTCGCCGAAGGGGTGCGTCGGGGCGAACCCGGTGTGATTGCGGCGTTTGAGAAAAGCCCCAGCCAACTGCTGAACAATAGACTGTCTGCGCTGGTCAAGGCCGGGCAAGTCGGGGTGATCAACACGCGTTCCCTGGATTTGTCGATCGATGAAACCTTGCATGACTTGATCAAAATGATTGACCGAATGCAGGCCAAGCGTGTCGTCATCGACTCCCTGTCCGGATTTGAGCTGGCACTGGCACCCGAATTTAGCGAAGATTTCCGCGGATCGCTGTACCGGATGATTGCCGAGCTGACTGCCATGGGCGTGACGATATTGATGACCTCGGAACTGGAAGACCGCTACACCGATTTGCGCTTCAGTCCATTTGGAAGTGCTTTTCTCGCTGACGCCATTATCGTGCAGCGCTATGTCGAAATCGCGGGCCGATTCAAACGCGCCATCTCGGTCGTCAAAGTCCGGGGCAGCGAGCACAGCAAGGACATTCGCTTGTTTGACATTACAGACGAAGGCATCGTTATTGGCGAGACCATGTCTGAGTATGCCGGAATCCTGTCGGGCCGGCCGACGCTCAGCCCCGGCTAGAACGACCCGGTGATGGAGAGTGGCCAATGAACAGAAGTGACAGCGACGGCGCTGCCGATCGCGACGATCCGGGTTCAGCTGCGGCCATCGACGATAGGGCGGCCGTTCGAAGCCGCGAGACCGTGGCCACGGCGCGGGAAGATGCCGTGGATTTGCGCGAAAATGCGGTCGACGTGCGCGAAGGGTCAGCCACCTCGCGCGAGCGGGACATTCGCGCGGCGGAGACGACACAGGCGGCCTCCGACGAACACATGTCGATGTTGCAACAAGCGAACGCACGCCTGATCATCTCGACCATCGAAGCACACAAGCTGGCCGAACAAGTCGAAATAGCCAAAGCTCAGCTGGAGGGCGCCCGGGCCTTGGCGGAAAAAGCCAACCTGGCCAAATCTGATTTCCTGTCCAGCATGAGCCATGAGCTGCGCACGCCGCTCAATGCCATCCTCGGCTTCGCCCAGTTGCTGGAAGCCGGTTCACCCCCACCAACGGCCACCCAGACTGAACGGCTGCACCAGATCATCAAGGCCGGTTGGTATCTGCTGGACCTGATCAACGAAATCCTCGATCTCGCGGTGATCGAGTCCGGCAAGCTCTCGCTGTCGCTGGAACCCCTGTCGCTGTCCGACGTG
>NCGX01000039.1 GCA_002256995.1 Hydrogenophilales bacterium 16-64-40
AATAACCGCGCTCGACCACCTGCCGAACAGCTTCTTCTTTAAATTCCGGGGTGAATCTCTGCGAACTCATGGCACTCCTCCTATGCTCAAATCATAGGCTCGGGATGCCTACTGAACACGGGGCAGTCCAGGCTGCCACCAAATGGTTTCACGGGCAGGATTCACAACCTGGATGCCAAGGTCGGCGGCACGTTCAGGATGTCCTTCACGAACTTCACCACGGAGCAAAGCCACGCGTTTGGCGGCGAGTATCTCGAGCTCGCCCCGGACGAACGGATCTGCTACACGGATAAATTCGACGACCCGAACTTCCCCGGGGTAATGACAACGACGGTTGTCCTGTGGAACCGAGCTGAGCGTCGTGCAGGAAGGCATTCCCGATGCCATACCGGTCGAGACGTGCTACTTGGGATGGCAGGAGTCGCTCGTGTTGCTCGCGAAGCTCGTCGAGGCCGAGATCCGGGAGTAAGGCTTCCATCGCCTGCGGCGCGGCCGCCTGATGCTCGCGTGGCGGATCGCCAAGCGAGCATACGCCCTGGATCGCATCGGAACCGGCTCCCGCATCGCCGGTGAACGCTGGAACAGCGAAGGCGTGCTGTGATCTATGCGGACATAGCGCCGCGCCTGAGGCCTTGAAACACCGCCTCAGCAGGTGACGAGTTCGGTGTGTCCGAAGCCTTTGGAGTAGTCGAGCACGGAGATGACCGTCGGCGTCACGCGGAATATTTTGACATCCTCCGGTGTCGGCATCGGTATGGGCACGGCGATGTTTTCAGGGTACTTCAGCGGGAACATGTTCAGAATCCTGCTCGCTTCGTCCCGGTCGACGACCGCTTGCGCGCGTGCCGCCATGGACAGGCCGGTAATCGCCATCAGATCCGGCGTGTCGTGATCAATGGCCAGCGACACCCGGTCGTCTCGCGCCAGATTCGCCGCCTTCTGGCTGTCCAGGCCGCAGAGGAAGTAGAGGGTGAGGCCTTTGTTCACGTAGCCGACGGTCGTCGCCTGCGGCCAGCCATCCGGCCTCAAGGTGGCAATCGTCATGATCCGGTGTTGATCCAGCAGCGCCAGGATCTGGTTTCTGATCGCTTCGTCCATTGCTTGTCTCCATGATTGCGGCGATTCACCAAGCTTAGTCCAAAGAAAAATCAGGCCGCGCAACGCCCGAACCGCGGATTTGGATTGGCTGTGGAAAGAGCGTCGGGGCGGAACCCGGTGGTAACGGCACGTCGGCTGGCTAGTGTCCGCTTACCTGATCTACAACAGCCAGGCATCGTCTATATTTCAATACGATAAAACGCTCGGTCAACACGATATGCCGCGGTGCCTGAGCCGCGCGATGTTCCGGAGTAGGGAGGCTCCGAAAGGAGGTGTCCCATGTTGAAGCAAGTCACGACCGGCTCGACGCCGCAGCAAGTGTGGGAACGGCTGTTGCGCAACGAGCCGCTGTTCATCCTTGACGTTCGCAACCGTGACGAGTTCGAACGCTGGCGGGTGGAAGGCCCGCGTTCCGTCCCCACACTCAATGTTCCCTATTTCGAACTGCTCGACCTGGAAGGTGAGGAGGAGGACGTCGCCGAAGCGGTGATGCGCGGGGTGCGCGCGCAGCTGATGGAACAGCTGCCGCATGACCGGCCTATCCTCGCCGTCTGCGCCGAGGGCAATACCTCCAACTACGTGGCCGAGGGGCTGCGCCGCCTGGGCTTCGATGCGATGAACATGGAAGGCGGCATGGAGGCCTGGGGCAACTTTTACTACTGGCGCCCGGTCGAGGAGACCGAGCGATTTTCGCTTTACCAGGTGGTGCGTCCGGCCCGCGGCTGCGTGAGCCATGTGCTGGTGAGTGAGCATCGCGCCGCGGTGTTCGATCCCGCCCGCCACATCGAGACCTATCACGAACTGGCCACTGCCGTGGGCGCGCGCATCGAAATGGTGCTGGATACCCACCTGCATGCCGACCATCTGAGCGGCGGGCCGGCGCTGGGGCAGGGCGATCACATTCCCTACCACCTGCACCCCTACGACGCGATCCACCCGATGGACATGCTGCCCGCCCGCATCGCGTATCGCCCGTTGGAGGCGGAGCAAACGTTCCGGGTCGGCTCGGCCGAGGTCAGGGTGCTGCATTTTCCCGGCCATACCCTGGGGATGGTCGCCTTCCTCATCGAGGGACGCTATCTCTTGAGCGGTGACAGCCTGTTCCTGGAGTCCGTCGCCCGACCGGACCTGGGCGGCAAGGCCGAGGCATGGGCACCGTTGCTCTACGACTCGCTGCAGCGGATGGCAGAACTGCCGGACGAAACGCTGGTGCTGCCCGCGCATTTCAGCGACATCGCGGCGGGCGATGAAAACGGCGTCTTCAGTGCCACGCTGGGCGAACTCAAGCAGCGCAATCCAGGCCTGCTCAAGCTGGCCGAGGGTGAGGCGGCCTTCTGTGACTACATCCTGGCGAACCTGCCCGAGTTTCCCGAGGCCTATGTCGAGATCAAACGGGCCAATGCCGGGCTGACGAGCGCGGACGAGCGCCGCGCGCAGGAGCTGGAACTGGGAAAGAACATCTGCGCGGTGGGGAAAACGCCTGGAGGGGCTTCAGGCTAAATCCAATTTACCCAAGACCGAGCCGCTGATCGTCATCGAGCTGACGCAGCAGTTCCTCCACCCGGCGCATGCCATCCTCGCTGCCCAGCATGTCGCGCGGGGTATGCCCGCCCAACTGCACGCAGGGGCGGTCGAGCCAGTCGGCGGCTTTGGCCGGATCGCCGAAAACCCGATTGGCCAGCGCCAGGATGAAGGAAGGACGATGCGTGTGCATGGGATTCCTGTGAAGGATAGTTCAGCATTCCGGTTGGCGCCATTTACCGGGCGGCTCGAGCCGCGGTGATGGCAGCACGGCTGAAACTGCATGCAAGCGGCGTCGCATGCGGGACGGAGCACATGCCCTATGCTCAAAACACTCGTCGGGAGTGAGTCATGGCCGATGCCGGGAAGATCGCTGCGCTGCTGCTCAAGAAATACCCCGCGCCCAAGCTCGCGCTGCATTACCGGAATCCGCTTGAACTGTTGATCGCGGTCATCCTCTCCGCGTAGTGCACCGATGCGCGGGTCAACGAAGTCACCGCGTCGCTTTTCAAGAAGTACAAGAAGGTCCGGGATTACGCCGCGGCCGATCCCGCGGTGCTGGAGGAGGAGATTCGTTCCACCGGCTTCTACAAGAACAAGACCCGCTCGGTCATCGCCTGCTGCGAGAAGCTGGTGGCGGATTTTCACGGCGAGATCCCGCACACCCTGGAGGCGCTCACGGCGCTGCCCGGGGTGGGACGCAAGACCGCCAACATGGCGCTGGGCAACGCCTTCGGCGTGCCAGCCATTGCGGTGGATACGCACGTGTTGCGTGTGAGCAACCGCCTGGGGCTTGCGCATTCCGACGACGCGCAGGCGGTGGAGGAGGCGCTCATGCGCCAGGTGGCGAAGGACAAGTGGACTGCGTTCGGCAACGCCATGATCCTGCATGGACGCGAGACCTGCATTGCGCGCAAGCCGCGCTGCCCCGAATGTCTGCTGCGCGCGGTATGCGAGTGGCCGGACAAGGATTAAGCGCGGGGGAATCGTTCTGCCCCTCGCCCATGAAAAAAGCCCCGCAGGCTCTCACTTACGGGGCTTGATTCACGCTGCCGAAAAGACTGCCGGCGGCGAGTGGGATGCTCGATTGGAACCGGTCGTTCAGTCCCTGTCGTGGCCTTTGTCGTGGCCTTTGTCGTGGCCTTTGTCATGGCCGTAATGATGGCCGTTGTCGCCTTTCGTCTTCTGGCACGGCGTGGTGATCATGATGGTGCGATCGACCTTGCTGGAAGGGTGCTGCACGTTGATGTAGGCGGTGTTCGACTTGAACGGGTCGAAGTACAAGCCAGTGCTTTCCGCTCCGACGGTCGAGAGGCTGGCCCACTTTCCGACAGCCTCCGCGACGCCGTCGTTGTTCTCATCCTTGGCGAACCAGACGTCTTCGATGCCGCCCGGCTGGTCTTCGACGATGTAGATGTTGCCGTCGGCGTCGATTGCCAGGTTGTCTGGGCTGGTGAAGGCAGCGCCGACGGGCGCGCCGGTGGCCATGTCCTTCGTGTCGCGGCTGGCGAACAGCTTGACCGTGTCGTTGCGCAGGTCGATGGAGAACACCTTGTTGTTGGTGGTGGTCGCCACGAACAGCATCTGCTTGCCGTTTTTCAGCGTCTTGATTTCCAGGTCTTCGGGGCGATCGAAGTTGGTGCCGAGGAAGGCAGGCAGGTTCGGCGTGGCGCGGCCGTCGATGGCGGTCAGGCCATTGGGGTCGGTGACGACGACGACGCCGGGCAGGGCGATACCGTTCATGTCGGTCAGCGGAATCCAGGTGGCGGCGCCGGTGGCTTCCTCAACCGTGCCATTGCCCACGCGCAGGACAAAGGTCTGGCCGGCAGCGAAGAAATCGTCACCGTTGTCAGCCTTCGGATTGGCCGAGGTGAACTTGAAGATGTGGCTGTCGTTGCGCTCGTCGATGAAGTACAGGTTGTTCTTCTTGTCGAACGCCAGGCCTTCGTGCGACACGCGCGGCAGGATGTCGCGGTGCTTGATCACGATGTCGGCGGGGGCGGCCAGCGGATTGGTCACTTCGAACAGACGGCCATAATGGCTGGTGGGGACGGCGGCCGGATCGCTCCAGGATTCCTCGGCGGTGAGGAATGTGCCCCACGGGGTCCAGCGCGACGCGTCGAAGGATTTGTGGCTGTCCAGCGCGGGGGCGGCGGACGGGCTGTGCCAGATGGTCTCGGTCTGCATGGTGCGCAGGTCGGTGCGCTGGATGCCGGCCTGGCCGGTTTCGAACACGGTGAACAGGAAGCGGCCGGCTTCGGGGCCGTTCTCGTTGACGGTGTGCATGTCGTAATTGCCGCTGTCGAAACGGGTGGCCTGGGCCGGGTCGCGGGCCACGATGGTCATCTGGCTGAAGTGCGGCGAGGACAGTCTGTAGGGAGCGGCTTCGGGCAGCGTGCCGGCGCCGACATCGCCGGTCATGGGCGTGAAGTCCTCGAAGGACGTGCCGGCAGCGAAAGCCGATGAACCCGCCAGGACCAGGGCGATTGCGAGCGAGAGTTTCTTGAGCATCATTGAGCGGTTCCTTTTATATATACGATAAGTGAGTTGTGTACCGACACCAGGGATTGAGCCACCTTGGTGAGCGGGATATCGAATCCCACCACCATCTTTCGTAGAGAAGTTCCACGTCGCCATCGAGCTGTTCCGGTACGTCGAGCACTATGTCAAACCAACATGACAGGCGAGTTTCGGGGCGATGGAATAAATATGAATCTTTTGATTTCGCCGCGACGCATCGATTTCGGCGCCAAGACCGTCGCCCCATACGGCGCACGTTTTGGGTGGCCTTGTGCGTCAGGGTGAAGGCTGTGCCTGCTGCGCCGGCGGCATTGGAAGAGTAAAGACAAAGCGCCAGTCGGCATAGCTGGCCGCGCCGGAAAAAGCCGCGTCTTCGGGCAGGAACCCTGCGATCTTGAAGGGACGCCCCGTTGCCTGGCTGACCACGCCGACGATGCCCTGGCTGTCGGGCGCCAGGATCGGCACAAGCTCGTCCCCGGTCAGCGGGTCACGGTACGCACGGCGCAAGTGCCGTACGACGTCTGGGCGGCGGTTGTCTTCCAGCAGGTCGTCGATGCTTTGCGGCAGGCGGGGCTGCGCGGGGTCGAGTTCATAGTAGCTGCGGATCGCTTGGCGGTACTGGGCGCCGACGAACAGCAACTCGGCTTCGCGGGCGCGTTGCGCATCGGTGCGCCACAGCGTGCCTGCGGCGGCGAGGCCCATGCCGAGGAGCGCGATCAGCATCAGCACGTACAGATAGGTGAAACCGGACTGGGTGGACTTACCAGTCGGCATAGGGGCTACCGTCGCGCGCGTTGCCGGGCGCACCGCTCTTGATGTCATACACGGCGCCGGCTTCACCGCTCGACGGCGCCACCACCTGCCAGGTGTCCGGGCGTTCGGTGATCGGGTCGACCGGCAGCGTGCGCAGATACCGCGCGCTCACCAGTTCTTCGAGGCTGTCGGGGTAGCGGCCGCGATCGCCATGGTATTTGTCGACGGCGTCGCGCATGACGGCGAGATCCTGCTTGAGGATGGTCTCGCGCGAATTTTCCAGGTGATTGAAATAGCGCGGCATGGCCAGCGCCAGCAGCAGCGCGATGATGGCCATCACGACCATGAGTTCGACCAGGGTGAAGCCGCGTTTTGTCCGTTTCAGCATGGCTTCACCATTCACGATACGGCACGCCGTTCAGGCCCGTTTTGGACGACAGCGAATAGACATCGAACACGTCGCGCCCGGGCGCCGGCGCGTCGGGCGGGCTGGCGTGGCTGCGCAGCCCCCAGGTTTCGGCCGCAGGTGCGGCCGGGTCGGGGTAAAACGGGTCGCGCGGCAGGCGGCGCAGGAAGTAGAGCTTGCTCGCGTCCGGCTTGGTCTGGTCGGCGACGCCTCGCCACAGCGCGTCCAGATTGGGCGGATAACCACTGGCGCCCTCGGTTCTCGGGATGGGGCCGTTGTCCACCGTTGCCACCTGCTTGTATTGATCGATTGCGGTGCGAATCTGCCGCAACGCCTCGCGCAACTCGGTTTCCTTGTGACGCTGCTGCACCAGCTGGGCGAACGGCACCGCCATGCTGGCGAGCAGCGCGAGGATGGCCAGGGTGACCACCAGCTCGATCAGGCTGAAGCCGCTGTCGCGTCGGGCGTGCACGACTGATTAGTCCTCCGCTGCCGCGGGTGGCGGCTGCTCCACCTCTCCGGCAGACGGCGCAGCCACGCCATCGATCGGCGGTTCGGACTCGGTGCCGTCGGGCAGGGCAGGCGGCAGCAACGACGTCTGCGCCATTGCGGGCGCAGACAGGCCGCCGCCGATGGCGTTCTCAGTGCCGCCGTGGAACTCGGTCAGCGCCGGCTGGCGGGTGGCGTCGCTGCGCAGCACGCGCGGCGTGATCAGGAGCACGATCTCGGTCTTGCTGCGCTCGTCGCGCTGGTTGGAGAACAACCGCCCCAAGAGGGGCAAGTCGCCCAGCCCCGGCACGCGGCTGGCGGTGCTGCGATCCTCGTCCGAGATCAGCCCGGCCAGCACTTGGGTTTCGCCGTCTTTGAGGCGCAGCGTGGTGCCGGCATTGCGGGTGCCGATCTGGTAGGTGAGGGTGCCGCTATTGCTGCGGATCTCGCGCACGATACTGGAGACTTCCAGGCCGACCTTGATCTGCACGTCGTCGCGCATCAGCACGTGGGGCTCGACGTCGAGCTTGAGCCCCACGTCCAGATACGACACCGATTCGGAAATCACGCCGGTCGAGGTGGTGTTGGAGGTGATGACCGGCACCTTGTCGCCGATGTGGATCTTGGCCTTCTCGCGATTCTTCACGCGGATGCGCGGATTGGCGAGGATGTTGACGTCGCTGTCGTCCTTGCGGAAATTCACCGTGGGCACGGGACTGATGGCAATCTGGCTTGCCGCGATGTTCTTCAAGCTCTCGACGGTCAGCACGGAGGCGGGGGGCGTCGTGTTGGTGACCACGCCTCCCTGCCCAATGGTTGAAGTGGTTGCCGGCGGCAAATTCAACAGCGAAAACTGGTTCGGATACTGCACCCCCAGGTCGAGCAGCCGCCCGCGTTTGACTTCGAGCACCTCGACATCCAGCATCACTTCCGGCTCGGCCAGGTCCTGCACGGCGATGATCTTCTCCGCCAGGCGGATGGCTTCGGGCGTGTCGCGCATCACCAGCAGGTTCAGCCGCTCGTCGACGTACACGTCCCTGGCCTTGATCAAGGTGCGCAGCATCGCCATGGTCGACTTGGCGTCGGCGTTGCCGAGATAAAAGCTCTTCACCCGCAGTTCCTGGTACTGCTTCTGCTTTTGCGGCTGGTCGGGATAGATCAGCAGGGTGGTGGCGTTGACCACTTTTTTCGCCAACTGCCCGGTCATCAGCAGCATGTCCACCGCGTCGGCGATCGACGTGTTGCGCGTGAACAGGGTGGCTTTCGTATCCAGCCGCACGTCCTTGTCGAAAATGAAGTTGATGTCCGACTGCCGCGCGATCATGTCGAACACGTTGCGCAGCGTGGCATCGCGAAATTCCAGGGTGATCGGCTTGCGGTAAGCCGCGTCCAGTTCGCGCGGATTGAGTTCATCGGCTGTGCGCGCCGCCTGGATCTGCTGCAGCAGTGCCAGCGCACCGGCATGACCGGGTGACTGCGCCAGGATCAGGCGCGCTGCCCGTTCCGCTTCGGCCGGGTGGGCTTCCGCCAATGCCTGGCTCGCCGTTTGCAGGGCCTGCTCGTGCTGGCGTGCCGTGGCCAGGTTGGCCAGGAGCATGCCTGCACGCGGGTTCTGCGGATGCAGTGCCAGCGCCTTGCGCAGCGTGGCTTCGGCAGCGTCGAAGCGCGATGCGTCCACATCCTGCTGCGCCTGGGTCAACAGACTGCTGGTCCGGCGCTCGCGCTGTGTGTGGTAGTAGGCCTTGAGCTCGATATTGTCGGGTTCCTTGGCCAGGCCTGCGTGCAGGTGCTGCAGGCCTTCTTCGGCTTTTCCGGCGGCGATCAGTTCGCGCCCCTCGTCGAGGCCGGTGCTGGCGCAGCCAGCCAGGGCGAGGAGGGCGGCGGTCAGGCAAATCGTTCGGGTGTGCGGCAACTCAATCTCCCGCGCGCAGGCTGCGCGTCTGGTCCAGCGGTAGGTAAGTGAAATTCAGCAGGCCACCGGTCACCGGTTCCAGCCGCCACACGCCGTCGAGTACCTGGCCTGCGCGCACGCTGACCGGCAGCGCGCCGCGCGCCAGGTAATACGTGGTCTGGTCGGCTTCCTGCCAGCGTCCCATGTAGCTGAACGGCAATGCGGGCGCCTGCGGCGGTGGGGGCGCGATATCGGGCGGCGGTGGCGGGGGCGGCGGTGCAACGAACCAGGTCTGCTCGGGGAACAGATTGGCACGGGCGAGTGCCAGCCGCGATGGGGCTTCCTGCGGTTTCGTCGCGGCAACGACTGCGCTATCGAGGGCTGCGGGAAGGGGCGCGCGCGTCGCCGGCGCGGCCACCCCGACCAGATCGGCGTCGGCGTCGCTCGCCGGTTCGTTGACCGCTAGCCAGGCCGACCAAGCGGCGACGCCAGCCAGCGCGAGATACAAAAGCGAGCGCCGTCGTTTTTCGGTCATGGCGCAGTCTCCACGAACAGGCTCAGGCGCAGTTCGGCCTGCAGTTCGCTCGCCTCGATGCGCTCGCGTTTCAGCTTGAGTTCGTCCAGCGTCAGGTTGGGCAGGCGCTCCAGCGCTGCGGCGAGAAAGGCATGCAGCGCCGGGTAGGGCGCCTCGACCGGCAGCACCAACTGCCAGCGCGCAAGCGTCGTGCCCGCCAGCGGCGATATGCTGTACTGGCCACGCGGCAAACGCATGCCGTGCGCATGCGCCAGCCGTTCCAGTTCGCCGATGCGTTCCGAGGCTTCGCCCGTCGGCGGCAACATGGCCAGCGGATTGAGCGGGGCCGGCGCAGGATCGGCGGCGTGTGTGGCCGCGGCCAGGCGCAGCGCGGCCAGTTTTTCATGCTGCGCGACGACTGTCCGCTGCAGGGATCCGACCTGGGTCAGCTGCAGCAGCACTGCGGACGCCAGCAGGCCCAGCCCCACCAGCCCGGCGGTCCCCAGACGGCGTAGCCATTGATGCAGGTGCCAGCGCAGCGCGATCATGGTGCCAGCTCCACCAGGATGTTGAAGCGCACGGGTTTTTGCGCGTCGTCCGCCTGCTCTTCGTGCTGGGTGAGCGCGGCGCGCCTGATCCCCGGCTGCTGTTGCAGGACGTCGATGAATGCGACGGCATCCGCCAGTTGCCGCGCTTCGGCCACCAATTTGATGTGCGACTTGGCCTGCACCGCGTCGAGCGCGACCAGCGCGACCTTGCTGCTGCGCGCGGTGGCCAGCGCGTCGAAAGCGGGCTGCCAGGAATAGGCGAGTTGCGCCGCGATCCGCGTCTGGGTGGTTTCCGCTACTCGATCCGTGGGGGTGACGGACTTGACCGCTGCGCGTGGGCGGGACTGCTCCAACGCGGCCATCTGCAGTGTCAGTCCGGCTTCGGTTGCGCGTGCCGCCAGCAGATTGCTCATGGCCCAGCCCAGCGCCGCCACGCCGGCCAGCGCCAGCACGATGCCCAGCTTGCCGGGGCGCGCCGGTCGCGCATGAAAATCGAAATCGAGACGCGCCATCTTTATATGCCTGCCAGCGCCAGTGCGCCGCGAACCTGGCTGTCGCACGGCAGCATCTGCCAGCGCGCATTGTCGGAAACTGGCGTTGAAACCGCGCCGACACCGAGTGCCTGGATCCACACCGCGGGCATCGCAGGCAGCGTCGACCAGGCGGCCTCGCGCTCGATCAGGTCGGGCAGCGCCGTGATCCAGTCGGCGTCGACCGGCTGGCCGGCGAGATGCTGCCAGACACCATTTGCCCCACCGAACAGGCCCAGCCAGCCCTGCTCGACCAGCGCCCACCAGCCCTCGAATTGCTTCGGCAGGTGCTGCGCGGCGATGCTGGCAAGCGGGCGGATGCTCACGTCGCGAAAGCCGTGACGGGCCAGCAACGCATCCAGCTCCTGCGCGAATGATTCGTCCACTGCGGCACCGAGCAGGCCGTACTGCGGTGGCTGGCTGTGCACCTTTACCCGCCAATGCGTCGCTTCATCGCCGTATATTTCGCGCAGGCTGGCAGCCACCAGCGCCGCTTCCTCGTTCCGGCGCAAAGCCTTGCCGGGTGGCGGCGTGAGGACGTGGCGCACGAAGTGTTGCGACAGCACCACCTCGGCGCGGCGGCTGTGCCAGGCCGGGTCACTGAGCGCCTCGTCCAGCAGCGGCAGCAGGCTCGCTGCGCTGCGCGCATGCGTGGTCAGCACGCGCGTGCCGCGCGGATTCAGCAAGGCCGCTTCGCCGGGCGCGAGCGCGATGCGCAGCGGTTCAGCCGACCAGCGTGACACGGTTGATCTCCTCCAGCGTGGTGTCGCCTGATTTCACCAGCGCGAGCGCGGCGTCGCGCAGGTTGCGGGTGCCGCCGCGCTCGGCGGCTTCCTTGATCTGGCCGATCGGCGCGCGCGCCACGATCAGCTCGCGCAGCTCGTCGGTGAGCAGCAGGATTTCGGCGATCGCGCGCCGTCCCCTGTAGCCGCTGCCGCGGCAGTGGCCGCAGCCGCTGCCCTGGCGGAACGTGAAATCGCGGGTTTTTTCGGGGGTCAGCCCTGACAGTTCCATCATTTCGGCCGATGGCACATTGGCTGCCGCGCAATGCGGGCAATTCATCCGCAGCAGGCGCTGCGCGACGATGCCGTTCAAGGCCGAGACGAAACTGTAGGGGTCGACCCCCATGTGGATGAAGCGGCCGATGACGTCGAACACGTTGTTGGCGTGCACGGTGGTGAACACCAGGTGGCCGGTGAGCGCCGACTGCACTGCGATCTGCGCGGTGTCGGCGTCGCGGATTTCGCCCACCATGATCTTGTCGGGATCGTGGCGCAGGATCGAGCGCAGGCCGCGCGCGAAGGTGAGGCCCTTCTTCTCGTTGACCGGGATCTGCAGCACCCCGGGCAGCTGGTATTCGACCGGGTCCTCGATGGTGATGATTTTGTCGCGGCCGTGGTTGATTTCGGAAATCGCCGCATACAGCGTGGTGGTCTTGCCGGAGCCGGTCGGGCCGGTCACCAGCAGCATGCCGTAGGGCTCGGCCGCCAGCTTGCGGATGCGCGCAAGCGTCGCACCGGCGTAGCCCAGGCCTTCCAGCGTGAGCCCCGCGAGTTCTTCCGACAGCGCCTGCCGGTCCAGAATCCGCAGCACGGCGTCCTCGCCGAACACGCTCGGCATGATCGACACCCGTACGTCGACTTCGCGGCCCTGGATCGCCACCTTGAAGCGGCCGTCCTGCGGCACCCGGCGTTCGGCGATGTCGAGCTCGGCCATCACCTTGATGCGCGACACCGCCTGTTCGGCCACCTCCAGCCCCGGGGCGTGGGCGATGTGCGAGAGCACGCCGTCGATGCGGTATTTCACCGTCAGTCCGCGCAGATCGGTTTCCAGGTGGATGTCGGAGGCGCCGGCTTTCAGGGCGTCGTACAGCGTCGAGCGCACCAGCCGCACCACCGGGCTGGCGTCCTCGGCGATGCTGGCGAACGACAGCGCCTCGGCGCCTGAATCCTGCGCCGACTGCGCGCCGCCACCGCCCACGCCTTCCATCGCGCGCAAACCCTCCTCGTGGCGCGCCAGCAGGGCAGCCAGGTCGGCGGGATGCGCCAGGCCGGTCTTGAACGGCACCCCCAGCACGTGCGCAGCGTAGGCGCGGCTGGCGCTGTCCCACGGGTCGGTCAGCAGCAGCCACAGTTGCGCCCCGGCGTCGCGCGCAGCCAGGCAATGCCGTCGTGCGGCTTCATTGAAATTCAGCTGGCCGAAGTCAACCGTCAGCGCATTCAGCGCCGCCATGTCGAAGGCGGGCTGATGGCTGTGCGCGGCCAGCAGGTGCAGGGTGGCATCGGCATCGAGGCCGAACTGTTCCTGCACCCGCAGCATCACCGGCTGGCCCGAGGCCTGCGCTTCCTGGCGCAGGACGGTCAGCGTGGCCGGGGTGAGGGCGGATTGCGGCGCGTTCACTGGATCGACCCCGCCAGCTCGAAAATCGGCATGTAGAGCAGCACCACGATCAGGCCGATGGTCAGCCCGATGAACACCATCAAAAGCGGCTCGAACAGACGGATGAACCAGTCCACCCAGCGCGCCATTTCCTCGTCGTGGAAGATGGCGATGCGCTCCATCATTTCGCCCATGCGGCCGCTTTTTTCGCCGACACGCAGCAGCCGGGCGGCCACCGGCGTGGTCAGCTCGCCGTGGGCAAACGCGGCCGAGATGGTTTCGCCGCGGCGCATCGCTTCCATGGCCGCCGCCGCGCCGCTGCGCAGGTGGGCGGACAGCAGGCCGGACACCATGCCGAGCGCAGAAACGATCGGAATGCCGCCGACCAGCAGCATGCCGATGCTGCGGTAAAAGCGTGCCAGTTCGAAGGTGCGCAGGTGCACGCCGATCGCCGGCGTGCGCCAGGCCAGGCGGGTGAGCGCGGCGCGGGTGACGGGCTGTGCCAGCGCCAGCACGAGGCCGGCGATGACGCCCGCCGCCCCCAGCGCAATCCAGACGCCATGGGCCTCGACCGTCTCGCCCCAGACCAGCAACATCTGCGACATCCATGGCAGGTCGCGCCCGGAATCGGCATACACCGTGGCAAAACGCGGCACCACATAGCCGAGCAGAAAGCCGATCACCAGCGTGCCGACGCCGATCAGCAGCAGGGGATAGATCGACGCCGAGAGGACCTTCTTCTTCACCGTGTCGATCTGGTTCTGATAGCCGACGTAGCGGGTGAGGGCAGGGGAGAGGTCGCCGGTGCTTTCGGCGGCGCGCACCGTGGCGGCATACAGGGGCGGAAACGCATCGCCCTGCGCCGCGAGGGCGGCCGAGAACGGGCGCCCTTCACGCATGCTGGCGAGCAGACGTTCGATCAACTGGCGCGACTCGGGCCTGCTTTCCTTCTCGGCCAGCGTTTCCAGGGTTTCGGTCAAGCTAAGCCCGGCGTCCAGCAGCGCGATCAGTTCCTGCGTGAACAGCAGCAGCGGAAAGCGCGCGCGCCGCGCCGCCAGCCAGTTGCCGCGTTCGGCGACGATGGAAAGGATCTGCGCGCCTTCACGTTGCAGCCGTGCCGTGGCCTCGGCCTCGTCGAGCGCTTCCACCGTCAGTGCGGTCACGCCGGCGCCAGGGCGCAAGGCTTTTACCCGATAGCGCATGATCCTAAGAACCGCAGTGGGACGCACCTGAGGGTGCGGCTGGACGGGTGACTGGCGCGAAGCGACGACGCGCAGGGCGCCCCCCCTGCAAGGAGAAGCGACAAAGTCAGGCGCCCGTCCAGCCGTGACAGCAGGCGCGTAGCGTTCACGCCATCACGCAAACAGTGATCGAAGGAAAGATTCTTGATGCTCATACGGTCCCAATTAAGAGTGAAAAGCGGTCAACTACGGTTCTTGGGATCGTCACCAGTTGCCGATGTCGGCGCCGTCGCCGCTGCCGCCGGCAGCGCTGTCGCGGCCAAAGGAAAAAATATCCACCTCGCTGTGCTCGCCCGGCATGCGGTATTGATACGGCTTGCCCCAAGGGTCGGCCGGCACCGCTTTTTTCAGGTAGGGCCCGTCCCAGCGCGCCTCGTCTGCCGGCTTGGCGTTCAGCGCAGCCAATCCCTGCTCGGTGTTTGGGTAATGGCCGGTATCGATGCGGTACTGGTCGAGCGCCTTTTCCAGCGCACCGATCTGCGCCTGGGCCGTCTTCACTTCCGACTTTGCGATCTGGGAAAAATACTTCGGTGCGACATATCCGGCCAACAAGCCAAGAATGACCAGCACCACCAGCAGCTCGAGCAGGGTAAAGCCGCGTGCGGGCGGCATCTGGATACGGGGACGGGCGGTGAGCATTGCGAACTTCCAGACAGGTTTGTTGCGGAGGTGAGCCCATCATAAGAACCGCGTGTGACCGTTTTGTTAAAGGCGGTGAGATGACATGAAGTGGAGGGGTTACTGAAATTTCGTTGTCCCGGCAACCACCATCAGTGACGCTCCCACGAAATCCGAATCACGCCGCTTAAATGAAATCAGGGAGTCAGCCTCATAGGCATCCCACATAAGACAACACGTTAACTTCATCCAAGAAGTTTCGTTCTATCAATTGGATGGCATCCATTCTTAAGGCTCAGCGAGAGATATCCCCAGAAAATTCTGGTAACGCCCACGGGGGACCTTCCGCTTGTCGGTCTAAGCTGGATTCACGTAAACGGTCACGAATGGAGAACGAATATGGTCCCCAAGAACACGATCTGTCTTTGGTATGACGGCACCGCCTTGGACGCCGCGAGTTCTACGCCGAGACGTTCCCGGACAGCGCGGTGGGAACGGTCCATCGTGCGCCCGGCGACTATCCCGCGGGCAAGCTGGGCGACGTTCTGACGGTGGAGTTCACCGTAATCGGAATCCCCTGTCTCGGCCTGAATGGTGGCCCGGCGTTCAAGCACAGCGAGGCTTTTTCGTTCCAGGTTGCGACTGACGACCAAGCCGAAACCGACCGCTTGTGGAATGCGATCGTGGACAACGGCGGTCAGGAGAGCGCCTGCGGTTGGTGCAAGGACAAGTGGGGTCTGTCGTGGCAGATCACTCCGCACGCGCTCACTACCGCAATCACCGATCCCGATCGCGCCGCAGCCAAGCGCGCTTTCGAGGCGATGATGCAGATGAGAAAGATCGACATCGCAGCGATCGAGGCGGCGCGCCGATAATTCGGAAAGATAACAAGGCTTAGGGGCCGGGATGTCGGTTACTGGAATTTCCGGGGAGGTTACTGAAATTTCGTTGTCCCGACAAAAGGGGCTTACGTAAGGCCGAATTAAACAGGTCATTTAACATAATATACATTATG
>NCGX01000040.1 GCA_002256995.1 Hydrogenophilales bacterium 16-64-40
TGATTCAGCCGATCGCCATGGACGAAGGCCTGCGTTTCGCCATCCGCGAAGGCGGCCGCACCGTCGGTGCAGGCGTCGTGGCCAAGATCGAAGAATAAGCACGTTTGATACAACAAGGCCGGGCTTCAGCGTCGCGGAATGCGCGCAGGGTCCGGTCTTTAAGATTACAGGCCAATAGCTCAATTGGTAGAGCGACGGTCTCCAAAACCGTAGGTTGGGGGTTCGAGACCCTCTTGGCCTGCCACAGGATAAGCCGCAAGGCGCACAGCATTCATGGCTGACAAACTCAAGCTGCTGGTAGCAGTGATGCTGGTCATCTCGGGGGTGGCCGGCTTTTATTTTTTGGCGGACGCGCCCACCGTGGTGCGCGTTCTGTCCGTGATCGTTGGGGTCGTGTTGGCGGGCGTCGTGGCCGGCATGTCGGCCCCGGGCAAGCAGTTCTTCCGCTTCACGCTCGAAGCGCGTGACGAGGCCAAGAAGGTTGTCTGGCCGACTCGCAAGGAAACCATCCAGATGACCGGTGTGGTCATGGCCTTTGTGGTGGTGATGGCGCTCTTTCTTTGGGCGGTCGATAGTATTTTGATGTGGCTGGTCAAGCTGGCCATGGGACAGGGGAGTTGAGTATGCGGTGGTACGTGGTTCATGCCTACTCCGGCTTCGAGAAAAGCGTCGCGCGCAACTTGGTTGAGCGCATCGAGCGTGCAGGCATGAAGGATCGTTTCGGCGAAATCCTGGTGCCAGTGGAAGAAGTGGTTGAAATGAAAGGTGGTCAGAAAAAGACTGCCGAGCGCAAGTTCTTCCCCGGCTACGTCCTGGTCCAGATGGACATGGATGACGACACCTGGCATCTGGTGAAGAGCACGCCCAAGGTCACCGGTTTCGTCGGCGGCACCGCCACCAAGCCCGCGCCGATTACCGAGAAAGAAGTTCAGTCCATCCTCGACCAGATGCGCGAGGGCGTGGAAAAGCCCCGGCCGAAAGTGCTGTTCGAGGTGGGCGAGGCGGTGCGGGTCATCGATGGTCCGTTTACCGACTTCAATGGCAATGTGGAAGAAGTGAATTACGACAAGAGCAAGCTGCGCGTGTCGGTGATGATTTTTGGCCGGGCGACGCCTGTTGAACTGGGCTTCGGCCAGGTCGAAAAAGCCTGACTGCCGGCATCGTCCGGTAGGGGGGGGGGGGCAAAAATCCGGTTTATCGGAGAGGAGCGCGAGTAGGGCAACCCAAAGCGCGTTGGTACTCATTTATTAGGAGCCATCATGGCAAAGAAAATTGTCGGCTATATCAAGCTGCAAGTCCCGGCGGGCAAGGCTAATCCTTCGCCGCCCATCGGCCCCGCGCTCGGTCAGCGCGGTCTGAACATCATGGAATTCTGCAAGGCGTTCAACGCCAAGACGCAGAGCATGGAGCCCGGTCTGCCGATTCCGGTCGTGATCACCGCGTTTGCGGACAAGAGCTTCACCTTCATCATGAAGACGCCGCCCGCGACGGTGCTGATCAAAAAAGCGATCAAGCTCGACAAGGGCAGCGCCAAGCCGCACGTCGACAAGGTGGGCACGATTACGCGCGCCCAGCTGGAAGAAATCGCCAAGGCCAAGGAACCCGATCTGACCGCATCCGATATGGATGCGGCAGTGCGCACTATTGCTGGCACAGCCCGTTCCATGGGCATCATCGTGGAGGGAGTCTGACATGGCTAACGTATCCAAGCGCTTGCGCGCACTCAAGGAAAAGATCGACCGCAACCGCAACTATCCGGTGGTCGATGCACTGCAGCTGGTGAAAGAAGCTGCCACAGCCAAGTTCAACGAGTCGATCGACATCGCGGTGAACCTTGGCGTCGACGCCCGTAAATCCGACCAGATGGTCCGGGGTGCGGTGGTGCTGCCGAAGGGTATCGGCAAGACCGTTCGCGTTGCCGTGTTCGCCCAGGGCGACAATGTGCAGAAGGCGAAAGACGCTGGCGCCGATATCGTCGGTTTCGACGACCTGGCGGCCGAGATCAAGGCTGGCAAGATGGATTTCGACGTGGTGATCGCCACCCCCGACGCGATGCGTGTCGTCGGTCAGCTCGGCCAGATCCTGGGTCCGCGCGGCCTGATGCCGAACCCCAAGGTGGGCACGGTGTCGGCCGATGTGGCGGGCGCAGTGAAAAACGCCAAAGCCGGTCAGGTGCAGTACCGTACCGACAAGGGCGGCATCGTGCATTGCACCATTGGCCGCGCCTCGTTCAGCGTCGAAGACCTGAAAGAGAACCTGGCGGCGCTGCTGGATGCGCTTCAGCGCGCCAAGCCGGCCAGTTCCAAGGGCGTGTACTTCAAGCGCCTGTCGGTGTCGTCGACCATGGGCGTCGGCGTTCGCGTCGACCAGGCCAGCGTCAGCGCATAAATTTAAATGGTGGGCGCCCCTGCAAAGGGGTGCCTGAATGAACTTTGGGCCGTCAGCCAGTGGTCTTGGTTGACGGGTTGTCAAAGACCGTAGGGGCGGGCAAGGGCGTGAGGAGCAAGGGGCGAGGTTGGCCCGGGCGAATCAGCGTGCTGTGCGCTTAATCGGTTGGACGGAAGGTCGTTGGTGCGCGGGCGTGTTCCTCACGTCTCACGCCTCAGGCCTGACTGAAAACCGCCCTACGCAGATGGCTTCCCCAGCAGGATTTTCCTGTCAAGGTCGCCAGCCGGAGCGGGCAACGCTCCGTAACTGAGAAGGAGGTAAGACCTTGAGTCTGAATCTTGAAGAAAAGAAAGCCGTCGTTGCTGAGGTTGCTGCACAGGTTGCAGGCGCCCAGACGGTTGTCGTCGCCGAGTACCGTGGCATCACGGTGGATAAAATGACCCTGTTGCGCGCGCAAGCACGCAAGGAAGGGGTGTATTTGCGCGTGTTGAAAAACTCGCTGGTGCGCCGCGCGGTTGCGGATACGCCATTTGCAGGCCTGACCGACCAATTGGTTGGCCCGCTTGCCTATGGTATTTCCAAAGACCCGGTGGCCGCCGCCAAAGTGATGCACGAATTTGCCAAGACCAACGACAAGTTTGTCGTCAAGGCAGGTGCCATGCCCAACTTCATCATGTCCGCCAAGGATGTGGGGAATCTGGCCAGCATGCCCAGCCGTGATGAACTGTTGTCCAAGCTCTTGGGCACCATGCAGGCCCCGATCGCGCAATTCGTTCGCACCCTGAACGAAGTGCCGACCAAGTTCGTTCGCGGACTGGCAGCGGTGCGCGACAAGCAGGCCGCCTGAGCGGCCTGCCGACATCCGAATCGACGATATTGTTTTTAATCTGAAGCACATTGACAGGAGTATTACAAATGGCTGTTTCTAAAGCTGAAATTCTCGACGCGATCGCCGGCATGACGGTGTTGGATCTGTCCGAGCTGATCAAAGAGATGGAAGAAAAGTTTGGCGTTTCCGCTGCTGCCGCTGCGGTTGCCGTGGCAGCCCCCGCTGCCGGTGGCGCTGCCGCTGCCGAAGAGCAGACCGAATTCACCGTGATGCTGAATTCCTGCGGCGAGAAGAAAGTGGAAGTCATCAAAGTGGTGCGCGCTGCCACCGGTCTGGGCCTGAAAGAAGCCAAGGACCTGGTCGACGGCGCCCCCAAGGCGGTGAAGGAAGGCGTAACCAAGGCCGATGCCGACGCGCTTAAAAAGCAGTTGGAAGAGGCTGGCGCATCCGTCGAAGTCAAATAAGTCAACGGATACCAGGACGGCGCGCGCAAGGGCGCCGTCTCATGCCGATGACGTATTTATTTCACCACTTTGTTTCGTGGTGTGTTGCGGGGAAACCCGCGGCAGACGCAAGCAGCAAATACCCGGAACCCGGAGTCGGCTTCCGGGTCGTTTGCTTTTTGCGTGTGCCTCACAATGCGCAGGCCGTAATGCACGCGCCCGCGCGCCCCTGATCGTCAAGGAGACCCCATGGCTTATACATTTACCGAGAAAAAACGTCTGCGCAAGAGCTTTGCCAGCCGGACCAACACCCTTCCGGTGCCTTTTCTTCTGGCGACTCAGCTTGAGTCTTATCGCGCCTTCCTGCAGGAAGGGCGCACGCGCGAGGAGCGTCTGAACGAAGGCTTGCAAGCCGCGTTCACTTCGATTTTTCCGATTGAAAGCCACTCCAAGAACGCGCGGCTTGAATACGTCAGCTACATGCTCGGCGAGCCGGTGTTCGACATCAAGGAATGTCAGCAGCGCGGCCTGACCTATTGCGCCCCGCTGCGCGCCAAGGTGCGCCTGGTGATCATGGACAAGGAAGCCTCCAAGCCGACCATCAAGGAGGTCAAGGAGCAGGAAGTCTACATGGGTGAAATCCCGCTGATGACGCCGACCGGCTCCTTTGTCATCAACGGCACCGAGCGTGTCATCGTGTCCCAACTGCACCGCTCGCCCGGCGTGTTCTTCGAGCACGACCGCGGCAAGACCCACAGCTCGGGCAAGCTCCTGTTCTCGGCACGCGTGATTCCCTACCGCGGTTCGTGGCTGGACTTCGAATTCGACGCCAAGGACATCCTGTTCTTCCGGGTCGACCGCCGTCGCAAGATGCCGGTCACCATCCTGCTGAAGGCGCTGGGCTACACGCCGGCCAGCATTCTGGACGACTTCTTCGCCAAGGACACGTTCTACGTCAACACCCAGGGCGTGCAGTTCGAACTGGTGCCAGAGCGCCTGCGCGGCGAGCTCGCCCGTTTCGACATCTGCGGCAAGGATGATCACGTCATCGTCGCCAAGGACAAGCGCATCACGGCCAAGCACATTCGCGAGCTTGACGCCGCCGGCGTCAAGAAATGGGCGGTGCCCGCCGAGTTCGTGGTGGGCCGTGTGCTGGCACACGATGTGGTTAACACCGATACCGGCGAGCTGGTGGCGCGCGCCAACGACGAGATCACGGAAGAGCTGCTGACTGCGCTGGCCGCAGCCCGGGTTGAGAAGTTCCACACGCTCTACACCAACGATCTCGATCACGGCGCCTTCATTTCGCAGACCCTGCGCGCCGACGACACCACCGACGATTACGCTGCCAAGGTGGCGATGTATCGCATGATGCGCCCGGGCGAGCCGCCCACCGAAGATGCGGTGAATGCGCTGTTCACCAACCTGTTTTTCAACGAAGATCGCTACGACCTGTCGGCCGTGGGACGGATGAAGTTCAACCGTCGCATCGGCCGCGACGAGCTGACCGGCACCGGTACGCTGTCGACCGAAGATATCGTCGCCGTGATCAAGATTCTGGTCGAGCTGCGCAACGGCCGGGGCGAGATCGACGACATCGATCACCTCGGCAACCGTCGCGTGCGTTCGGTCGGCGAGCTGGCGGAGAACCAGTTCCGTGCCGGTCTGGTGCGGGTCGAGCGCGCGGTGCGCGAACGCCTGTCGCAGGCCGAGTCCGACAACCTGATGCCGCATGACCTGATCAACGCCAAGCCGGTGTCGGCAGCGATCAAGGAATTCTTCGGCTCCAGCCAGCTGTCGCAGTTCATGGACCAGACCAACCCACTGTCCGAGATTACCCACAAGCGCCGTGTTTCGGCGCTGGGACCGGGCGGTCTGACCCGCGAACGCGCCGGCTTCGAAGTGCGCGACGTGCACCCGACCCACTATGGCCGCGTGTGCCCGATCGAAACGCCGGAAGGCCCGAACATCGGCCTGATCAACTCGCTGGCCTTGTTCGCCCGCACCAACTGGTATGGCTTCATCGAGACGCCCTACCGGAAAGTCGTCAACAACAAGGTGACCGATGAGATCGAATACCTGTCGGCGATCGAAGAGAGCAAATTCGTGATCGCGCAGGCCAACGCCGAACTCGATGCCAAGAGCAAGTTCACCGACGACCTGGTGTCGTGCCGCTTCAAGAATGAATTCACGCTGTCGACGCCCGACCGCATCGAATTCATGGACGTGGCGCCGGCGCAGATCGTGTCGGTGGCCGCTTCGCTGATCCCCTTCCTGGAACACGACGACGCCAACCGCGCGCTGATGGGTTCGAACATGCAGCGTCAGGCCGTGCCGTGTCTGCGTCCGGAAAAGCCCTTCGTCGGCACCGGCATCGAGCGCACTGCCGCGGTCGACTCCGGTACCGTGGTCACCGCACATCGCGGCGGCATCGTCGACTACATCGATGCCAGCCGGATCGTGATCCGCGTGCACGACGAAGAGGCGCGCGAAGGTGAGATCGGCGTGGATATCTACTCGCTGATCAAGTACACGCGTTCCAACCAGAACACCAACATCAACCAGCGACCGCTGGTGAAGGTGGGCGACTCGATCGCGCGCGGCGACGTCATCGCCGATGGCGCATCGACCGACATGGGCGAGTTGGCGCTGGGCCAGAACATGCTGGTCGCCTTCATGCCGTGGAACGGCTACAACTTCGAAGACTCGATCCTGATCAACGAGAAAGTCGTCGCCGAAGACCGCTACACCTCGATCCACATCGAGGAATTGTCGGTAGTGGCACGTGACACCAAGCTCGGGCCGGAAGAAATCACCCGTGACATCTCCAACCTGGCCGAGCGCCAGCTGGGACGTCTGGATGACTCCGGCATCATCGCCGTCGGCGCAGAAGTCGAGTCGGGCGACGTGCTGGTCGGCAAGGTCACGCCCAAAGGCGAAACGCAGCTGACCCCGGAAGAAAAATTGCTGCGCGCCATCTTCGGCGAAAAAGCCAGCGACGTGAAAGACACCAGCCTCAAGGTGCCGTCCGGCATGTCGGGCGTGGTGATCGACGTGCACGTGTTCACCCGTGAGGGCATTGAACGGGATGGTCGCGCCCAGTCGATCATCGATACGCAGCTGATCGAATACAAGAAGGACGTGACCGACCGCATGCGGATTGTCGAAGACGACACCTTTGCGCGTCTGGAAAAGCTGCTGCACCTGAAGGTCGCCAACGGCGGCCCGAAGAAGCTCGCCAAAGGCAGCAAGGTCACCCGCGACTATCTGGAGTCGGTGAACCGTCACGACTGGTTCGATATCCGCCTGGCCGACGACGATGCCAGCCGCCAGGTCGAGTCGCTGAAGGACAGCCTGACGCAGAAGCGCATCGAGTTCGACCTGATGTTTGAAGAGAAGAAGAAAAAGCTCACCGCAGGCGACGAATTGCCGCCCGGCGTGCAGAAGATGGTCAAGGTCTACATTGCGGTCAAGCGCCGTCTGCAGCCCGGCGACAAGATGGCCGGCCGTCACGGCAACAAGGGCGTGGTGTCGAAGATCGTTCCGGTCGAGGACATGCCCTTCATGGAAGACGGTCGCCCGGTCGACATCGTGCTGAACCCACTCGGCGTGCCGTCGCGGATGAACATCGGCCAGATTCTGGAAACCCACCTCGGTTGGGCTGCCAAGGGTCTGGGCGAGAAGATCGGCGAAATGCTGGCGGCGCAGACCAAGACGCTGGTCAAGGATCTGCGTGGTTTCCTGAAGAAAATTTACAACCAGTCAGGCAAGACGGAAGACATCGACGGCTTCAGCGACGATGAAATCCTTGAGCTTGCGCGCAACCTGAAAAAGGGCGTGCCGTTTGCCTCGCCGGTATTCGACGGCGCCTCGGAAGAGGAAATCCGTCAAATGCTCACGCTGGCCGGCTTGCCCGAGGGCGGTCAGGTGACGTTGTACGACGGCCAAACCGGTGAGGCCTTCGATCGCCAGGTGACGGTGGGCTACAAGCATGTACTGAAGCTGCATCACCTGGTCGACGACAAGATGCACGCGCGCTCAACCGGCCCGTACTCGCTGGTCACCCAGCAGCCGCTGGGCGGCAAGGCGCAGTTCGGTGGCCAGCGCTTCGGCGAAATGGAAGTGTGGGCGCTCGAAGCCTACGGCGCGTCCTACGTGCTGCAGGAAATGCTGACCGTGAAGTCGGACGATGTGAATGGCCGCACCAAGGTCTACGAGAGCATCGTCAAGGGCGACCACAAGATCGAGGCAGGCATGCCGGAATCCTTCAACGTGCTGGTGAAGGAAATCCGTTCGCTCGGCATCGACATCGATCTGGAACGTTATTAATTTAGGGGTGAGGACACAGCCATGAAAGCACTGTTAGATCTATTCAAGCAGGCCACCCACGAGGAAGAGTTCGACGCCATCAAGATTGGCCTGGCGTCGCCGGAGAAAATCCGTTCCTGGTCGTACGGTGAAGTGAAGAAGCCGGAAACCATCAACTACCGCACCTTCAAGCCGGAGCGCGACGGTCTGTTCTGCGCCAAGATTTTCGGTCCAGTGAAGGACTACGAGTGTCTGTGCGGAAAATACAAGCGCCTGAAGCACCGCGGCGTGATCTGCGAGAAGTGCGGCGTCGAAGTGACGCTGTCCAAGGTGCGCCGCGAGCGCATGGGCCACATCGAGCTGGCCTCGCCGGTTGCCCACATCTGGTTCCTGAAGTCGCTGCCGTCACGTCTGGGCATGGTGCTCGACATGACGCTGCGCGACATCGAGCGCGTGCTCTACTTCGAAGGCTTCATGGTGGTCGAGCCCGGCATGACGCCGCTCAACCGCGGCCAGTTGCTGACCGAGGACGACTACCTTGCCAAGCTGGAAGAATACGGCGATGAATTCAAGGCGCTGATGGGCGCGGAGGCCGTGCGCGAACTGCTGCGCTCGCTTGACCTGCATACCACCGTGGAAAGCCTGCATTCGGAAATCAACAAAACCGGTTCCGATACCAAGCTGAAGAAGCTGTCCAAGCGTCTGAAGATCCTCGAAGGCTTCCAGAAGTCGGGCATCAAGCCCGAGTGGATGATCCTCGAAGTGCTGCCGGTGCTGCCACCCGAACTGCGCCCGCTGGTGCCGCTGGACGGCGGCCGCTTCGCGACCTCCGACCTCAACGACCTGTACCGCCGCGTCATCAACCGCAACAACCGGCTCAAGCGCCTGCTTGAATTGAAAGCGCCGGAAATCATCGTGCGCAACGAAAAGCGCATGCTGCAGGAAGCAGTCGATTCGCTGCTCGACAACGGCCGCCGCGGCAAGGCGATGACCGGCGCCAACAAGCGCCCGTTGAAGTCGCTGGCCGACATGATCAAGGGCAAGAGCGGCCGCTTCCGCCAGAACCTGCTGGGCAAGCGTGTCGACTACTCCGGCCGTTCGGTCATCGTGGTGGGCCCGACCCTGAAGCTGCATCAGTGCGGCCTGCCGAAAAAGATGGCGCTTGAACTGTTCAAGCCCTTCATCTTCAACCGACTCGAAGCGCTGGGACTGGCGACCACGATCAAGGCCTCCAAAAAGATGGTGGAGGATGAAGAGCCGGTCGTGTGGGATCTGCTGGAAGAGGTCATCCGCGAGCATCCGGTGATGCTGAACCGCGCACCGACGCTGCACCGCCTGGGCATCCAGGCATTCGAGCCGGTGCTGATCGAAGGCAAGGCGATCCAGCTGCACCCGCTGGTGTGCGCGGCGTTCAACGCCGACTTCGACGGCGACCAGATGGCCGTCCACGTGCCGCTGTCGCTGGAAGCGCAGACCGAAGCCCGCACCCTGATGCTGGCGTCGAACAACGTGCTGTCACCCGCCAATGGCGAGCCGATCATCGTGCCGTCGCAGGATATCGTGCTGGGCCTGTACTACATGACGCGCGAGAAGATCAACGCCAAGGGCGAGGGCATGCTGTTTGCCGACGTCACCGAAGCGCGCCGCGCCTACGACACCCGCGAAGCGGAGCTCCATGCCCGCGTCACGGTGCGCATCAAGGAAGTGACCCTGGACGAGAACAAGAACCGGGTTGAAACCGTCAAGCGGGTGGAAACCACACTCGGGCGCGCGTTGCTGTCCGAAATCCTGCCGCCGGGTCTGCCGTTCAGCTTCATCGACAAGGCGCTCAAGAAAAAGGAAATCTCCAAGCTGATCAACGCCAGCTTCCGCCGCTGCGGCCTGCGCGAGACGGTGATTTTCGCCGACAAGCTGATGTACACCGGCTTCACCTTCGCCACCCGCTCAGGGATGTCGATTGCGGTCAAGGACATGCTGATCCCCGTCGAGAAGGGACAGATCCTGGGCGCGGCCGAAGCCGAGGTGAAAGAGATCGAATCGCAGTACACCTCGGGTCTGGTGACCCAGGGCGAACGCTACAACAAGGTGGTCGACATCTGGGGCCGCGCCGGCGACGCCGTGGCCAAGGCCATGATGGGCCAGCTCGGCGGCGAGAAGGTCACCGACCGCCACGGCAAGGAAGTCACCCAGGAGTCGTTCAACGCGATCTACATGATGGCCGACTCGGGCGCGCGCGGTTCCGCCGCGCAGATTCGCCAGCTGGCCGGCATGCGCGGCCTGATGGCGAAGCCGGATGGCTCCATCATCGAGACGCCGATCACGGCGAACTTCCGTGAAGGCCTGAACATGCTTCAGTACTTCATCTCGACCCACGGTGCACGTAAGGGCTTGGCCGATACTGCGCTGAAAACCGCGAACTCCGGCTACCTGACGCGCCGTCTGGTCGACGTGACGCAGGATCTGGTGGTGACTGAGCACGACTGCGGCACCAAGAATGGCCTCGTGGTGAAGGCGCTGGTCGAAGGGGGTGAAGTTGTGGAACCGTTGCGCGAACGGATTCTCGGACGTGTGGCTGCCGGCGACATTATCAACCCGGAAACCCAGGAGACCGTGTTCGAAGCCGGCACCTTGCTGGTCGAAGACGTGGTCGACACCATCGAGTCCCTCGGCATCGACGAAGTCAAGGTACGCACGCCGCTGACCTGTGAGACGCGGTACGGCCTGTGTGTCAGCTGTTATGGCCGCGACCTGGGCCGCGGTTACCTGATCAACGTCGGCGAAGCGGTCGGCGTGATTGCCGCCCAGTCGATCGGCGAGCCGGGCACCCAGCTCACCATGCGGACCTTCCACATCGGTGGTGCGGCGTCGCGTGCCGCGGCGGCCAGCCAGCTCGAGGCCAAGTCGAACGGCACCGTGCAGTACACCGCCACCATGCGCTACGTGACCAATGCCCGCAAGGAACTGGTAGCGATTTCGCGCAGCGGCGAAATCATCATTGCGGACGATGCCGGCCGCGAGCGCGAGCGTCAGAAAGTGCCGTACGGCGCGACCCTGATGGTGACCGACGGCGCCAAGATCAAGGCAGGCGCCGTGCTGGCGACCTGGGATCCGCACACCCGTCCGATCATCACCGAATACGCCGGCCGCATCCGCTTCGAGAACATCGAAGAGGGCGTCACCGTGGCCAAGCAGCTCGACGACGTCACGGGTCTGTCCACCCTGGTGGTGATCGATCCCAAGCGCAAGGCCAGCAGTGCCTCCAAAGGCCTGCGCCCGCAGGTCAAGCTGCTGGATGAGACCGGCCATGAACTCAAGCTGGCGGGGACCGATACGCTGGTCAACATCACCTTCCAGATCGGCTCCATCATCACCGTGAAGGATGGTCAGGACGTGGCGGTGGGCGACGTGATCGCGCGTATTCCGCAGGAAACCTCGAAGACCCGTGACATTACCGGCGGTCTGCCGCGCGTGGCGGAGCTGTTCGAGGCACGTTCGCCGAAAGATGCCGGCGTGTTGGCAGAAGTTACCGGCACCGTCTCCTTCGGCAAGGACACCAAGGGCAAGCAGCGTCTGGTCATCACCGACCTCGACGGGGTGGCGAACGAGTACCTGATCACCAAGGAAAAGCACGTGACGGCGCACGACGGCCAGATCGTCCAGAAGGGTGAAATCATCGTCGACGGCCCGGTCGATCCGCACGACATCCTGCGTCTGCGCGGGGTGGAAGCGCTGGCGCGTTACATCACCGACGAAGTGCAGGACGTGTACCGCTTGCAGGGTGTGAAGATCAACGACAAGCACATCGAGGTGATCGTGCGCCAGATGCTGCGTCGCGTCACGGTCGCCGATCCGGGCAGCACCGGCCTCATCCCCGGCGAGCAGGTCGAGCGTTCGGAAGTGCTGCAGATCAACGACGACATGGTGGCGGCCGGCAAGGAGCCTGCAGTCTACGATCCGATTCTGCTCGGTATCACCAAGGCGTCGCTGTCGACCGATTCGTTCATTTCGGCGGCTTCCTTCCAGGAAACCACGCGTGTTCTGACCGAGGCGGCCATCATGGGCAAGCGCGACGAATTGCGCGGCCTCAAGGAAAACGTGATTGTCGGACGCCTGATCCCGGCGGGCACAGGCCTGGCCTTCCATAACACCCGACGCCGCCAGGCTGCGGGGGAAGACCTTGGGGCCGAACATTTGATCGAAGGCGGGGACGTGAACCCTGCCGAGAATCAGGAAGTAGCTTGACAGGGGGCAGCCCCTCCCCTAGAATCACGCGTCTTTTTCCGGCCTCAAGTTTGCCGGGAAGCGCAGGACTCTAGTCCGGGACGGCGTATAGCCGTCCCGCTTGTTTTAGAAACGATACGCTTACCTTAATTTTTCGGAATTTTTGACATGCCAACGATTAACCAGCTGATCCGCAAGCCGCGCCAGGCGCCGGTGGAAAAGAGCAAGGTTCCGGCCTTGAAAGCCTGCCCGCAACGCCGCGGCGTGTGCACTCGCGTCTACACCACGACGCCCAAGAAACCGAACTCCGCCTTGCGTAAGGTCTGCAAGGTCAAGCTCACCAGCGGCTTCGAGGTCATCAGCTACATCGGTGGTGAAGGCCATAACCTGCAGGAGCACTCGGTTGTGCTGGTGCGTGGTGGTCGGGTCAAGGACTTGCCGGGTGTGCGTTACCACACCGTGCGCGGCAGCCTGGACACCGCAGGTGTCAAGGACCGCAAGCAGTCGCGTTCGAAGTACGGCGCCAAGCGTCCGAAAAAAGCTTAACTAGAGAGAGACAGGAATATGCCCCGTCGTCGCGAAGTCCCCAAACGTGAAATCCTGCCTGATCCGAAATTCGGTAATCAGGAGGTTTCGAAATTCATGAACGTCGTCATGTCCAGCGGCAAGAAGTCGGTCGCTGAGCGCATTGTTTATGGCGCCTTCGAGCAGATCGTTCAGAAGTCGGGCAAGGACCCACTGGAAGTGTTTGGCGTCGCGCTGAACAATGCTCGTCCGATGGTCGAGGTGAAGAGCCGCCGAGTCGGTGGCGCCAACTATCAGGTGCCGGTCGAAGTGCGCTCAAGCCGTCGTACCGCATTGGCGATGCGCTGGCTGAAGGATGCGGCGCGCAAGCGCGGCGAGAAATCCATGGGCGCCCGCTTGGCGGGCGAATTGCTGGACGCGGCTGAAGGCCGCGGCGGCGCTGTGAAGAAGCGCGAAGAAGTGCACCGTATGGCTGAAGCCAACAAAGCCTTCTCGCATTTCCGCTTCTAATCTAAACGCACTAATTGGCAGGTAATTAACGTGGCACGCATCACTCCTATTGAGCGCTATCGCAATATCGGCATTTCGGCCCATATTGACGCCGGCAAGACCACCACCACCGAGCGCGTCCTGTTCTACACGGGCGTATCGCACAAAATCGGCGAAGTCCACGATGGCGCGGCCACCATGGACTGGATGGAGCAGGAGCAGGAGCGTGGCATTACGATTACATCGGCCGCGACCACGTGCTTCTGGAAGGGGATGGACGGCAATTTTCCCGAGCATCGCATCAACATCATCGACACGCCGGGTCACGTCGACTTCACCATCGAAGTCGAGCGCTCCATGCGTGTTCTGGACGGGGCCTGCATGGTGTATTGCGCGGTGGGTGGTGTGCAGCCGCAGTCCGAAACCGTCTGGCGCCAAGCCAACAAATACCGCGTGCCGCGTCTGGCGTTCGTCAACAAGATGGACCGCAACGGGGCGGACTTTTTCAAGGTCTATGACCAGATGCGTTTGCGCCTGAAGGCCAATCCAGTTCCGATTCAGGTGCCGATCGGGGCGGAGGAGAAGTTCGAGGGCGTGGTTGACCTGGTTCGCATGAAGGCGATTTACTGGGACGAGGCCAGCCAGGGCATGAAGTTCGATCTGCGTGAGATTCCCGCGGAGTTGCTCGAGACGTGCAAGAAATGGCGTGAAACCATGGTCGAGGCGGCCGCGGAATCGTCCGAAGAGATGATGAACCAGTATCTGGAGGAGGGCGACCTTTCCGAGGCTGACATCATCAAGGGTCTGCGCGCGCGCACGATCGCCAGCGAAATCGTTCCGATGATGTGCGGTAGCGCGTTCAAGAACAAGGGCGTACAAGCCATGCTCGACAAGGTGGTCGAGTTGATGCCGGCGCCGACCGACGTTCCCCCGGTCAAGGGTGAGTTGGATAATGGTACGGAAGGCACGCGTCGCCCGTCAGATGACGAAAAGTTCTCGGCGCTGGCGTTCAAGGTTGCGACCGACCCCTATGTGGGCCAGTTGATTTTCTTCCGCGTGTATTCCGGCGTCGTCAAGTCGGGCGACACGATTTACAACCCGGTCAAGGGGCGCAAGGAACGTCTGGGCCGCATTCTGCAGATGCACGCCAACCAGCGTGAGGAGATCAAGGAAGTGCGCGCGGGCGACATTGCGGCAGCAGTCGGTCTGAAGGACGTCACGACGGGCGATACGCTGTGCGACATGGGCGACCCGATCACGCTCGAGCGGATGATTTTCCCGGAGCCCGTGATTCACGTGGCGGTCGAGCCGAAGACCAAGGTCGATCAGGAAAAAATGGGTATTGCCCTCGGCCGCCTGGCGCAGGAGGATCCGTCCTTCCGCGTTCGTACCGATGAGGAGAGCGGTCAGACGATCATGTCCGGCATGGGTGAGTTGCACCTGGAGATTCTGGTTGACCGCATGCGCCGCGAGTTTGGCGTGGAAGCAAACGTGGGTGCGCCGCAAGTGGCCTACCGCGAGGCGATCAAGAAGGAAATCGAGCAGGAAGGCAAGCACGTCAAGCAGTCGGGCGGCAAGGGCCAGTATGGTCATGTCTGGATCAAAATGGGGCCGAACGAAACCGGCAAGGGCTTCGAGTTCGTCGATGCCATCAAGGGCGGTACGGTGCCACGCGAATACATTCCCGCCGTCGAAAAAGGTCTGCGTGAGGCTTTGAATAACGGCGTGCTTGCGGGCTATCCCGTGGTTGACGTGAAAGTCACGCTGTTTGACGGTTCCTACCACGATGTCGACTCGTCCGAGCTGGCATTCAAGCTGGCGGCGATCATGGCTTTCAAGGACGGCATGCGTAAAGCCAGCCCGATCCTGCTGGAGCCGATGATGGCGGTGGAAGTGGAAACGCCTGAAGACTATATGGGCGACGTCATGGGCGACCTGAACCGTCGTCGCGGCATCATCCAGGGCATGGACGACGTGGGCGGCGTCAAGGCGATCAAGGCGGAAGTGCCGCTCGCCGAGATGTTCGGTTATTCCACCGATCTGCGCTCCATGTCGCAGGGCCGTGCGACCTATTCGATGGAGTTCAAGCACTATACCGAAGCACCGAAGAACATCGCTGAAGCAGTGATCGCCAAGAAATAATTTTGATTTTATAGGGTACTTGAAATGGCTAAGGAAAAATTCCAGCGGACCAAACCGCACGTAAACGTTGGCACCATTGGTCACGTTGACCACGGCAAGACCACCTTGACC
>NCGX01000062.1 GCA_002256995.1 Hydrogenophilales bacterium 16-64-40
CCGGCGAACGCTGAGTGACGATGGACACTTTCACTTATGGCCATCGGGCACAACCCGCAGCGCGAGCAGCTCGAACTGTTCCACGCCTTCTCGGGCGAGTTGCCCGCACGCGACGCGCAGGACCTAATGGCGTACCCCTTCTTCTCACTGGCCAAGAGCAAACGCACGGTGCCGATCGATTTTTGCAGCAGGAGCGTGACAGTGCGGGTCGAAGGCACCGCCGAGCATGGCCTGGCGACCATCTGGGATGCCGACATCCTGATCTGGGCAGCGAGCCAGATCGTCGAGGCACGCGATGCGGGCATCCGCTCGTCGCGGCTGATGGCGGCCACCCCCTACGAGATCCTGCGATTTATCGGCCGTGGCACGTCTCTGCGCGACTACCAGCGCCTCAAGGCGGCGCTGGACCGCTTGCAATCCACCAGCGTGGCCACATCCATACGCCAGTCCAATGCGCGGCGCCTGCACCGTTTCTCGTGGATCAACGAGTGGAAGGAACGCGCGGACGGCCAGGGCCGGCCACAGGGCATCGAGCTGATCCTGCCGGACTGGTTCTACGTTGGGGTGTTCGACGAGAGTCTGGTGCTGACCATCGACGCCAACTACTTCCGCCTGACCGGCGGCATCGAGCGCTGGCTGTACCGTCTGGTGCGCAAGCACGGCGGCTGGCAGCGCGACGGCTGGCGCTTCGACTTCCCGCAGTTGCACCGCAAGTCCGGCAGCCTGGCGCGCTTCACCGACTTCGCCTACGACCTGCGCTGCATCGTGGCGCGTCAACCCTTGCCAGGCTACACGCTCGCCATCCTGCGGCCAAGACACGGGCCGGAGGTACTGAGCTTTCGCGCCGTGCCGTCCACGGCACCGCTGCGGCCCGGCGGCAGCTTTGGTGCCGCTGCAGGGCCTGTGGAAAAACGGTGAATCCACTCGTGCTATCAGGAGTAGGAATCCTCGTGCTATCAGGCGTAGCGCTATCGTGCTATCAGGAGTACGAACGGGTTGCAAAGCCTTACACAGCAATGGTTTCGGCGTTTCCTAACTTAAGTTCTAACTTAAAATCTATAAAACTAACAATAAGAAGAGCCTGCGCGCTGTGGATAAACCGGCAGGCAGCAGGCAGCGCATCATGATCATCGCGCTGCTCAACCAGAAAGGCGGGGTCGGCAAAACCACCCTCGCCACGCACATTGCGGGTGAGCTGGCGATCCAGGGCAGCTCGGTGATCCTGGTCGATGCCGATCCCCAGGGTTCAGCGTTGGACTGGACGCAACGCCGCAGCCAGAACGGCTTGCCCAGGCTGTTCGGTGCTGTCGGCCTGGCAAGGGAAACCCTGCATCAGGAAGCGCCGGAACTCGCCAGACGCTGCGATCACATCGTGATTGA
>NCGX01000001.1 GCA_002256995.1 Hydrogenophilales bacterium 16-64-40
CCGGACGGTGCTTGAGGTTGGAATTGCGCGCCTTGCCGACGGCGTAGTAGTTGACGTCGACCACGTTGTCGAGCATGCGCATCGCGGTGTGGATGGTGGCCTTGAGCTTGTCCATGTCCAGCGCGCCATCTTTCAGATGGTTCACCAGGTTGACCGAGCCGAGGTTGCACACGGCGATCTCGGTTTCGCTGGTGTTGAGCGTGATCTCGGTGCACAGGTTGGAGCTGTGGACGACGCCGACGTGCTGCTGCGGGCTGCGGATGTTGCACGGGTCCTTGAACGTGATCCAGGGATGGCCGGTCTCGAACAGCATCGACAGCATCTTGCGCCACATCTGGTTGGCGGGAATGCGCTTGAACACCTTGATCTCGCCGCGATCGGCCTTGCGCTCGTATTCGGTGTAGGCCTCGGCGAAGCGGCGGCCGTAGAGGTCGTGCAGGTCGGGCACGTCGTTGGGCGAGAACAGGGTCCAGTCGCCGTTTTCCATCACGCGCTGCATGAAGAGATCCGGAATCCAGTTCGCGGTGTTCATGTCGTGGGTGCGGCGGCGGTCGTCGCCGGTGTTCTTGCGCAGCTCGAGGAATTCTTCCATGTCGAGGTGCCAGGTTTCCAGGTAGGCGCATACCGCGCCCTTGCGCTTGCCGCCCTGGTTGACCGCGACGGCGGTGTCGTTGACGACCTTCAGGAAGGGGACGACGCCCTGCGACTTGCCGTTGGTGCCCTTGATGCGGGCGCCCATGGCGCGCACCGGGGTCCAGTCGTTGCCGAGGCCGCCGGCGTACTTCTGCAGCATGGCGTTTTCCTTGATCGCCTGGTAGATGCCGTCGAGGTCGTCGGTGACGGTGGTCAGGTAGCAGGAAGACAGCTGGGAATGCTGGGTACCGGCGTTGAACAGCGTCGGCGTCGAGCTCATGAAGTCGAACGAGGACAGCACCTGGTAGAACTCGATGGCGCGCGCTTCGCGGTCGACTTCATTGATGGCAAGCCCCATCGCCACGCGCATGAAGAAGGCCTGCGGCAGTTCGATGCGCGACTCTTCGATGTGCAGGAAATAGCGGTCGTACAGGGTCTGCAGGCCGAGGTAGCCGAACTGGTAGTCGCGGTCGGCGTCGAGCACGGCGGACAGCCGCGCGAGGTCGAACTGGGCGAGCTTCTCGTCGAGCAGTTCGGCGGCGATGCCCTTCTTGATGTAGGCGGGGAAATACTCGGCGTAGCGCGCGCCCATTTCGGCCTGCGTCACCGTCTCGCCCAGCACTTCGTGGCGGATCGAGACGAGCAGCAGGCGGGCGGTGACCTGCGAATAGGCCGGGTCCTGCTCGATCATCGAGCGCGCGGCCAGCACCAGCGCCTTTTCGACTTCGGCCATCGGCACGCCGTCGTAGAGGTCGCGCAGCACGGTGTGCATGATCGGCTCGGCACGCACGTTGTCGCCCAGGCCGGCGCAGGCGTCGGCCAGGAGGCCGGCCAGACGCGCGGTGTCGAGCGGCTTTTTCACGCCGTCCTCGATCACGTGCAGGGTGACTTCGGGCACGCCGGCGGCTTTTTGCGCGGCGCGCTCCTGGGTGCGCTTTTCGCGGTACAGCACGTAGGAACGCGCGACTTCATGCTCGCCCGAGCGCATCAGCGCCAGTTCGACCTGGTCCTGGATGTCCTCGATGTGGAAGGTGCCGCCGTTGGGGGTGCGCCGCATCAGCGCTGCCGTCACCTGATTGGTGATCGATTCGACCAGCTCGCGGATGCGCGCCGAGGCCGCGGCCTGCCCGCCCTGCACCGCGATGAAAGCCTTGGTCACGGCAATGGCGATCTTGTTGGGCGCGAAGCCGACCACCGCGCCGTTGCGGCGGATGATCTTGTAGTCGGCGTAGCGCGTGTCGACCGCTGCCGGTTCGGCGGTTTCGGTCGGGGGGACGGGACGGGATGCGGCGGATTCGGTGGCGACGTTCAACATCTACTGGGCTCCTTTGGTGGGGATGGCGGGCGGCTGTGTCAAAGCGAAAAACACAACTTATGCACAGCTTTCTCAGCTCTCGCAAACAGATTTATACACAACATGTTGTGGTGCGAGCGGGAGCCAAGTACAAATTCTAGGTTCCCCGTCGGGCATGTCAACCGGGATGTGCACTTTGTCCCGCAGCCATTGTGCGGCGCCCGAAAAATCCCAAGGCAAATCAAAGTTTTTGCCGAACGGCATGCTTAAAATTTGAACAGAATGACGTCTGGATGCGGGCTGGCGACGAGAAACGCCCGGCCAGCCCCATGAACACGTTCCAATTCAGTTTATTAGCCAAGTCGCATACAGCCTGCGCTGCGCAAACACTGCTGAATCTTTGCGCGCCCCGAGCCGGGCCGGCTCACCATAAGGTGATGAGGGGAATTTTGGTTATCATGGCGAAAAAAACCCACCCGGGATTGCCACCCAGGATTGCCAAGGCCCGCCTATGCGACATACCGCCGTTCTGCTGATTTCCTGCCCCGACCAGAAGGGTCTGGTCGCGGCGATTGCCGACTTTCTGCTGCGGCACAACGCCAACATCCTGCACGCCGACCAGCACCAGGACGCCGAACTGAAGCTGTTCCTGATGCGGGTGGAATGGGAACTGGCGGATTTCAGCCTCGACCTGGCCGAGTTCGGCGCCGCCTTCGGCCCCATCGCCACCCGTTTCGGGATGACCTGGCGGGTCGCCGAGTCGAGCCGCAAGCAGCGCATGGCGGTGTTCGTGTCGAAGTTCGACCACTGCCTGGCCGACCTCCTGTACCGCTACCAGAGCGGCGAACTGCACTGCGAGCTGCCGATCATCCTCAGCAACCACGAGGACACGCGCTGGCTGGCCGAGGCCTACCGCGTGCCCTACCAGCACCTGACGGTGCACAAGGATGCCAAGCACGAAGCCGAGCTGACGCAGCTGGCGATCCTGCGCGACCGCAAGATCGACTTCATCGTGCTGGCGCGCTACATGCAGGTGCTGTCGCCCGACTTCATCCGCCACTTCCCCAACCGCATCATCAACATCCACCACTCGTTCTTGCCCGCCTTTCACGGCGCCAAGCCGTATCACCGGGCGTTCGAACGCGGGGTCAAGCTGATCGGCGCGACCGCGCACTACGTCACCGAAACGCTCGACGACGGCCCCATCATCGAACAGGACGTGGCGCGCATCTCGCATCGCGACGCCCTCGACGACCTGGTCAAGAAGGGGGCGGACCTGGAAAAAGTGGTGCTGTCGCGCGCAGTGAAATGGCACCTCGACAATCGCGTGCTGGTGTACGCCAACAAGACCGTCGTGTTCGACTGAACCCATGCTCACACTCAATGTTCCCGGCACCGACGCGGCGCTGCAGCATGCGGTTGAAACCCGCCCCAAGGCGGTTGCGGAATGGCTGGGGCGCCTGCCCTTCGGCAGCCCGGCGGACTCGGCGCAGCAGCTGCTCGTCGCCCTGTACGCGCTCAATCGCCATGCGCTGGGGGCGGACGAACGCCACGCGCTGCTGGCGCTGTACCGTCCGGTGCTGGCGCGCGCCGTCGCCAGCCTGGAAACGCTGCTCGCCGAATCCGGCGTGCCGCCTCAAACCCAGCAGCGGCAGACCGGCACGCTGCTGCGTCAATTGCACATCGAGCACAGCATCGGCTACAAGCAGGCGCTGCTGGCGCAGGCCAACCGCCGCCTCGGTCGCGCCAACCCCAAACGCACGGCCGAGCTCACCGCGCGGCTGCAGGCGGCGCTGCGCGACGTCCAGACCGCCTGCCACCTGACCCACACGCCGGTGCCTGTCGGCCTGTGGCAGGAAATGCACCAGATACACGCCTTCGCACAGGCCTCGAACCTGGCCGACACCGCGGTGGACGATGTGCCGCCGCCCAGCCTGGCCTACCGTCAGGCCCTGCTGATCGCGCTGGCCGACCCGCCCCACATGGGCCACGCCGAACTCGCCCACACCCGGCTGTATCTGGAACAGTTTGCTGCGCGTGCCCTGCTGGTTGCCACGCCGGTGGCCGGCCACCACGGCTTCCCGATCCGCACCGACGGCGACGCCGCGCCGAGCACGTTCGCGGCCAGCCCGACGCCGGGCGGCCTCTGGCTCGACACCGATGCGCTGTGTCACCACCTGCACGACACCGCGGTTCGCCTGCGCACCGGCGACACGCCGCGCCGCATCGGCCTGCCGGCGGGGATGGAAAGCGAACTCAGCCAGACGCTGTGCAAACGCCTGCTCAAACAGTGGGGCAATAGCGCGCAGCGCGCATTCAGGCGTCATGCCACCCCCGGCAGCACGCTGCAGATGGTGGCCGGCGTCAGCGCCATCCACCGCCTGCTGGAACCGGCGCCGCTAGCGGCCGGGCTGGCGCTGCATGAAACGGACAAGCAGGCGGCGGCCGACATCGAACCGGTGCGCGCCGCGCCGGCCATGGTCAACACCAGCCAGTGGACGGTCGACAACGACAGCGCGACCGGCCTCGCCCTCAGCGGCACCCCGGATGCCCCGCTGAACCTGAAAGTGGGCGACCCGCTGGCGCTGCGCTCCGATGCCGAGGCAGGGTGGTCGCTGGGCGTGATCCGCTGGATCCGCATGCACGATGCGCGGCAGGTCGAACTCGGCGTCGAGCGGCTGTCGCCGCAGGTCCAGCCGGTGTGGGTGCGCCCCCTGCGCGGCCACCGCATGGCGAGCCTGGAGCCGGCGCTGTTCGTTCCGGGCCTGGCCGCGCTGAAGCAGAAGGATCGCCTGATGCTGCCGCGCTATCTGTACCAGATCGGCATGGACGCCGACGTCCTGCATCCGCCACACCAGTACAGCCTCACCTTCGGCCGCCGCCTTGCGCACACGCCGAGCTACGACTTGATCGATTTCACCCTTATTGAAGACGAGCAGCCATGACCGAGATTCTTGTTGTGTATTACAGCGCCGGGGGCAGCGTGCGCGAGATGGCGCAACTGGTCGCGCGCGGCATCCATCAGGTGGCCGGGGCCACCGCCCGTGTGCGCACCGTGCCGCCGGTGGCGCCGCGCACCCAGGTGGCCGAGCCGCCGGTGCCGGACGAGGGCGCGCCCTACGTCGAACTAGCCGACCTCGAGCAGTGCGCCGGCGTGGCCCTCGGCTCGCCCACCCGCTTCGGCAACATGGCGGCGCCGCTGAAGTATTTTCTCGACACCACCGGCGCGCTGTGGGCGAAGGGCACCCTGGTCGGCAAGCCGGCCGCCGTGTTCACGTCCACCGCCAGCCTGCACGGCGGCCAGGAAACCACGCTCACCAGCATGATGCTGCCGCTGTTGCACCACGGCATGCTGATCCTCGGCCTGCCCTACACCCTGCCCGAGGTGAACCACACCGCGAGCGGCGGCACCCCCTACGGCGCCAGCCACTGGGCCGGGCCGGCCGACGAGCGCCCGCTCACCGACGACGAGCGCACGCTGTGCATCGCGCTCGGCCGCCGGCTCGCCGAAACCGCAGTGAAGCTGGCAGCATGAGCGACCGGGCGGAGGAATCGCGCAGCGAGATCGGCGACGAGGCGAATGCCGCCGAGACCGATCTGGTGAAGACCTTCCTCCTGCAGCACATCGCGAGCGCGAGCCTGATCGCGCTGATCTTCCTGTGCGTGGCATGGGAGTTGTGGCTGGCGCCGCTGCGTCCCGGCGGCTCCACGCTGGTATTCAAGGCGCTGCCCCTGCTGTTGCCGCTGATGGGCATCCTCAAGGGCCGCCGCTACACCTATCAGTGGGCGCCGATGCTGGTGCTGGCCTACTTCACCGAGGGCGTGGTGCGCGCGTGGTCGGACCTGGGCAGCGTGTCGGCCTGGCTGGCTGGCGGCGAAGTGGTGCTGTCGGTGGTGTTCTTCTTCGCCGCGATCTACTACGCCAAGTTCAGCGCACCGTCGCGGCAGGCATGACCATGCCGCCCTCGCAAACACGCCTGGAAAATGCCCATGCCATTCTGGCGGGGGCACAGGAGAAGATAGAGAAACTCCGTCGCATCAACCCCTATCTGATCGATCTGTCCCTGCGTGAAAACCCCGTTGGTGCGCGTATCGGACAGACCCTGGCGGACAAATTGAGCATCCTGCCGAGGATTCGGGCATTCGGGTTCCGCAATATCCTGTTGGGTACGCTGGATTACGCCATGCCGGATGAGCCGGAGGTGGATGACGATTTCATGATCTATCTGCGTGATCATCAGATCGACATGACCGGTTGTTTTGCGTTCACCGATATCGGGATCGCCCAGGCGGACGGCACGTTCACGCCCTCCCCTTCGCAACTCAAGCTGCAAGCCTATGGGGTTCCCAATACCCTGCACGAAATCTATCTGAGCCAGGCGGGCATGGCGGGTCAGTACGATCTGGAGACGTTGCGCCGCAGCCTGCCGGCCAGCATCCAGTGGCTCAACGACAACATCCGCGGCGACGGGGGCGGCAAGCCGCGCATCCTGATCAATATCGTGGACGGCTGCGATGCCTTCGCAGAGGACCCCGATACGGTCTGCTCGATCCTGAGCCTGCTGGCAGAGCAATCCATCGAAGGCATCAGCATCGAGGACGATCGGGGGACCTACCTGCCCCTGCAGGTGGGCGCCTACGTCGCAGTGGCCCGATGTTTCCTGCCGCCACCGCTGAAAATACTGGTTCATATGCATGCCGGCGGCGGCTTCGAAAATGCGTCCGTGATCGAGGCGCTGCTCAACGGCGCGGATGGCGCATGGGGCGGTCTGCCCAAGCGCGCCGCGATCATCGGCCACGCCTCACTGGGCGAATTGATTGCCAATCTGGTACGCCTTGGCAACGCCCATATGCAGGACGACTATCGTCTGGATCAGTTGCTGCCCCTGGCAACCCGGCTGCAGGTACTGGATGAAGACGAAGCGGTTCCCGATGACCTTCCGATACTGGGTAACAATGCCTACCGTTTACCGCTGAGTTTCTTTCGGCAACATGCGGGACGGTTCATGGACCTGCCCCCCGAAGCCATCGGCGGGGAATACCGTTACCGTATCTGCCCTGTCGTCAGCGATCCGGCGGTGATCGCCGGGCGGCTTGCCGAAGTCACGGGGCGCCCGGCGGAAGCATTCTCCGATGCGGTATTACAGCAGATGATCCGGCTGATGCGCCGCGATCTGCGTGCCGGAAAGCGGATCGTATACGACGACCCTGGGCCGCTTTTACAGCTGCTTGCCCGCGCGTCGGACGCCAAAGACGGGATTCACCCTTCAAGTGATGTGACAAAGGGATAGCATCATTTCTTAATATGCCCCTGATACGCTGAGACGAGTAGCGATCCACCCGCGAAATCAGCAACAGATACCGATATAAACGGGACCCAGACATTCCTGTCCTGTGTCCGACAACAGATTGGGATAAAACGATGACTGACACTGCATGCGAAATGGAAACCGACAGCGCGGTCTACAAGACCCTGCTTGAGTCCACGAAAGCCATTCCATGGAAACTGGACTGGCGTTCCATGAAATTCGCCTATATCGGACCGCAGATAGAAGCCCTGCTCGGCTGGTCGCCCGCAAGCTGGGCGAGCGTGGAGGATTGGGCAGCCAGATGCATCCTGAAGACAGCGCGTGGGTGGTTGATTTTTGCGTCGCCCAAGCCCAGGCCGGGACCGACCACGAGGCGGACTATCGCGCCCTGACCCGGGACGGGGGCTATGTGTGGATTCGCGATGTGGTGCATGTGGTCCGCAACGAGGACGGGGAAGTCGATTCGCTGGTCGGGTTCATGTTTGACATCAGCGAGCGGAAAAAAACCGAGGAGCAACTGATGGTTCTCCAGAAAGAGCTGGAAGAACTCTCTTTCAAGGACGGTTTGACCGGCGTCGCCAACCGACGCATGTTCGATTCCATCATGGAAGTGGAATGGACCCATGCGAGACGCAATAATCAGCCGCTTTCCCTGATCATGCTTGATATCGATTATTTCAAGCAATACAACGACCGCTACGGGCATATTCAGGGCGATGACTGCTTGAAGCGCGTGGCACAGGCCCTGGGTTCGGCTGCGACCCGGTCACGGGATTTTTTCGCCCGCTTCGGCGGGGAAGAATTCGTGCTGGTTCTGCCCGAAACGGATGAAAAATCGGCCGCCAAGATAGCCGAGCGATGCCGCAGCCTGATTTTCAAGGAACAGATCCCGCACGAGAAATCCGAGGTCAGCCAGGTGCTGACCGTCAGCCTCGGGGTGGGCACCATTGTTCCATCCCATCAGGATGAACCGCTCAAGTTTATTGAAGGGGTGGACAGGCGGCTGTATCAGGCGAAGCAGAACGGCAGAAACTGTATCGTCAAGAGCAATTAGCGGGCGGCGGCAGCTTCGGTAAAAAACGTCGCCGCGACCGCGGCATCAGTCGTGGACGATGCCGACCAGGCGGGCATCGAGCAGGCGCGCCAGGGCTTCGCCGCCGCGCTGCATGACGCCGTCGTGGTTCCATTTGATGAGGGGACGCGCAAACAGCGCCAGCAGGTTCATCCACACGGTGGTGGTGCGGATCTGCCACTCGAAGCGCGCGCTCGTCACCGCGCCGTCGGTGGCGAAAGACCAGCGGCCCCGGCCTTCGACATCGCCGCTCGCGATGCCTTCGACACGGGTCAGTGGAACGGCATGGACCACGCAAATATCGAACGTCAGCCGGTAAGGCAGGCGCCCCCGCCACGTGTAGCGGCGCACGCTGCCAATGCCGCGGGCATCGCCGGGCGTGAGCTCCTCGACGCTTTCCACATTGCGCCACCACTGCGGCCAGTGCAGGGAATGGGAGATGGCCTCGCAAACCGCCTCGAGCGGCGCCTCGATGCGCCAGACGGTGACAAAGCGGTACTCCATGTCATTCCTCCTCCAGATCGAACAGGGTTTGTGCCAGCGGCGGGTTGATTTGCAGCGCCTCCATGGTGACGGTTTCGATGACGGCGTCCTGCCGGTCGCGGCTGATCACCTTAAGCGGAAACCGGCTCGACGTGTCGAGCCACAGCTCGTAGCGATGCACCCCGGCCACCGCAATCCCCGGCGCGCCGCTCACCGCCAGATGCAGGGCGCTGCGGCCTGCCAGATCCGCTTCGCCCCGCACCTCCGCCTCGCCCTGCGCGAGCAGGGTGCGGACATTGTCGAACAGCGCTCCGACATCCGACTTGTCCACGGTTTGCCCGCCCGGGCTGCGGATGAGCGGGTTGTTCGGGCTCAGGCTGAGTTCGGGAAAGCGCCCGGCCCCCCGCGGCCACAGCCGCACGCGCCGGGTGAGCGGGCTGTAGACCAGCACCGCACCCGCATGCGGGGTGATGAAATCCATGCGCACGAACCCGGGTTTCCTGTACACGTAGCGGATATGGTGCTCGCCGTCGGCGCGCGAGGAATGCAGGGTCACCTGGTAGGTCTCGACGCTGCGGAAATGCTCGATGGCGTCATCCAGCGGAGACAGGCGTGTTCCGGAGAGTGCCGCGGCCAGCATGAAGGCGAAGCGCATCGCTATTCCACCACGTCGAGCACGCCCTCCATGCCCTTCTCGCGGTGGCTCTCGAAGAACAGCAGCCGGTTGCGGCAGTAAAACGGATAACTGCCGGCGGCGGTGGGCGTGAAGCGGATTTTTTTGGGCTCGCTCGACAGGTCCTCATCGACCGCGATGCCCGCCTCGGGCGCCTGGATGACTAAGCTGTGGGGGATCACGCTGCGGCCCACGCTGACCGTCAGCTCGACCGGCACGTTCGACTGCACGATCACCCGCTTGGGCTTGAAGAAATAGGCGCCGCCCTCGATCCTGACGTGCTGCACGCCGTCGGCCGCGCGGCTCGCCCGATAAGCGGTCTCGCCGGGCGCGGCGTCGGCAAGGCATGGCCCGACGCCGGCAAGCCCGAGGCAGCACGCAAGCAATGTGGCGGAAGCGTTCATGGTCTGGACGCGCTGCGACGCGTGAACGGTGAATTTGCTGGATTTATAGTACGGATGCGGCCAAAACAAAACGTCCCGCCCGCTTGCCGGCTTTCATCCCGCGCCCATAAAAAAACGCCCCGCAGGGCGTTTTTTCGGGTGCGCAGTTTTCACCCTGTTTCACACCTGCGGATGCGCCCGCTCGCGCCGGCTGTGCAGCTTGTTCAGCGCATGCAGGTAGGCCTTGGCCGAAGCGACCACGATGTCGGTATCGGCGCCCTGCCCGTTGACCACGCGTCCGTCCTGCGCCAGCCGCACGGTGACTTCGCCCTGCGCGTCGGTGCCGCTGGTGATGTTGTTGACCGAATACAGCAGCAGGTCGGCGCCGCTGTTGACCACCGATTCGAGCGCCTTGAAGGTCGCGTCGACCGGGCCCGAGCCGGTGCCGCCGGCCTGTCTTTCGACGCCTTCATCGGTGAACACCAGTTGTGCGTGCGGGATTTCGCCGGTCTCCGAACACACTTTCAGCGAGCGCAGCTTGTAGCGCTCGGGCCCGGCCGCATAGCCCTCGTCGGACACCAGCGCCTGCAGATCCTCGTCGAAAATCTCGCGCTTCTTGTCGGCCAGGTCCTTGAAGCGGGCAAACGCGGTGTTGAGCGCTTCCTCGCTGTCGAGCACGATGCCGAGTTCGGCCAGCTTGGTCTTGAACGCGTTGCGGCCGGACAGCTTGCCGAGGCTCAAGCGGTTGGCGTGCCAGCCGACGTCTTCGGCGCGCATGATTTCGTAGGTCTCGCGGTGCTTCAGCACGCCGTCCTGGTGAATGCCCGATTCGTGCGCGAAGGCATTGGCGCCGACGATGGCCTTGTTCGGCTGCACCGGGTAGCCGGTGATGGTGGAGACCAGCTTGGACGCCGGCACGATCTGGGTGGCGTCGATGCGGGTGTCGCAGTTGAACACATCCTTGCGGGTGCGCACCGCCATCACGATTTCTTCCAGCGAGGCGTTGCCGGCGCGCTCGCCGAGGCCGTTGATGGTGCACTCGACCTGGCGCGCACCGTTCATCACCGCGGCGAGCGAGTTGGCCACCGCCATGCCGAGGTCGTTGTGGCAGTGGGTCGACCAGATCACCTTGTCCGAATTCGGCACGCGCTCGATCAGCTGCTTCATGCGCTCGCCCCACAACGCCGGAATGCTGTAGCCGACGGTGTCCGGCACGTTGATCGTTTTGGCGCCGGCCTTGATCACCTCGTCGAAGATGCGCACCAGGAAATCCATCTCCGAGCGCACCGCGTCCTCGGCCGAGAATTCGACGTCGTCGGTATATTCGAGCGCCAGCTTGACCGCCTTGACCGCCGCGTCGAGCACCTGCTCCGGCTGCATCCGCAACTTCTTTTCCATGTGGATCGGGCTGGTGGCGATGAAGGTGTGGATGCGTCCCCCCGCACCATTGCCACGGCTCGCCGGCTCGATCGCGCCGCCTGCTGCGTGGATGTCGCGCTCGTTGGCGCGCGCCAATGAGCAAATGGTCGATCCCCGAATCGCCTCGGCAATCGCCCGAATCGCGCCTGCATCCCCCGGGCTGGCCGCGGCAAACCCAGCCTCAATGACGTCGACGCCGAGCTTTTCCAGCTGGCGCGCGATGCGCAGCTTCTCGTCCTTGGTCATCGACGCGCCGGGGCTTTGCTCGCCGTCGCGCAAGGTGGTGTCGAAAATAAATAAACGGTCGTTCATGGCAGGCTCCATGGTGGGTCGGCGTCAGGCCGACGCATTATAAGGGGTCGCCGCGGGGAGCGGGCGGCGCGGGATACTGCGAGGGAGGGGGGTTAATGTGTGCGCGCGGGGCGCAGCAGCAGCGTGTCGAACAGAAGGTTCGACCGGCAGAGGAGCAAGGATGAGTGCGACCAATTAGACATAGTCTAAATTGTATCTATTTTTCGCTGCCCGGCAAGGGGGCCGGCTCAGCCGGTTTTTTTGCGGTGCGACAGCCGCCACAACGCATCGGCATAACCCGACAGGCCATACAGCGCGAACACGCCGAACAGCACTTCGGGCGGGCTGGTCGATACCAGGATGAAGGCCAGCACGATCAGCAGGATGACGAAGAAGGGCACGCTTTTCCTGAGGTTGATTTCCTTGCCGCTGTAGAAGCGGAAATTGCTGACCATGGTGAGCCCGCCGAACAGCGCAATCGCCGCGGCCAGCCAGCGCACGTCGCCGCCTGCCACGTCGTATTCGACCATCACCCAGACAAAGCCGGCGATCAATGCCGCCGCAGCCGGACTCGGCAGTCCCTGGAAAAAGCGCTTGTCGGTGACGGTGTCGAGCTGGGTGTTGAAACGCGCCAGCCGCAACGCCGCGCCGGCGCAATAGACGAAGGCAGCGATCCAGCCGAGCTTGCCCATGCCCTGCAGTGCGAACTCGTAGATCACCAGCGCGGGGGCGACCCCGAACGACACCATGTCGGACAGGCTGTCGTACTCTGCACCGAAGGCGCTTTGCGTGTGCGTCATGCGGGCGACCCGGCCATCCAGGCCGTCGAGCACCATGGCGATGAGAATCGCCACCGCGGCGTACTCGAACTGCTCGTTCATCGCCTGCACGATGGCGTAGAAGCCTGCGAACAGCGCACCCGTGGTGAACAGGTTCGGCAGCAGGTAAATGCCGCGGTCTCGCATCCGCGGGCGTGTCCTGTCGGTCTTGCGGTGATCAATTTCGAGCATGGGATTAAAGGGTTTACCAGCGAGCGAGTATGGTACGCCCGCCGGTGACTTTCTGGCCAATCGAGACCTCGGCGCGCGCCGTGGCCGGCAGATAGACGTCCACCCTTGAGCCGAAGCGGATGAAGCCGTAACGCTGCCCGCGCGCAAGTTGGTCGCCGGTGCGCACGTAGCACAGGATGCGCCGCGCGATCAGCCCGGCGATCTGCACGCTGGTGACGTCGCCGCGCGGCGTCGCGATGTGGATCGCGTTGCGCTCGTTCTCGGTGGAGGCCTTGTCGAGGTCGGCGTTGACGAAGCTGCCCGGCGTGTACCAGACGCCCTTGACCTCGCCGTCGACCGGACTCTTGTTGGAATGCACGTTGAACAAGTTCATGAAGACGCTGATCTTCAGCGCCTCGCGATCCAGATATTCGTCTCGGACCTTTTCCACCACGACGACGCGGCCGTCGGCCGGCGCGATCACCGCGTCGGCATCCATCGGCGGCACGCGCGCCGGATCACGGAAGAACTGCAGCGCGAACACCGCCCAGATCCAGAACGGAATCGACCACCAGCCGACGAGCCAGGTCGCGATCAGGGCGGCAGCAAATGCGGCCAGCAGAACCAGCCAGCCCTCGCGGGCGATAAGGGGATGCGTCATAAATATCCGGAAATCGGAGAGAAGAAAGGGGTGAGGGAAAAGGGCTGATCGCCCCCTCGCCTCACCCCTGACTCGTCACACATAATCAGTTCTTGGAATGATCGACCAGCTTGTTGGCCGTGATCCAGGGCATCATGGCGCGCAGCTTGCCGCCCACCACCTCGATCTGGTGCGCGGCGTTGTTGCGGCGGCGGGCGGTCATCTCGGGATAGTTGGACTGGCCTTCCAGGATGAAGCGCTTGGCATAGTTGCCGTTCTGGATGTTGTCCAGGCACTCCTTCATCGCGGCCTTGGATTCGGCGTTGATGATCTTGGGGCCGGTCACGTACTCGCCGTATTCCGCGTTGTTGGAGATCGAGTAGTTCATGTTGGCAATGCCGCCTTCGTACATCAGGTCGACGATCAGCTTCAGCTCGTGCAGGCACTCGAAGTAGGCCATCTCGGGCGCGTAGCCCGCTTCGGTCAGGGTCTCGAAGCCGGCCTTGACCAGTTCCACGGCGCCGCCGCACAGCACGGCCTGCTCGCCGAACAGATCGGTCTCGGTCTCGTCCTTGAAGGTGGTTTCGATGATGCCGGTACGGCCGCCGCCGATGGCGGAGGCGTAGGACAGGGCGAGGTCACGCGCCTTGCCGGAAGCGTCCTGGAACACCGCGATCAGGTCGGGGATGCCGCCGCCCTTGACGAACTCGGAGCGCACGGTGTGACCCGGTGCCTTGGGGGCGATCATGATGACGTCGAGGTCGGCGCGCGGCACGATCTGGTTGTAGTGAATGGCGAAGCCGTGGGCGAATGCCAGGGTCGCGCCCTGCTTCAGGTTGGGCTCCACTTCATCGCGGTAGAGCTGCGACTGGAACTCGTCCGGGGTCAGGATCATCACCAGGTCGGCGGCGGCGACCGCCTCGGGCACGTTCTTGACCTTGAGGCCGGCGTTCTTGGCCTTCTTGGCGGAGGCGGAGCCCGGACGCAGGGCGACGGTCACGTTTACGCCGGAGTCCTTCAGGTTGCAGGCGTGGGCATGGCCCTGCGAGCCGTAGCCGATGATGACGACCTTGCGCTTCTTGATGAGGGAAAGGTCGGCGTCCTTGTCGTAATAAACTTTCATGATGGGTTCCCAGGGAAATTAATTAAAAATGGCTAGATGAAAATCAGATTTTGAGGCTGCGCTCGCCGCGTCCGATGCCAGACGCGCCGGTGCGAACGGTTTCGATGATGAAGGCGGGATCGATCGCTTGTAGGAAGGCGTCGAGCTTGGAGCCGGCGCCGGTCAGTTCGATGGTGTAGGTCGAATCGGTGACGTCGATGATGCGGCCGCGGAAGATGTCGGCGGTGCGCTTCATTTCCTCGCGCCCCAGCCCCACCGCCTTGACCTTGACCAGCATCAGCTCGCGCTCGATGTGGCTGCCTTCGGTCAGGTCCATCACCTTGATCACGTCGACCAGCTTGTTCAGCTGCTTGGTGATCTGTTCAATGACATCTTCCGAGCCCACGGTGACGATGGTCATGCGCGACAGCGTGGCGTCTTCGGTCGGCGCCACGGTGAGCGACTCGATGTTGTAGGCCCGCGCCGAGAACAGCCCGGCCACGCGCGACAGCGCGCCGGCCTCGTTTTCCATCAGCAGTGAAATGATGTGGCGCATGTCAGAGCTCCTCCGCCAGAATCATTTCGGACAGGCCCTTGCCGCCTTCGACCATGGGGAAGACGTTTTCGGTCTGGTCGGTCTGGAAGTCCATGAACACCAGGCGCTCCTTCAGCGCGGGCGAGAAGGCTTCCTTCAGCGCGGCCTCGACGTCTTCCGGCTTGTCGATGCGCATGCCGACGTGGCCGTAGGCTTCGGCCAGCTTCACGAAATCGGGCAAGGACTCCATGTAGGACTCGGCGTAGCGGCTGCCGTAGAAAAACTCCTGCCACTGCCGCACCATGCCCATGTAGCGGTTGTTGAGCGTGACGACCTTGACCGGGATGCGGTACTGCTTGCAGGTGGAGAGCTCCTGGATGCACATCTGGATGCTCGATTCGCCGGTGATGCAGGCGACCTGCGCATCGGGGAACGCGAGCTGCACGCCCATGGCATACGGCAGGCCGACGCCCATGGTGCCGAGGCCACCGGAATTGATCCAGCGGCGCGGCTTGTCAAACTTGTAGTACTGCGCCGCCCACATCTGGTGCTGGCCGACGTCGGAGGTGATGTAGGCATCGCCCTTGGTCACTTCCCACAGCTTTTCAACCACGTACTGCGGCTTGATGATGGCACCGCTCTGGTTGTACTTCAGGCAGTTCTTCGAGCGCCACAATTCGATCTGCGTCCACCACGAATTCTGCGCGGCGGCATCGGGCTTTTCCTTGGCCAGCTTCAGCAGTTCCAGCATGTCGGTCAGCACGCTCTGCACGTCGCCGACGATGGGCACGTCAACCTTGACCCGCTTGGAAATCGACGACGGGTCGACGTCGATATGGATGATGCGGCGCTGCTCGCGCGCAAAGTGCGCGGGGTTGCCGATCACGCGATCGTCGAAGCGCGCGCCGACGGCCAGCAGCACGTCGCAGTGCTGCATCGCCATGTTGGCTTCGTAGGTGCCGTGCATCCCCAGCATGCCAAGGTTCTGCCGGTCGGTGGCGGGATGCCCGCCCAGCCCCATCAAGGTGTTGGTGATGGGAAAACCGAGCAGGCGGGTGAGTTCGGCCAGCTGCGGCGAGGCATTGCCCAGCACCACGCCGCCGCCCGCGTAGATCATCGGCCGCTTGGCTTCGAGCAGCATCTGCACCGCGCGCTTCATCTGGCCGCTGTGGCCCTTGACTACCGGGTTGTAGGAGCGCATCTCGACCGTGGCCGGGTAGACGAATTCGGTGAGGTGAGCGGTCACGTCCTTGGGCACGTCGACCACCACCGGACCCGGACGGCCGGTGGCGGCGATGATGAAGGCCTTCTTCATCGTCGCCGCCAGGTCCTTGACGTCCTTGACCAGGAAGTTGTGCTTGACGCAGGGGCGCGTGATGCCAACGGTATCGACTTCCTGGAACGCATCCAGGCCGATCGCCGGGGTCGGCACCTGGCCGGTGACGACGACGATGGGAATGGAATCCATGTAGGCGGTGGCAATCCCGGTGACGGCATTGGTGACGCCCGGCCCCGACGTCACCAGCGCCACGCCGACCCGGCCGGTGGCACGCGCATAGGCGTCCGCAGCATGCACGGCGGCCTGTTCGTGGCGCACCAGCACGTGCTTGAATTTATTCTGCTTGAAGATTTCGTCGTAAATGTTGAGCACGGCTCCGCCGGGATAGCCGAAGACAAACTCGACCCCCTCTTCGGCCAGACAACGTACGACGATCTCGGCGCCCGTGGCTTCCATAAAATGGCAATAAATCAATTCGTTGGTGGACCTGCGAGAGTAATCGCTTTGCCCTGATCCGGTCAAGAAATCATGCCGCGGCGGTTATCCGGCCGGCTTTCGTGCGCCGCCAGCCGCCCCGGCATCGGGAAAAGCCACCCGGCAGGCATAAAAAAACCCCTCCGCGCACGGAGGGGTTGTTGCCTGCAACGCACCGCCGCGGCCAAACCGCGGCAAGCGCGCAAGACAAGATCGGCGCCGCTTATTCGTGCGCTGCTTCGCCCAGCGCCCGCATGATTTGATTCAGCGAACCCTGGGCATTCTCGAACATGCAAACCAGGTTGCCTGCGCTGCACACCGTCATTCCCTCGCCCTGCACGATCCAGCCCTGCGACGGCGACCAGCCGCCCATCTGGGTAAACAGGGACAGCAGGTCGGTGTTGCCCGACACCATGCGGCGATACCATTGGGCGAACTTCGCCAGGCGCTCCATCAGCTCCTGCGACAGCACGCCTTCGGCCTCCATGACCACGCCGTCGTCACGAAAGCGGCACACGGCGGTCACGCCGTCGAGGACCAGGATTTTTCTTAGCGACATACGCGCTCCTCAGGCCGCCTGGACGGCATTGAAGGAGGCTTCGTAGTCGGCGTCGCGGTTCTTGACGACCACACCGCAGTTGCCATTGACGACGACCGACCATTCCAGTCCCACCACCGAGAAGCCCTTGATCGGCTGAAACCCGCTCTGCCCGGTGAGCGCTTCCCAGCCGCGCGCTTCCATGCCGGCGATCGCCAGGTTGGCGACACACGAGCGGGCCAGCAAATCCAGCACCTGCGGCGTCAGTTCGGTACCCTCGCGCAGCACATGCGACTGCAGTTCGCCCTTGTCGCTATAGGTGAACGCCGCCAGCGCGCCCGGCAAATCCATCATTTTTTGCAGATCCATTTCCCTCCCCCTGTTTGGTATCAGTTCAGTACAACGCTTCCTTGGTGTCGCCGCCGAGCCTGGCGTACAGATTGACCAGCAGGTCGTCCTGCACGTCGCCGACCTTGGCGCGCATGATGGTCATGACGTCGTTCAGCAATTCGTCGCGGTTTTCGATGAAGGCAAAATAATTGCCCACCGCGCAAACGGACATTTGGTTGCCGCGCACGATCCAGCCCTGCACCGGGCGGCAGCCGCAGTTTTCGGAAAAGGAATCGACAATCTCGGATTGCATGTTGACCGACAGCGTATTGGCACGGCACATGATCGATGCCATGCGCGCGAATTCGTCGGTGAGCGCGCCTTCATACGAGAAACGGTCGCCGCGATAGGCATATTCGCCGGCGGCAATCACTCCGGGAATCGCCATGAGTTGCTTTACGATACGCATCCAGCCCCCTCTAATTTTGATTATGGTTGCGATCCAGTGTGGCAAAGTATCGCACCAGTTCGCAATATAGAGCCACCATGCAAGACAACGCAATAGCCCCCACCCCGGCACCCTTGCTGGCACGCCTCGCCGCCATGATCTATGAATCGCTGCTCGTCACGGCGGTGTTGTTCGTGGCGTCCTTCATCATCATTCCGGTCGTCGGCGAGATGCACGCAGCGTGGCAGCGCCACCTGTTCCAGGTCTACATCGTGGGCGTGCTGTTCGCCTATTTCAGCGCGTTCTGGCTGCGCAGCGGGCAGACGCTGGCGATGAAGACCTGGCGCATTCGCCTGGTCGACCAGCACGGCGGCCGCATCAGTTTCAAGCAGGCCCTGCTGCGTTTCTTCATCGCCCTGCTCGGCCTGCTGCTGGCGGGAATCGGCTTCTGGTGGGCGCTCGTCGACCGCGACCGGCAGTTTCTTCACGACCGCATCGCAGGTACCCGGCTGGTGCGCGTGCCGCGCAAAGCCTGAAGCATGAACTGGCGCGACCACCTGCAGCAGCGCCTGCTGGACACCCGGCCCGCAAGCGTGTGCACGCTCGATGCCGCCGCCCATCAACTGGTCGGCGATGTGCTGCCCGACACGCCGGTCCGCACGCATGACCCCCTGCCGGACACACCCTGTGCGCTGGCCCTGGGAATCGACGCGCTGAACGGCCTGAACGCTCGGCAAGCCCAGCACCTGATCAGCCAGACGCGCCTGTACATCGCCCCGCGCATCCTGCTTGCCGTGCGAATGGATTGCGCGCTGGACGAGGACATGTTTATCGCCCTCGGCTTTGCGCTGGCCGCAACCGACACGACAGCCAAGGTGCGTATCCATGAATACGACCTCGACACCTACAAGACGGTGCCGGACTGGCTCAATGCCCGTTTCTGGGCCAACCCGGAACGCTGGGAGCCCTGAAGGACGCCGACCGTCTGACCCATGAAAAAAATCGTATGCCCTCAAGGTTCGCGATGCCCCGCGTGGCGGACGGACCGCCTGCAATAAGTGACGCCGCTTACGCTACACTGGCCGTTACCCCAAACCCGTCCCGAAGACCATGAATTTCACGCCCCACAACGCACTTGAAGAACAGCTCGCCGCCGTCCACGCCGGCACGCTCGATCCCGAGACTTTCGTGCTGCAACTGGTCGACCAGCAGCTGTTCATGCCGGTGCGCGACGAGAAGAATCCGATCCAGGGCTTCCAGCGCACCACCCAGGCCGAGCCGCTGATCATCGAGGACGAGGATGGCGAGCGCGTGCTCGTCGTCTTCACCAGCCCCGAGCGCGCCAAGCCATTTGCCGCGCATTACCCCGAGTTCTCGGGTGGCCTGTTGACCGAGTTTTCCTGGCTGCTGCGCCGCATCGGCGGCGGCGTGCCGATCGCGCTCAACCCGGGCTGGGACATCGGCATGGATCTCGACGCCGACATGGTCGGCCAGCTGATCGCGCAGTTGCCGCCCGAACATCCGGTCTGACCTTTACCGAGCCTTAGCCATGCTGTCCGATCGCGCGCTTGCCGCTTTCCGTTCCGCCCTCGGCGCCGACCGCGTGTTCGACGACGCCGCCACCCGCGCGGTCTACGCCTGTGACGAAACCCCGCGCCGGGTCGAGCCCGATGCCGTGCTGTTTCCAACCTCGCACGACGAGGTCGCCGCGCTCGCGCGCATCGCCCACGAACACCGCGTTGCACTGACCCCGCGCGGCGCCGGCTCCGGCAACGTCGGCGGCGCCCTGCCCGCACCCGGCAGCGTGGTCGTCAGCTTCGAGTGCATGCGGCGCGTGCTCGAATTCGATCCGGCCAACCGCCTGATCATCGTCGAGGCCGGCGTGGTCACCGCGGAAATCGACCGCATCGCGCGCAGCGCCGGCCTGTTCTATCCGCCCGACCCCGGCAGCAGCGCGTATTGCCGCATCGGCGGCAACCTCGCGATGAACGCCGCCGGCCCGCGCGCCGTCAAGTACGGTGTCACCCGCGATTACGTGCTGGGACTGCGCGCCGTCACCGGCGACGGCCGCGAAATCCGCACCGGCTGCCGCACCACCAAGGGCGTCACCGGCTACGACCTGACCCGCCTGCTGGTCGGCTCCGGCGGCACCCTCGCCCTCATCACCGAAGCCACCTTGAAGCTGCTGCCGGCGCCGGCGTCCGTCGCCACCCTGCGCGTGTGCTACGCCAGCAACCGCGCCGCGCTCGACGCGGTCAGCCGCGTCATGCAGCAAGCCGTGCTGCCCTGCGCGCTCGAATTCATGGACCAGCGTGCCATCGACGCCATTCGCCCGACCGGCGCGGCGGACGACCTGTCGCCCGGCACGCGGGCCTTGCTGATGGTCGAAGCCGACGGCGCCGCCGAGGACGTGCCGCGCCAGATCGCCGCGCTGAAACAAGCACTCGCCGGCGACGGCCTGCTCGGCATCAAGAGCGGCTTCGAACGCGACGAGATCACGCGGCTGTGGACTGCGCGCAAGTCGCTGTCGCACGCGGTCAAGCGGATCGCCCCGCTCAAGATCAACGAGGACGTGGTGGTGCCGGTGTCGCAGCTCGCCGACTTCGTCGACTTCATCGACCACACCGCGCACGCCCAACAACTGGCGGTGGTGTCGTTCGGCCACGCCGGCAACGGAAACCTGCACGTCAACCTGATGGTGCACCCCGACGATGCCGACGAAATGGAGCGCGCCCGCCTGGCGCACGACGCCATCCTGCTGCGCGTTCTGGCGCTGGGCGGCACCCTGTCGGGCGAGCACGGCATCGGCACCGAAAAGCGCCGCTTCGTCGGCCGCGAAATCGATTCCCCCACGCTGGACCTGATGCGCGCGATCAAGCTACAGTTCGATCCGCACGGCCTGCTCAACCCCGGCAAACTTTTTCCTGATTGAAGTGGCGCGGAGACTTTACAAGCGCGCAAGGCACCAGTAGAATGCGCGGCTTCGTTGGGGGTATAGCTCAGCTGGGAGAGCGCTTGCATGGCATGCAAGAGGTCAGCGGTTCGATCCCGCTTACCTCCACCAACTTCTGGGGCTGATACTGAGTGTCGTAGGGCTGGTTGTTGGATTTTGGAAGATGCTGAATGGCAGTGAGAATGCCGAAGTCTGGATCTCGCTGGTACCATTGGGTTTCGTCGGATTGTTGCTCGGCGTCACCTTGACACAGCTTTCCGATAAACGTTGACGACGCAAGTCGTGTAGTAAAAATTGGCGGTTCACACCGCCGTCCGGGTCCCCATCGTCTAGAGGCCTAGGACACTACCCTTTCACGGTAGGTACCGGGGTTCGAATCCCCGTGGGGACGCCACCTTACATTCGGTAAGGGGCACACAATCCAGTCTTTTCAGGACTGCGATCAAAAACTCAGTTGTAAAAAAGCGATGCAAAAAATATAGCGGCCAAAGCCGCTATTTTCTTTTGTGCGCCGCGCACAGATCGAATGTGGTGCCCCGAAGACGAATCGAACGTCCGACCTACCCCTTAGGAGGGGGCCGCTCTATCCACTGAGCTACCGGGGCGTGGCGCGCATTGTACCGAATCACGCATGGATTACCGAACCGCGCCTGCCCCGCTATGATGCTGGCAGGAGAACACATGCTGAAACTGATGCTGGGCGGATTGGCGGCGCTGTTGCTGGTGGCGAGTGCGGTGCTGTGGATGCTGCGCCCCGGCGCGCAGCGGCTGGCGGGTGGCGCGGCGCCGGACTTCGCCTTGCCGGACCAGGACGGCCAGACCCATCGCCTGGGCGATTACGCCGGGCGCTGGCTGGTGCTGTATTTCTACCCCCGGGACGACACGCCGATTTGCACCCAGGAGGCCTGCCGCTTTCGCGACGACATCGGCATCCTGGGCGACCTCGACGCGGCGGTGGTCGGGGTCAGCCTCAATGACACCCGATCGCATGCCGACTTCGCCCGCAAGCACCAGTTGCCCTTTCCGCTGCTGTCGGACCCCGAGGGGAAAACGGCAGCCGCCTACGACAGCCTGCTGAACCTGGGCCTCATGCGCTTTGCGCGCCGCCGCACTTTCATCATCGCGCCGGACGGCCATATCGCGGCACGCTTTGACAAGATCGACCCGGCAAGCCACGCGCAGGATGTGGCCCGCACCCTGCGGACCCTGCAACAGACGGCACGGCAAGCCCCGCTTCCAGCCAAATAATGGGCTAGATTCAAAAAATGATCTGATCAGAAGGCGTTCATGCCACGACAACGCGCATTTTCCCTCACCACTGGCACGGCCTTCGTCGTGTTGATCGCCCTGATTTGCGGCCTGACCTTGAACGGCCTGCTGCAGTTGCAAGCGCTGGGCTCGCAGATACGCACGGTGGTCGAGCTCCACAACCGCAAGATCAATATCATCACCCAGACCCAGGTGGCGGCACACCTTCGCACCGACAGCCTGTTCCGCATGGCGCTGGCCAACGATCCGTTCGAGCGCGATGCCTATTTCCATGAATTCAATCGCGCCGGCTTCCTGGTCGGAAGCGGGCGCAACGCCCTGCGCCAGATGGGACTCTCCGCGGCCGAGCAGCGCAGCTTCGACGCCCAGACCCGTCTGGTCAATAACATCGAGTCAACACAAGCGCAGGTGATCGATCTGCTCAACGCAGAACGCAGCGCTGACGCGCACCGACTGCTGGTGCAGGAAGCCATTCCCATCCAGGAGGCCTTCAACCAGCAACTGGCCGATATGCGCAATCTTTATCTGCAGGACAACCTGTCTGCCCAGCAGTTGGCGCAGAAAACGTACCAGAACACCTTCTTATTCACGCTGGTGTTCGGCATCTCGGCGATTGCCCTGGCGCTGCTGATCGCCTGGCGTACGCTGCGGGCGGCGAGCCTGAAGTCACGGCTGATCCGTGAACAGATGGCGGCGCTTGAACACTCGCGCGCAGCGCTACGCGAAGAGGCTACGCACGATCCGCTCACCGGGCTGGCCAATCGGCGGCTGTTTTATGACCGCTTGCACCAGGTGGTCCGCCACGCGCATCGCTACGGCGGCAAGGTGGGCATCCTGTATGTGGACCTGGACCGTTTCAAGGACATCAACGACCGGCTTGGTCACCATGTGGGCGACGCCGTGCTGACCGAAGTGGCGAAACGCCTCACCGTCAACATTCGCGACTCCGATTCAGTTGCGCGTATAGGGGGCGACGAGTTCGTGATGTTGCTGGAAGGGGTGCAGGGGCGGCAGGACTGCCTCGCCGCCGCGCACAAGATCGAGCAGGCGCTGAACGGGGAAACGAGTTTCTATGGCTTCAATGTCGAAATCGCGGCCAGTATCGGTCAGGCGCTGTACCCCGACGACGGCACCGACGAAGACGCCCTGATTCGCGCTGCCGACGCCTCCATGTACCGGGTCAAGTCCGGCTGCGAATCGGCGCAGCAGCACCGCCTGCCGTTTCAGTAAGCCGTGTGTCAATTCGGCTTGAGGCGCGCCGCCACGCGCTCGCGGCGCGCCTTGGCGCCCCATACCCACACGTACTGCATGCCGGAGGCCACGGCGATGACGAACACCGTCACAAACAAGGGCATACGCCAGTCGTCGAGCGCCAGCAGGCCGGCCAGTCCGCCCAGCACCAGCGCCAGCAGCGAAAACTCCGCAAACATGTGCGTCTTGCCAAGCCAGGTGGGGTGAATTTCAAGATGCCCGGCCAGCCCGCGGAAGCTCAGCGCGCCCAGCACGATGACGCTGTCGCGCAGCAGGATCGTCAGTGTCACCCACAGCGGGATCGCACCCGCCTGCGTCAGCATCACCAGCGTCACCACGCCCAGCGCCTTGTCGGCGACGGTGTCGAGCGCGGCACCCAACTGCGTCATCTGGTTCAGCCAGCGCGCCAGCAGGCCGTCGAGTCCGTCCGACACCGCGGCGGCGAGGAACAGCCAGCAGGCCGCCTCCCAGCGCGCGTTTAGGATCAGCCAGCCCACCACCGGCACCGCGGCGATCCGCAGCAGGGTGATGACGTTGGGCAGGTTGAATACACGTTCGCGCATATTGAACCCGGGTAATCCATTAGGCGGCACTGCGCGCCTGTGCGAGTGCTGGCGGCGGCTTTGCGGTCATTTTCGCCGCTTGCTCGGCGTCCATGGAACGACCATGGACTTCTCCCAAGCAACAAAACTGCCTCGCAAATCCGCTCGCCATCATCTCGCACCCTAATGAATTATCCGGGTTCCAACCCTAATCAATACAAGGGCTGTCTGGCAAGCTCGTTCCACAGCTTGTCGAGTCTTTTCGCCGACACCGGGTACGGCGTTTTCAGCTCCTGCGCGAACAGCGAAATGCGCAGTTCCTCCAGTTGCCAGCGGAAGTCCTCCAACGCGGCGGGCACCTCGCCCTTCACCTGGCCGCGCCGCGCCTGGTACTTGTTCTGCAGCGTCAGCACGCCAGCCATGCCGCGCGAGTCGCGCTGCTCGGCGGCGGGCAGCTTCTCCAGCCGCTTGAGAATGCCCCGCAAGTAGCGCGGCAGGTCCTTCAGGTGCGTCCACGGCGTGGCGGTGATGAAGTCGGGGGGCAGCAGCGCGGCCAGGTGCGCAGTTTCGTCACGCATCGCGGCGGTGAACTGCGGCTTGGCGGCAAGGCGCGCCGTCACCTGCGCGTGCAGGTCGAGGATCTCGGCGACGTCGCGCAGCAGTGCCTGCTTCACCACTGAAATTTTCGGTTTGGCGCGCTCCTTCTGCTTGGCGAAGGCTTTCGCGTCGCGCGGGGTGTCGTCGTCGCCCAGCAGCGCGCGCGTGGCGATGGCATCGATGAGCGCGGCGCGCAGCTGCTCGGGGCTGCCGAAGCTGCGGTATTTCAGCGCCAGCGCGGTTTCGCGGGCGAGGTCCTTGTCGAGCTGCTTGAACTGGGCGGCCAGCGCGATCCGCAATAGCCGCACCACACCGCGGCGGGTCTCCATCGCGGCCACGTCGGGCGCGTCGAGCAGGCGCAGGTCGACGCTCTCGCCGTTGTCGACCAGCGCCGGATAGCCGATCAGCTCGCGCCCGCCGCGCTTGAATTTCACCTGCTCCGGCAGGTCGCCGAAATTCCATTCGACCAGACCGGTGCGCTCGAACTCGCTGTCCTCGGCGCCGCCGCCATAGGTGATGCGCGCCGCCCCCCCGAGCTGCTGGCGCAGCGCGGCGAGATCGCGGCCACTGGCGAGTTCCTGCCCGCTGTCGTCGATGACACTCACGTTCATGTGCAGATGGGCCGGCAGCTCGCCCTTCCATTCGTCGGGATGGATGTCGATGCCGCGCTTCTTGTGGATGAAGGCCGCCAGCGCAGCGGTCAGCGTCTGCTCGCCCGGCTTGGCCACCGAGAGGAAGGCCGTCACCGTGTCGGGCAGCGGAATCAGCGGGCGCCGCTTGTCCTTCGGCAGGGACTTCAGGAGCAGGGTGAGCTTTTCGCGGATGAGGCCGGGCACCAGCCAGTCGACCTGCGCCGGCTCGATGCGGTTGAGCAGGTACAGCGGCAGGTGCAGCGTCACGCCGTCGAGCGGATGACCGGGCTCGAAGCGGTACTTGAGCCTGCAGGTGACGCCGTCCACCGCCATGGTCTCGGGGAACAGCGCGTGGTCGGCGCCGAGCGCCTCGCCGAGAATATCCTCGCGCTTGAGGAACAGAATCTTCGGTTCGGCGGCCTCGGCCTCCGCACGCCATTTCTCGAACGCTGCGCCGTTGTGGAGATCGGCTGGGATGCGCGCGTCGAAGATGCGGAATATGCGCTCCTCGTCGAGCCACACGCCCGATTTTCTAGCCTTGTGTTCAAGGTCTTCGATTTCCTGGATCAGGGCGCGGTTGTGGGCGAACCACGGCGCGCGCGTGTCGTATTCGCCGGCCACCAGCGCGCCGCGGATGAACAGCTCGCGCGACAGCACCGGGTCGATCGGGCCGTAGTGGATCTTGCGCCGCGGCACCAGGGTGATGCCGTACAGGCTCACCCGCTCGAACGCCACCACGCGCGCGCCGTCCTTTTCCCAGTGCGGCTCGATGAACATGCGGGTGAGCAGATGGCGGCCGGCAGCCTCGATCCATTCCGGCCGCACCTCGGCGACGGTGCGCGCGAGCAGCCGGCCGGTGTCGGTGAGCTCGGCGGCCATGATCCACTTCGGTGCCTTCTTCGCCAGCGCCGAGCCGGGGTGGATCGACAGCTTGATGCCGCGCGCGCCCTGGTAGTTGCCTTCGCCCGGCTTGGGGCGCGACTTCGCGTCGTCCGACTTGAAGCCGATGTTGCCCAACAGGCCCGTCAAGAGCGCTTGGTGGATGGTGTCGTAGCCGGCGTCCTTCTCGTTTTCACGCAGGCCGAGTTCGGCCATCTGCGCGTGCAGCTGACCGTGGATGTCGCGCCATTCGCGCATTCGCCGCGGCGACAGGAAATGGTCCTGCAACAGCGTCTGCAGCTGGCGGTTGGTCTTCTTGTGCTGCACCTGCTCCTCGTACCAGCGCCACAGCTTCAGCCAGCCCATGAAGTCGGAACGCTCGTCGGCGAACAGCTTGTGCTTCTCGTCGGCCGCCTGCGCGCGCTCCATCGGGCGGTCGCGCGGGTCCTGCACCGACAGGGCGCTGGCGATGATCAGCACCTCGCGCACGCAGCGCTGTTGTTCCGCCGCCAGCAGCATGCGGGCGATGCGCGGGTCGAGCGGCAGCTTGCCCAGCTTCTTGCCGATCGCGGTGAGCTGGCCGGCTTCGTCGAGCGCATGCAGCTCGGCCAGCAGCTGGTAGCCGTCGGTCACCAGGCGCGAACTGGGCGGATCGATGAAGGGGAAACCCACCACGTCGCCCAGGCCGAGCGTCTTCATGCGCAGGATGACGCCGGCGAGCGACGAGCGCAGCAGTTCGGGATCGGTGAAGCGCGGACGATTATTGAAGTCGGCCTCGTCGTAGAGGCGGATGCAGATGCCGTCGGCGACCCGGCCGCAGCGCCCGGCGCGCTGGTTGGCCGACGCCTGCGAGATCTTCTCGATCAAGAGCTGCTCGACCTTGTTGCGCGCCGAATAGCGCTTCACCCGCGCGTTGCCGGGGTCGATCACGTAGCGGATGCCCGGCACCGTGAGCGAGGTTTCCGCCACGTTGGTCGCCAGCACGATGCGCCGCAGGGCGTTCGTCGGCTTGAAGATCGCGTCCTGCTCGGCGACCGACAGGCGGGAGAACAGCGGCAGGATTTCGGTACCGGGCGGATGGTGCTTTCTCAGCGCCTCGGCGGTGTCGCGGATCTCGCGCTCGCCGGGCAGGAACACCAGGATGTCGCCGGAGCCGAGCCGCGCCAGTTCGTCGGTGGCGTCGAGGATGGCGGCGATCTGGTCGGGGCCGTCGCGGTCCTTTTTCTCGCGTTCGCCCTTGGCCGGCGCGGCCGGCTCCTCGCGCTCGATCGGGCGCCAGCGGATTTCCACCGGATAGGTGCGCCCCGACACCTCGATCACCGGCGCATCGTTGAAGTGCTTCGAGAAGCGCTCGGCGTCGATGGTGGCCGAGGTGATCACCACGCGCAGGTCGTCGCGTTTTTCCACCAGCGTCTTCAGATAGCCCAGCAGGAAATCGATGTTGAGGCTGCGCTCGTGCGCCTCGTCGATGATGATGGTGTCGTAACGCGACAGCAGGGGATCGCCCTGGCTTTCGGCCAGCAGGATGCCGTCGGTCATCACCTTGATCGCGGTGTCGTGGCGCACAGTGTCGGTGAAGCGCACCTTGTAGCCGACGATGCCGCCGAGCTCGCTGCCGAGCTCCTGCGCGATGCGCGCCGCCACCGAGCGCGCGGCGATGCGGCGCGGCTGGGTGCAGCCGATCAGCTTGCCGGGACGCGCCGCCTCTGACCCAAGCCGTGCTTCCATGCACATCTTGGGAATCTGCGTGGTCTTGCCCGAGCCGGTCTCGCCGCACAGGATCAGCACGCGGTTGGTCTTGAGCGCCGCAAGAATGTCGTCGCGGCGGGCGGAAACCGGCAGGTCGGGGTAGGTGATGTGCAAGGGCTTACTTGTTATGGATGTATTTGGCGTCATCGAAGGTTTCCAGCCAGGCCGGCCGATACACCGCCATCACGGTGATCGCCATGCCGGTGGAAAAGGCCTCCGCCCAGCTGAGCATCAGCGTGGCATACGGCGTGTAGTGGGTGAGCAGGTAGTCGAGCGAATACGCGTCGGCAACGGTCATCAGCGCGGTGGTGGCGAGGCCGATTGCGGCCACCGACAGCGCCGCGCCGAAAAAGCCGTTGCCCAGCACGTAAACGAAGAAATGATTCGGCAGGCGGCGTTCCAGCAGGCGGAAAACGCCCCAGCTCACCGCTGCCGGCAGCGCCGCCGTCAACAGCGCATCGAAACCCAGCGCGCTCCAGCTGCCGCGCCCGAAGGCCGCGTTCGCCAGCAGGATCAGCACGCCGGCAAAGGTGGCGCGCCAGAAGCCGAACATCAGCGTCAGCGCCGCCACGCCATAAAAATGGAAGCTCAGACCCGGCTTGATGCCGGTGCGGATCTGCCACAGCGCCAGCACCATCACCGTGGCGGCCAGAAACAGATTCAGCCGCGGCGGCTCGGCCAGACGGCGCCAGTCACCCGACATCAGCCAGCGCCAGGCCAGGAAGGCCAGCCCCAGCCAGCCGATCAGATAAAAGGATTCGGGCAACAGTGATGCGGACAGGCCCGGCGCGGTAAAATTCATGAGTGGATTTTACGCGATGCGCAGCCCCCTTTCTTCGAGTCCCAGCCATGTCCGCCAGCCCTGTATCAAAATCTCCCAATGCCCCGCTCGGCGACGCCGAGATCGACGCGCTGGCCGACCTGGTCGACCTGATCGACGAGCGCACCGAGGTACCGATCTCGCTGGAGGGCCTCGACGGCTTCATCACCGCGCTGGCCTGCAGCCCGCGCGCGATCGCGCCCGAAGAGTTTTTCCCGGTGCTGCTCGACCGCCCTGACGGCCTCGCCACGGTGTTCGAAGACGCAGCCGACGAGGCGCGCTTTCTGGCGCTGTTCAATCGCCGCCGCAAGGAGATCGAGCGCGCACTCGCCGCGCCGATCGAGAACCTCGCCGACCCCAAGGCGCTGTCGCCGCTGGTCATGGACTGGGACGGCCTGTTGGCCGAACTGCCGCCGGCCGAGGCCCGCCGTCTGCAGGACGCCGGCATTCCGCCCTACGCCCAGCTGTGGGCCGCCGGTTTCCTGCTGGCGGTGGAGCACTGGGAGGACGACTGGACCCTGCCCCTCGGCAGCAAGGACGAAGCCTTCGTCGACGAGGTGCTCGATCCGTTCTATGTGCTGGCGGCACCGCTCGACGAACTCAGCCCCGAAGAACTGGCCGTCCGCCGCGAAGACCACCTCGCCCTCGCCCTCTGGGGCGCCTACGAACTGCGCGAATTCTGGCTCGACCGCGGCCAGGCCCCGCGTCACTGAGCCCCAGAATGAAACTCGTCCTGTTCGATCTCGACAACACCCTGCTCGCCGGCGACTCCGACTACGAGTGGGGGCAGTTCCTCATCGCCAAGGGCGCGGTCGACGGTCCCCATTACGAAGCCAAGAACCGCGCCTTCTACGAGGACTACAAGGCCGGGGTGCTCGACATCTACGCCTTCCTCGCGTTTGCCCTGCGTCCGCTGGCCACCCACCCGCGCGCGCTGCTCGATGCCTGGCGCGCCGAATATATGGAGACGCGCGTCAAGCCGATGATCCCCCAGGCCGCGCGCGACCTAGTGAAGAAGCACCTCGACCAGGCCGACCTGGTTGCCGTCATCACCGCCACCAACAGCTACGTCACCAGCCCGATCGCGAGGGAATTCGGCATCCCCCACCTGATCGCCACCGATCCAGAGGAAATCGACGGCCGTTTCACCGGCGAAGTCGCCGGCACCCCGTGCTTTCGCGAGGGCAAGGTGGTCCGTCTGGAGCACTTTCTCGAAGCCCACGGCACCCGGCTGGACTGCCTCGATACCAGCTGGTTCTACAGCGACTCGCACAACGACCTGCCGCTGCTGGAAAAGGTCCGCCACCCGGTCGCGGTCGACCCCGACCCCACCCTGCTTGCCCATGCCGAGGCGCAGGGCTGGCCGGTGATTTCATTGCGTCACTAATATTGCAGATAATGCAGGCTGCTTTTTTGGATCGATCGCCCATGTCCACCCCCACCACCCTCGCCGAAAGTGTTACCAAACAGCGCGAAGCGCTGGCCGACCTGCTGCGCGAGCCGCTGGCGCTGGCCGCCGAGGCGTGCAGCCGGGCCTGGCCCAGCCGCGCCGGCCTCAATGCCGCGCTGACGCATGCACTGACGACCATGCCCGCGTGCAAGTATCTGTATGCGCTGGACACCCGCGCGATCCAGCTCTCCGACAACATCAGCCGCGAGGGCCTGGTCGAGACGGATTACGGGCGCGACCGCTCCGACCGCCCCTACATGCGCGAGGCGGTGCCGAACCAGGGCTTTCTGCTGACCCAGGCCTACATCAGCCTGCGCGCCAAGCGGCCGTCACTGACCGCGATCCAGATCGTGCGCGACGACGACGGCCAGGTGCTCGGCTTCGTCGGCGCCGACTTCGACCTGCGCGACCTGCCGATCACCGGCAAGCTGTACGACGAGCCCACCTACTGGCGGCAGATCAAGGGCGACCCGGCAATCCGCGGCGCGGTCTTCCACCAGACCCGCGTCGACAGCCAGATGGACCTCCATCTCGACACCGTATTGGGGGTGATGGAAGAGCTGATGGCCGACCACGGCATCTTCCACGGCAAGCTGCATTTTTCCAGCAGCCGCGCCACCGTGTGGCTGGTCGACGACCCCTACCGCTACCGCCTGCTCGACATCGACGCGCTGACCGATCCCGACACCTGCCTGATCTATCCGCACCACGAATACCCGGCCGACGCCGTGGTGCCGCGCGACCGGATCCGCCCGGTGCTCGACAGCCTGCGCCTGCTGCGCTTCATGGACGAGACGTTTTATCTGCGCGCCGGCTCGCTCAATATCTTCAACGGCATGGTCGGCCTCACCTTCTCGTGCGACGGCTCGCACTACCTGCCGTGGGACGAATTCCTCAGCAAAGGCTACGATTTCTGGGCGTCAGGCAATCTGACAGGGCAGAATCGTCCGGTCTGAGCAGCGCCCAGGAAAAACGCTGCACCACGCCGGATCGCCCGGTTCCGGGCAGGTGCGTCGCCTCTCAGAATGTCAATCTGAGGCTTCTTCCTTCTTTACCCGCGGATGCATCCGGATTGTGGCGGGCGCTTTTTTGCCGGGGCGACTGCGGTTTACCAAGGACTCCAGCGTCACGCCATCCAATACGCCCAGGTAGGCGGCCGTGGCAGAGCTCAGCACGTCCTTGAGTGCACAAGCGGGCGAATACAGACAGGTGTTGCCGGACGGGTCGAAGCATTCTGCCATGTGAAAATCGGTTTCGGTATTGCGTACCACTTCTCCGATATTGATTTCGGCCGGCTCGTGGTTCAAGCGCAGGCCACCATTACGGCCGCGTACGGTTTCGACCATGCCGGACACGCCCAGTTGGTGCACAACCTTCATCAGATGGTTTTTCGAAATGCCATGCACGTCGGCAATTTCGGAAATCGTCACCAGCCGATCGCGGTGGGTGGCGAGATACATCAGCGTCCGCAGCGCATAGTCGGTATACGCGGTGAGTCTCATGATGGCGTCATCCTCAGGCAAATGAACCGAGCCATAAGCTGGCAGGTTCGCTCGCGGGAAATCAAATAAACATTATAGATCTTTAAATATCGGCTCTTGCGGCCGGTGGTTTGCTCGTCTCATCGATATAAAAAGACCTCAAGATGATTTTATTTGCGCCCGACAATACATGCATGTAAAGTACATCTTTAAGAGCGTTTACTTTCCATCCACCCAACCTCATCAAGAAGGAAATTTGCAATGAAATCCACGCGCAAACTCTGGACCTGGCTGGCCATTATCTGTTTGCTCTCCTTCGCCGTTCTCGGCTGGGTCGGCACCGAGATTTACGTCAAGGCCCCGCCCATCCCGCAAAAAGTCGTCAGCGCCAACGGCGACGTGTTGTATACGGCAGACCAGGTTCAGCACGGCCAGCAGGCCTGGCTGTCGGCCGGCGGTCAGCAACTCGGTTCGGTCTGGGGCCACGGCAGCTACCTGGCGCCGGACTGGTCAGCCGACTGGCTGCACCGCGAAGCCCTCGCACTGCGTGATATTTGGACGCAGCGCGAATTCGGCAAACCCTTTGCGCAATTGAACGCAGGAGAGCAAGGCCAACTGAACGGCCTGCTCAAGGTGGAAATGCGACGCAACAGCTACAACGCCGAAACCGGGACGATCACGTTGTCCGACGACCGTGCTGCGGCAGTACGCCAGGTCGCCTCACATTACAACGACTTGTTCGGCGATGAAAAATCGCTGGATGCGCTGCGCGAGCAGTATTCGATGTCGTCCGGCTCGCTGCGTCTGGCGGACGATCGGCACGCGCTGACCGCCTTCATTTTCTGGGCATCATGGGCCGCCGCCACCGACAGGCCCGGTGAAACGGATTTGAGCTATACCAGCAACTGGCCGCATGAGCCGCTGGTCGACAACACACCCACCGCGGGTGCTGGCATCTGGTCGATCGCCAGCGTGATCCTGATGATCGGCGCGATTGTCGGCATGCTCTTCTTCCACTCGAGGAATCAGGAAGCGGGCGACCCGACTCCGCCCAAAACCGACCCGCTGTTCGATTTGAAACCCACGCCATCGATGAAAGCCACCAAGAAGTATTTCTATGTGGTGATCGCGCTGATCCTGGTGCAGGTCGGCATGGGCATCCTCACTGCGCATTATGCGATTGAGGGCAACGGTTTCTTCGGCATCCCGCTGGGAGATATCCTGCCCTTCACGGTCAGCCGTACCATTCATACCCAGTTTGCCGTGCTTTGGATCGCCACAGCATGGTTGGCCACCGGCCTCTACATCGCGCCGGCCATTTCCGGTCATGAGCCGAAGTACCAGAAACTGGGCGTGGATGTGCTGTTCTACGCCCTGCTCTTCATCGTCGCAGGCTCCACCATCACGGGCTGGCTCGGCACGCTGCAGAACATCGGCACCGACTTCAGCTTCTGGGTCGGCAACCAGGGCCTGGAATTCACCAGCATGGGCCGTGTCTGGCAAATCCTGCTGTTCATCGGACTCCTGTTCTGGGCCACCCTGCTCGGCCGCGGCCTTTGGCCGGCACTGAAGAAACCGTCTGAAAGCCGCGGCCTGATCGCGATGGTGTTCCTGGCTGCGGTGTGCATCGGCGGCTTCTATGCCACCTCGCTGACCTGGACCCGTCTCACCCACTTCTCGATGGTCGAATACTGGCGCTGGTGGCTGGTCCACCTGTGGGTCGAGGGCTTCTTTGAAGTGTTTGCCACTGCCGTGATCGCCTTGCTGTTCACACGCCTCGGCCTGATCCGTGCGTCGTCCGCCAACAGCGCGATCGTGATGGAAACCATCGTGTTCCTGTTCGGCGGCATTCTCGGCACCCTGCACCACCTGTACTTCACCGGCACCCCCACCGTCGTGATCGCCATCGGCGCCATGTTCTCGGCACTGGAGGTGGTCCCGCTGGCCATGATCGGCACCGAAGCCTATCGCAACTACAAGCGTTCGCAATCGGCACCCTGGGTGCAGTCCTACAAGTGGGCCATCCTGTGCTTCATCGCGGTGGGCTTCTGGAACGTGGTCGGCGCCGGCTTGCTGGGTTTTTCCATCAACACGCCGATCGCGCTGTACTACATGCAGGGCATGAACATGACGGCCGCGCACGGCCACGCTGCCCTGTTCGGCGTGTATGGGATGCTGGGCATCGGCTTGCTGCTGTTCTGTTTGCGTGGCTTGAGCGACCGCCTTGCCTGGTCGGACAAGCTGTTGAGCCCGATGTTCTGGTTGCTCAACATCGGCCTGGCCATGATGGTGTTCATGTCGCTGGTGCCGGCCGGCATCTACCAGGCGTGGGCCAGCATCACCCGCGGCGTCTGGTTTGCGCGTTCGCCGGAAGTGGTTCACTCGACCCTGATGGAAACCTTTGTCTGGTTGCGGGTACCGGGCGATATCGTGTTCTCGGTTGGCGTGCTGTTCCTGGCGCTGTTTGCCGTCAGGCTGCTAAGAGGTGGGAAGCGGGTTCCCGCACCGCTCATTGTCGGCGCGCCGCAACCGTACAAACTCTAACCTCTAACCGGCGGCCGGGAAGGCCGGCCTCAGCGTAGACGCGACTCGACCCGCCCGAGGCAAAGTTCTCGGGCGGGTCGAGTCGCGTCGCGCTGCAGCCCGCTGCATCAACTGCTCCCGCTTTACGCGCCCTTCCGTACAATAGGCAATCGCACGCTTGAATCCCGCGCCCTCCGCAGCGGATAATGCATCATTACGTCGGGCGGCCTGCTTTGGAAACCTACATCCTCATCCTCATTTCCACGGTGTTCGTGAACAACATCGTGATGGCCAAGATTCTCGGCCTGTGCCCCTTCATGGGCGTGTCGAAGCGCCTGGAAACCTCGATCAGCATGGGGCTGGCGACGACGTTCGTGCTGACGCTGGCGTCCGGCGCGAGCTACCTAGTCAACGAATACCTCCTCGGCACCGAGTTGTTCTACCTGCGCACGCTGTCGTTCATCGTGGTGATCGCCGGGATCGTGCAGTTCACCGAAATGTTCATCCGCAAGACCAGCCCGGTGCTGTATCAGGTGCTCGGCATCTATCTGCCGCTGATCACCACCAACTGCGCGGTGCTGGGGATTCCCCTGCTGAACGTGCAGGCGCAGCACGGCTTCGTCGAATCGCTGTTTTTCGGCGCCGGCGGCGCGATCGGCTTTTCCCTGGTGCTGATTCTGTTTGCCGGCATCCGTGAGCGGCTCGATACCTGCGACGTGCCGTCGCCGTTCAAGGGCACCAGCATCGCGATGATCACCGCCGGGCTGATGTCGCTGGCCTTCATGGGCTTCTCCGGGCTGGTGAAATAATGTTTACCGCCATTCTGGTGATGGTCGGCCTGGCCGTGATCATCGGGCTGGTGCTCGGCTGGTCGGCGATCCGCTTCAAGGTGGAGGGCAACCCGCTGGCGGAGAAGATCGACGCCATCCTGCCGCAGACGCAATGCGGCCAGTGCGGCTTCCCCGGCTGCCGCCCCTATGCCGAGGCGATCGCGAAGGGCGAGGCCGACATCAACCAGTGCCCGCCGGGCGGTGAGGAAGGCGTGAAGAAGCTCGCCGAGCTCTTGGGCGTCGAGCCCAAGCCGCTCGACGAAAGCCACGGCACGCCGAAGCCGAAATCGGTCGCTTTCATCGATGAACAGATCTGCATCGGCTGCACCCTGTGCATCCAGGCCTGCCCGGTCGACGCCATCGTCGGCGCGGCCAAGCAGATGCACACCATCGTCGCCGACGAATGCACCGGCTGCGAACTGTGCCTGCCCCCCTGCCCGGTCGACTGCATCACCATGGTGCCGATCGCCGAAGATCTGCCGCACTGGAAATGGAAAGCACCGGTGATCATGCTCAAAAAAGTGTCATGAGCCGCAAGCTGCACACGTTCAAGGGCGGCGTTCACCCGCCCGAACACAAGGCCGAATCGAACGCGCGTCCGGTTCACGCCGCGCCGCTGCCCAAGCAGCTGGTCATCCCGCTGCGCCAGCACATCGGCAACCCGGCCAAGCCGGTAGTCGAGGTGGGCCAGCGGGTGCTGAAAGGCCAACTGATCGGCGCGGCGGACGGCTACATTTCCGCCGCCGTCCACGCGTCGAGCTCCGGCATTGTCACCGCCATCGGCCCCGCCGTGGTGCCGCACGCCTCGGGCCTGCCCGACGACTGCATCATCATCGACACCGACGGCCGCGACGAATGGATCTCCCTCGCGCCACTCGACTACCGCGCGATGGAGCCGGCCGACCTGCGCATGCGGCTGCGCGACCTGGGACTGGCCGGCCTCGGCGGCGCGGTGTTCCCCAGCGCGGTCAAGCTCGACCCCGGTGCTGCCCACCATTGCCCCACGCTGATCCTCAACGGCGCCGAATGCGAGCCCTGGATCACCTGCGACGACGTGCTGATGCGCCTCCACGCCGACGACATCCTGCAGGGCGTGGCGATCATGCGCCATCTGCTGGGCAGCACTGAAATCCTGGTCGGCATCGAGGACAACAAGCCCGAAGCGCTGGCTTCAATGCGCTTCGCTGCCGCGAAGCTGGACTTCGCGGTCGAGGTGGTGGCGGTGCCGACGATCTACCCCGCGGGCGGTGCCAAGCAGATGATCGAGATCCTGACCGGCCAGCAGGTGCCGTCCGGCAAGCTGTCCACCGACATCGGCATCCAGGTGTTCAACATCGGCACCGCCCATGCGCTGGCGCGCGCGGTGCACCACGGCGAGCCCTTGATTTCGCGCCTGGTCACCGTCACCGGTTTTGTGCTGCGCCCGCAGAACGTCGAGGCGCTGATCGGCACCCCGCTGCACACGCTGATTACGCTCGCGGGCGACCGCGAGGGCAGCACCGGCGTGCTGATGGGCGGCCCGATGATGGGCATGCCGATGCCCGACCTGGCGGTGCCGGTGGTCAAGGCCACCAACTGCATCCTGGTGCAATCCGCCGAGCTGTTCCCGCCACTGCCCAAAGCGCTGCCGTGCATCCGCTGCACCCGCTGCGCCGACGCCTGCCCGGCCGAGCTGCAGCCGCAGGAGCTGTTCCGCTTCGCCAAGGCCGGCGACTTCGGGCGCGCGCAGGAATACCACCTGTTCGACTGCATCGAATGCGGCTGCTGCAGCTACGTCTGCCCCAGCCATATCCCGCTGGTCGATTTCTACCGCTACGCCAAGAGCGAAATCTGGGCGCGCGAGAAGGAGAAACGCGCCGCCGACCTGGCGCGTGAACGCCACGAATTCCGCCAGTTCCGGCTCGAGCGCGAGAAACAGGAAAAGGCCGAGAAGCTCGCCGCGAAGGCCAAGGCCAAGCGCGCCGAACTCGCTGCAGCGCCTGCAGCCGAGGGGGCGCCCAGCGAAGCCGACGCCAAGAAGGCGCTGATCGCCGCTGCGCTGGCGCGCGCGCAGGCGAAAAAGGCCGAAGCCGCGCCGAAGAACATCGACCACCTGCCGCCCGACACCCAGCGCGAGATCGAGGAAATCGAGGCGCGCCGGGCTAAAATCCGCGAGCTGGCACGCCAGCCGCTGGAATCCGAAGAAAAGCCCTAAGGCGAAAAAAACAATCCATGCCCGCCCCTTTCATTCTTGATCGTTCGAGCGTCACCCAGGTCATGGCCTGGGTGCTGGCCGCCTTGCTGCCCGGCATCGCGGTGTATGTCTGGCTGTTCGGCCCTGGCATCCTGGTCACGCTGTCGCTCGCCACCGTCACCGCGCTGGTCGCCGAAGCCGCAATGCTGAAAGCGCGCGGCTATCCTGCCAAGCCCTTCCTGACCGATCTGTCCGCCATCGTCACCGCCTGGCTGCTGGCTTTGTCCTTGCCTGCGCTGGCGCCGTGGTGGCTGATCGTCACCGGCACGCTGTTCGCCATCGTGGTCGCCAAGCATCTGTACGGCGGGCTGGGACAGAACATCTTCAACCCGGCGATGGTCGGCTACGCGGTGCTGATCGTGTCGTTCCCGCTGCAGATGACGCAGTGGCCGGGACCGCTCTCGCTCACGGACGCCCCGCTCACGCTGGCGCAGAGCGCGAGCGTGATTTTCGGCGGCGACCTGCCGAAGGCCATGCTCGACGCGGTGACCATGGCCACCCCGCTGGACGCGCTGCGAACCGGCCTGCTGCAGCAACTGACGGTGGATGAGATCATGGTGCAACCGATCTTCGGCCATTACGGCGGCATCGGCTTCGAGTGGCTGGCGGGTGCCTTCCTGCTCGGCGGTTTGCTGCTGTGGGCGCTGCGCATCATCAGCTGGCAGGTGCCGCTGGCCTTTCTGGCAGGCATCTGGCTGGCCGCCGGCTTCCTGCATTTCTTCGACGCCGGCCGCTTCGGCGCGCCGTGGTTCCACCTGTTCGCGCCCTCGGTGATGCTGGGTGCTTTTTTCATCGCCACCGACCCGGTTTCGGGCTCGACCACGCCGCGCGGCAGGCTGATTTTCGGCTTTGGCGCAGGCCTGCTCACCATCATTATCCGCACCTGGGGCGGCTATCCGGACGGCGTCGCCTTCGCGATCCTGCTGATGAACCTTTCGGTACCGCTGATCGACGCCTGGACCCAGCCGCGCATCTATGGCGGCGCCACGCGGCGCGGCAAGGCGCCACCCGCATGATCGAGCAACTCAAGGCCGCCGCCCGCAACGCGCTGCGCAGCGGGATGATCCTGTTCGTGTTTGCGCTGATCGCCACCGCGCTGCTGGTGTTCACCTTCAGCCGCACGGAGCCCACCATCGAGCGCAGCCGGCAGGCCGAAAAGCTGGCGCTGCTGAGCCAGGTGCTGCCGCCCGCGCTGTACGACAACGACCTGCTCGCCAGCCAGCAGGCGGTGCCGCCGCATGAACTGCTGGGCACGCGCCAGGACTCGGCGCGGTGGATCGCCCGCCGCGGCGACACGGTCACCGCCGTGGTGCTGGAAGCCATCGCGCCGGACGGCTACAGCGGGAACATCGCCCTGCTGATCGGCATCGACGTCGACGGCAACGTGACCGGCGTGCGCGTCACCGCTCACCGTGAAACCCCCGGGCTGGGCGACTACATCGTCCGCAGCAAAAGCCCGTGGATCGAGCAGTTTGTCGGCAAGTCGCTGACCGCGCCCGAATCCAAGCGCTGGAAGGTGGCCAAGGACGGCGGCCAGTTCGACGCCCGCGCCGGTGCCACCATCACCCCGCGCGCCGTGGTCAAGGCGGTGCACGCCGCGCTAAACTATTTCGCACGCAACCGCGCCGCGCTGCTGGCCGCGGAAAGCGCGCCCGATCCCGCGCCCGACCAGGAGACGCCACCATGACCCTGCAGGAATTCAACACGATTTTTCAGAACGGCCTGTCGAAACAGAATGCCGGCCTGGTGCAGCTGCTCGGCCTGTGTCCGCTGCTCGCCATCAGCACCACTCTGGTCAACGCGCTGTCGCTGGGGCTGGCGACCACGCTGGTGATGGCGTCCGCCAGCGGCGCCGTGTCGGGCGTGCGCCATTTCGTGCCGCACGAAATCCGCATCCCGGTATTCGTCCTCATCATTGCTGCGCTGGTCACGGTGATCGACCTCCTGATGAACGCCTTCGTGCACCCGCTCTATCTGGTGCTGGGGATTTTCATTCCGCTCATCACCACCAACTGCATCGTGCTGGCGCGCGCCGACGCCTTCGCCTCGAAAAACCGGCCGCTGCACAGCGTGGTCGACGCCGTCGCGATGGGCCTTGGCCTGACGATGGTGCTGGTGGTGCTGGGCGGCATGCGCGAACTCGCCGGACAGGGCACGCTTCTGTCCGGCATCGACCTGGTGTTCGGCGAGGAGGCGAAGCAGTTCGTGCTGCACGTGGTGCCCGACTACCAGGGCTTTCTGCTCGCCATCCTGCCGCCCGGCGCCTTCATCGCGCTGGGGCTTTTGATCGCCGCGCACAACTGGCAGAAGGCGCGCGCCGAGCGGCGCGTCCACGCCGCCGCGCCGATGCCGGCATGAAGCGGAGCCATGATCCGGATTCGATGAGCGCCGGACGATGAATCCTGCCAAGCGTCACGAAATCTTCAGCCGCCTACGCGCCGCCAATCCACATCCCACCACCGAGCTCGAATACACGACGCCGTTCGAACTGCTGGTGGCGGTGGTGTTGTCGGCGCAGTCCACCGACAAGGGGGTCAACCTGGCGACGCGCCGGCTGTTCCCGGTGGCCAACACGCCCGCAGCGATCCGTGCGCTGGGCGAGGACGGCCTCGCCGAGTACATCAGGACCCTCGGCCTCTACAAGAGCAAGGCCCGCCATCTCATCGCCGCCTGCAAGATGCTGGTCGAGCTGCACGGCGGCCAGGTGCCCGCCGACCGCGCCGCGCTCGAGGCGCTGCCTGGCGTCGGGCGCAAGACCGCGAACGTGATGCTGAACACCGCGTTCGGCCAGCCCACCATGGCGGTCGACACCCATATCTTCCGCGTGGCCAACCGCACCGGCCTTGCCCCCGGCAAGACCGTGCTGGAGGTGGAAAAAAAGCTGGTGAAGACCATTCCGGACGAATTCCGCATCGACGCGCATCACTGGCTGATCCTGCACGGACGCTACGTGTGCCAGGCCAGAAAGCCGAAATGTCCGGAATGCATCATTGCGGACCTGTGCGAATACAAGCACAAGACCCTGCCGCCCACCCCGCCCCTGCGGGCGGGCGCAAACGCCAGACCCAAACCGGCTCATGTTTAATCCCAGCCGCGACCAGGTTCGCCAATTCTTCTTCGACGTGTGGGCGAAATACCGTGCCGGGCAGCCGCTGACGGGCGCGGAGCAGCCGGCGCTCGACGCGGTGCTGGCGCACCCGGAATACCACGCCCTGCTCGATCAGCCTGATCGTTATATCGAACGGGACTATCTGCCGGAATCCGGCGAGACCAATCCCTTCCTGCACCTGTCGATCCACCTCGCGATCAGCGAGCAGCTGGCAGTCGACCAGCCGCCGGGCATCCGCGAGCGCTACCAGCGCCTGCTGAAACAGCATGGCGACGCGATGGACGCCCAGCACGCGGTGATGGATTGCCTGGCCGAGATGATCTGGCAGGTGCAGCGCTACCAAACGGCGTTTGATTCGGCGGCTTATCTGCGCTGCCTCGACGCAAAGCTCGGCGAGGCCTGAGCAGCCCGGCCAGCGAGGAAACCGGCGCTGGTCGGGCTTCATTTTGTCGGAATTCTGCCGATATCCCTGATGTACGCATGGCATTGGCTGCCTCGCAGCATCCACTGTCTGCATGCCCCCTGCGGTCCTTGAGCGGCCCGGCGGAATACTGCCGAAGCCACTCATCGCCGGCGGCCATCGGGCTGATCTGGTCCACCCCTCCGTCGATAACAGTAGCGCATTCGCTTCATCGAAACAGGTTGATTGATGCCACAGCTTGAACAACTCAAACTCAGCGGTCAGCTGCCTTCACCCCGCGGGGTCGCGCTGTCGATACTTGAGATCTCCCAGCGCGAGAATGCGACGCTGAGTGAAATTGCACGGGTGGTGCAGACCGATCCCGCACTGTCCGGGCGGCTGATCAAGCTCGCCAACACCGCGTCGCACATCGCGCGCCCGGTGGTATCGGTACAGGAAGCCGTGGTGCGCCAAGGCATGTCGACGGTGCGCCAACTGGCGCTGGGGTTTTCCCTGGTGGACCAGTACCGCAACGGCGCCTGCAGGGCATTCGACTATCAGGAATACTGGTCGCATTCGCTCCTGATGGCCCTCGGCATGCAGGCGCTTGGCACCCGGGTGCACGTGGCGGCAACGGACGAGCTGTTTGTCTGCGGCCTGTTGGCGCAGGTGGGCCAACTGGCGCTGGCGACGGTATATCCCGACGAGTACCACGCGGTTCTGATGGCGCATCACGCCGATCCCGCGCAGGCGATCGGCGTCCATGAACGCGCCCGCCTGGAAACCGACCACACGGAACTGGGCATCGTCATGATGGCCGACTGGGGCATGCCCAAAGTCTTCACCGGTCCGCTCACCCAATACGAAAACCCGGATCACCCGAGCTACCCCCATGATTCGCGCGCGACCAGCCTGATGCTGATGCTGCGGCTGTCGCATCGTCTGGCCGATCTCGGGCTGGCCAATGCCGATGTGCGCCCGAAGCTGCTGCAGGAATGGGTGGCACAGGCAAGCGAACTCGACATTCCGCCGCAAGACGCCGGGCGCTTTATCGACGAAGTCATCCACAGCTGGCGGGAATGGAGCGAACTGCTGAAAATTCCGGCAACGGCGCTGCCGTCGTTTGCTGAAATCTGCCACGGCCATCACGAAGCCGAGGCGGAGGCGAAGGAAAGCCACATCCCGCTGCGCATCGTGGTGGCGGACGGCAACGCCTTCAACTGCCGCAAAATCATGGCGCTGCTGGCCGAGGACAGCGAACACACCATTTATCCGGCGGAAAACGGCCACGCCGCGCTGGCGCTGGCGATGGAGGTGCTGCCCCACGCCATCATCGCGCATGTCGACCTGCCGCTGCTCGACGGCCTGGAGTTGTGCCAGGCCCTGCGCGCAACCGAAGAAGGCCGCCGCATGCATATTCTGGTGATGGCCGACGAACACGGCGAGGAACAGCTGACGCGCGCCTACGAGGCGGGCGCCGACGGCTATGTGCCCAACGCCATCAGCGCCCAGGGGCTGCGCATCCGGCTGTGTGGCGCACAGCGACTGGTGCAGTTGCAGACCGCCTGGGAAAAAGACCGCATGCAGCTGCGCCAGATTGCAGCCGAACTGGCCGTGGCCAACCGGCAGCTGGCCACGGCTGCACTGACCGACCCGCTGACCGGGCTACCGAACCGCCGCTCGGCCATGGACCAGCTCGAACAGGCCTGGAGCGCCGCTTCGCGCTCCGGACTGCCGCTTTCGGTGATGGTGGTCGACATCGATCACTTCAAGCAGGTCAACGACAGCCACGGCCACGCCGCCGGCGACCGGGTGCTGCGCGAGGCGGCGGCCACCCTGCGCGCAGCAGCGCGGCGCGAAGACAGCGTCTGCCGCATCGGCGGCGAAGAATTCCTGGTCATTTGCCCCAACACCGATCTCAAGTCCGCCATGCTGTCAGCCGAGCGCCTGCGCGCGAGCCTGGGCGCCAAACAAATGACCATCGGGCAGACGGAACAAACCCTCACCATCAGTATCGGGGTGGCGACGCGCGACGCCGTCGCCTCCGACATGGACGTGCTGGTGAGCCTGGCCGACCAGGCGCTGTATGCCGCCAAGGAGGCCGGCCGCAACCGGACCTGCACCCGGCAGCAACGCCTGTTCACTTGATCCCGAGCCACACCCCGACGGCGCACCGGAGCGACAATCCGAGAGGCAAGCGCAGCTTGCCTTGAGCACGTCCTGGCGCACTACAGCGCGCGTGAGACCTTTCGGACCGTGTCGTCCTCGGGATGCGGCTCGATCCGGAACCCCAGCGCTTCCACCAGATTCAGCATGGGGCGGTTGGTTTTCAGCACTTCGCCTTCCATCACCTTCAGGCCGCGGCTGCGCGCCACGTCCATCAGCACATCCATCAGCTTGTGGCCGATGCCCTGCTTCTGCCACTGGTCGTTGACCACCAGCGCGAATTCGCAGGATTCCCCGTCCGGGTTGATGGCGTAGCGCGCCACGCCGAGTTCCACTTCGCGACCGTCGATCTCGGTCAGCGCCAAGAGCGCCATTTCGCGCGTGTAGTCGATCTGGGTCAGGCGTGCCAGGGCGACAGGGGACAGTTCGCTCACTGCATCCATGAAGCGGAAATATTTGGACTCCGCGGACAGGCTCTTGACGAAACCCTGGGTCAGCTCGGCATCCTCGGGGCGGATCGGGCGGATGACGACGTCGTGGCCGCTCGGCAATTGCCAGTGCGTCACCAGATGCGCCGGATAGGGATGGATCGCCATGTGGCCGTAGCGGTCGGCCATCGGCACGCGCGGCGCGATGACGATGCGCGCATCCAGCGCCAGCGCGCCGTGCTCGTCCACCAAGAGCGGGTTGATGTCCAGTTCTTCGAGCCAGGGCAGTTCGCAGACCATTTCAGACAGGCGCAGCAGCACGTTTTCCAGCGCGTCCATGTCGACCGGCGGGCGATTGCGGAACGAGCCCAGCAAGGTCGCGACGCGGGTGCGCTGGATCAGGTCGCGCGCCAGATAGCGGTTGAGCGGCGGCAGCGTCACCGCGCGGTCGCGGAAGGCTTCGACATCGACGCCGCCGGCGCCGAACACGATCACCGGCCCCAGCACCGGATCGGAGGTCATCCCCAGCAGCACCTCGCGTGCGTGCGGGCGGGCCGCCATCGGCTCGACCACGATGCCTTCGAGGGTGGCGTCGGGGCGCAGGCGCTTTACGTCAGCCAGCATCTCGCCGAAGGCGGAGCGCACCGCCTGCCCGCTCGACAAGCCGAGGCGCACGCCGTTGACGTCGGACTTGTGGGTGATGTCCGGCGAATTGATTTTCATCGCCACCGGAAAACCCATCTGCTGTGCCATCAGCATCGCTTCCATCGGGTCGCGCGCGATCAGGGTCTGCGCGATCGGGATGTGGAACGCCGCCAGCAGCGCCTTCGACTCCACCTCGTTCAGCAGGTGGCGGCCGTGCGCCAGCGCGCTCTCGATGATCAGGCGCGCGCCTTCGACGTCCGGCGCGGCCTGTTGCGACAGCGGCCCCGGCGTCTGCATCAGCAGGCGCTGGTTCTCGTAGAAGGCGGACAGGAAGGAGAACACCTCGACCGCCGGCTCCGGCGTGGTGAAGTAGGGAATCCCGGCCTGCTTGAACAGTCGGCGGCCCTCGTGCACCTGGGCCTCGCCCATCCAGCAGGTCAGCACCGGCTTGCTCGAGACCTTCGCCACCTCGATCACGGCCGCGGCCACCTCGGTCGGGCGCGTCATCGCCTGCGGCGTCAGCATCGCCAGCACGCCGTCGACGTTGTCGTCGGTGAGGCAGGCGGCCACCGCCGCGCGATACCGCTCGGCGGTGGCGTCGCCGATGATGTCGAGCGGATTGGCGTGCGACCAGTTGGCCGGCAGCACGGCGTTGAGCGTCGCGAGTGTCGCTGGCGACAACTCGGCCATGCGCACCCCCATGTCGATGGCGAGGTCGGTCGCCATCACGCCGGGGCCGCCGCCGTTGGTGACGATGGCCAGCCGGTTGCCGGTGGGCTTGATGTGGGTGGACAGCGCCCGTGCCGAGGCGAACAGCTGCAGGATGGTATTGACCCGAACCACGCCGGCGCGCCGCACCAGCGCGTCGAACACCGCGTCCGACCCGACCAGCGCGCCGGTGTGCGACTGCACCGCTTTCGACCCGGCCTCGTGGCGTCCCACCTTGACCATGACGACGGGCTTGAAGCGGGAGATCGCACGCAGCGCGCTCATGAAACGGCGGGCGTCGCGAATGCCCTCGATGTACAGCAGGACACCCTTTGTCTGGGTGTCATAAGCGAGGTAATCGAGGATCTCGCCGAAATCCAGGTCGGCCGACGCGCCGGTGGAGATCACGCTGGAAAAGCCGATGCCGTTGGTTTCCGCCCAGTCCATCATGGCGGTGCAGATCGCGCCGGACTGCGACACCAGCGCGAGATCGCCGGACAGGGTCGCGCCCTGGCTGAAGGTGGCATTGAGCCCGATGGACGGCCGCTGGATGCCCAGGCAGTTGGGGCCGATGAAGCGGATGCCATGTTTTTTGGCCGCCGCCTTGACGCCTTCCTCCAGCCCCGCGCCCTGCTCGCCCACCTCGCGAAAGCCGGCAGAGAGCACGATGGCGTGGCGGATGCCGTGCTGTCCGCACGCTTCCATGATCGCCGCCACCGTCGGCGCCGGCGTGGCGATCAGCGCCAGCTCCGGCACGACCGGCAGCGCGCTGGCCGACGCATAGCAGCGTACGCCGAACACCGTCTCGTGCTTGGGATTGACCGGATAGACCTCGCCCTTGTAGCCCGCATGGCGCAGGTTGCGGAACAGGATGCCGGCGACCGAATCCTCGCGTTCGCTGGCGCCGAAGACCGCCACCGAGCGGGCGTTGAACAGGGGGTGCAGATAGTGTTGGGGCATGGTTTGCTTGGGGCGGGCGTACGCAGAATCGATGGGGGCGGGAACGGCCTATGCTAGGCCATCCCCCGTTACCGCGCCATCACGCCGGGCGTATAGTTTGTTTATTCTTCTGATTCCCCCACCCATGCATACCGCCTACATCACCCACCCCAGCTATCTCCTGCACACCATGGGGAGCTGGCATCCGGAGAGCCCCGAGCGGCTGCGCGCCATCGACGACCGGCTGCACGCCGCCCACCTGTTCGATTTCCTGACCCACCTCGATGCCATCCGGGCGGATCGCAGCCAGTTGCTGCGGGTGCACGACGCCGCCTACATCGACACCCTCGAAGCCGCTTCCCCTAGCGAAGGTTTCCGCGCCATCGACGCCGACACCACCATGAACCCGCATACGCTTGACGCCGCTCTGCATGCCGCGGGCGGCGCCGTCATGGCGGTGGACCGGGTGATGCGCGGCGAGGTGGCCAACGCCTTTGTCGCCTGCCGCCCGCCCGGCCACCACGCCACCCGCAACCAGGCCATGGGCTTCTGCTTCTTCAACAACGTCGCCGTCGCCGCCGCGCACGCACTGGAAGCGCACGGCCTGGAACGGGTCGCCATCGTTGATTTCGACGTCCACCACGGCAACGGCACCGAGGCCATCTTCACCGATGATCCGCGCGTGATGCTCTGCTCCACCTTCCAGCATCCCTACTACCCCCACTCCGGCGCGGACACCGTCAGCGAGCACATCGTCAACGTGCCGCTGCCCGCCGGCACCACCGGCCCCGCCTACCGCGAGGCGTTCACCGCGCAGATCATGCCGCGCCTGGAAGCGCACCGCCCGCAGATGCTGTTTTTCTCCGCCGGCTTTGACGGCCATCGCGAAGACGATATGGCGCAGTTCGGCCTGGTCGAAGCGGACTACGCCTGGATCACCGAGCAGGTCATGGAGGTGGCCGCGCGCCACGCCGACGGCCGCATCGTCTCGCTGCTCGAAGGCGGCTATGACCTCAGTTCCCTGGGACGCAGCGTGGCGGCGCACATCAAGACGCTGGCTGCGCTATAAACCATGCGCCGCGGCCTTGATCGGCGTGGCGCAGAAACACGGAAATTTTCTATGGTTAAAGGCCAAGGCATATTTGACGGCTGACCATGGCCATGCGGATCGTACGATTAGGCAGTAGCCGGGCGCGCGATGAGGGGCTGCGCATCGGTACGGTGCGGCGCCCCCCGCGCGGCGTGCGGAAGGAAGACTATGCGTCGAAGGACATCTATGACGTCTGGTTCCCGAACCTGTCTCCGAGCGAGGTCCTGCTTCGGGATGTCTTTCCGGTCACCGACGACAAAACCTGGCGCGCGTTCAAGCGGCGGTTTCTTGCGGAAATGAAGGCGCCCGAAGCGAGGCGGGATCTGGATCTTCTCGCCGCCCTCTCGCACCACGCCAACTTCTCCATCGGCTGCTACTGCGAGGACGAAAGCCGCTGCCACCGCTCGATACTCAAAGCGCTTCTCGACATGCGGGGCGCCGAAATCAGCTAAGGCCGGCCAACCGCTATAACATCCTCCCCGCCAGCTCCAGCGGCCAGCGCACCGCGGCCGCCACGACGAGGGCCACGCCGATGGACAGCCCGACCGAATAGAGCGCGTCGCGCCGGCCGAGCAGCCTCAGCATCATGGCGAAGGTGGATACGCAAGGCACGTAGAAGGTCAGGAACACCAGGAAGGTGGCGATCTGCGTGGTGTCGAGCACGCCGGCCAGTTCCTGCGTGCCGAGCGCGCTGAACACCATGAGCAGGGACGGTTCCTTGCGCAGCACGCCGAACAGGATCGGCACGCCGAGCGCGACCGGCAGCCCCAGCCACCATCCCGTCACCGGCGCGAGCGCGAAATTGATCCAGGCGTCCATGCCGAGATGGCCCAGCACCGCCAGCACCACGCTGCCCGCCACCAAAAGTGGCAGCACGATGGTGACGATGTCGCGGCTGCGCTCCCAGGTGTTGGCCAAGAGGGCGCGCAGGGTCGGCACGGCGTAGGCCGGAATCTCCTGGATCATGCCGGGCGTGGTCTCGGGGTAGCGGCGCTTCAAAAGCTTGCCGACCAGGCTGACGACCACGGGGACCAGCATGAAGAGCGCGAACACGCCGAAGCCGCCGAGATACTTGCCACCCACTGCAAGGATGATGGCCGAACGCGCCGAACACGGCAGGAAGGTGATCAGCAGCGAGGCCACCGTGCGGTCGCGGCCGCGGCTGACCGCAGCGGTGGCGGCCAGCGCCGGCACGTTGCAGCCGAGCCCCATCAGAAACGGCAGGGCGACGCCGCCGTGCAGGCCCAGCCGGTGGAAGCCGCGGTCGACCACGAAGGCGACGCGGTGCATGATCCCCGACTCTTCCAGCCACACCAGCAGCAGCACCAGCGGGATCATGTAGGGGATGACGATGCCCGCCAGGCCGATGAAGCCGTCCAGCACGGCGCGGGCGACCACCCCCGCAAAGTCGGTCGGCTGCCACGGCGTGGCCCATTCGATCAGGCGCGCGACGGTGAGCGCGTCGAGGAACGCGCTCACCTCGAACAAGAACAGCAGCACCAGGGCAAAGATCGCCAGCGTGCCGGCGAAGCCCCAGCGCGGATGATGAAGCGCCGCTTGGCGCGCGCCTCGTCCATGCGGTTGAGCGCAAACACCATCGGCCGGCCCATCTGCATCAGTTCCAGCGCGAGTTCGAGGTCGCGCTCCAGCGCCGTGGCGTCGAGCACCACCAGCAGCACGTCGGGGGCGGCAAACGCACTCGCCGGCTGGTGTGCCTCATGGCGGGCGATGGGCGGCCAGCGGTCGCCCCACAGCAGGTACTTCAGGGTCACGCACGCCTCGGCGTCCAACTGGTGCAGGCCGTCGACGGCGGGCAGCGCGACCAGGGAAATCTGATCGATGCCCACCTCGACCAGGCATTCCTCGTACGCGGGGCCGATCCCGGCCAGGCGTTCGTGGCGGGTAGCGGTGGCGGCGGCGGCGCGAAAGATGCTGTGCTTGCCGCTGCCGGCGCGGCCGACGATCACCACGCGCGGCCGCTTGGCGCCGCGCAAGCCAGGGCCGTGGAGGGGGAAGGTATGCGCGGGCGGGGGAACCATTAGCGATCTCTCATATGAGAATGTTTCTCATTTGCATGGGTTTCTAACGTAGCTGTCAATCCCTGCCTTGCCCTGGCCGCATGCTGCATCGCTGTGGCGACAAACTCACGTTTGCCGCAACAGGTTTCAGATAGCCCAAAAAAAAACGCGGCCTGTCCGGCCGCGCTTTCCTGCCGCACCGTCAAATCAATACTTCAGGTACAGGCCTTTCTGCTTGGAGAAATACAGCGCCAGATCAAGCATGTCGGCATCGGACAGCGCCTCCACCTGGCCGGCCATGAGCGGGTTGTTGCGCTTACCCGACTTATAGTGCTTGAGGGCCTGATAAAGGTAGTCGCGGTTTTGGCCCGCCAGCTTGGGAAAAGAGGGCACGGTGCTGTTGCCGTCCGCGCCGTGACAGGCGGCGCAGGTGGTCGACTTGGCCTTGCCCGCTTCATAATTGCCCTTGGCGTGAACCGGCAGTGAGGCACCCAGCGCAACCGCAGCGAGGATAAACAATGTTTTTTTCATGGTGTTGTCCTCGGTTGTCAGTTGGCAGCGCCAGTATAGGACGACGCGTAATAGGCCGCGAGATCTTCCATGTCCTGCTCGGACAGGCTGCCGGCAATGGCCACCATGCTCGGGTGGCTGCGCTCGCCGCTCTTGTAGGCTTTGAGCGCGGCCACCATGTATTCGGCGTGCTGCCCGCCCAGCATGGGAACGCTGTATACGGTGGGATAGGCGGTGCGCCAGCCGGGAATGCCGTGGCAGCCTGCACACATCGAAGTCTTGAGTTGCCCGGCCTTGGGGTCGCCCGCTGCCTGTACCGGCACGGCCAACGCCATCAGCACGGACGCGCACAGCGTCATCGTGATGGTTTTCATCTTCCTCGCTCTCTCTGGTTGTGTTGTCGTCAGGCCCTGTCTGATGCAGGGTTTGGGACCGATTATAAAGCCGGACCACCCGATTGACGAACGCACCCCCATGCAAAAATCCTTTTATAGCAACCAGTTATAGTATTATTCGTTAATATGCTTCTGGAGTTGACGTGATCAATCTCAAGGCCTGCCCGCTCTGGCTCTACCGCCTGTTGCCCTTTTTGCGCTGGTGGCCCAACGTCACCCAACAGACCTTCAAGGCCGACACGATCGCCGCGTTCACCGGCGCACTCATCGTGCTGCCGCAGGCAGTGGCGTTTGCCACCATTGCCGGGCTGCCGCCGGAATACGGCCTGTATGCCGCGATGGTGCCCGCCATCGTCGCGGCGCTGTGGGGGTCGAGCTGGCACCTGGTGTCGGGACCGACGACCGCGATCTCGATCGTGGTGTTTGCCTCGATCAGTCCGCTGGCCGAACCCGGCAGCCCGCAATACATCGGGCTGGTGCTCACGCTGACGCTGCTGGCCGGCCTGATCCAGCTGGCGATGGGTCTGGCGCGGCTGGGCCTGCTGGTCAATTTCATCTCGCACAGCGTCATCATCGGCTTCACTGCCGGTGCGGCGATCCTCATCGCGGCCAGCCAGATCAAGAACTTCTTCGGCCTCGAGATGCCGCGCGGCGCCCATTTTTACGAGGTGCTGATCCAGTTCGGCTCGCATATCCCGGACATCCAGCCCTGGGTGTTGACGGTAGGCGTGGTCACGCTGGCAACGGGCATCCTCGCCAAGCGCTATCTGCCGAAGCTGCCGTACATGATCGTCGCCATGGTGGTGGGCGGCGCGGTGGCGGCGGTCCTCAATGTCCAGTTCGGCAGCGAGGCGACCGGCATCCGCACGGTCGGCGCGCTGGTGGCGTCGTTCCCACCGCTGTCGCGGCCGGATTTCTCGTTCGCCGCTATCCAGCAGACCCTGTTTCCGGCCACCATCGTCGCGATCCTGGCACTGACCGAGGCGGTGGCGATCGCGCGTTCGGTCGCCACCAAGTCCGACCAGCGCATCGACAGCAACCAGGAATTCGTCGGCCAGGGCCTGTCCAACATTGCCGGCAGTTTTTTCTCCGGCTACGCCGCCAGCGGCTCGTTCAACCGCAGCGGGGTGAACTACGCCTCGGGCGCCAGGACGCCGCTGGCCGCCGCACTGTCGGCGGTGTTCCTGCTGCTGATCGTGCTGCTGGTCGCGCCGCTCGCGGCCTACCTGCCGGTGCCGTCGATGGCGGCGATCCTGTTCATCGTGGCGTGGAGCCTGATCGACTTCCACCATATCGGCGTCATCCTCAAGCGCCACAGGCGCGAGCGCATCGTGCTCGCCCTGACCTTCATCGGCACCCTGATCGACCTGGAGAAAGGCATTTTTCTCGGTATTCTGGTGTCGCTGATGTTCTACCTGTATCGCACCTCACAGCCGTCGATCCGCGAACTGGTGCCCTCCCACGTCAACCGCGACAATCCGCGCCGCAAATTCGTGCCGCCCGACATCGAGACCCCGGGCTGCCCGCAGCTGACCATGCTGCGTGTGGAAGGCTCGATTTTCTTCGGTGCGGTCGAGCACGTGCAGAAGTCTTTCCGCAACGTCGATGAATCCGACCCGCAGAAAAAGCACCTGCTGCTGACCTCGCGAGCAATCGGCTTCATCGACCTGGCCGGCGCCGAGTTGCTGGCCAAGGAGGCCACGCGACGGCGCAAGCTAGGCGGCGGTCTGTATCTGGTGGGGGTGCAACCGGACCTGTGCGAGATGCTGCGCCGCAGCGGCCAGGTCGAGACCATCGGCGAGGAACAGATTTTCCGCCAGAAGGGCGACGCCATTCAGGTGATCTACCCGCGGCTGGACAGCGAGATCTGCCGTACCTGCACGGCACGGGTTTTTCGCGAATGCCACATCGCCCTGCCGGACGGCACGCCGCGCAGCCTCAGTGACCGCGAGCTGGCTGCGCGCGCCGCCACGCCCACGGCGGCATAGGCGCGGGATCCTGCCACAGCCCGATCCGTTCGCGCCGTGCCTCGCGCTGCAACGCCAACAGGCCATGCTGATCCCTGCCGCGTGTCGATGCCCACACAAGCCCGCGCCGCACCATTTCCTGGTTGACCCGGAGCGCCCGCACCCGAATGTGCGCGATGGTGCGGCCGTAGGTGTCGATGGCGACCGAGTTGACCTCAACCCGCTGATTCAGCAGCAGCGCCGATAGCGCCCGCGTCGCGGCCACGCCGTGCGGCTGGTCCTGTTCCGGCGCGTCGATCCCGGCCAAGCGGACTTTCAGGAAGGCGCGCGAACCAGGGGAATAGTGTTCGGGTTTGAACAGCACGGTATCGCCGTCGATCACCGCAAAGACGACGCCCGCAACCGGAGCGGCCCCGGCGCCGCCAGCCAGCGCGAACAGCAGGCACAGCGCCAAGACCGCCCGAAGGGCGAGTGTCTGGCGGCGTACTCCTTGCGGGTGCAGCGCCAAGGCCGTCCGCAGGGCGAGCAACGACCTCACCCGGCGAGCATTTCCGCGGCGTGCTGTCGCGTCGTGTCGGTGATCTTGACCCCACCCAGCATGCGGGCGAGCTCTTCCACCCGCGCGTCCGCATCGAGCAATTCGATGTTGGACGACACAAAGCCGCCGCTGGCCTGCCGGGCGACCCGCAAGTGCTGGCTGCCGCGCGCAGCCACCTGCGGCAGATGGGTGATGACCAGCACCTGGCGGGTTTCACCCAGCTTCGCCAGCCGGCGTCCGACCGCCTCGGCCACGCTGCCGCCGATGCCGACATCGACCTCGTCGAAAATCAGCGTCGGCACGCCGGCCACGCCGGACAGCGCGGTCTGGATCGCCAGGCTGATGCGCGACAGCTCGCCGCCCGACGCCACCTTGCCGAGCGGCCCCGGCGCCAGGCCGGGGTGGCTGGCGACGAGAAAACTGACGTCCTCCAGGCCGTGCGCGCGCGGCTCGCTCACCGGCGGCAGCTGGATGTCGAGCGTGCCGCCGGCCAGCGCAAGTTCGTGCATCGTCGTCGTCACCTGCTTCGACAGCGCCGCCGCGGCCTTGCGGCGCAGCGCGCCAAGCTGTTTGGCGGCGGTCTGGTACTGCGCCCAGGCGGCGTCTTCGTGTGCCTGCAGCGCGTCGAGGTCGTCGCTGGCGGCGAGTTCGGCCAGCCGCGCCTCGAACTGCTGCAGCAAGGCGGCCAGCGCGTCCGGCTGCACGCGGTGCTTGCGCGCCAGCCGGTGCATCTCGCCCAGGCTACGGTCGAGGTCGACGAGGCGCTCGGGATCGAGGTTCAGGTTGCCCGCGTAGCGGCGCAGTGCATGCACCGCCTCGGCCAGATCGGCGCTGGCCGAACTCAGCAGGTCGGACACTTCGCGCACGCTGTCGTCCACCGCCTGCATGGCGTCAAGCCGTGCGCTCATCGCGCCGAGGCGGCCGGACACCGCCGCCTCGCCCTCATCCAGCCCGTGAATCAGCGCATGGCTGCCCTCGAGCAGGGTGGTGACGTGCGCCAGCCGCGCGTGTTCGGTCTGGATATCGTCCCAGCGCGCGAGATCGTCGCCCAGTGCACGCAATTCCTCCACCGCCAGCGTCAGGCCCTCGCGCTCGATCTGCCGTGCCTGGCCGTGGGTTTCCGCCTCCAGCCTGCGCTGGCGGGCAGTCTGCCAGGCATGCCAGGCATCGCTCACCGCCGCTGCTTGCTGCTGCGCGCCGGCGTAAGCGTCGAGCACCTCGCGCTGGGCCTGCGGGCGCAACAGCGCGTGATGCGCGTGCTGGCCATGGATATCGAGCAGGAATTCTGCGGCGTCCTTCAGTTGCGCCAGCGGCGCCGCGCTGCCGTTGATGAAGGCGCGCGAGCGGCCGCCGGCGTCGATCACGCGGCGCAGGATCAGCGAGCCGTCGTCGGCCGCGAAGCCGGCTTCCTCAAGCCAGCTTGCCAGTTGCGGCAGGCCGTCGATCCTGAATTCGGCGACGATCTCGGCGCGCGGCGCGCCCTGGCGGACCACGCCGGCTTCGGCTCGGTCGCCCAGCGTCAGCGCCAGCGCATCAATCAGGATCGACTTGCCGGCGCCGGTCTCGCCGGTGAGCACGGTGAGCCCCGGCGCGAAATCGAGTTCGACCGATTCGACCAGCAGGTAATTGCGGATGGACAGATGCGACAGCATGGGGACGCGCAGTGCGTTAAAGCTTCTTGCCCCAGTGCAGTTTTTGCCGCAGGGTGTCGTAGTAACTGTAGGAATGCGGATGCAGCAGGGTCACCGTACGGCTGGCGCGGGTGACCCACACGTGGTCGCCACTGAGCAGGTCGAAATGATGCTGGCCGTCGAAGTGGACGCGGGCGTCGTCGGCATAGGTCAGGTGCAGTTCGATGCGCGAATGGCTGCTGACGACAATGGGGCGCGCCGACAGGGTATGCGGACAGATCGGCACCAGCGAGAAGGCTTCCAGCGTGGGATGCACGATGGGGCCGCCGGCCGACAGCGCATACGCCGTGGTGCCGGTGGGGCTGGTGACCACCAGGCCGTCGGCCCGCTGGCTGTAGACGAACTCGCTGTTGATGGCGATTTCCAGATCGATCAGGCGACCCGAACCGCCCTTGCCCACCACCACATCGTTGAACGCGGTGGCCTCGAACACGGTTTCGCCACCACGGCGGACCTGCCCGTTCAGCAGGATGCGTTCTTCCGCCACGTACTGGCCGCTGAGGATTTCGGCAACGGCGTCGAACATGTCGTCGACCATGATGTCGGTGAGAAAGCCGAGCCGTCCCTGGTTGATCCCGATCAGCGGCACGCCATGCGGCGCCAGTTCGCGCGCGATCGACAGCATGGTGCCGTCGCCGCCCAGCACCACCACGGCATCGCTTTCGGTCGCCAGATCGTGCAGGCTGCGCCGGGGAAAATCCTCGATCCCGAGATGCTCTGCCGTCTGGCTGGCCAGCAGCACCGCATGCCCGCGCGCGCGCAGAAACTCCCCCAGCGCGCGCACGGACGCGCCCATGTCCTGATTATCGTATTTGCCGACGAGGCCGATGGTGTGGAAGGGGGTTTGCATGAGGGACGATTATAAAGGGCTCAGGAGGGCTCAGGGGCGTGGATTCAGGATTCAGGGAATGTGCTGCACGTTTTTTGATCAAACCTGCGCTACCCCTCACCCCTTATAATCCTCCCATGCTCAACGACCGCGCCCGAATCCTGCTGAAAGCCCTGGTGGAACGCTATATCGCCGACGGCGAACCGGTGGGGTCACGCACGCTGTCGAAGTACGCTGGCCTCGACCTGTCGCCCGCCAGCATCCGCAACATCATGTCCGACCTCGAGGAAATCGGCTTCGTCACCAGCCCGCACACCTCTGCCGGGCGGGTGCCGACGCCGCTCGGCTACCGCTTCTTCGTCGACACGCTGTTGACGGTGCGCCCGCTGGAGCAGAGCGCGGTCAGCCAGCTCGAAAGCAGCCTGACGCCGTCCGACCCGGCGCGGCTGATGACAGCAGCATCGACCCTACTGTCCGACCTCAGCCAGTTTGCCGGGCTGGTGATGACGCCGCGCCGCAATCCGGCGTTTCGCCAGATCGAATTCCTCAGCCTGTCGGACAAGCGCATTCTCCTCATCATCGTCACGCTGGAAGGCGAGGTCGAGAACCGCGTCATCCTCACCGACCAGCCCTACAGCGCCTCCGCGCTGACCGAGGCCGCCAACTTTTTCAACAAGAACTTTGCCGGCCACAGCTTCGACCAGGTGCGCGGTAAGCTGCGCGACGAACTCGGCCGCATGCGCGACGACATCACCCAGTTGATGGCCGCCGCGGTCGACGCCGGCAGCAAGGCGCTCGACGGCAGCCAGGAAAGCGTGGTGGTGTCGGGCAGCCGCAAGCTGCTCGACGTGCAGGAGCTCTCCAGCAACATGGGCAGCCTGCGCCGCCTGTTCGACGCCTTCGAACAGAAAACCGGACTGCTGCAACTGCTCGACCGCTCGCGCAACGCCACCGGCGTGCAGATTTTCATCGGCGGCGAATCCGACATGCTGACATTCGACGAATGCAGTCTGGTCAGCGCGCCCTACTCGGTCGACGGTCAGGTGGTCGGCACCCTCGGCGTCGTCGGGCCCACCCGCATGGCCTACGAACGCGTGGTTCCGATCGTCGACATCACCGCCAAACTCTTATCGAGCGCGCTGTCCCACCACTGATGCCCTATCTCAAAGAACCCGATTACAGCCACGGCCAGCAGTCCAAAACCGGCATCCTGCTGGTCAACCTCGGCACCCCCGAGGCGCCCACCGCCAAGGCGCTGCGACCCTATCTGAAGGAATTCCTGTCCGACCCGCGCGTGGTGGAAATTCCGCGCGCGGTGTGGTGGCTGATTCTCAACGGCATCATCCTCAACACCCGGCCGAAAAAATCGGCCGAGAAATATGCCGCGATCTGGACCGCCGACGGCTCGCCATTGAGGGTCCACACCGAGAAACAGGCCAAGCTGTTGAAGGGCTGGCTGGGCGAGAAAGTCGCCAGCCCCTTGATGGTCGAATACGCGATGCGCTACGGCAAACCGTCGGTGCCCGACACGCTGGCGCGAATGAAGGCGGCCGGCTGCGACCGCATCCTGATCCTGCCGTCCTATCCGCAATACGCCGCGTCCAGCACCGCCACCGCGTTCGACGCGGCCTACGCCTGGCTGTTGAAAACGCGCAACCAGCCGGCGCTGCGCACGCTCAAGCACTACCACGACCACCCCACCTACATCCACGCGCTGGCCGCCAACATCCGCGACTACTGGCAGATGCACGGCCGCCCCGACGTGCTGCTGATGAGCTTCCACGGCGTGCCGCGCTACACGCTGGACAAGGGCGACCCTTACCACTGCGAATGCCACAAGACCGGGCGCCTGCTCGCCGAGGCGCTCGGGCTGGAGCCCGGCCAGTTCCGTCTCACCTTCCAGTCGCGCTTCGGCCGCGCCGAATGGCTGCAGCCCTACACCGACAAGACGCTGGAAACGCTGGGCCGCGAAGGCGTGGGCCGCGTCGACGTGGTCGCGCCCGGCTTCACCGCCGACTGCCTGGAAACCCTGGAGGAGCTGGCGATGGAAGGCCGCGCCAGTTTTCTGCAGGCAGGCGGCAAGGAATTCCACTACATCCCCGCGCTCAACGAGCATCCGCAATGGATCGCCGCGCTGGGCCGGATCGCGCTGGACAATCTGGGCGGCTGGGCCAGCGAAACCTGGGATCGCGACGCCGACGAACGGGCGCGCCAGGCCAGCAAAAACCTGGCCCTGAACCTGGGTGCGAAGCGTTAAATAGCCTAGCCTTAAAAATACCTGTTCAGCACGCTGGAAAAGCGTGCCATATAAGCGCCTGCTTGTTGACAAGCTTTTTTTACTACTCCAGCATGGTATGCACAGACTGACGGCCTCCAAGACCGGCCAGTTTAAAGGCTTGCGGGGCCGTCACGGTTCCCGTTTTATCCCTCAAATCCCTGGAGGAGTCTATGAAAAACAACAAGATCACCCTGGCGTGTGTCGGCCTCGTCGGCCTCGCTGTCTCCGGCATCGCCGGCGCGGTGGACGCGCGCGCCCGTTTCATGGCAGCCAACTGTTCCTATTGCCATGGTCCGGATGGCAAGAGCCACGGCGCCATTCCCAGCCTGGCAGGACTTGAGCCCGGCTATTTCGTCAAGCAGATGAAGGCCTTCCAGGATGGTTCCCGTCCGGCAACCGTCATGAAGAAACACGCAAACGGCTACACCGACGCCGAATTCGAAGCGATGGCCAAGTACTTCGCCGCGATCAAATAAGACAAAAGGAGACTCTCTATCATGGCCCTCAATCGTCGCGATTTCCTTAAAACCTCCTTCGGCGCAGCGGGTATCGCCGCCACCGCCGGTCTGGCTGGCTGCGCCACCGCGCAAATCGGCAGTTCCGGTCCCAAAGTCGTCGTGGTCGGTGCCGGTTTCGGCGGCGCCACCTTTGCCCGCTACCTGAAGATGTGGGCGCCGAACGCGAACGTCACCCTCATCGAACCGAACGCCAAGTTCGTGTCCTGCCCGTTCTCCAATACCGTGCTGGCGGGCATCAACACAATGGACGACATTACCCTGCCGTACGACAATCTGAAGAAGATCGTCGACAACTTCGTGCCGGACACCGTCACCGCCATCGACACCACCAAGCAAACCGTCACCACCGCGGGCGGCCACACCTTCGCCTACGACAAGCTGGTTCTGGCCGGCGGGATCGAACTGATGTACGACAAGGTGCAAGGCTACGACGCGGAAGCGCAGAAGACCGTGATGCACGCCTGGAAGGCTGGTCCGCAGACCGCCACCCTGCGCAAGCAACTCGAAGCGATGCCGGATGGCGGCACCTTCGTAATGTCGGTGCCGATGGCCCCGTACCGCTGCCCGCCCGGACCCTACGAGCGCGCGTGCATGGTCGCAAGCTACTTCAAGCGGGCCAAGCCCAGGTCGAAGATCATCATCCTCGACGGCAACCCGGACATCGCCTCCAAAAAGGGGCTGTTCGTGGCCGCTTGGACCAAGCACTTCGGCTACGGCACGGCCGACAGCATGATCGACTTCCGTGGGAACAACCAGCCGCGCGCCGTCGACGTCAAAATGATGATGGTCAGCACCGAGTTCGACGACGTCAAGGGCGACGTCATCAACGTGGTCCCGCCGATGCGCGCCGCCAAGGTTTGCGGCGTGGCCGGCGTGCGCGACGGCAGCAACGGCAACTGGTGCACCATCGACTACCGCACCTTCGAGTCCAAGGTCGTGAAGAACGTCCACATCCTGGGCGATTCCGCGCTGACCAATTTCCCGAAGTCCGGCTCGGTGGCCAACAACACAGGCAAGATGTGCGCCTACGCCCTGTCCGAGCAGTTCGCCGGGCGCCAGTTTGATCCATCGCCGGTGGTGACCAACACCTGCTACTCGGGCACCGGCATGGGCACCGCCTTCCACGTCGCCACCGTGTTCCGCTGGGACGAGACCAAGCAGTCCATGGTCCCGCCCAAGGACGCGAACGGTGTTTCCGCCGAGGAAAGCGAAACCGAATGGGCCTACATGGAATCCTGGGCGAAAAACGTCTGGGCCGACACCCTGGGCCTGCCGCAGTCGTACAACTTCACGGCCAAGGGTTGATCGGATCGCAGCAGCATTAAAACGGGGCTTCGGCCCCGTTTTTAATGCTTGTCCCAAACGGCCCGGCAGCTCGGCCTTACACCTTCCTGACAAATTCCGATTTCAGCTGCATCGCGCCGATGCCATCGATCTTGCAGTCGATGTCATGATCGCCTTCGACGATGCGGATATTCTTGACCTTGGTTCCCACCTTGACGACCGATGACGAGCCCTTCACCTTCAGGTCCTTGATCACCGTCACCGTGTCGCCGTCCTGCAATTCATTGCCGTTGGCGTCGCGCACCACGCGTTTTTCATCCGCACCGGCTGGCGCATCCTTGGCCCATTCATGCGCGCATTCCGGGCACACATACATGGTGCCGTCTTCATAGGCGTAGTCCGAGCCGCACTGGGGGCATTGGGGTAAACCGCTCATGCTGCACCCCATTGCGTAGTTGCATTGCTGTCTTTCGCCTTCATTCTGCTTTCCTTCCATCCATCATCAAACCCGTAGGTTGGGCTGACAAGCCCAACTTGCCATACCCCTGATCACCTCGATCCACGCGGCTCGTCAAGCAATCCGCGAAGACGCCTCGACCTTATCAATCATCGCTTTAACAGATTGATCTATTAGGCCGCCCAACTGGTAATCAGCATTAGCTGCCAAAGTTGCGCGTCCGTCCTTAATCAATTGCTCAGCATGTTTCTTATGGCCCCGCTTTCCTGAATTGTAAACAGCGATTGAATGTCCACCCTGATCCTTCACGAGGCGCATACAAGGAATATCGGTCTCACCATCCCCAATGAAAATCATGTGCTCGAACGGAATAGGTCGCTGCTCTTTTGGTACGAATTTATTGATCACAGAATTGTCATGGACATCGAGGCTGCCTTTGTTAATACGAAACAGGTACTGAGTTTTAGTCGTGTAGTTTATTGCCAGCGCAGGCCAGCATGCGACATCGTTCGCATCGAATACAAATCCAGATGCATAGACTTTTTTGAATGCTTTGGATATCGGCGTGCCCTCGACCATTTCTCGGATACCGGAAGAAATGATGAAGTGCTCGAGGCGCACCCCTTTGGTCTTAGCGTATTCATTAATACGTTTGAACCATTCCTTTACGCCTGGGAACAGCTCGATGTTCGCGCCGTAATTCTTAAAATCAACCTTCCTGACAGGGATATTCGCCGTGCGCGCCTCCTCAATCATGGCATGCATATATGCGAGGATTGGGTCCGCTTCGTGTTTCTTCGCAAGATCGTTCACCTTGCTCCAGAAATGTTTTGAACGCAGCTTAAGAGCCGGGATGAAATCGTATTCCTGCATATTTCCCGGTGCGAGCGTACCGTCGAAATCATAAGCAATCGCCATAGGTATCAATTTTTTTGCCAACCGAATCACTCCTAATTAATAGAGGGGCTAAGCACATTCAGCACCGCTCATACACCACAAAATCAAACCCCAGCGCATCGCCCTTTTCGCCTGTGTGCGGCTCGCGCGAGACTTCCCTGAACGCGCTGCGGTCGTAGTCGGGGAACCAGGCGTCGCCCTCGGCTTCGATGTCGACTTCGGTCAGATACAGGCGGTCGGCGAGCGGGATGGCCTGGGCGTAGAGGTCGGCGCCGCCGATGAAGAAGATTTCGTCGGCGCCCGCACACAGCGCGATGGCTGCGGGGATGGAGGCGGCGACGAGGCAGCCGTCCTTGCAGTAGTCGGGGTTGCGGGTGATGACGATGTTGGTGCGCCCGGGCAGCGGGCGGCCAAGCGATTCGAAGGTCTTGCGGCCCATCAGGATGGGATGGTTGAGCGTGAGCGCCTTGAAGTGGGCGAGGTCTTCCGGCAGCCGCCACGGCAGGCGGTTTTCGATGCCGATGACGCGGTTCCTGGCGAGCGCGGCGATGACGCTGATGCGGGGTTTATTCGGCTTGCTCATACCGCCACCGGGGCCTTGATCGCCGGGTGCGGATCGTAGCCGCTCAAGCTGAAGTCCTCGAAGCGGAACGCGAAGATGTCCTTCACCTCGGGGTTCAGCGTCATGGTCGGCAGCGGGCGCGGCTCGCGGGAGAGTTGCTCGCGCGTCTGGTCGAGGTGGTTCAGATACAGGTGCGCATCGCCCAGGGTGTGGACGAAGTCGCCGGGTTTGAGGCCCGTGACCTGCGCCATCATCAGCGTTAGCAGCGCATAGCTTGCGATGTTGAACGGCACGCCGAGGAAGATGTCGGCGCTGCGCTGATACAGCTGGCAGGAGAGCTTGCCGTCGGCGACGTAGAACTGGAAGAAGGCGTGGCACGGCGCCAGCGCCATCTTGTCCAGGTCCGCCACATTCCACGCTGAGACGATGATGCGGCGCGAATCGGGGTTGGTCTTCAGCATTTTCACCGCTTCGCTGATCTGGTCGATGGTGCCGCCGTCGGGCTTGGCCCAGCTGCGCCACTGGTGGCCGTACACCGGGCCAAGGTCGCCGTTCTCATCCGCCCACTCGTCCCAGATCGAGACGCCGTTTTCCTTCAGGTAGCGGATGTTGGTGTCGCCCTGCAAAAACCACAGCAGTTCGTGGAGGATGGAGCGCAGGTGGCATTTCTTGGTGGTGACGAGCGGGAAACCTTCGGCGAGGTTGTAGCGCATCTGCCAGCCAAATACCGACAGGGTGCCGGTGCCGGTGCGGTCGTCTTTTCGGGTGCCGTGCTCGAGCACGTGGCGCATCAGGTCGAGGTAGGGTTTCATGGCGAGTTGGGGTTAGGGTTTTGCGGGTGCGGCCTGGACCGCCTGATTATCGTATGTTGCCGTCGTTTCGCTGAGCGCGCCGTCGAAAAATCCTGCGAGCCAGGTGGCGGGCGCCTGGCCGTAGGTGTCCCAGAATGCGATCTCGAAGTCGGTGTTGTTCTGCACGGCAAGCACCAGCGCCTTGAAGCGCGCTTCGTCCTGCACCCGCAGCCAGCCGACCAGCAGCATGGACTGACGGTAGAACTCGAAGATGTTGAGCCGGGATGCGCCCGCGCGGTGGCGCTTGTCGGGGGTGTCGCGCGCGCCCAGGTTGACCCGGCGGCCGGCGCGGATGGCCGCGGAGGCCTGGGCATCGGTGGCGTAGTCGGCGCCGCCGCCTTCGGCCGTCAGCGACGCCCAGCCTTCGTGGAACCAGACCGGCAGGCTGCTGTGATAGTGGCCGATGCGCTGGCCCAGATGCAGGTGCGCGAGTTCGTGCGTCAGCAATGCGGGCAGCCGGTGCTTTTCGTGTCCGTCGAGGTTGGGCGACAGGATGAGGCGATTGTCCGGCACGACGGCGGCCGAGAGTTTGGGGGTCAGCACATAGCGCCTGAAGCAGGCTTCGCTGCCGCACACATGCACGCGCGGCGCGCGGGCAAACGGCAGGTAGTGCGCCGCCTCGACCGCGGCGATGGCCTGCGGCAAGGCCTCGGCAACCCGTTCGCCATACGCCTCGAAACCGGGCTCGACCCACACCCGCGAATCGGCCGCCAGGGGCGCAAAGTGCTCAAGCGGATGCAGCGCCCTGGGGTTGCTGACGGTCAGGGCACAGCCGGAAAGCAGCATGCACACGACGGCCAGAAACACGCCTTGAAGCGACCATCGGGGATTGGCGTTCGGGTAGTTCATTTTCCTGAAAATTGCCTATATTTTGGCTAGCCTTGAAAACACGTCTCCGCCGCATTCGCTTCAATCGTCACCGAGGAGAAATCTCAAATGGAGAATTCAGCCTTCGCGCGCGTCAAGGCCGCATGCTTTTCATTATCCACCCTGCTCGGCGCAATGACGTGTGCCGCGTTTCCGCTCGACAGTGATGCCCAGCAGCCGCAGAAAGCCGTGCCGATGGAACTGGCGCAGCCGGCGGCCGCCACGCCCTGGTCGCGCTACAGCGATTGGCCTGCCACCGACTGGAAAGACTACAACACGCTGGCCAATCTCGCATCGCCCGCCTACGCACCGCCGCCAAAACTGGCAGGCCCGATTGCCGGCGACCCCAAAAACGGCGAGAAACTGGCATTCGACCGGGGGCGAGGCGGCAGTTGCGTGGCGTGTCACGTCATGGGCAAGACCACCCCGGCGCTGCCCGGCAATATCGGCCCCGACTTGTCCACTGTCGGCACCTGGGGACGGTCCGACCAGAAGCTGTTCGATTATGTGTACGACCCGCGCAGCGTGAATCCGAATTCCATGATGCCGCCCTGGGGCGCCCACAAGCTCTTCAGCGTGCAAGAGATCCATGACATCGTGGCGTTCATGAAGACGCTCAAGGCGCCGCACGTTTTCAAGGATGAGCTGGAAAATCCCGCCACGCGCCCCGTTCCGGTCGAAACCCGCGACAACCTGGATCCCTTTGAGAACGACGGCATGGCCGCGATAGACCGCGCCAAACTGGTTTATTCGCGTGTGGGCTCCCAGGGAAAATCCTGCGCGTCGTGCCATGCCGCGCCGGAAAAAAGCTTCAGGACCTGGGCCGCCACCATGCCGCGCTATGAAGCGCGCCTGAAGAAGGTCATCGGCGTCGAGGAGTTCATCACGCGCCACGCACGCAGCACAACGGGGGACAACTTGTTGATGCAAAGCATGGACAATATCGACCTGTCCATTTATCTGCGACACCTCGCCAACGGCACGCCGATCAAAGTCGATACCACGTCGAAAGACGCGGTCGCAGCGATCAAGCGGGGCAACGCCTTGATGACACGAAAAATCGGGCAACTCAACTTTGCCTGCCTGGACTGCCACGGCCTGGCCAACAAGTGGGTCCGTGGTCAGTGGCTGGCCCAACCCAAGCGGCAAGCGGTCTTCAACAAGGAAATTGCCCACTTCCCCACTTTTCGCACCAGTAGCAGCGAAATCTGGGATTTTTCCAAACGTGTCCAGTGGTGCAATGTCGCCATCCGTGCCAATGAGCTACCGCCTGACGCAGTTGAATATGGCGACATTGAACTCGCCTTGGCAGCCCTCACTCAGGGGCAGAAAGTGAACGTGCCGGGCATCCGCAACTGAGTGCCGCGCCCCATCACGCGCAGCCGGTTGATGCCAGGTTAGATAAGCTGCCAGCGCTCATCCACCAGCCCTTGCAGCGGCGGGTATTGTTTCTTGTAGGCCATCTTGCGGCTCTCGGCGATCCAGTAGCCGAGGTAGAGATAGGGCAGTTCCAGCCGCTTCGCCAGTTCGATCTGCCACAGCACGCCGTAGACGCCGAGGCTGTCCTGCTCGCGCGCGGGGTCGAAGAAGGTGTAGACCGCCGACAGGCCATCGGCGACCTGGTCGATGACCGACACCATCACCAGGGTATCGCCGTCGCGGAATTCGACCATCACGCTGTCGACGTTGGACGACAGCAGGAACTGCGTGTACTGGTCGGGGCCGTCGCGGTCCATGCCGCCGCCGGCATGGCGGCTGCCGAGATAGCTGCGGTACAGCGCGTAGTGTTGTTCCTTGAAATCGAGCGGCAAGAAGCGCGCGGCGAGATGTCGGTTGCGTTTGAGGCAACGGCGCTGGGTGCGGTTGGGCACGAAGCCGGTCACGTCGACCCGCACCGGCACGCAGGCCTGGCAGTGCTCGCAGTGCGGGCGATAGGTGAACTGCCCGCTGCGGCGAAACCCGCCGCGAATCAGCGCGCTGTAGGCCTCGCCATCGATCAGGTGGGTGGGGGTGGCGACCTGCGAGCGCGCCTGCCGCCCCGGCAGATAGCTGCAGTCGTATTGCGCGGTCAGGTAAAACTGGATGCGCTGCAGCGGCGGGTCAGTCGGGTGCATAGGGTCTGATGTGGGGCTTCATAAAGGCGTTGACCGATCAACTGCGGTTTCAGGATTAAACACCCAGGGGCCAGGAAGATGGGGCAAGTCTACCAACTCCGCCAGGCGCGCGATGAATGCCGCACGCGGCATCGTGCGTGCGCCCATGCTGGCGAGATGGGGCGTTTCCATCTGGCAGTCGATGAGGCCGAAATCCCAGCGCTGCAGCTGCTGCGCCAGCCGCACCAGCGCGACCTTGGAGGCGTCGGGCTCGCGGCTGAACATCGATTCGCCATAGAACATGCGGCCGATCGCCACGCCGTAGAGGCCGCCGACCAGTTGGCCTTCGCGCCAGGTTTCGACCGAGTGCGCGTAGCCGGCATCGAACAGACGGGTGTAGGCGGCGACCATGGCCGGCGAAATCCAGGTGCCGAACGCGTCCTCGCGGGGCGCCGCGCAGGCACGCATCACCTCGGCAAACGCAGTGTCGGCGCGCACCTCGAAGCCGCCATTGCGGATGCGCTTGGCGAGCGAGCGGCTGACGCGGATCTCGTCCGGCACCAGCACCATGCGCGGGTCCGGGCTCCACCACAGGATCGGCTCGCCGGGGTTGAACCAGGGGAAAACACCATGGCGATAAGCGTCGAGCAGGCGCGCCAGCGTCAGGTCGCCGCCCCTTGCCAGCAGACCGTTGGGGTCGGCCAGCGCGGTCTCGACCGGCGGGAAGACTGTGGCGTTTTGCGCGTGCTCGCTCATGCTCGAATGGTAGCGGATTGACCGACTTGCATCCGGCCACTGCATTATATTATGATAAACACATCTTCAATACTGCTATTGAACTTTCGACACGGTATCGGGAAGCGCGGGGCTTTACGTGTCTCGCTTCGTATAATGTCGTTTTGCGGTTTGGCGCCGGATGAACCCCATCGCGACGCGTTTCAAGCCGGCACATTGCAGTAGGAAGAATGCTTCTATCCAATACGACGTCAACATCATCCGCATCGACGCTTAAGCCACAAGCAGCAGCGTCAGGCTTGCCGACCCGGCCATCCATCCCATGGTCCGGGTTGACGGTTGCGGATCTTGCGGAAAAGCTGTGGCTGACGCCGGCGGTGTGTCCGACCTCTCTCCCGGACTTGCCGACAGGCGCCTTTTTGCGGGGCGATTCATGAGCACCTCTCCGGGGCTCACGGACGCCCCGTCTTTTTCGGGCTGCTTTCACTGCGGCCTGCCGGTGCCGGACGGCGCCCACTACCCGATCCAGTTCGAAGCCGAAACGAAGCAGGCGTGCTGCCGCGGCTGCCAGGCGGTGGCGCAGACCATCATCGACAGCGGCCAGGGCGCGTATTACACCCACCGCACCGTGCTGCCCGCCACGCCCCGCGAGGCCGAGGCCGAACTGGCGCAACTGGGCCTGTACGACCTGCCGGAAATCCAGGAAAGCTTCGTCAGGACGGAATCGGAGCACGTCCGCGAGGCCGCGCTGATCCTGGAGAACATCGTCTGCGCGGCGTGCATTTGGCTCAACGAGCGCCACATCGCCGCGCTGCCCGGCGTGCTGTCGGTGGAAATCAACTACGCCACGCGCCGCGCGCGGGTGCGCTGGGACAACAGCCGCATCCAGCTCTCCGCCATTCTCAAGGCGGTGTCCGACATCGGCTACATCGCCCATCCGTTCGATCCCGGCCGCTCCGACGACATCCACCGCCGCGAGCGCAACACCGCGATCAAGCGGCTGGCCATCGCCGGGCTCGGCATGATGCAGGTGATGATGTACGCGCTGCCGACTTACACCGCGACCGACATGACCGACGACGTCCGGCTGCTGATGAGCTGGGCGAGCCTGGTCCTCACCATCCCGGTGGTGGGGTATTCGGCGTGGCCCTTCTTCATCGGCGCCTGGCGCGACGTCAAGCGCCGCATGCTGGGAATGGACGTGCCGGTGGCGCTGGGCGTCGGCACCGCGTTCGTCGCCAGCGTCTACAGTACGTTCTCCGGACACGGCGAGGTGTACTACGACTCGGTCACCATGTTCGTCTTTCTGCTGCTGACCGGACGCTTCCTCGAAATGAACGCGCGCCGCCGCGCCGGCGCCGCGGTCGAGGAACTGGTCAAGCTGATCCCCGCCGCCACCACGCGGCTGCCCCACTGGCCGGCGCGCGACGAGGAGCAGGTGCCGGTGGCGCGCCTCGCCGTGGGCGACCATGTGCTGGTGCGCCCCGGCGAGACGCTGCCCGCCGACGGCGAGGTGGTCGAGGGCGACAGCGCGGTGAGCGAGGCGATGCTGACCGGTGAATCGCTGCCGGTGTCCAAGACCGTGCACTCGAAAGTGGTCGGCGGCAGCCTCAACCAGGCGAGTCCGCTGGTGGTGCGGGTCGACAAGCTCGGCGCCGACACGCGGCTGGCCTCCATCGTGCGCCTGCTCGACCGCGCGCAGAGCGAGAAGCCGCGCATCGGCCAGCTGGCCGACCGCGCCGCCGCCTGGTTCGTCGGCCTCTTGCTGGTGATCACGGTTGCCGTCGGCCTGGCGTGGTACGTCATCGATCCCTCCCGCACCCTGTGGATCGTGGTGTCGATCTTGGTCGTCACCTGCCCCTGCGCGCTGGGGCTCGCGACCCCCGCCGCGCTCACCACCGGGACCGGCCGGCTCACCCGCCTGGGTCTCCTGACCACGCGCGGCCACGCGCTGGAAACCCTGGCGCGCGCCACCGATCTGGTGTTCGACAAGACAGGCACGCTCACTCACGGCCGCCTGTCGGTGCGCCGCGTGCTGCCGCTGGGCGGGCGCAGCGCCGATGAGGTGACCCGGATTGCCGCCGCGCTGGAAGCCGGTTCCGAGCATCCCATCGCGCGCGCCCTGCGTGACGCCGGCTCGGCAAGCCTCAATGCCAGCGATGTGCGCAACACGCCGGGGCGCGGCGTAGAGGGCACGATCGACGGCCAGCGCTATCGCCTGGGTTCGCCGCGCTACGCCGCCGCGGGCGCGATGCCCCTCGAGTCCGCTGGCGGCGAACACCCGGAAAGCGCGCACGCGAGCTGGGTGGCGCTGGCGCAAGGCGACGAAACCCTCGCCTGGTTCGCGCTGGCCGACACGCTGCGCGCGGACGCCCCCGCCGCGCTCGCCGCGCTGCAACAACTGGGCGTGCGCCTGCACCTGCTGTCAGGCGACGCCGAGCCTGCGGTGAAGGCCGTGGCGCAGCAGCTCGGCATTGCCGAGTGGCACGCCGGCGCGCTGCCGGAAGACAAGCTCGCCTACGTCAAGGCGCTGCAGCAGCAGGGCCGCATCGTTGCCATGGTGGGCGACGGCATCAACGACGCCCCGGTGCTGGCCGGCGCGCAGGTGTCGATCGCCATGGGCGAAGGCGCCGACGTTGCGCAGGCCGCGGCCGACATGGTGATGCTCGGCAGCCGGCTCGCCACCCTGGCCGAAGGCGTGTCGCTGGCGCGCAAGACGCAGCGCATCATCCGCCAGAACCTCGGCTGGGCGCTCGGCTACAACCTCGTCGCCATCCCCGCCGCCGCACTCGGCTACGTCACGCCGTGGATGGCCGGCATCGGCATGTCGGCCAGCTCGCTGCTGGTGGTACTGAACGCGCTGCGGCTGTCCGATTTCAAACAACCGGTGAGGGGTGAAGCGTCAGGAGTGAAGAACACCGCCCTCATGCCTTACCCCTAACCCCTCACGCGTCTCCCCCATGGACATCCTGATCCTGCTGATTCCCTTGAGTCTCGTCCTCGTCGGGGTCATCGCCTGGGTCATGCTGTGGGCGGCCAAGAGCGGGCAGTTCGACGACCTCGAAGGCCCGGCGCACAGCATCATCATGGACGACGACAACCCGCCCAAATCCGACGACGCGCCCAAGCCCTGAGCGACGCCGGGCCACGCCGCGCGGACGGAATGCGTCCTCGTCAGAAGCCGTCCACCCGCACCACTTCGTCCAGGGGAAGCTGGCCTGCCCGGGGCCACGGTTCCCGAACCCGCTTGCCGAGTGCGACGAACATCGACACGACATGCCCCTCGGGCAAGCGGATCAATTTCGCGACCTCATCGAAATCCGCCAGGTCCATCGGGCACGAGTCGTACCCCATCTCCTTCGCGGCCAGCATCAAGGTCTGGGCGGCCATGTCGCATGAGCGCATCGCTTCATCGCGCTGCGTCTGGGGCCGCCCGCGGTAATACTCGCCGATGGCGGCGACCACGCCCTCGCGGACGTCGGCGGACGCATTGCGCCAATAGCGGTCGGGCTCCTTTTGCCACGCATTGACGTCCGCGCAAATGACCACCAGCAACGAAGCTTCCGTTATTTGGGGCTGCATCCACGACACGGCACGAATGGCTTCGCGCAATACCGGATTTCGCACCAGAACAAATCGCCAGTGCTGGAAGTTGAACGCCGTTGGAGAAAGCACGGCCAACGACATGAGTGCGTCGATTTCTTGCTCGGTCATCACGTGGCCGGGATCGAATTGTTTGATCGCGCGCCGTGTTTCGATTGCGGTTCTTACATCCATGCTGCTCTCCTTGGTGACAGGGCTCGATGCCGGAAGCCATGCTATCGGAGGGATTCCATCTATGTAAGTATGCACATTCATGTCATGTACTTACATTTTGTATACCCAGGAGATTCCGATGCGCCACACGCGTTACGACTGCGACTTTGGATGCCCGGTCGAGGCCTGCGTCGAGGTGGTCGGCGGCAAATGGAAGGGGGTCATCCTGTTTCACCTGCTGGGCGGCACCAAACGATTCAATGAGTTATCGCGACTGATGCCTGCAGTCACGCAGAGAATGCTCACCCGACAGCTTCGCGAACTCGAGGCCGATCAGGTCGTTGAACGCAAGGTGTATGCGGAAGTCCCCCCTAAAGTTGAATATTCGCTGACCGAGTTCGGAAAAACGCTGGAGCCGGTGCTGAGAACGCTTCAGGGTTGGGGCGTAAACTATCTGGAGCAGATCACCCAAATCAGAAAGGAGCGCGCATGACAGGCTCGTCCAGCGCCTCATCCGAAGCGGTGGGCGATCGCAGAGAGGCCCATCATGCAATGAGCAGTCAACGCCCGCTTCCAGGTTGGACATGAACGCGCCCATCCTGTGGTATTTCGCCGACCCGATGTGTTCGTGGTGCTGGGGATTTTCGCCGGTGATCGAAACCCTGCGCGAGGAATATCGCGACCGCATGAAAATCGCGCTGGTGCTGGGCGGCCTGCGGCACGAAACCGCGTCGATGACGGCAGCCGGGCGCACGGAGATTCTGCACCACTGGCGTGAGGTGCACGCCCGCACCGGCCAGCCCTTCCGTTTCGACAATGCACTGCCGGAGGGCTTCGTCTACGACACCGAACCGGCCTGCCGCGCGGTGGTCACCGTGGGCGGCCTCGACTCCGCGCTGATCTTCCCCCTGTTCAAGGCGATCCAGCGTGCCTTCTATGCCGGAGGCCACGACGTCACGCAGCCGGGCGTGCTAGCCGATCTGGCGGCGGAACTCGGCGTCGACAGGAATGCATTTCTGCCGGCGTTCGACAGCGACGCCGCGCGCGCCAAAACCCAGGCGCACTTCAAACAGACGCGCCAGGCCGGCGTGCGCGGCTTTCCCGCGCTGATCCTGCAGCAGGACACGCAGCTGACTCCGGTCAGCAGCGGCTGCCAGCCGCTGGACACGGTGCGCGCCGCGATCGAAACTTGCATCGCCGCATGATGCAGCACGCCCTCGCCCTTCTGCTTGCGCTCGGCGGGCTATTTGCCGCAGGTGCCGGGGCCGATCCCCTGCCGCCGATGATCGACGCCCACGCGCACTATTCTTCGCCCGATGCGGCGGCGTTCACGCCGGCCGCGGTGATCGCCAGACTCGATGCCGCCGGGGTGCGCCAGCTGGTCGTGACAAGCTCGCCGCCGCAGCTGGCGCAGCAGTTGCATCAACACGCGCCCGACCGGGTGATTCCCCTGCTCGGGGTGTATGGCTCGGATCTACACAAGGGCAACTGGGCGCACGACGCCGGCCTGCCGGCACGGGTCGCCGCGCAGTTGGACGACGGCGTGTGGGCCGGCATCGGCGAGCTGCACCTGTTTGCCCGCGATGCGCGGCAGCCGGTGTTTACACAACTGGTGCGGCTGGCCGCGGCAAGCAAGCTGGTCGTGATGATTCATGGCGACGCCGCAGTGGTCGAACAGGCGTTCGCCGTCGCGCCCGGGGTGCGGGTGCTGTGGGCGCATCTCGGCACCCAGCCGCAACCCGATCTGCTGGCCGCGATGCTGGTGCGTTTTCCGGGTCTGTGGATCGACACCTCTGTGCGCGACGAGCGCATTGCGCCGGGCGGCACCTTGCTGCCGGCATGGCGCGCGCTGTTCGAGCGCCATCCCGAGCGCTTCGTGGCTGCGGTCGACACCTTCAGCGTCAACCGCTGGCAGCAGTATGAAACCGTAGTGGCGCAAATCCGCCACTGGGTCGACCCGCTGCCGCCGCCGCTGAAGGACAATCTGCTGCACGACAATGCAGCCCGCCTGTTCGATTCCTTCTTGCCGCAGCGCGCTCGCCGGTAAAATCCCCACCACCTTTTGTCAGGAGCTTTTCCGATGACCCGCCTGTCCCTGTTTCCCTCCACCCTCCTTCTCGGCGCGCTGATGCTCGGCATCGCCGGTTGCGGCGCCAGCGAGCCCGTCACGCAAACCGTTCCCACCACGCCCGCCGCCGGCCAGCCGGCCAACCCGCGCGTGCTGATCGAAACCAGCAAGGGCAACATCACGGTGGAAGTGTTCCCCGCCCAGGCGCCGCAGTCGGCCGGCAACTTCCTCAACTACGTGAAGACCGGGTTTTACGACGGCCTGGTGTTCCATCGGGTGATCCCCAACTTCATGATCCAGACCGGCGGCATGACGGCGGACATGGCGGAAAAGCCCAAGAACGCGCCGATCCAGAACGAGGCCGACAACGGCCTGAGAAACCTGCGCGGCACCCTGGCGATGGCGCGCACCGGCGACCCCCATTCGGCCAGCTCGCAGTTCTTCATCAACGTCGCGGACAACGCCTTCCTCGACCATCGCGGGAAAACGCCCCAGGGCTGGGGCTACGCCGTGTTCGGCCAGGTGGTCGCCGGCATGGACGTGGTCGACGCCATCGTCGCGGTGCCGCGCGGCAACCGCGGCCCGCACGGCGACGTCCCGGTCGAGCCCATCGTGATGCAGCGCGTGACGCTGCTGCCCGAGGCGGAACAGCCCTGACCCACGCCACCCGGCTGCTGCTGCTCGGACTGGCCGCGCCGCTCGCCATCGCGCTCGGCCTGATGGCCGGCACGCTGCCCGACGACCGCGAACTGGCGATGCAGATCCTCGCCGAACTGCGCGGCCCCCGCGTGGCGGCGGCATTCGCCTGCGGCGGCCTGCTGGCACTGGCGGGCGCGCTGATGCAGACGCTGTTCCGCAATCCGCTGGCCGAACCCTACCTGCTCGGCGTGTCCGGCGGCGCGGGGCTGCTGGCCCTGCTCGGCATGGCGGCGGGGCTGGCGTGGCCGTGGGTATCCCTGCTCGCGTTTGCCGGCAGCCTGCTGGCGCTGGCGCTTGCCGCCGCGCTCGGTGGGCGGCTGCTCGCACGCGACCACACGCCGCTGCTGCTCGCCGGCGTGATGCTGGCGGCCGGCTTCGGCGCCCTGATCGCGCTGGTGCTCTCGGTGACGCCGGCCGAGCGCCTGCCGGGCATGCTGTTCTTCCTGATGGGCGACCTCGCCTGGACCAGCCAGCCCGCGCTGCTGTGGGCGGCGCTGCTGCTGGCGGTCGCCGCCGCGCTGGCCCTGTCGCGGCGACTCGACGTGCTGCAGCTGTCGCCGCTGAAAGCCGCCTCGCTCGGCGTGGCCGTCGCCCCCACGCGCTGGATGCTGTTTGTGCTGGCCGGCGCCTGCACCTCGCTGGTCGTCGCGCAAGCCGGCAGCATCGGCTTCGTCGGCCTGATGGTTCCCCACGCATTGAGAAAACTGGGCTTTGCCGGCCACCGCGTTCTGCTCCCCGCCTGCGCACTGGCCGGCGGCAGCCTGCTGGTGCTGGCCGACGCGCTGGCGCGCACCGTGATCGAGCCGCGCGAACTGCCGGTGGGCGTGCTCACCGCGCTCATCGGCGTGCCGCTGATGCTGTGGCTATTACGGAGGCCGTGAATACGGCAGAGGCTGGAACCGGACAGCGGCGTTAACTGCGCCGCACCGCCGTGCGTGCCGCCTCTTGGTGGTTTCAACCTGTGGGAAATTGAAGCAGCGGCTCATGATGGCACTCGATCGGCGCTGGGGAGCGGTGCCAGCAGGGCGTGAATATCAGCCTCGCCAAATTTGGCGAGTGCGGTGCTGTCTTCCGACAGCACGCTGGCGGCGAGTTCGGCTTTTTTCTCCTGCAGGGCGAGGATTTTTTCCTCGATGCTGCCTGCCACCACCAGCTTGTAAACGAACACGTGTTTGGTCTGGCCGATGCGGTGGGCGCGGTCGGTGGCCTGGTTTTCCACAGCGGGGTTCCACCACGGGTCGTAGTGGATGATGGTGTCGGCGGCGGTGAGGTTGAGGCCGACACCACCCGCTTTCAGGCTGATGAGAAACACCGGTACGTTGCCTTCCTGAAAATTGCGGATGACGGTTTCGCGATCCTGGGTGTCGCCGGTGAGAATGACGTAATCGATTTTTCGTGCGGCCAGTTCCAGTTCGATCAGGGCGAGCATCGAGGTGAACTGCGAGAACAGCAGCACTTTGCGGCCCTCGTCGAGCAGCTCCGGCAGCATGTCCATCAGGAGGTCGAGCTTGGCGCGTTCCTTGACCTTCTGCGCGCCCGCACTTTTGAGCAGGCGCGGATCGCAGCACACCTGACGCAGCTTCAGCAGCGCATCAAGAATCACGATCTGGCTGCGGGCGAAGCCTTTTTGTGCGATGGCTTCCAGCACTTTGGCGTCCATCGCGCTGCGTACGGTTTCGTACAAGTCGCGCTGGCCGCCGGTGATTTCGGCGGTGCGCACGATGATGGTTTTGGGCGGCAACTCCTTCGCCACGTCTTCCTTGCGCCGCCGCAAGATGAACGGCGCGACGCGCCTGGACAGAATCCCGGCGCGGATCGCGTCGCCGTGTTTTTCGATCGGGGTACGGAAGGCGCGGGTGAACTGCTTGCTGTCGCCCAGAAAGCCGGGCAGCAGAAAATCGAACTGCGCCCACAGCTCGCCCAGGTGGTTTTCCAGCGGCGTGCCGGTGAGGCACAGGCGATGCCGCGCCTTGATGTCCCGCACGATCCTGGCGGCGCGGCTGCCCACGTTTTTCACCGTTTGCGCTTCATCCAGAATCAGCAGATGCCAGTCGATTTTGCCCAGCGTGTCGTGGTCGCGCCACAACAGCGGATAGGTGGTGAGCGCAATGTCGTGTTGCGGAATTTCGCCGAAGCGCCCGGCGCGGTCCTTGCCGTGCAACGACAGCACTTTCAAGGCGGGCGCAAAGCGTTCGGCCTCGCGCTTCCAGTTGAAAATCAGCGAAGTGGGCAACACCACCAGCGCCGGGCGATCCAGCCGCCCGGCCTGCTTTTCCAGCAGCAGGTGCGCCAGCGCCTGCGCGGTTTTTCCCAGCCCCATGTCGTCGGCCAGTATCCCGGCCAGATTCTGCTCGCGCAGGTATTGCAGCCAGGCCAGACCTTCGCGCTGGTAGGGGCGCAGTGCCAGCCCCAATCCCTTAGGTGGTTTGACCGCCTTGATGCCACCCTGATGCTGCAATTGGCGGGCGAACTGGACCACCGCGTCGCCGCCGATATTGTTCCATTGCGGGCTGTCGGCAAGCTCGGCCAGGCGTGGCGCATCCAGCCGAGACACCTTGATTGCGCCTTGCGGGCGCGTGTCGAAGAGATCGATGAGGGTATGCGCCAACGGCTTCAAACGCCCCGCCGGTGCGGTGAAGCGCACGCCCTCCGGGGTGTGCAGCGTGATCATTTCGGCATCGCGGATTTTCTTCAGCGTGGCCGCATCCAGCCAGCGCGCATCGTTCTGAAACAGGTCATACAGCAGCGGTGCCAGCGGCAGGCGCTGGCCTTCCAGCACCACGCCGAGATTGAGCGAAAGCCAGCCGTTGCCATCGTCCTGAAAGTCCGCCTCCCAGGCATCGACCTCCAGCAGGTAATGGCGGAAATTGCGCGGCACGTCGATGGTCCAGCCGTCGGCACGCAGCGCGGCCAAACCGGTCGCGATAAACCCCGGCCACGCCGATTCGCTGGCCAGCCCGAGCAGGTGTTTGGGGGTCTTGTCCAACGCCTGCGGCGGCACGGGTTTGAAACCCAGGGCGTCGAGCTGCTTGATGCAGGCGGCTTCGCGCGCGGCGTCGCGCCTGACCCGCACCGCTTCGCCGGCGGGCGTGGTGACAAACTCCGTGGGATCGTCCGCCATGAAGCTGAACGTATCGTATTGAAATTGCAGCGTGGCGAAATCGAACAGCACCGTGGAATAGCTGTGGCCGTAGTCGCGATAGCGGTTCATGCCATAGCTTGCCAGCGTGCCCAGCGTCAGCCTGGGCTGCGGCGCCGTGTCGATCACGCGCAGGCTGGACGTCGTCTGCGGACGCGGCAGCTCGGGCGCAAGCTCGGCCAACGCACCCGCCACCAGCGGCACATCCAGCGCGGACAACGGCGGCAGCGCAGACAGACGGGCGAGCTGCGCCGGTGAATACGGCACATCGAGCAGCCCCAGCTCGCCACGCGCGCCATCGACATACCAGGCTTGCTTGAGCGTCAGCACCCGATCGGCCGGCGGCGTCGCGACCAGTTCGGCGCGGATACGCTGATTGCCGTCGGCAGGCCATTGCAGGATGGCCGGGCGCGCGGGCGCGGCGGCGAGCGGCTGCAAATCCTCGCCCGCATAAAACAGCCGACCGCTCGCCAGCATCCGTTGCAGCACGATCTCGCCCTTGTCGCCCGCCAGCGGAAAACTGTCGATAAAGGCGTGGCGGTCGCGTTGCCCCCACAGCAGCGGCAGGATGGTCAGGTCGTCTTCCGACACAAACGACGGCGGGTTGGTGATGGCGCGCTCGACGTTATTCCAGTCGTCCAGCTTCAACGGCCGCCCATGATCGTCCAGCCGCGCCTTGAAGAAGGTCACACGCAGGCTGCCATCCGCACGCGGCGTCAGACAATAGAGCAGCGTGTCGCGCCGGGGTGGGGCTTTGGCGGGTTTCGCCGGGCGGGCCTCGGCCAGCGTGCGGCGAAATTCCTCCAGCCAGGTCAGCACATCGGGGTTGATTCTGGTCGGCGGCTTGTTTTGCTGCAGCCAGGCCAGCAGCGTCGCCGCGGTGTGTTTGCAATGCCATTGAACCGGGCAGGTGCAATGCGGCGATATCACGATATTGCCACCGAGGTTGGTGCTGAAACGGATTTTGACCTGATAGGGCTTGGGTGCGCTGCCCGGCACAAACGCGGACAGCACAGGCGGCTCGGCACGCAGGCGGGTGACGGCGCGAACATAGGTTCTCGCCTTGATCAAATCGCGCGCGCCATACCAGCGCAGGACATCGGCTTCAGTAAAAGAAGGGAGGGACATGAAGAAAACGGGAAAGCAATGGGCGAATTTTACCCGCCGTTTGTTAGATGAAGCTTGCAGCGTTCGGACCGGAATTGTTGCCTGAAAGACAGAGGAGAAACTGGTCCGGCACCCAAAGGAACCATAGCCGGCAGTTGGGAAAACGAAGCGCTGACGGGCAGGGGTTCATCAAATTTGCCGGTCAGCCGCAGGTGCAATCTCGAGCTGGCCTGTCAGAAAAAAAACAACAGCCAGTAAAGGGTCATTGCAAGGAGTCATCAGCTTACCTATCATGTGACTATAGTCACATGATCAGGAGCATAGAAATGAGCGTGCAGGTATCAAAGTCACAGTTCAAGGCCAAGGCGCTGGAGTTTTTCCGTCAGGTTGAAACCAGCGGGGAGCCGGTGGTGGTCACGGACCACGGGCAGCCCAAACTGGAAATCCGTCCCTATAAGCCGCACACACGCAACCCCCTGGACGTACTGCGCGGTTCCGTGCTGCGCTACGACAACCCCACCGCGCCGGTCGCTGAAGACGACTGGGAGGCGCTGTGATTATCCTGGATACGCACGCGCTGCTTTGGTGGGCTTCTGGGGATACGGGGCAACTCTCCGCGGTGGCAGCGCAGGCCATCGAAGCTGAACTGAACGGCGGTCAAATCAGAGTGTCGTCCATTTCAGCCTGGGAGTTGGCAATGCTGGTAGCCAAGGGCCGGATCGCGCTGTCGATGGATATCGGGGAGTGGCTGTCGATCGTGAGCCAAATCGAAGCCGTGAGTTTCATGCCGGTGGACAACGAGATCGCCGTGAAGAGCGTTGAACTGCCTGGCGAGTTCCACAAAGACCCGGCGGATCGGATCATCGTGGCGACCGCACGCAAGCTCGCCGCGCCCCTCGTCACAGCGGATGACAAGATTCGTGGCTATCCGCACGTGCGGACCATCTGGTAACGCCAATACGCTTGGCCTATGTCAGGCGGAAACCGGCCACAGAAGCAGAAGTCAGATTAAAGGGGCTGACCGTCTCTTGTTCGGCCAAAGCCGCCGTTGGCGTTCTGAGCAAACCAAGTCTGCTATGCGCTGCCCACCAGTCGTTGATTAGAATTTCAAGCTGAATGGCAGCTGTTCAAAATGGTGAACTTACATTCCTGACCCATATGTGACATTCAAACTGCAAGAAATGATGCCTATATGGCCACGATGATGGCCTGAGGAATTCCATCTTCTATCCATCTTGGGTTGTCAATTACCATTCTTAAACGATGGAATTGCCAACAGCATCAAGCAAGGTGCGATCTATTCGCCCTGCGACAATTTGCCATATTTGAAAAGCCTCTTTTCCCGATTAGGATGCCCGCAACGGGGGAGAGATGTCCAAACTACCAAAAATACTTATGTTCGCTTGGCTGGCATTTCCGGCCATCGCCATGGCGCACGAACACGGGCACATGTCAGAGGGTGTGACTTCCAGGGGCATGGGTAAGCGGGCTCGCCCAGCGCTTGCCGTGAGCGCCACAATAGACAGCAAAAACCAGCTTTGGCTTGCCAAAGTTGAAAACCAGAAGATTCTGGTTTTGCACTCTGCCGACAACGGCCAGCACTTTTCTTCTCCAGTTGCCGTCAATGCCGAACCCGAAAACATCGGTGCCGAAGGCGAAAACCGGCCCAAGATCGCTGTCACTCGCAACGGCACCCTGCACCTGACCTGGACGCTGCTCCTGCCTCAACCCTATACGGGAGAGATTCGCTACTCACGCTCGATCGATGGCGGCAAAACATTCTCGGCGCCCATCACCCTCAATGACGACAAGCGGCTGACCAGCCACCGATTCGATGCGCTGATTTCCGATGGCGGCGACAAACTGGCTGTAGTCTGGCTGGATGGCCGCGATCGCGATGCCGCCAAGGAGAAGGGGGAGACGTTTTCCGGCGTGTCGGTTTACATGGCCCGTTCCGATGACGGCGGCGTCAGCTTTCATGCCAACCGCAAACTCGCCGAGCATACCTGCGAGTGCTGCCGAACCGCGCTGACCTGGACGGCGGACGGCCCGGTTGCCCTCTGGCGAAACTTGTATGGAACCAATACGCGCGACTTCGCCTTGGCCAATCCCGATTCGGGCAAAGTGCGACGACTGGCCGATGACGAATGGAGTATTGATGCCTGCCCGCATCACGGTGGCTGGATTGCCACAGGCGACAACGACACGCTTCATGCCGTCTGGTACACCCAGGGCAAAAACCGTCAGGGCTTGTTTTACCGGCGGGTCAAGGGCGACCGGATGTCGGCGCCCATGGCATTCGGCAATCCTCTGGCACAGGCCGGACACGCCACCGTGGCTGCAGAAGGCAACATCGTGCTGATCGCCTGGCGCGAGTTCGACGGCCAATCCTATGGTGCAATGACGCTTCTATCGAAGGACGGCGGAGTCATCTGGAGCGAGCCGCGCCGCATTGCGACGACTGACGATGCGGCCGACTACCCCCTTCCCCTTATCCACAACGGCCAGATGCACGTCGTGTGGAACACGCTCCGCGAAGGCGTCCGGGTCATTCGGCTCGATTAGCATGCGTATATTCTCGCTCATCCTGCTCGCGTATCTGGTGGCCTGGCCTGCATCCGCCGCCGAACTCGCCCGCTTTGATTCAGGCAGCCTGGCGAAAATCGAGGCGCGTTATGCGGGCAAGCCCTTCATTTTGAGCATGTGGTCGGTCAACTGGTGCGGTCACTGCATCGAAGAACTGACCCTCCTGGGCAAGCTGGCGAAAACCGACAAGCATCTGCCCCTGGTTCTGGTGTCGGTCGACAGCCCCGAAGACAGTGTGGTGATTCAGAAAACCCTGCACAAGCTGGGATTGGCCCAGGCAGAGGCCTGGGTCTTTAACGATCCCATCCCTGAACGCCTGCGCGCATCCATCGACCCATCGTGGCAGGGCGACCTGCCCCGCTCCTATCTGTATGACAAGGCGCATCAGCGACAAGCCGTTGCGGGTGTGCTCAATGAAGCAAAGCTGAGGTCATGGCTTAAACAATAAAACCGGCAAATCGGTGCATCAGAAAACAACGAATTGAACTAAGGGAAAAACATGAAACGCAAACCAATCGCGCTTGCCTTGGCCAGCATCCTCGGCATGCCTTTCGCATGGGCAGAAAACCAGACGTTGCCGGAAATGACCGTCAGCCAGACTCGCTCGGCTGTTGTCGCTGACAATCCTTCGCCTTCCGCCGAAGTGACTCAGGACCAAATACGCGAAATCAACGTCATCAACGTCGAAGATTCGCTCAAATACACGCCGAGTATTTTCATACGCAAACGTTATGTCGGCGACCGCAACGGCATCATCGCCAGCCGCACCGCAGGCAGTCTGCAAAGTGCGTGGTCGCTGGTTTACGCAGACGGCCTTCTGCTATCCAACCTGTTGGGCAACTCCTACAATTTTCCGCCACGCTGGAACATCGTCGGCAGCGAGGAAATCGAGAACATCGAAGTTCTGTATGGGCCTTTCTCAGCCCTGCTGCCCGGCAACTCGGCGGGTGCCACCATTTTGATTACGACGCACGAGCCGCAACAGTTCGAGGCCCACGCGCGCGTTCAGGGATGGAGCCAGAATTACAAGCATTACGGCACCGACGACACCTATCAAGGCCACCAGGAACAGGTTGCACTGGGCGCGCGCGTCAACAATCTGAGCTGGTCCTTCCTGTTCAATCATCTGGACACGCATTCGCAGCCGACCAACTTTGCCACGGCGGCTGTCCCTGCATCCACCAGCGCCGCAGGCACGCCGGTCTCAGGCGGCGTTGGCTACACCAACCCCACCAATGTGCCCAGCATGATGTTCGGCGCCACCAGCCTGGACCACTCGGTGCAGGACACAGCCAAGATACGGCTGGCCTATGACTTCACGCCCGACACCCGCGCGGCGCTGACCTATGCGTTCTGGCAGAACGACAGTTTCAGCGATACCCAAACTTACTTGCGTAATGCATTGGGCCAACCGATCTGGAGTGGCTCCGTCAATATCGACAACCACAACTACACCGTCAGTACCCGCGCACTCGCGCCGTCGGACAGCAACACACAAAACCAGTTACTGGGTCTGAGCCTGGATAGCCGTCTGTCAGCCGATTGGGCGATTGAACTCAGTGCCTCGGATTACAGCACGCTCAAAGACGTCTCCCGCACGCCGACGACCGCAGTCGCAGGAGGGCTTGGCCAGCCTGGGTCTGCAGGGGGTGCGGGCGACATTTCATTCGGCAACGACACCGGCTGGAAAACCTTCGATACCAGGGCCATCTGGAAACCGGGCCAGGGCAGGGCAAACCACACCGTCACGTTTGGATACCACTACGACCATTACACCTACAGCAGCCTCAAATACAGCGCATCCAACTGGACAGACGACAGCAGCATCGGCGCATTACCCTCCGGCGCCACCATGGGGGATACCCGTACCGATGCCGTATTCGCTCAGGATGCCTGGAAGCTCGATCCGCGCCTGACGCTGACGCTCGGTTGGCGAACCGAGCGCTGGCAGGCATTCAACGGCTTCATCAGCGGCTACGCGCCCATTGCCAGCCGCGATGATACCTACCATTCGCCCAAGGCCTCGCTCGCCTGGCAGGCAACAAGCGACTGGTTGATACGGGGTTCCGTTGCCCGCGCCTATCGCATGCCAACCGTCACTGAACTGTTCCAAACCGAAAAAATCGGTGCGGTCACGCAAATCAGTGATCCCAACTTGAATCCGGAAAAAATCCTGGCCACCGACCTCACTGCAGAGCATGCCATTAAGGGGGGTAACGTGCGCTTTTCACTGTTCGATCAGCATACCGATAACTTCCTCACCAGCCAGCTAGACCTGCTGACCAACGTCAACCGCGTCCAGAATATCGGCCGCACCCGCATCACCGGCGCCGAGGCGGTGTACGACGCCTCGGATTTCCTGATGCCCGGACTGGATTTCAATGGCAGCCTGACGTATACCGACTCGGAAATCCTTTCCGATCCGGGCAACCCGGCCATCGTCGGGAAAAAGGTGCCCCGCATTCCTGACTGGCGCATTTCGGCCTTTGCCACCTATCACTTTGACGAGCACTGGACCGGCTCCCTTGGCTTGCTTTACAGCGGACTTCAGTTCGGCAGCCTGGTCAACTCCGACACCAACCACTATGACACCGGAAGCCTGAGCAAATACACCACCGTCGATCTCAAACTCGGCTACCGTTTCTCGAAGCTGATTCGCGCCTCGTTCGGCATCGACAATCTGACCAATGACAACTATTTCATCGGCCCGCATCCCTTCCCGAATCGCTCCTACCAGGCCGAATTGCGTGTGGATTACTGAACATGGGAAATGTGCAGCCGCCCGAGCGAAGGGTCCGCCTGGCGGGCTTTTCCGTCGTGCTCGTCGTGCACGGCGCGCTGCTCTATGGTCTATGGCATGCCCACATCTTGCCGCCGCCCACCGAGGCGGCGGCGTTGTTTGTCACCTTGCTGAAAGACCCGCCCAAACCCGCGCCGCCGAAGCCGGACCCACCCAAACCCAAGCCTCAACCGGTCAAACTAACAAAACCCATTCCACCCCAGCCCCCACAGCAGTTGGTCGCCCAGGTGCCGGTAGAACTGCCTTCCGAGCCGGTCGCCACGCCCCCTCCACCCGCGCCGATCAGGATCGAGGCACCGGTTGAGCCGGCACCGCCAGCGCCGCCGCCCAAACCTACGGGCCCGGTCACGTTGAGCGGCGATCTGGCTATTGCCTGTCCGCAACGTACACCGCCTGCCTATCCCGCTTTCTCGCGTCGCCTGGGTGAGGCGGGCAAGACAGTACTGCGGGTCGAACTGGATGAAACGGGGCAAGTTGACCGTGCCACCGTCACCACCAGTTCCGGCTATGCACGCCTCGATGAGGCAGCGTTATCAGCCGTCAAACACTGGCATTGCACCCCGGCCACACGCGGCGGCATCGCCGTACGCGCGGTCGCGATTCAGCCTTTTAATTTTGTTCTTGAAGGACGATGACATGGAATCGAACATTGGCTTTGCCCATTTCCTGACTCAAGCCGATGCGCTGGGAAAAACGGTGCTGTTTCTGCTGCTGGCGCTGTCGATTGCCAGCTGGTATCTGATCGTGACCAAGACGCTGGCCAATTACCTGGCCGGGCAGCGCGCCGAAGGGTTTCTAAAGCAGTTCTGGGCGGCGGATTCGTTGCAGCAAATTCGCACCGCGCTGCTCCAGCAACCGCGTGACCATGCATTTGCTGAACTAGCGCATGACGCCCTGGAAGCTGCCAGCGACAGCGAAAAACACGGTATGCAAAGGCTGGCGGCGGCTGGCGGTCTGGGCGAGTTCCTCACCCGGCTGCTGCGCAACGGGATCGACCAGGAAGCCGCGCGCGTTGAACACGGTCTCACCATTCTTGCATCAGCGGGATCCGCCGCCCCCTATATCGGCCTGTTCGGCACCGTTTGGGGAATCTATCACGCACTGGTCAACATTGGCCTGTCGGGACAGGGCACGTTGGACAAGGTGTCCGGCCCGGTGGGGGAAGCACTGATCATGACGGCGCTGGGTCTGGCTGTCGCCATCCCTGCGGTGCTGGCCTACAACGCCTTCAATCGCCGCAACCGCATGTGGCTCGCCAAGCTCGATGCCTTCGCACACGACCTGTATGCGGTCATTACCGTGGGTGAAAAGGCCAACAGTTCCGCCGGGGATGTGCGTCCCCTGCGTGCGAGCGCAAAGGAGTAAGCCATGGCCATGGGAAGCTTAGATCCGCGGCGCCATCAGGGCCCAATGGCGGATATCAATGTCGTGCCACTGGTGGATGTGATGCTGGTTTTGCTGGTGATCTTCATCATCACCACGCCACTGCTCACCAATGCGGTCAAGATCGACCTGCCCAAGGCAAGCAGTGCGCCCAACATCACTCAGCCCGAACATATCGAATTCGGCATCCGCGAAAACGGCGACCTCTACTGGAACGGCGAGAAGCTCACGCTGGAGCAGCTCGGTCCGCGCTTCGCAGCCGCTGCAAAAATACAGCCGCAGCCGGAACTGCACATCCGCGCCGACCGGCATGCCGAATATGAACCGGTTGCAAAAGTCATGTCGCTGGCGGCACAGGCCGGTCTCACCCGCATCGGGTTTGTGACCGACCCGTCCATTCAGCAATAGAAACGTCAGAGCACCATGCGTGGAAACAGGCGGCTCGTATTCATCTTTCAATGCAAGATGGTAGTTCTCGCTGTAAATTTCCTACGCAAGAAACCGGAGACGGCCATACGATATTTGGCGATCGAGGCAGGTGAGCCCTTTGGAATTGCAGGGATAACATAAGCGTAAGAAAAATACAGTGAGCGGCAAGTAGTGTGTCTCTTTGTGGACAGACAACTAGCAGGCCATGACCGACTGCTTGGTCGGGTCCTGCCGTCTGAACTAAGGAAAGCGGTCGTTCAGGTGCGAGAGGCGAGCCAACGACTGGTCTTGCGAGTACAGCGGTCACGTTCAATCGAAAGGCCGTTGTCGCCTTTGGCCGAACACCAGACGGCGCGATGGCCTCTCTAACGGTCCACTGTGGGAGGAAGTACCACAGATCAATCCGCTACCTACCCTGACAATACGCAGCCCCTCCACACAATGCCGCCCAGGCCACCGTGCTGCTATGCTCGGTCTCATTACCGGCCGCCTTCGTTTCATGGAATCCATTGCTCCCAGACTGGCCGCAACTCAGCTCACGCTGCGAACCGGCACCCGCACACTGGTCGAATCGCTCGACCTCGCGCTCGAACCCGGTGAGGTGCTCGGCATCCTCGGCGCCAACGGTGCGGGCAAGTCGACGCTGCTGACCATACTGGCGGGGCTTGCCACGCCGGCGCATGGCCAGGTCACGCTCGATGGCCAGCCGCTCGCCACGCTGCCTCCGCTCACCCGTGCGCAGCACATCGGCCTGTTGCCGCAGGGCGACGAAGGCGGATTTTTCGGCAGCGTCGCCGATTTCATCGCGCTTGGGCGCTATCCCTTCGAACACAGGCCGGGCGACCTGGCGCCGCATCTGACGACCTGGGAACTCACCGAACTCGCCCGCCGCCCGCTCGACACGCTGTCGGGCGGCGAGCGCCAGCGCGCGCGGCTGGCGCAGCTGGCGGTGCAGGCGCCGCGCATCGCCCTGCTCGACGAGCCGCTGACGCATCTCGATCCCGCGCATCAGGCCCGGCTGCTGGCCTGGGCGCGCGGCGAGGCGGACGCCGGCCGCAGCGTGGTGCTGACCCTGCACGACCCCAACTGGGCGGCCTGCCACTGCGACCGCCTGCTGTTTCTGCACGGCGACGGACGCTGGCAGTCGGGCACGCCGGCCGATCTGCTCACCCCGGACTCGCTGGAAGCCCTCTACGGCCCCGGCACGGCGACGCTGTGGCGGCAGAAGGACTGGCAAAGTCTGTCGACATAGGCGCCAGGCCCAGCCTGTATAATCGCGATCTGTTTTTACAATCACTCGCCATCGCGCACCTCATGATTCGTCGCTTCATCAACAAAGTATTTGGCCGCAAGTCGCGCGCCTCCAGTTCCGGCGCCAAGATCCTGTCTCAGGGCGCGCACGGCATCCGCCGCGACCAGATCGACGACTGCGCGCTGAAAACCTGCGAGACGCTGGCACAGGCGGGATACAAGGGCTACCTGGTCGGCGGTGCGGTGCGTGACCTGCTGCTGGGCAAGACACCCAAGGATTTCGACGTCGCCACCGACGCCACGCCGGAAGAAGTGCGGCGGCTGTTCCGCCGTTCGCGCATCATCGGTCGGCGCTTCCAGATCGTGCATGTGATGTGCGGCCGCGTCACCATCGAGGTCACCACCTTCCGCTCCAACGACCAGAAGGAAACCGAGGACGACAACGAGCGTCCCACCGACGAGCATGGGCGGCTGCTGTCCGACAACGTGTTCGGCAACATGGCGGACGACGCCGCGCGCCGCGACTTCACCATCAACGCGCTGTATTACGACCCCTTGAGCGAGGAAGTGCACGACTACTTCGGCGGCGTGGCCGACTGCAAGAAGCGCGTGCTGCGCATGATCGGCGACCCCGAGACGCGCTTCCGCGAAGACCCGGTGCGCATGCTGCGCGCCGCGCGCTTTGCCGCCAAGCTCGACTTCCACATCGACCCCGACACCCGCCGCCCGGTCGCCACCCTGGCACCGCTATTGGCCAACATTCCGCGTGCGCGCATCTTCGACGAGGCGCTGAAGCTGCTGATGTCCGGCCATGCACTGCGCGGCGTGCACCAGCTGCGCGCCGAAGGCCTACACCACGGCATGCTGCCGCTGCTCGACACCATCCTCGACGACTCCACCGGCGAGCGCTTCATCACCGCCGCGCTCAAAACCACCGACGCCCGCATCGCGCAGGACAAGCCGGCCTCGCCGGCCTTCCTGTTCGGCACCCTGCTGTGGCCGCAGGTGCTGCAGCGCTGGCGCGAACTCGAAGCCGCCGGCGAGAAGCCGCAGCCCGCCTTGTTCATCGCGATGGACGAGGTGCTCGACGCCCAGCGCGGCCAGCTCGCGATCCCGCGCCGCTACGACGGCATGATCAAGGAAATCTGGGGGCTGCAGCCGCGCTTCGACCAGCGCGGCGGACAACGCCCATACCGCCTGCTGGAGCATCCGCGCTTCCGCGCCGCCTACGACTTTTTGCTGCTGCGCGCCGAATCCGGCGAGGTCGATGCCGAACTCGGCGTATGGTGGACCCGCTTCCAGGACGTCGACGACGACAAACGTGCCGCCATGCTGCTGGCCGACAGCGCGCCCAAGCCGCGCCGCAAGCGCAAGCGCAAAAAACCAGGTGAAGCCGCCGGCGAGACGCCGCCCGCATGAAGGTGCCTGCATGACAATCCTGGCCACCATCGGGCTGGGCGCCAACCTCAACGACCCGGCGGAGCAGGTGGAATACGCGCTGGCCGAACTCGACCGCCTGCCCGGCACCCGGCTGCTTGCCCGCTCCAGCCTGTACGCCTCGGCACCGGTGGGCTACGTCGACCAGCCCGACTTCATCAATGCGGTGGCGCAGGTCGAAACCGACCTCGCGCCGCGCGCGCTGCTGGTCGCGCTGCTGGACATCGAACACCGCCATGGCCGCGAGCGCAGCTTCCGCAACGCGCCGCGCACGCTCGACCTCGACCTCCTGCTGTACGGCGACGCGCATTTCCACGAAGAAGGGCTGACGCTGCCGCACCCGCGCATGCATGAGCGCGGCTTCGTGCTGCTGCCGCTGCTGGAAATCGCCCCCGATGCGACGATCCCCGGTCGTGGCCGCGCCGCCGACTGGCTTGCAGGCTGCGCCGACCAGAATATCGCTGTCCTCCCGCCGCCTGCTGCCGCTGCCAACGCATGAGTCTTTCCCGTTTCCGCTACATCGTCGTCGAAGGCCCGATCGGCGCCGGCAAGACCAGCCTCACCCACAAGCTGGCCGAGCACCTGAGCGCCGACACCCTGCTGGAGAACGCCGGCGACAATCCCTTCCTGCCGCGCTTCTATCAGGAGCCCAAACGCTACGCGCTGCCGACGCAGCTGCATTTCCTGTTCGACCGCGCGCGCCAGCTGCGCGACCTGGCGCAGGGCGACCTGTTCCGTGCCGGCACCGTGTCGGATTTCCTGATCGACAAGGACATGCTGTTCGCCCGCATGAACCTGGACGACGACGAGTTCGAGCTGTATCAGAAGGTCTACGCCGACCTCGCCCCGCAGGCGCCGACGCCCGACCTGGTGATCTACCTGCAGGCCCCGATCGACGCCCTGCAGGAACGCGTCAAGCGTCGCGGCGTGGACTTCGAGCGCAGCATGGATGCGGGCTACCTGCAGCGGCTGGCCAACAGCTACAGCGAGTTCTTCCATCGCTACGAGGCCGCGCCGCTACTCATCGTCAACACCGGCAACCTCAATTTCGCCGAGAGCGAAGCTGACTTCGAGTTGCTGCTGGAACGCATGAGCAAGATGCGCGGCCCGCGCGAATTCTTCAACCGCGCGGCGTAGATGGCGATCACCCTGTCCACCCTCAAGGCGATGCGCGAACGCGGCGACAAGATCGCCGTGCTCACCTGCTACGACGCCAGCTTCGCGCGCGCGCTCGATGCCGCAGGCGTCGACATGCTGCTGGTCGGCGATTCGCTCGGCATGGTGATCCAGGGGCACGCCTCGACCCTGCCGGTGAAGCTCGCCGAAATGGCGTACCACACGCGCTGTGTGGCCGCTGGCACCGAGCGCGCCTTCATCATCGCCGACCTGCCCTTCGGCAGCTACCAGCCCTCGCCCGAGCGCGCGTTTGCCGCCGCTGCGCGGCTGATGGCGGCGGGCGCGCACATGGTCAAGCTCGAAGGCGGCGCGGTCATGGTCGACACCGTGACCTTCCTCACCCAGCGCGGCATCCCGGTGTGCGCGCACCTGGGTCTCTTGCCGCAGTCGGTGAACCAGCTCGGCGGCTACCGGGTGCAGGGGCGCGAGGACGCCGCCGCCGCGCAACTGATCGCCGACGCGCGCGCGCTGGAAGCCGCCGGCGCCGGCCTCATGGTGCTGGAAATGGTGCCGACCGCGCTGGCGCAGGCCGTCACCGCGGCGCTCACGATCCCGACCATCGGCATCGGCGCCGGCGCCGACTGCTCCGGTCAGGTGCTGGTGCTGTACGACATGCTGGGCTTGTACCCGCGTGCGCCGAAATTCTCGAAAAACTTCCTCGAAGGCCGCGACAGCATCGAGGCCGCCGCGCGCGCCTACGTTGCGGCGGTGAAGGACGGCAGCTTCCCGGCCGCCGAACATACGTTCTGATGCAGGTCGTCCATACCGCCGCCGAACTGCGCGCGGCACTCGCCGGGCAAACCGGCACCGCGTTCATGCCGACCATGGGCAATCTGCACGCCGGCCATGTGTCGCTCATCGAACTGGCAAAACGGCACGGCGGCCCGGTGGTCGCGAGCATCTTCGTCAACCCCCTGCAGTTCGGCGCCGGCGAGGATTTCGAGCGTTATCCGCGCACCCTGCAAGCCGACTGCGAGAAGCTCGCCGCCGCCGGCTGCGAGCTGGTGTTTGCGCCGGACCTCGCCGAACTGTATCCGGTGCCGCAGACCTTCACGGTGCAGCCGCCCGGCAGCTTGGCGAACGATCTGTGCGGCGCCTTCCGCCCCGGCCATTTCAGCGGCGTCGCCACCGTGGTGCTGAAACTCTTCAACCTGGTGCAGCCGCGCGTGGCCGTGTTCGGCAAGAAGGATTTTCAGCAGCTGTTCGTCATCCGCGAACTGGTGCGGCAGTTCAACCTGCCGATCGAGATCGTGGCGGGCGCCACCCTGCGCGACGCCGACGGCTTGGCACTGAGTTCGCGGAACGCCTATCTCGGCGACTCCGAGCGGATCCAGGCGGCGCAACTGCAGCGTGAACTCGCCGCCATCGTCGCGTCCGTGCAGGCGGGCGAACGCGATTTCGAGGCGCTTGCCGCCAGCGCCGTCCGCCGCCTGAAAATGGCGGGCTGGCGCGTCGACTACGTCGCGCTGCGCGACGCCGAAACCCTGCAGGTGCCGACGCCGGCCAGCCCCCAACTGGTGGCGCTGGGGGCGGCCTGGCTGGGGAACACCCGGCTGATCGACAACATCGAGGCGGCCTTGGGCAATCCGGCCTGAGGTTTTATAATCTTGGCTTTCCCTTATTGAGGGGCACCGTCATGCAAAGAACGATGCTCAAGTCCAAGCTGCACCGGGCAACCGTCACGCATTCCGAGCTGCACTACGAAGGCTCGTGCGCGATCGACGAAACCCTGCTGGATGCGGCCAACATCCACGAGTACGAGCAGATCCAGATCTACAACGTCACCAATGGCGAGCGTTTCACCACCTACGCCATTCGTGCGGCGCGCGACTCCGGCATCATTTCGGTGAACGGCGCCGCTGCGCACAAGGCAGATCCGGGCGACCTCGTCATCATCGCCACCTTCGCGGTCTACAACGAGCTCGAACTGGCGCGCTACGCGCCGGAACTGGTGTACGTGGACGCGGACAACCGCATTCTCGATACCCGCCACACGATTCCGGTCCAGGCAGCCTGAACATTTTTCAAGCTGCCCCTGCGGCCTTCGCCGCCGCCCGCAACTTGTCTTTCTTACTGGGCCGTTTCCCCTTGACGCCGCCATCGCCGTGCACGGCGATGGCGGCTGCCTGAACCGACTCAAACCCTTCGATCTGCTCGCGTGGCAGGTTCAGGTTCTGGCGTTTTTCGATCAAGCGGAAATGCGCCTCGGTGTCGGCGCTCACCAAGCTGATCGCCAGGCCGCTTTCACCCGCGCGGCCGGTGCGACCGATGCGGTGAACGTAGTCGTCGGCTGAGCGCGGCAAGTCGTAATTCACCACCACCGGCAGTTCTGCGATATCGATACCGCGTGCGGCCAGATCGGTGGTGACCAGCACGTCCCAGCGCTTGTCCTTGAATTCATCCAGCGTCTGCTTGCGTGCCCCCTGACTCAGACCACCGTGAAACGAGGTGGCAGACAGATCATCCCGGTTCAGCTTGGCGGCCACGTGCTCGGCAGCGTGCTGCGTGGCCACGAACACCAATACGCGTTCCCAGTCGTTGCTCAGGATCAAATGACGCAGCAGTTGCGTGCGGCGCGGCGCATCGACCCGGATCACCCGCTGCACGATCACCGGTTCTGCGCTGGGCTCAGACTCGGCTGCCACCCGCTGAGGATCATTCAGCAACGCCTGCGCCAGCGCCTGGACCGCGGGCGGAAACGTGGCCGAGAAGAACAGGTTTTGCCGCCGCGCGGGCAAAGCCGCCAACACCTTCACCAACTCGTCAGAAAAGCCCAGATCGAGCAGTCGATCCGCTTCGTCCAGCACCAGACATTCAACCGCAGCAAGCGACAAGGCGTTGTGCTGCAGCAGGTCGAGCAAGCGCCCGGGCGTGGCGACCACCACGTCGGCACCGCCCCGCAGCCTCATCATTTGCGGGTTGATCGACACGCCGCCGAACACCACCGCCACCTTGAAAGCGGGAACCAGCTGATCTGCCAGGCGCTGCAGCACGTCGCCCACCTGAGCGGCCAGTTCGCGCGTGGGTACCAGAATGAGCGCTCGCACACGACGGGGCGCTACTGCGGTGTCGGCAAGCAAGCCTTGCAGCAGGGGCAGGACAAACGCGGCGGTTTTGCCGGAGCCGGTTTGCGCGGTGGCCAGCACATCCCGACCGCTGAGGATGACCGGAATGGCCGCGCGCTGGATCGGGGTGGGCACGCTAAAGCCCAGTTTGGCGGCCGCGTGGACCAGGATGGGCACGAGCCCGAGGGCGGAGAATGGCATGGTGTTGGGGTGCAGGTTAACGCTGCAAGTGTGCCACGCTGGCGCGTACGGCCCGGGCAACTGGCCCATTTGCCCTACAGCGCAGACGGGCAGCTGGCTACGATGGGCTGAGCTTCCAGATATCGCGGTTGTACTCGACCATGGTGCGGTCGGTCGAGAAGAATCCGCTCGAGGCCGTATTGAGGATGCTCATGCGGGTCCAGTTCACTTCGTTCTGCCAGGCCTGCGAGACGCGCTCCTGCGCGTCGACATAGCTGCGGAAATCCGCCAGCACCATCCACGGGTCGTGCGGGCTCAGCAAGGTGTCGAGGATCATGTCGAAGATGTCCGTCTCGCACAGATTGAAGTGGCCCGACCGCAACAGATCGATCACCTCGCGCAGCTCGGGGTCGTTTTCCACGTAGGACATCGGCCGGTAATTCGGTCGCAGCGCCTCGACTTCGTCGGCATGCAGGCCGAACAGGAAGAAGTTCTCCTCGCCCACCGCTTCGAGGATCTCGATGTTGGCGCCGTCGTAGGTGCCGATGGTGATCGCGCCGTTCATCATGAACTTCATGTTGCCGGTGCCGGAGGCCTCCTTGCCTGCGGTCGATATCTGCTCGGACAGGTCGGTCGCCGGCGCGATGATTTCCATGCTGGTGACCCGGTAGTTGGGCAGGAAGGCGACCTTGAGGCGGCCGTCGACGTCGGGGTCGCTGTTGACCACTTCGGCCACGCTGTTGACCAGCTTGATGATGCGCTTGGCCATGACGTAGCCCGGCGCAGCCTTGCCGCCGATCAGCACGCAGCGGTCGGCCCAGCCGTCCAGCCGGCCACGGTTGATGCGGTTGTACAGGTGGATCACGTGCAGCACGTTGAGCAGTTGCCGCTTGTATTCGTGAATGCGCTTGACCTGCACGTCGAACAGCGCATCCGGGTTGAATTCCACCCCGCACTCGGCCTTGACCAGCGCGGCAAGCCGTTGCTTGTTGGCGCGCTTGACCGCGCGCCAGTCGGCGTGAAATGCCGTGTTTTTCAGATCGGCCAGCGGCTTCAGCTTTTCCAGCTGCGACAGGTCGGCCACCCAGCCATCGCCGATCTTGCTGCTGATGAGCGCGCTCATGCTGGGGTTGGCATGGGCCATCCAGCGCCGCGGGGTGACGCCGTTGGTCTTGTTATTGAACTTGTGCGGCCACAGGTCGACGAAATCGCGGAACAGGCCTTCTTTCAGCAGTTTCGAATGCAGCGCGGCGACGCCGTTGACCGAGAAGCTGCCGACGATGGCGAGCCAGGCCATGCGCAGTTGCTGCACCTCGCCCTCCTCGACGATCGACATGCGGCGCCGGCGGTCGATGTCGCCCGGCCATTTCACCGCCACTTCGCGCAAAAAACGCGCATTGATTTCGTAGATGATTTCCAGCGGCCGCGGCAGCAGGCGTTGAAACAGCGCGACCGGCCAGCGCTCCAGCGCCTCGGGCAGCAGCGTGTGGTTGGTGTAGGCCATGCACTGCGAGGTGATCGCCCAGGCCGCGTCCCACTGCATGCCTTCCTGGTCGAGCAGCAGGCGCATTAGCTCGGCCACCGCGATGGAGGGGTGGGTGTCGTTCATCTGGAACACGTTGTGTTCGGCAAATTTCGACAGGTCGCTGTTGCCCGCCGTATGCCACTGGCGCAGCGCATCCTGCAGGCTGGCCGAGGCCAGGAAATACTGCTGGCGCAGGCGCAACTCCTTGCCGTTTTCGCTGGTGTCGTTGGGATAGAGCACCATCGAGATGTGCTCGGCGTGGTTCTTTTCCTGCACCGCCTCGGAGTAGCTGCCGGCATTGAATTCGCTGAGATCGAATTCGTCGGTGGCGGCGGACTTCCACAAGCGCAGCGTGTTCACCGCGCGGTTGCGGTAGCCCGAGATCGGCATGTCGTACGGCACTGCCAGCACATCGTTGGTGTCTGCCCAGCGCGCACGATGGATCCCCGCCTTGTCGTGATAGTGCTCGGTCCGGCCGCCGAACGGCACGCGGCAGGTATATTCGGGCCGCTCGACCTCCCATGGATTGCCGTCGCGCAGCCAGTTATCGGGATCCTCGATCTGATAACCGTTTTCGATGTGCTGGCGGAACATGCCGTACTCGTAGTGAATGCCATAGCCCATCACCGGCAGGTCCAGCGTGGCGCAGCTGTCCATGAAGCAGGCGGCGAGGCGGCCCAGACCGCCGTTCCCCAGCCCGGCGTCGGGCTCCTCTTCGGCGAGGTTCTCCAGCGTCTGGCCAAAGCTGTGCAAGGACTCGCGCGTCACCTCGTCCAGCCCCAGGTTCAACACATGGTTGGACAGCGCGCGGCCGATCAGGAATTCCAGCGACAGGTAATAGGCGCGGCGCTTGCCCGGCTGGTCGCGCGCGACATAGGTGTTCATCCAGTCCGACATGAGACGGTCGCGCAGCGTCCGCGCCAGCGCCTGATAGGTGTAGACCGGCGGGCTGCCCAGCATGCGTCCCAGGTGATAAAACTGGTAACGCTCAAGATCGTGGGTGAATGCCTCGCTGCTGTTCGGCAGCGGTTTCAGGACGGCGGAACAGGTGGCGGCTAATTTTTCGGCGGGCATAGTGGTTCTGACTGAAGTCATAAGGAATAGAGGGCAAGGTAGTGGCCGGCGCTGTCCGACCAGTCGAACGACTGGCGCATGCCGGTCTGCTGCAACCGCCGCCACTGCTTGGGCTGGCGATAGAGGTCGAGCGCGCGGCGGATGGCGTCCAGAAAGGCGGGCGCGCCGGGGGTGTCGAACACGAAACCGGTGGCGCTGGCGTCGTCCAGCGTGGCCGCGTTCGCATCGACCACGGTATCGGCCAGCCCCCCGGTCTTGTAGACGATGGGCGGCGTGCCATAGCGCAGGCTGTACATCTGGTTCAATCCGCAGGGCTCGAAACGCGACGGCATCAGGAACAGGTCCGCGCCGGCCTCGATCTGGTGTGCCAGCGGCTCGTCGTAGCCGATATTCACAAACAGCCGGTCAGGGTGCCGTTTGGCCAGCCGCAATAATTTCTTTTCGTACACTGCCTGGCCGCTGCCCAGCAGCACCATGCGCACGTCGGTCTCGGCGAGCAGCACCGGGATCGCCGCCAGTATCCAGTCGACGCCCTTCTGCTCGACCAGCCGTCCCACCAGGCCCAGCAGCGGCGCCTGCATCGCCGCATCGTCGGCGTGCGGCAGGAAGCGTTCGAGCAGGGTCTGCTTGTTGCGCCGCTTGCCCGGCTGGATCCGTCCCACCGAATAATGCGCAGGCAGGTGCGCATCGGTGGCCGGATTCCAGGTCGTCGTATCGATGCCGTTGAGAATGCCGTGCAGCTTGTACTGCCGGGAGCGGAGCAGGCCGTCGAGTCCGCAGCCGAACGCCGGCGTGCAGATTTCGGCGGCATAGGTGGGACTCACCGTGGTGACGACGTCGGCATACACGATGCCGGCCTTCAGCATCGAAAAGCCGCCGTGGAACTCCACGCCCTCGGACGACCACCAGTGGCCGGGCAGTTGCAGTCGCACGAAATCGCTGTGCGGGAAATTGCCGCCATAGGCGAGGTTGTGAATGGTGAACACGGTTTTCGGGCGCGCCGGCTGGTCGGCCAGAAACGCCGCCGTAAGCCCGGTCTGCCAGTCGTGCGTGTGCACCACCGCGGGCTGCCAGCCCAGGTCCAGCGCGTCCTGCGCCAGCAGCGCCGCCGCCCGCGCAAACACCGCAAAGCGCTCGGCATTGTCCGGCCAGTTCTGGCCACTTTCGTCGACATAGGGATTGCCCTCACGGTCGAACAGCGCGTGACAATCGACTACCCACAGTGGAAACGCATAATCGGGATGGCGCGTTTCCAGGATGCGGGCGCTGACGATGCCCTCGGCACCGCGCATGTCGAGCCAGCCGAGCAGGCGCACCTGATCAAGCTGGCGCAACAGCGCACGATAGCCCGGCAGGACCAGGCGGACATCGGCGCCGCGCGCGTGCAGCGCATGCGGCAGGCTGTAGACCACGTCGCCCAGCCCGCCGGTTTTCACCAGCGGATAGGCTTCGCTGGCCACAAACAGAATTTTCATTGCTCCGCGTTTCATTATTTTTTTGTCGTTCTGGTCTGGTTCGAATCAACTGCAGGGTTTGAGGAAGATCGCACCCAGCGGCGGCAGTGTCACTTCGACGGAATACTCGTATCCCATCCACGGCAGGTTCTGCGGATGCAGCGGCTGGCCGTTGCCGAGGTTGCTGCCGCCGTAATACGTCGAATCGGTGTTCAGCACCTCGCACCAGGCCGCCGCCGACGGCACGCCGATGCGGTACGCGCGGCGCGGCACCGGGGTGAAGTTGAACAGCGCCACCAGTTGCGCGGCGTCGTCCCGCCCCTGGCGCACGAAGCTCAGCACCGACTGATCGGCATCGTGGCAGTCGATCCAGCGAAATCCGCGCGGCTCGAAGTCGAACTCGTACAGCGCGGCCTCGTTGCGGTACAGGTGGTTGAGGTCGCGCAGCAGCGTGCGGATGCCGTCGTGCGCCGGAAAGTCGAGCAGCACCCAGTCGAGCTGGCCGGCTTCCTTCCACTCGTTCCACTGGCCGAACTCGCTGCCCATGAACAGCAGCTTCTTGCCCGGATGCGAGTACTGCCACGCGTAGAACAGGCGCAGGTTGGCGAAGCGCTGCCAGACGTCGCCCGGCATCTTGTCGAGCAGGCTTTTCTTCAGGTGCACCACTTCGTCGTGCGACAGCGGCAGCACGAAGTTTTCGGTCCAAGCGTACATCTGGCTGAAGGTCAGCTGGTTGTGCTGGTACTTGCGGTAGATCGGCTCCTTTTCGATGTAATCGAGGCTGTCGTTCATCCAGCCCATGTTCCACTTCATCGAGAAACCCAGGCCGCCGAGCTCGACCGGGCGCGACACCGCCGGCCACGCGGTCGACTCTTCGGCGATGGTGAGCACGCCGGGGAAGCGGCCGTGCACTTCGGTGTTCATCTCGCGCAGGAAATGAACCGCCTCGAGATTCTCGCGCCCGCCATACTGGTTGGGCACCCATTCGCCCGGATTGCGCGAGTAGTCGAGGTAGAGCATCGAGGCGACGGCGTCGACGCGCAGGCCGTCGATGTGAAACTCGTCCAGCCAGTACAGCGCGTTGGCGACCAGGAAGTTGCGCACCTCGTTGCGGCCGAAATCGAACACCAGCGTGCCCCATTCCTGGTGCTCGCCGCGGCGTGGGTCGGCATGCTCGTACACCGGCTCGCCGGTGAAGCGCGCCAGCGCCCAGTCGTCCTTGGGAAAATGCGCCGGCACCCAGTCGAGCAGCACGCCGATATTCGCCTGGTGGCAAGCGTCGACAAAGGCGCGGAAGTCGTCCGGCGAGCCGAAGCGCGCGGTCGGCGCGTAATAGCCCGACACCTGGTAGCCCCACGAGGCGTCGAGCGGATGCTCGGCGACCGGCATCAGCTCGATATGGGTGTAGCCGAGGTCCTGCACGTAGGGAATCAGTTCGGCGACGAGTTCGCCCCAGCTGTAAAAGCTGCCGTCGTCGTGACGCCGCCAGGAACCGGGATGCAGCTCGTAAATGCTGATCGGGCGATGCTGCCAGTCGAAATGCGCGCGCGCGGCGATCCACTCGCTGTCTCCCCAGGCATGCGGCGTGTCGTCGGGCACGCGGCTGGTGGTCTCGGGGCGCAGAAACATCTGCCGCGCATAGGGGTCGGTTTTTCTCACCAGCTGGCCGTGGCTGCCGAGAATTTCGTATTTGTAGGCCGGGCCTGCGGCGAGGCCGGGGATGAACACTTCCCAGATGCCCGAGGTGCCGCGGCAGCGCATCGGATAGCGGCGGCCATCCCATTCATTGAAGTCGCCGACCACGCTGACGCGCTGCACCGCCGGCGCCCACACGGCAAACAGGCAGCCCGCCACGCCATCGATAGTCTTCAGGCGCGCGCCCAGCACTTTCCAGGCTTCGAAATGACGCCCCTCGCCGAGCAGATAGAGGTCCATCTCGCCCAGCTGCGGCGCGAAGCTGTAGGGGCATTGCGCAGTGTGCCAGTCGCCCGCGCGCTTGTCCTGCCAGCGCATGACCGGATGCGCCTCGACCGGGGTGCCGGGCGGCAGCAGCCGCTCGAAACAGTCGGTGCCGGCCACCCGGGTCATGCGCCCGCCGGCCACCTCGACGGCTTCGGCGGCCGGCATGAAGCTTCGGATCAGGGTGCTGCCGTCGGGCTGGGCGTGGATGCCCAGCACCTCGAACGGATCGTGATGCGTACCGGTCTGCACGCGCAGGATAGCCGGGGCGATCGCGGGCAGGCTGGCGCCAAGCGGAGCTTGCGGGGACGCATTCATGGTTTGGGGTTCGTCTCGCATCGGTTGGCTTTCTGTAATTGTTCCTGCAAATTTGATGCCAGATCGGGCGGCAGCGCGTCCCAGGCAAACCGCCAGGTCCAGTTCCCGTTGTCGGTGCCCGGCGTGTTCATGCGCGCCTCGGAACCCAGCCGCAGCACGTCCTGCAGCGGCAGCACCGCCAGCGCGGCGCGGCTTTGCAGCACCGTATCGATCATCGCATCCGGCACCGCGTCGGGGTCGCTCACGCCCAGCTTCCACATCACATGCTGGCGCTCATGCTCGGGCCGCGTGCGCCACCAGCCCAGCGTGGTGTCGTTATCGTGGGTGCCGGTGTAGTACACGGTATCGGGGTGCACGTTTTCGGGCTTGTGCGGATTGTCGGCGTGGTTGTCGAACGCGAATTGCAACACGGCCATGCCGGGCAGGCCGAACTGGTGGCGCAGCGCGGTGACATCCGGGGTGATGATGCCAAGGTCTTCGGCCACCAAAGGCAGCTCGCCCATTTCATCGGCGATCGCCTGCAATAGCGCCGCACCCGGCGCCTCGACCCACTCGCCGTGGATGGCGGTGGGTTCCTGGGCGGGGATCACCCAGGCTGCCGCCAGGCCGCGAAAGTGATCGATGCGCACCAGATCGAACCACTCGAAGTGGGCGGCGAGCCGCGCCCGCCACCAGGCAAAGCCGTCGGCCTGCATTGCATCCCAGTTGTAGTGCGGGTTGCCCCAGCGCTGCCCGGTTTCCGAGAAATAGTCCGGCGGCACCCCGGTGACCACGGTGGGCTGGCCCTCGGCATCGAGCAGGAACAGGTCGCGCTGCGCCCACACGTCGGCGCTGTCGTGGGCGACGAAAATCGGCATGTCGCCGAACAGCTGGATGCCGCGCGCCGCCGCCTGTGCACGCAGTGCCTGCCACTGCACGGCGGCGCGATACTGTTCGACCATCACCGCTTCCAGCTTGTCGGCGTGGGCAGCGTCGAACCCGGCCAGCATCTGCGCGTCGCGGTCGCGCAGCGCGACCGGCCAGTCGGTCCAGGCGGCGCCGCCCTGCTCCGCCTTGATGACCATGAAGCGCGCAAAATCCGCCAGCCAATGCGCCTGCTGGCGGCGCCAGTCGGCAAAGCCGTGCATGTCTGCCGGCACTGCGGGAAACAGCGCCGGATTGACCGCAAACGCCGACGCGCACTGATAGGGCGACAGGCCGGTGAGCGGGATGCCCAGTGGCAGCATCTGCCACACGCCGAACCCCGCCGCCTGCAGGAAATCCAGCCAGCGCCCCGCGTCAGCCAGGGTGCCGGACGGCAGCGAGGTCGGATGCAGCAAGAGGCCGGCGCGATGGGTGTCGAAGTTCATCCTAAATGTCCCACCATTGGATTTCCAGGTTCATTATGCGTTTCGGCGCATGGTGCCGGCGTTTTCCGCCCAGCCGCCGCCGGCGGACAGCGGCACGTCGAGCAGTGCGGGCGGCGCCACGCCAAGCAGGCGATACAGCTCGCGCAGTTGAGTGCGATACAGCTGTTCGAAGTCGCTGACGCTGCCCGAGGGGTTGTAGTCGCCGAACCACCAGAACCAGTCGGAGCCTTCGCACACGGCGAGCTGACGGGTGGCCAGTGCCAGTTGGTCGGCGTTCAGTTTGCCGGCGGCCACCACGCTGTCGTAGGCCTTTTTGGCGGCGACCAGATAGTCCCAGCCGCGGTTCTTGTCTTCCGATCCGATCCAGGTCGAGAAGCTGCCGTAGACCCAGCTGCCGGCCGCCAGTCGCTTCATGGGCTTGGCGGGCGCATACGCGGCCTGCTCGGCGAAGGTGCTGACCTTGAGGGTCGGATGGCTGGACAATGCCGCGTAGAGCGCATCCAGAAAATGGTGGCCGTTGTCGGGGTAGTACTCCCAGGCGTTTTCACCGTCGAGGATGATCGAAACCACATGGTGGTGGGCGTCCTTGCCAAAAAAAGTGGCGATGTTTTCAAGATGCCGGATGAAATCGGCCACCGCGTCGTCGGCGTGCCAGTCGCTGTATTTGAAGCCGATCAGGTCCGACAGGCCGTCGTCGCGGAAAAACACCCGCGTCTTGAAGCCGTCGATGCGCGCCGGCGAAAACAGCGTGTGGCGGCTTTGCACCTCTTTGTCCGGGCAGCCCGACTTGGCGCAGCTGTTGCGCCATACGCCCTCGCCCGAGGCAGTCCAGGCAAATTCCATTTCGTCGAGCTGGGCCAGCGCATCCTCGCTCACCCCGCCTTCCGACAGCCACACGCCCGCCGGCTTGATGCCGAAGTAGCGCTCGAACACCGCAACGCCATGCTGCAGATGCCAGCGTGCGCGCGCCGAACCGCCCGGATAGGCGGTAGCGTCGGGCACGGGAACGTCGGGCAGCGCGTCGCGCAGGTTGCCGAAGTCGTTCAAGAGCGGCACGATGGGGTGGCCGTAAGGCGCCATCGACAGCTCGACCTGGCCGCGCTCGGCAAGCGCGCGGTAGCGCGGAATAAGGCCGGCCATGCAGCTCTGCATCAGGTGCAGCAGCTCGTGGCGGTCGGCGGCGGAAAATCCCGTTTCCTGCGCCATCAGCCGCTGCGCCAGCGGCAGCTGGCGCAGCGAGTTGCCCAGCCAGGCGAGGTGATACCAGGTCAAGAGGTCAAGGAAATACTGCTCGGACAGGTAGCCCAGCTGCACAGGCAGGTCGGCAGCGCCCCCGGCGTCGGCATGGCTGGGGCTGATCATGCGCACCAGGCGATAAAACGCGGGATACGGATGGATCATGCGCGGCGCATGGCAGCGCTGGCAATCCTGGACGATGCGCAGGCGACTGGCGACATCCGACGGAATGCGCTCGACGCCGGACAGCAGATTCAGCATGTGGTCCTGGGTGGGCTTGCCATGCTTTAACAGCACATCGAGCTGCTGTGCGTAGTCATCCAGCTGCTCCAGCAGCACCGGGGCGAAATTCACCACCGCGCGCATCAAGGGGTAGCGCTCCAGATGCGCGGCCATGTCGCTGTAGTCCTTGATGCCGTGCAGGTACACCCAGGGCAGGTGATACGCGCCCTTGAGGCCTTCGCGGTAATACGGCTGGTGCATGTGCCAGCACAGCACCACGTTGAGCGGCTTAGCCGTCATAGTCGTTCTGCAGCCTCGCGTACAGGTTCTGGCCGAGCATCGCCGGGGTCACCAGGGTGATGCCTTCCTTGGTCACGTGAAAGCGCCTGGCGTCCTCCACCGGATCCTCGCCGATCACCGTGCCGTCTTCGATCACGCAGCCCTTGTCGATGATGGCGCGGGTGATGCGGCAATGGCTGCCGATGCTGACCTTGGGCAGGATCACGCTGTCCTTGATCAGGCTGTAGTTTTCCACCGTGGTGGCGAAGAACAGCACCGAGCGCTTGACCCGCGCCCCCGACAGGATGCAGCCGCCGGCGATCAGCGAATCGATCGCCTCGCCGCGCCGCCCCTCGTCGTCGAGGATGAACTTGGCGGGCGGGTATTGCGGCTGGTAGGTCCAGATCGGCCAGTCGCGGTTGTACAGGTTGAGCTCGGGTTCGACCGAGCACAGTTCCATGTTGGTCTGCCAGTAGGAATACAGCGTCCCGACATCGCGCCAATAGGCTGGCAGGCCATCCTTGTTGCGGAAGGGGAAGGCCATCGCACGGGCATCGCCGATGTTTTCGGGAATGATGTTCTTGCCGAAGTCGTGAGCCGAAAGGGGATTGCCGGCGTCGGCGATCAGCGTCTTGTAGAGAAAATCCTTGGAGAAAATATAAATCCCCATCGACACCAGTGTGGTGCCGGGCTTGCCGGGAATGCTGTCGGGGTGTTTGGGTTTTTCGGTGAAGCGGGTGATGCGCATGTCTTCGTCGACCGTCATCACGCCGAATGCGCTCGCCTCGGCCGCCGGCACCTCGATGCTGCCGACAGTGAAATCCGCGCCGGTCTGCACGTGGTAGAGCAGCATCTCCGAGTAGTCCATGGTGTAGACGTGGTCGCCGCCCAGCACCAGCACATACTCCGGGCGGTGGCGCTGCATGATGTCGATATTCTGGAACAGCGCATCGGCGGTGCCCTGGTACCACTCCTTCTTGTTGGTGCGCTGCTGCGCCGGCAGGATTTCCACGAACTCGCCGATCTCGGCGCGCATGAAGCCCCACGCACGCTGCAGGTGGCGAATCAGCGAATGCGACTTGTATTGGGTGAGCACGCCGATGCGGCGAATGCCCGAGTTGACGCAGTTCGACAGCGTAAAGTCGATGATGCGGTACTTGCCGCCGATCGGCACCGCCGGCTTGGCGCGCCAGGCAGTCAGGTCCTTCAGCCGCGAGCCTTCGCCGCCCGCCAGCACCAGCGCCAGCGTCCGGCGCGTGAGGTCGGTCGCGATCTTGGGCTCGGTGTAATAGCGATAAAGCCGCGTCTGCTCTTCCTTGGTAATGGTCATGCCCGCTCCTGGTTGCGCTGGTTTGGAATGAATGGTGAATAGCTCAGGACGTGGCAAACGCAGTCGCGATCGCGCCCTGCACACCCAGCCGGCTATTGGTGATCAGAAAAATCGGGGTGCGCTCGACCACCCCGCGCATACGCCCCTTGTCGGCGGCTGCAGCCATGAAGCGCGGCGACTGCATGCGTGCCCGCAGATGAACGGCGATGCCGCCCGCGACATACAGCCCGCCGCGCGGCTGGTAGAGCAGCGCCGCATTGCCGACCCACGATCCGTATAAATCGATGAACAGGTCGAGCGCGGCCTCGGCAGCGGCGTCGCCTGCTTCGGCGCGCGCGATCAGCGCGGCACCGTCGACCGGCGCGGCGGGCAGCGCGGCGTGGTGTTCGGCGCAGCAGAAACGGTACAGGTCGTTCATCGCCAATCCCGATACCGCCCGTTCCCATGACACATGGCCATAGGATGCGCGCAGCTGTTCCAGCAGACGCTGCTGCACCGCATTGGCCGGCGCGAAGTCGATGTGCCCGCCTTCGCTGGCGAAGCTGCGGTAGCGACCACCGGCATCGGCCAGCATGAAGGCCAGTCCCAGCCCGGTGCCGGCGCCGGTGATGGCGCGCACGCCCCCCGCCTCGGCCGGCTGCGGATTGAGCGCGACCACGTCGGCGGCAGTCAGCGTCGCCACACCGGCGGCGGCGGCCTGGAAGTCGTTGATGAAGCGCACGTAACCAATACCGAGCGAGGCGCCCATGTCAGCGGCCTCGAGCGTCCAGTCCAGATTGGTGAGCGTGGCGCGTTGCGCGTGCAGCGGCCCCGGCAGCGCCAGCAACAGGCGATCCGGCACGGCCGCCAGCTTCGAATCGGCGATGAACTGGCGAATCAGATCGTCTGCCGTTGCGAATGCCGCGCTCGAATACACCTGCTCGAAACGCAGCTGCGGCACCCCGTCCGGCTCGCCCGTCATCCACGCCAGCCAGCTCTTGGTTCCGCCAATGTCGCCTGCGATGAGATCCATAATCAAAATGTTAGGCAGGCGTGTGCCGGCGCATGCGCCGGTAATGATTGATCAGTGCATTGGTCGAGGCATCGTGGCTGGTCACGGTCGCGTCGGCCTGCAGCTCGGGCAGGATGCGGCGGGCGAGCTGTTTTCCGAGCTCCACCCCCCACTGGTCGTATGAGTTCAGGTTCCAGATCACGCCCTGCACGAAGATCTTGTGTTCGTAGAGCGCGACCAGCATGCCCAGGCTATGCGGCGTAAGCGACTGCAGCAGGATCGCATTGCTGGGATGGTTGCCGTCGAACACCTTGTGCTGCAGAAACGGGCTGGCCGGCGAGCCCATTTCAAGCTGCGTCTCCTCGCGCGTGCGGCCGCGCATCAGCGCCTCGGTCTGCGCCAGGACGTTGGCGATCAGGATGTCGTGATGTTCCTGCAATTCGGTCGGCGGCTCGACCGAGACGATAAAGTCGGCCGGGACCAGCCGGGTGCCCTGGTGCAGCAGCTGGTAGAACGCGTGCTGGCCGTTGATGCCGGTCGCGCCCCAGATGATGGGGCCGGTGGCGTAATCCACGCCCTTGCCGTCGCGGTCGACCGACTTGCCGTTGCTTTCCATATCGGCCTGCTGCAGGTAGGCGGGCAGGCTGCGCAGGGCGTGGTCGTAAGGCAGGATGGCCTGCGATTGTGCGCCGAAAAAATTGTTGTACCAGACGCCCAGCAACGCCAGGATCACCGGCATGTTCTGATCGAGCGGCGCCTGGCGAAAATGCGCGTCCATCGCGTGCGCGCCGTCCAGCATTTCGATGAAGCACTCCGCCCCCACCGCCAACATGACCGACAGCCCGATCGCCGACCACAGCGAATAGCGCCCGCCCACCCAGTCCCAGAACTCGAACATGTTGGCAGGGTCGATGCCGAATGCCGTCACCGCCTCGCGGTTGGTCGACACCGCGACAAAGTGCCGGGCGATGTGGCGGTCTTCCTGCGCCTGCGCCAGAAACCAGGTGCGCGCATAGTGCGCATTGGTCATGGTTTCCTGCGTGGTGAAGGTTTTCGACGCCACGATGAACAGGGTGGTTGCGGGATCCAGCGATTCCAGCGCCTCCTTCACGTGGGCGCCGTCGATATTGGAAATGAAATGCACCTTCAGCTGCGGGTGGCGATAAGGCGCCAGCGCCTGAACCGCCATCTGCGGCCCCAGGTCGGAACCGCCGATGCCGATGTTGACCACGTCGGTGATCCGTTCGCCGCTGTAGCCGCGCCATTCGCCGCTGCGCACCTGCTCGGCAAACGCGCCCATCCTTTCGATCACCGCGTTGACCTTTGGCATCACGTCTTCGCCGTCGACCATGACCGGACGATTGCCGCGATTGCGCAAGGCGACGTGAAGCACCGCGCGGTCTTCTGTGTTGTTGATCTTCTCGCCGCCGAACATGCGCTCGCGCCAGCCGGCCACATCGGCCTCTTCGGCCAGCCGCACGAGCAGGCACATGGTCTCGTCGGTGATGCGGTTCTTCGAATAGTCCAGCAGCACATCGCCCACCTGCAGCGAAAACCGCTCGGCGCGCGCCGGGTCGGCGACGAACAGGTCGCGCATGTGCGTCGTCGCCATCTGCATCCTGTGCGCCTGTAGCACGCGAGACACCGGCCAGCGCAACATGCCCGTTTCGCCTCGAAGTTCCTCTACAGATAAAGGCATTCCCTTACTCCCGTTCAACAACAGCATGGGCTGTCATTCGACTGTTATCTAGCAACGCCTGTGCCACACACATACGCCACCGCGCATGCCATTGCAAACTCTATGCAAAACCGGTGAGCCCCTGATGACAAAGCCATGAATGCACCCAAACAATGCAGGCTCGCTTTTTTTAAGCGTAGGGCAGAAATGACCACAATGCACCCAAATAGTGCCGCAACAAGAGGACGGTGCCTATAGCCCCGGAAGGGAAATCCTGAAAGAAAACTGATTGGTGCCGGGAGGGGGACTCGAACCCCCACACTGTTACCAGCGGCGGATTTTGAATCCGCTGCGTCTACCGATTCCGCCATCCCGGCAAAGGGGCCGGGCGCGAATGCGTCCAGCAACAGAAGCCGGGCATTATCGCCGAATCAGGTGTCCTGCTGCAAGGCGGCGGCTATAATCGCGCCCCATGCAGCTTGCCGATTTTGATTTTGATTTGCCCGAGGCGTTGATCGCGCAGCTGCCGCCCGCGGTGCGCGGCGGCAGCCGGCTGCTGCACGTCGAGGCGTCCGGCACGCTTCACGACCGCCGGTTTGGCGACTTGCCCGCCCTGCTGCGCCCGAACGACCTGCTGGTGATGAACGACACGCGCGTGATCAAGGCGCGGCTGTTCGGCACCAAGGACTCCGGCGGCAGGGTCGAGCTGCTGGTGGAACGGGTCACGGGCGAATTCGATGCGCTGGCCTTCATCCGCGCGAGCCATGCGCCCAAGCCGGGTTCCCGCATTCACCTGTCCGAAGGCATCACCCTCGACGTGCTGGCGCGGCAGGACGGCCTGACGCAGCTGCGCTTTTCGCGTCCGGTTCTGCAGGCGCTCGACCAGCTCGGCCAGCTGCCGCTGCCGCCCTACATCGGACACGCGCCGACGGCCGACGACGAAGCACGCTACCAGACGGTGTATGCGAACGAGCCCGGCGCGGTCGCAGCGCCGACGGCCGGCCTACATTTCGACAGCGCGATGCTGGATGCGCTGCGCGACCAGGGCATCCGCACGGCGCAGGTGACGCTGCACGTCGGCGCGGGCACTTTCCTGCCGGTGCGGGTGGACAACATCGCCGACCACAAAATGCACAGCGAGCGCTACACGATTCCGCAGGCAACCGTCGACGCCATCTGCGAGACGCGCGCCCGCGGCGGCCGCGTGGTGGCAGTGGGCACCACCAGCCTCCGCGCATTAGAGGCAGCCGCGCTGGCGGCTGCGGCGCAGGCCGGTGAACTGCACGCGGGCGCCAGTGAAACCGACATCTTCATCACGCCCGGCTATCGCTTCCAAGTGGTCGACGTGCTCATCACCAACTTTCATTTGCCCAAGTCCACGCTCCTGATGCTGGTCTCCGCGTTTGCCGGCGTCGACACCATCCGCGCGGCCTACGCCCATGCCATAGCCGAGCGCTACCGCTTCTTCAGCTATGGCGATGCTATGTTTCTGGAAAAGCGCCCACCCGCATGAAATTCGACCTCCTCACCACCGACGGCGGCGCGCGGCGCGGCCAGCTTCATCTCGCGCACGGCACCGTGCAGACCCCGGTTTTCATGCCGGTCGGCACCTATGGCACCGTCAAGGCGATGTCGCCGGCGGAACTCACCGACATCGGCTTCGAGATGGTGCTGTCCAATACCTTCCACCTGTGGCTGCGACCGGGGCTGGAGGTGGTTGAAAAGTTTGGCGGGCTGCACCGCTTCATGGGCTGGGACAAACCCATCCTCACCGATTCGGGCGGCTTCCAGGTGTTTAGCCTGGGCAAGCTCAGGAAGATCACCGAGGAAGGCGTGAAGTTCGCCTCGCCGATCAACGGCGACAAGCTGTTTCTCACCCCCGAGATCTCGATGCATATCCAGCACACGCTGAATTCCGACATCGTGATGATCTTCGACGAATGCACGCCCTACCCCGCCACCGAGCGCGAGGCCGCCGACTCGATGCGGATGAGCCTGCGCTGGGCAGAACGCTCCAAGGCGGCGCATGCCGGCAATCCCAACGCGCTCTACGGCATCGTTCAGGGCGGCATGTTCGAGGATCTGCGCGACGAGTCGGCGCGCGAACTGATCGGCATGGACTTCGACGGCTACGCCATCGGCGGCCTCTCGGTGGGCGAACCGAAGGACGACATGAAGCGCATCCTCGCCCACACCGCACCGCAGCTGCCGGCCGACAAGCCGCGCTACCTGATGGGCGTCGGCACGCCGTCGGACCTGGTCGCGGCGGTGGCCCAGGGGATCGACCAATTCGACTGCGTGCTGCCGACGCGCAACGCGCGCCACGGCATCCTGTACACCCGGCATGGCGACATGCGCATCCGCAATGCGCGCTGGAAAACCGACACCGCGCCGATCGACGATGAATGCACCTGCCACACCTGCACCCATTTCAGCCGCGCCTACGTGCACCACCTGATCCGGGCCAACGAAATACTCGGCGCGCGGCTCGCCACCATCCACAACCTGCATTACTACCACCGTCTGATGGCCGACATCCGCACCGCGATCGAGGCCCAGCGCTTTGCCGATTTCACGATGCGGTTTCACGAGATGCAAACACGTGGGTGGTAGAATCGCACGGTTTTAATTAATCTGTTTTGATTTGGAGCTCTATCCATGATTTCTCTTGCCCACGCGCAAACCGCCGCACCCGCCGCCAGCGGCATGGAAATGGTTCAGCAATTTCTGCCGCTGATTATTATTTTCATCCTGTTCTGGTTCATGCTCATCCGCCCGCAGATGAAGCGCGCCAAGGAACAGAAAAGAATGCTGTCGGAAATACAAAAAGGCGATGAAGTCATCACCGCCAGCGGCCAGGTCGGCAAGGTCGCCAAAATCGGCGAACAGTATGTGTCGCTGGAAATTGCCGACGGCGTGATCACCCATGTGCAGAAGCAGTCGATCCAGACCCTGCTTCCGAAAGGCACGATCAAAGGCCTGTAAGACACCGACGCGCGAGCTGGCTCATGTCCCTGCTCGCCCCTCTCCGCTCACCGCTCTCGGCTAAACAATGAACCGCTTCCCGCTCTGGAAAAATGTGCTCATCGGCATCACGCTGGTGGTCGCCTTCCTCTACGCCCTGCCCAACTTTTTTGGCGAAGTGCCGGCGGTGCAGATTTCGCCGATACGCACCACGGAAAAGGTCGACACGGCGCTGCTGGGGCAGGTGGAGTCGCTGCTCAAGGCGGCCAACGTCACCTACAGCGGGGTGGAACTGTCGGGCAACAGCATCAAGGCACGCCTTGTCAGCACCGACCTGCAAATCCAGGCCAAGGACGTGCTGCAGAATAGTCTCGGCGAACGCTACACGGTGGCGCTGAATCTGCTGCCGGCCTCGCCGGCCTGGCTGTCGGCGATCAACGCGATGCCGATGTATCTCGGCCTCGACTTGCGAGGCGGCGTGCATTTCCTGCTGGAAGTGGACATGAAGGCAGCGCTGGAAAAGACTGCTATCCGCTACCAAAACGATTTCCGCACCGAGCTGCGCAGTGCCAAGATCCGCTACGGCCGCATCAGCCGCGAAGGCGATGCGGTGACCGTGCATTTCGCCACCCGCGATCAGCGCGACGCTGCCGTCAACAAACTGGGAACGGCGTTCACCGACCTCGCGTACACCTCTGACGACCAGGCTGAAGGCTTCACCCTGACCGCGCGGCTGAAGCCGGAAGCCGAAAAACAGGTACAGGAATTCGCCCTGCAGCAGAACATCACGACGCTGCGCAATCGCGTCAACGAGCTCGGCGTGGCCGAGCCGGTGATCCAGCAGCAGGGCGCCAACCGCGTCGTGGTGCAGCTGCCCGGCGTGCAGGACACCGCCAAGGCCAAGGACATCCTCGGTCGCACCGCCACGCTGGAAATCCGCATGGTCGACGAACTGGCCGACCCGCTGGCGCTGGCGCAGGGCCAGGCGCCGTTCGGCGCGGAAATCGTTCCCAGCCGCGAGGGCGCACCGATCGCGGTGAAAAAGGACGTGGTGCTGACCGGCGATTCGATCACCAACGCCACGCCCGGCTTCGACAACACCAGCGGCCAGGCCGCGGTCCACATCAACCTGGACGGCACGGGCGCGCGCATCTTCAAGGACGTGACGCGCGAAAACGTCAACAAGCGCATGGCCATCCTGCTGATCGAAAAAGGCCGCGCCGAAGTCATCACGGCGCCGGTGATCCGCGAGGAAATCGGCGGCGGCCGGGTACAGGTCACCGGCATGGAGTCCGCGCAGGAAGCGTCCGACGTGGCCCTGCTGCTGCGCGCCGGCGCGCTCGCCGCGCCGATGCAGATCGTGGAGGAACGCACCGTCGGCCCCAGCATGGGGGCCGAAAACATCGAAAAAGGCTTCCATTCCAACCTCTGGGGTTTTCTTGCTGTCACACTGTTCATGGTCATCTACTACCGCGTGTTCGGGGTGTACTCTTCGATCGCACTCGCCATCAACGGCTTCTTCCTGATCGCGCTGCTGTCGATGCTGCAGGCCACGCTCACCCTGCCGGGCATGGCGGCGATTGCGCTTACCTTGGGTATGGCAATTGACGCCAACGTGCTGATCAATGAACGCATCCGGGAAGAACTGCGCAACGGCGCCACCCCGCAAGCCGCCATCCATGCCGGTTACGATCGCGCTTGGGGCACCATTCTCGACTCCAACCTCACCACGCTGATCGCCGGCATCGCCCTGTTCTGGCTGGGTTCCGGCCCGGTACGCGGCTTTGCGGTGGTGCTGTGTCTGGGCATCCTCACCTCCATGTTCAGTGCCGTCACCGTGTCGCGCGCCATGGTCAACCTCACCTATGGCCGCCAGGCGCGGCTGGCCAAGGTCTCGATCTAAGGATCACGCCATGCTGGAATTTTTCCCGTTCAAAAAAACCATCCCCTTCATGAGCTGGGGGAAAGTGACGACGGCGATTTCGCTGTTCACCTTTATCTTCGCGGTCTGGTCGCTGTGGCACCAGGGCCTGAATCTGGGTGTCGATTTCACCGGCGGCACGCTGATGGAAGTACGCACAAGCCAGCCGGCCGACTTGCACACAATCCGGACTGCGCTGGAAAAAACCGGCCTGCCCGAGGTGTCGGTACAGAATTTCGGCACTAGCCACGACGTGCTGATCCGCCTGCCGGTGAAGCAGGACGCCAATGCTGCAGAAACCAGCAACATCGTGATGTCTGCATTGAAAACCGTCGACCCAACAGTCGAGTTGAAGCGCGTCGATTTCGTCGGCCCGCAGGTTGGCAAGGAGCTTTACGACAGTGGCGCCCTAGCGCTGCTGGTGGTCTCCTTCGGCATCATGGCCTACCTGGCGGTGCGCTTCGAATGGCGCTTCGCGGTGGCGGGCATGCTCGCCAACATGCACGACATCATCATCATCCTCGGCGTGTTCGCCTTCTTCCAGTGGGAGTTCACCCTCACCGTGCTGGCCGGCGTGCTGGCGGTCCTGGGCTATTCGGTCAACGAATCGGTGGTGGTATTCGACCGCATCCGCGAGAACATCCGCAAGATGCGCGGCGCCACCATCCCGCACATCATCGACGACGCCATCACCCGCACCATGAGCCGCACCATCATCACCCACGGCTCGACGCAAATCATGGTGCTGTCGATGCTGCTCTTCGGCGGCGAGGCGCTGCACAACTTTGCGCTCGCGCTCACCATCGGGATCATGTTCGGCATCTACTCCTCGGTGCTGGTCGCCAGCCCCCTGCTGCTGATGTTCGGAGTCAAGCGCGAGCACTTCATCAAGCCGGTCGAGAAGAAGGAAGAGGCGGTCGTGTGAGGGACCAGGCCTTTTCTGATTTTCCTGCGCGACAAAGCCGCACCTCTCCTGCCCCCTAACCCCTAACAAATGCTCCACGACTTCATTACCTGGATCCTCGCCACGGTCCACGACTGGGGCTACAGCGGAATTTTCATTCTGATGGCGCTGGAATCCACGGTGCTGCCAGTGCCGAGCGAACTGGTGCTGATTCCGGCAGGCTACCTAGCGCACCAGGGGGAGATGAATTTCTGGCTGATCGTGCTCGCCTCCACCGCCGGCAGCCTGGTCGGTGCATCGTTCAACTACGTGGTGTCGATGTGGCTGGGACGCCCGTTCCTCGAACGTTGGGGGCGCTATTTCTTCGTGCGCCCCGCGCTGCTGCACAAGACCGATGCGTTCTTCCTCAAGCACGGAGCAGTCTCCACCTTCACCGGCCGCCTCATCCCAGGTATCCGCCACCTTATCTCCATCCCGGCCGGACTCACCCGCATGAACCCCGGCGCGTTCGCCTTCTACACCTGCCTCGGCGCCGGGCTGTGGTCGCTCATACTCACCCTGTTCGGCTACTTCCTCGGCGGCAATGAAGCGCTCCTCACGCAATACCAGCATCACATCACCATCGGCGTGATTGTGTTTGTTGCGCTGATTATTGGTGGGTATGTGTGGTGGCAGAAGCGACGCTGAGATTCCACGAAAGTCCGGGGTCAACCCGTTTCGGACACCTCAATAAGTGTCTAGCTGACGGGCTGGTCTTCGGTGCGGAACGCACCTTTCACCAAGATTGAAAATGATTGTTAAGGGATGTGTGCTTTCACCCATGCGCCATCCCCCCTCAGAGAAAAGTCTCAAATCTCAAGCTGCGCGCCGAGTTCGACTACCCGGTTGGCGGGAATTTGGAAAAAAGTCATTGGGCTGGCGGCGTTACGTGCCATGGCAGCAAAAATATGCTCGCGCCAAAGCGACATGCCTTCGCCGCGGGTGGGGATCAGATTTTCCCGACTGAAAAAGAAGGTGGTGTCCATCATGTCGAACTCCATGCCACAGGGACACTCCGAAAGGGCCTTGGGGATGTCGATGTCGTCCATGAATCCGTAGCGGACGACGACGTGGTAGAAGCCTTCAGCCAGTTTTTCCAATTCAAGCCGAAAGTCGGCAGGAACATAGGGAACTTCGGCATAGCGCACGTTCAGGATTACCACGCGTTCGTGCAGCACCTTGTTGTGCTTGATGTTGTGCAGTAGAGCTGAGGGCACCGCTTTTGATTCCGCGGTCATGAATACGGCGGTTCCTGGAACGCGAATCGGTGCGTTCTCCAGCAGACTCTTCACAAAGGGGCCAAGGGGCAATGCCCTTTCGCTGAGACGCAGCCTCACAATCTCCCGGCCGCGCTTCCAGGTCACCAGCAGGGTGAAAATCGTCAGCGCTGCCGCCAAGGGGAACCAGCCGCCGTCCGGGATTTTGACTACATTCGCGCCGAAGAAGGCAAGGTCGACAGTGAGGAAGACCAGCATGGCAGCCAAGGTCACACCACGACCAAAACCCCAGATCACACGCATGACCAGGCCCACCAACAGGGTATCGATGGCGAAGGTGGCGGTCACGGCGATACCGTAGGCGGCAGCCAGATTGCTCGAACTCTGGAAACCCAGCACCAGCAGGGCGACGCCGATCGCCAGGGTCCAGTTCACGAAAGGGATATAGATCTGCCCCGCCTCGGAAGCAGACGTGTGGCGAATGATCAGACGCGGGGCATAGCCCATCTGGATAGCCTGGCGGGTCACCGAGAACGCGCCCGAGATGACCGCCTGGGAGGCAATCACGGTCGCCGCCGTGGCCAAACCGATCATGGGGTAGAGCGCCCATTCGGGTGCGAGCATATAAAACGGGTTGCGCACGGCCTCCGGGTTGGTGAGCAGCAATGCCCCCTGCCCGAAGTAGTTGAGCACCAACGCCGGCAGGACGAAGGCGAACCAGATCAACCGGATGGGCCGGCCGCCGAAATGCCCCATATCGGCATACAGGGCCTCCGCACCGGTAATCGCCAGCACGACCGCGCCGAGGATGAGGAAGCTGGCCGTGCCGTGCGCAGCAAAAAAATGCAAGGCATGGATAGGCAGGAGTGCAGCGAGGACCTGGGGATGCTGGAAGATGCTGAGCGTTCCGAGCAGGCCAAGCACGCCAAACCAGACCAGCATGACCGGACCGAACAACTTGCCAATGGAGGCTGTGCCGTGTCGTTGAATAATGAACAGCCCCACCAGAATGCCGAGTGCAAGCGGCACGATGAAGGGGTGCAAGGCCGGGGCGCCTATTTCCAGCCCCTCAACGGCAGAGAGCACGGAGATGGCCGGGGTAATCAGGGTATCGCCGAAAAACAATGACGCTCCGAGGAAACCCAGCGACATCAGGAACCAACGGGTCCGCGACCCCAGCGGGGCGTGACCTTGAAGAAGGGAGAGCAAGGCCAGAATGCCGCCCTCCCCCTTGTTGTCGGCCCGCATCATGACGCTGACGTACTTCAGGGACACCACGAGCATCAGTGACCAAAAAATCAGGGAGAGGATGCCCAGCACGTTGTCCTGGCTAAGTGCCAGGTGATGGCCGCCGAACACCTCCTTCATGGTGTAAAGGGGGCTGGTGCCGATGTCGCCGAAGACGACGCCGAGTGCCCCGAGGGCGAGGGCGCGTGTGGTGCTATTTTCCTGATGAGGCTGGTTCATTATTTTTTTTTGTCCCCGTCAAACGTATCCCGAACTTGGGCCCTTGAATTTGTTTGGGGTTTCCTACTTTTCCACGAAAGCGCGTTCAATTACGTAGGCACCAGGTTCACCGCTGCGCGGCGATATTTTTAAACCACACTGATCGAGCATAAGCATGGTGTCTTTCAGCATTTGGGGGCTACCGCAAACCATGGCCCGATCCTTCTCGGGATCTAATGGCGGCAAGCCAATGTCAGTGAATAACTTCCCGTTACCGATCAAATCGGTCAGGCGGCCCTGATTACGGAAGGGCTCACGCGTGACGGTGGGGTAATAAATCAACTTCTCGCGTACCTGATCACCAAAAAATTCGTTTTGTGGCAGTTCTTTGGTGATGAAATCGGCATAGGCTAGTTCGCTAACCTGGCGAACGCCATGGACCAGTACAACCTTTTCAAAAAGTTCGTAAACTTCCGGATCCTGAATCAGGCTTATGAATGGTGCCATTCCTGTGCCGCTGGAAAGCAGGTAGAGGTTACGCCCAGGCAACAAATCCCGCACAACCAGAGTACCAGTGGGTTTGCGCGAAATCAGCACCTCGTCACCCACCTTCAGGTGTTGCAGGCGCGAAGTCAGCGGGCCGTCTTGCACTTTGATGCTGAAAAACTCCAGGTGTTCTGCGTAATTGGGGCTGGCGATACTGTAGGCACGCATCAGCGATTTCCCGTCAACCATTAAGCCGATCATGACAAACTGACCATTTTCAAAGCGTAAGCCGGGGTCGCGTGTGGTTGTGAAACTGAATAACGTGTCGTTCCAGTGATGCACGCTCAAGACGCGTGTGGTCGTGGTGTTGCTTGAGGGTTTTTCAGCAGACATGGCAGACTCGGTGATTTTTTGTGTTCAGGGAAGCGCCGCAGTTAGGGCAGGAACGGCTTCAAACAGGTCCGCAACCAGACCATAATCCGCCATCTGGAAAATTGTGGCGTCGGGATCGTGATTGATGGCAACGACGATCTTGCTGTCTTGCATGCCCGCTGTGTGTTGCACGGCGCCGGATATGCCAACCGCGATATAAAGCTCGGGTGCAACCACAGTGCCCGTTTGTCCTATCTGGATATCGTTGGGCGCAAATCCGGCATCCACTGCGGAACGGGTGGCCCCCAGTGCGCTATGGAGTTTGTCCGCCAGTGGTGCCAGCACAGATTCAAAGTTTTCTGCACTGCCCAACGAACGTCCACCTGAAACCACAACGCTCGCCGAACCAAGCTCAGGTCGATCAGACTGGTTACGTATTCCGCTCAGCCAGCGTGTTTTAGCTGATGCAGGCGGTGGCGCGAGCTTGACGATTTCAGCGTTATTGCCTGTATCGGCCATATCAAACCGGCTGGCACGCAGCGTGACCACTTGTATCGGGTCATTGCTGCGCACAGTCGCAAAGACATTGCCGACGTAGATTGGCCGCACATAGGTTGCAGGCGCTTGTATCTCAACAACATTGCCAACCATTTCCACATCCAGAAGCGCCGCAACGCGCGGTAATGCATTCCTGCCAAAGGCGCTATGCGCGGCCAGAATCACTGAATATTCGCGGCCCATGCCTGCAATAATGTTGGCGACGTCTTCGGCGAGCGGGTGTTGCAGATGCGGAGCCTCGACACACATCACGCTGGCAACGCCGGTGATGGCCGCAGCGCCTTGGGCTGCGGCAGCGAGATCGTTGCCGACCAGTAACACATGCACAGTCTGATTCCAGCATTGCGCTGCGCTGACCAGTTGGGAGACAGAAGGCTTCAGCTTCTGATTTTCGTGTTCGGCCAGAATCAATACACTCATGGCAATACCCTCGCCTCAGAGCGTAATTTTTCAACCAGCTCCTGCACGTTGTTGACCATGACACATGCTTTGCGAGCAGGGGGGTCTGCAACTTTGACCAAGGCCAGTCTCGGTGATACATCAATCCCGAATTCTGACGCGCTGATGGTCTGGATCGGTTTTTTCTTGGCCATCATCAAATTGGGAAGTTTTACGTAGCGCGGTTCATTGAGCCGCAGGTCGGCAGTCAATACGGCGGGCAATTTCACCGCAATCTTTTCGGTTCCACCTTCTATTTCGCGCGTGACTACAGCTTCGCCATTTTCTATGTTCAGTGCGGAAATAAATGTGCCTTGCCCATAGTCCAGTAGCGCGGCCAACATCTGGCCTGTCTGGCAGGTATCGTCATCGATCGACTGCTTGCCGAGAAGTACCAGGCCGGGTTGTTCGCGTTCAACCAACACCTTGAGCAAGCGGGCTACCCCCAAAGGCTGAACTGCCTCGCTACTTTCCAGCAGGATGGCCCGGTCCGCACCCATGGCCAGCGCATGTCGCAATACATCCTGCGCCGCTGTCGTGCCTACTGTTACCGCAACAACCTCGGTTGCCGCGCCGCTCTCTTTGAGACGCATGGCTGCTTCCATGGCGTTTTCATCAAACGGATTGATGCTCATGCGGGCGCCGGCCAATTCCACATTGGAGCCATCAGGTTTGATATGTACCTTGATGTTGTGATCGACCACTCTTTTTACAGCCACCAATAGCTTCATCTTCCCCACCCGGCACATATCGAGGGCATATTATAATGTCCTGAATTGTTAATGTAACGGCGCACCTGATATGTCGCGGGATGTCATGTCGTATGACGTGTTGATTGTCGGTGCGGGTCCAGCCGGGCTTGCGGCGGCGCTGCGCTTGAAACAGATTGCGCAGAAAACCGGACAGGAAATCAGTGTTTGCGTGTTGGAGAAAGGTGCACAGCTTGGGGCGCATATCCTTTCCGGTGCGGTGATTGATCCCGTTTCATTGAATGAATTGCTGCCTGACTGGGATGTGCTGGGAGCACCGCTGATTACGCCTGTAAGCAAAGACGAATTTGTTGTGCTGGGTGAACGGGGTAGCTGGCGTATCCCGGTCGCTTTGTTGCCGCCATTGATGGCCAATCATGGGGCTTACATCATCAGCCTGGGCGAGTTTTGCCAATGGCTGGGGAGTCAGGCAGAAGCAGCAGGAGTGGAAATTTATGCGGGTTACGCCGCGCAGGAAATCCTGTATGGCGAGCAGGGCGAGGTTGCAGGAATCATAACCGGCGACATGGGGCGTACCGCAAACGGCGAGAAAGGCCCGCAATTTGCGCCGGGCATTGAAATTCACGCCCGTTATACGCTCATCGCTGAAGGCGTTCGCGGGTCGCTCACCCGCGACCTGGAGCAGCGGTTTCAACTTCGTAAAAATTCGTCCCCACAAAAGTACGGCCTCGGAATCAAAGAGGTCTGGCGGGTTGCGGCGGAGAAGCATCGCCCCGGGCTGGTGCAACACAGTCTGGGTTGGCCGCTTGCCGCGGATACCGGGGGCGGCTCGTTTATTTACCATTATGGCGATGGCCTGGTCTCGATCGGCTTTGTAGTTCACCTCGATTACGCCAACCCACACCTGTCACCCTTCGACGAGTTTCAGCGATTCAAAATGCATCCGGCTATTCGCCCGCTGCTTGAAGGCGGCAAGCGTTTGTCGTATGGCGCACGCGCCATCACCGAAGGTGGTTTGCAATCCTGGCCTGAACTGGTATTTCCTGGCGGAGCGTTGATCGGATGTAGTGCCGGGATGGTCAATGTGCCGCGCATCAAGGGCATTCACAATGCGATGAAATCCGGGATGCTTGCAGCCGAAGCCGTGATGTCTGCCATGGCAGCAAATCGCAGCCATGATTGTCTCGGTGAATACCCGACTGCACTGCGCAACTCAAGGGTCTGGCGTGACTTGCATGCCGTGCGCAACGTCAAGCCTATGCTATCCTGTTTCGGAACTACCTTCGGCACGCTGTTTGGCGGGGTTGAAATGTGGCTGGCCGCTGGCGGGGTGCGATTGCCATGGACACTGCGCCATCAGCAGGCTGATCACGAGCGCACATGTCCTGCATCGGAAATGCCGACAATCGACTACCCCAATCCGGATGGAAAAATCAGCTTCGACAAGCTTAGCTCAGTCGCGCTCAGCAATATCACGCATGATCGCGATCAGCCCTGCCACTTGCACTTGCTCGATAAAGCGGCATCCGTTTCCATCAGCATAGAAAAATTCGACGCGCCAGAACAACGTTACTGCCCTGCTGGGGTTTACGAAATAGTTGTCACAGATAAAAAGCGCCATCTGCAAATCAATGCGCAAAACTGCATTCACTGCAAAACCTGCGACATCAAGGATGCCCTGCAGAACATTGTGTGGAAACCACCGGAAGGTGGTAGCGGGCCAGTGTATTCCGCCATGTAATGGGGCACGGTGATCTTCTAAACGTCCGCTTTTCTTAAATTAGCGGACTATCGTAGAGTCCTCCCTGACCGACTGAACTTGGCCGCTGGTCGCCGCGCCGCTGCTGCTGATGTTCGGCGTCAAGCGCGAACACTTCATCAAGCCGGTCGAGAAGAAGGAGGAGGCGATCGTGTGAGGGATCAGGGCCTTTTCTGATTTTCCTGCGCGGCAAAGCCGCACCTCTCCTGACCCCTAACCCCAAACAAATGCTCCACGACTTCATTACCTGGATCCTCGCCACGATCCACGACTGGGACTACAGCGGAATTTTCATTCTGATGGCGCTGGAATCGAGCTTCTTTCCCTTCCCCAGCGAAGTGGTGATGATTCCGGCCGGCTACCTCGCCTACAAGGGCGAGATGAACCTTGCGCTGGCGATCCTCGCCGGCATCGGCGGCAGCCTTGCGGGCGCGCTGTTCAACTACTGGCTGGCCTTGAAGCTCGGACGCCCCTTCCTGCAGCGCTACGGCAAATACGTGCTGTTCAAGGAACATTCGCTGCAACGCATGGAAGACTTCTTCGCCTGCCACGGCCATATCTCCACCTTCACCGGGCGGCTGATCCCGGCCGTGCGGCAGTATATCTCGCTGCCCGCCGGCCTCGCGCGCATGAATCTTCCCGTCTTCTGCTTTTACACCAGCCTCGGCGCCGGCATCTGGGTCACCATCCTCGCTGTGCTCGGCTACACCATCGGCCACAATGAGGCCGCCCTGCGCGACAACCTGAAGCTGATCACCTTCATCACCCTGGGCGCGGTCGCGGTCATCATCCTGCTTTACGTGCGCATCAAACTGAAGAAAAAAATCATTCACTGACCGCGTCTTGAATAGGTGGGGCGTGCACGGGACCGGACGCGGCCAGACGAATCTCGGTAGCTTTGATCCATGCAGTACAGGGCCGCGCTCATGGAAATCCCCACCAACGCGGTCTGCCCATCACGACTTGCGCGTGGCGATCAGGCTTGCGATGACGCTTCCGCCAATCAGCACTGCGATGACCACCAGCGAGACCACCACCGGCAGGTGGACCCAGGGCGCGATCAGCATCTTGGTGCCGATGAAGGTGAGCACCATCGCGAGGCCGTATTTCAGCAGGTGGAAACGGTCCGCCACGTCGGCGAGCAGGAAATACAGCGCCCGCAGACCCATGATGGCGAAGATGTTGGACGTGAAGACGATGAACGGGTCGGTGGTGATGGCGAAAATGGCCGGAATGGAATCCACTGCGAACACCACGTCGGACACCTCGATCAGGATCAGCACCAGGAACAGCGGCGTGAAATAGCGCACGCCTTCCTTCATCACGGTAAATTTTTCGCCGTGGTAACCGTCGCTGATTCGCAAATGCCGGCGCGCGAACCTGAGCACCGGGTTTTTTTCCAGGTCCGGTTCTTTCTCCGCCATGACCAGCATCCGAATGCCGGTAACGACCAGGAAAATGCCGAAGAGATAGAGCACCCAGCTGAATTCGCGCACCACCCAGGCGCCGGCCAGGATCATGACGGCGCGCAGGACGATGGCACCGAGCACGCCATAGATCAGCACGCGGCGCTGGTACTCGGGTGCGACGTGAAATGAAGTGAAGATGAGCAGGAAGACGAATACATTGTCCACCGACAGCGATTTCTCGATCAGGTAGCCGGTCAGAAATTCCAGCGCCTTCTGGTCGGCAAGCTCCGGGCCGACTGTCCCGTTCAGATGCCACCACAGGCCGGCGTTGAACAGGAGCGCCAGACTGATCCAGACGCCTGACCAGACCGCCGCCTCCCTGACGCTGACCTTGTGCGCCTTGCGACCGCCAAAAACAAACAGATCGAGCGCCAGCATGACCAGCACGAACGCGATGAATGCGCCCCACATCCAGGGTTCGCCGACGGAGAGTGCGCTTTGGGTGCCTGCGTCTTGCATTGAAATACCTCGTCTTTGTCACGTTGCCTTGCAGGGTGCTGAAGCGGCACACTGATCTGCGCCCCTGCCGGGCGCTGGGATCTTCTCGGGTATGCGCCCGTCAAGGAAAGAAACCCATCCAGCGGGTCATGGGCACGGTCGGCGGACGCGCTGCCTGAGCCCGTTCAGGGCGGTGATGATACTGTAAATTCGCAAGGCGCTGTCCAGCCCAGGCGGGCGGCGGCGAGGTTTGAACTTGCTGCCGCGTAAAGGCGGTGCTCAGAGTGGTTTTCAGGCAAAATGCCGCCTTCACCACACTAGAGTCGCGTGCCCACGGGCAATGGGCGGCTTGCATATGGATATAGCGTTACTACTGTTCCTCATCCTGCTCAACGGCGTTTTCGCCATGTCGGAGATCGCCGTGGTGTCCTCGCGCAAGGCCCGCCTGCAGCGGCTGGCCGACGACGGCAGCCCCGGTGCGCAATCGGCGCTTGCCCTCCACGCAGACCCTTCGACCTTCCTCTCCACCGTTCAGGTAGGCATCACTTCAATCGGCATTCTCAGCGGCGCCATCGGCGAAGCCGCGCTGGCCGACCCTCTGGCAGTCTGGCTGGCGCAGTTCGCCCTGCTCGAACCCTATGCCCGCGGCATCGCGCTCACGATCGTGGTGCTCGGCCTGACCTATTTTTCCGTTGTGGTCGGCGAACTGGTTCCCAAACGGCTGGGCCTGCTGGCACCGGAAGGCACCGCCTCCCTGATCGCGCGGCCCATGAACATGTTGTCGCGCCTCACGCGACCTGTGGTGTGGCTGCTGTCTGCGTCCTCCACTTTGCTGTTGCGCATGATGGGTGCGCGCCGCAAGGAAGAACCGCCGGTGACCGACGCTGAAATCAACGTGCTGATGGGTCAGGGCGCCGAGGCCGGGATATTCCATCAAAGCGAACAAGAGATTGTCTCCAATGTGTTGCGCCTGGACGAGCAGCGCCTCGGCGCGATCATGACCCATCGCACCGATATTTATCTGATCGATCTCGACGATCCGGAAGACGAGATTCGCCGTCTGATCGCAGAAAGCCCGTATGAGCGCATCGTGGTCTGCCGCGACGGGCTCGACCATGTCGCCGGGATCCTGCGCACGTCCGACCTGCTCAAGCCCGTGCTGGCCGGCGACCCGCTGAATATCGAAGCAGCCTTGCGCGCGCCCCTGTATGTGCCGGATAGCGTCAGCACCACCCAACTGCTCGAAAGCTTCCGCAAGGCGCGCATGCAGTTCGCGCTGATCGTCGATGAATACGGTGATCTGGAAGGCCTGGTGACACTGACCGACGTGCTGACCTCCATCGTGGGTGATTTGCCCTCCTACGATTCGCCCGACGAACAGGACGTGGTCGAACGCGAAGATGGTTCCTGGCTGGTGGATGGCAGCGTGACCATCGAACGGCTCAAGTCAGTCCTGGCGTTTGACGATGACCTGCCGGGCGAGGAAGAGAATGCGTTCAACACCCTGGGCGGATTCGTCATGCACATGCTGGGACATATCCCTGCCGTGGCCGACCATTTCGATTGGAAGAACTGGCGTTTCGAAGTGATGGATATGGACCGGAACCGGGTGGACAAGATGCTGATCGCCAACCTCGCGCCGCCGCAGAATGCAGCAGAGATGAAACCATGACAGTGGCCGTCGAGCTTTACTGAGTCCCGATCCGGTCAAACCCACCGGGCGCGTAACGCGCCGGCGCCCGGCCAGTTTATCCAGTTGCCGCTTCCACCATCAGCCGCTTCATCTCCGCCACCGCCTCTTTCCAGCCCACGAACAGCGCCTGCGCGACAATGGCATGCCCGATGTTGAGTTCATGCATGCCCGGCAGCGCCGCAATCGCCCGCACGTTGTGGTAGGTCAGGCCGTGGCCGGCGTTCACCGTCAAACCAATGCTGCAGCCGTAGGCCACCGCCTTGCGGATGCGCTCGAATTCGACGATGCGCGCGGCATCGGTTTCCGCGTCGGCATAGGCGCCGGTGTGGATTTCGATCACCGGCGCGCCGGCCGCGTGCGCCGCGTCGATTTGCGCAAAATCGGCGTCGATAAACAGCGAGACGCGGATGCCGGCGTCGGCGAGGCGCTTGCAGGCATCGGTTATTTTCGGCGCTTGGCCTTTGACGTCGAGGCCGCCTTCGGTGGTGAGTTCCTCGCGTTTTTCCGGCACCAGGCAGACGTCCTGCGGCCGCGTGGCGATGGCGATGGCGAGCATTTCATCGGTCACCGCCATTTCCAGATTCATCTTGGTTTTCAGCACCTGCCGCAGGATCGCGACATCGGCATCCTGGATGTGGCGACGGTCCTCGCGCAAATGCAGGGTGATCGAGTCGGCTCCGGCGGTTTCCGCCACCAGCGCGGCCTCGACCGGGCTGGGGTAGCGGGTCTTGCGCGCCTGGCGCAGGGTGGCGATGTGGTCGATGTTGACGCCGAGATAGATGCTCATGGGTTCAGCCGAGTGGATTCAGTTCTGTAAGTTCGCGTAACAGCTGGCGAGTATAAAGCGGCTTCCCGCCCAGGGTGTGGTTGATCAGGGTGCGCATCAGGGCCTTGGCCTCGACCAGCGTCGCCGGCCGTTCGAAGCGGCCGGCCGCCAGATCGATCAGGGTCTGGCCCGAGACCGGGCAGCCGGGCAGCCCGCTCTCGCGCAGTGCGCCGCGTTCGGGCTGGAACACATAGCGGACGCCAGGCTCGATCGGCACCCCGCTGTCGGCGTCGACATCGAAGGTGGCGCCGTAGCCGATCTCGGACAGCAGATTTTTCTCGAAGCGGCGCAATATCCGCTCGAAATAGCTGGCACGTTCGAAATCGGTGCCGCCCGCCTCGCCCGCCAGCTGGTCGAGGGTGTCGACATAACGGTCGTACAGCAACTCGTGCGCATCGCCGCGCGCCAGCAGGCGCAGCAGCAGTTCGTTCAGATAAAACCCGCACATCAGCGCGCGCCCCTGCGGGGCGATCAGGCCGCCCCGCCATTCGGCGCCATGCAGGGTCTTCAGTTCAGATTTGCCGAACCACGACAGCAGCAGCGGGGTGAACGGCTGCATCAACCCACGCAGCGCCGAGGTCGGCCGGCGCGCGCCGCGCGCGATCAGCGCCACCCGCCCATGGCTGCGGGTGAGCACCTCCGCCACCACACTGGTTTCCTTGAACGGATAGGTGTGGAGGACGAAGCCGGGTTCGTTGTTGATGCGGGCGTCAGAGGACATGAAATGCAGAAAAACGTTTATCCGCTTCGCGGATCAGGCCGTTCAATCCAGGCCGAGCGACCTCAGCATACGCACGTCGTCGGCCCAGCCGCCCTTGACCTTGACCCAGACCTCAAGATAGACCTTGCTGTCGAACGCGCGCTCCATGTCGAGACGCGCCTGGGTGGAAATGGTCTTGAGCTTCTCGCCGCCCTTGCCGATGATGATGGGCTTGTGCGTGTCGCGGTCGACCAGGATGGTAGCGAAAATGCGGCGCAGGTTGCCCTCTTCCTCGAACTTGTCGATGGCCACCGCCACCCCGTAGGGGATTTCCTCGCCGCACAGACGGAAGACTTTTTCGCGAATCAGTTCAGCGGCCAGTTGGCGCTCGGTCTGGTCGGTGACGTCGTCCGCCTCGAACAGCGGCGCGTTCTCCGGCAGGTGGGTTTGCAGGGTTTTCAGCAGTTCGTCGAGGTTGTTGCCCTGCTTGGCCGATACCGGGACGATCTCGGTGAACGCATGTGCAGCAGTGACCTCCTGCAGATACGCCATCAGTTCGGCGCGATCCTTGACCTGGTCGATCTTGTTGACCACCAGGATCAGCGGGCGATCCTTGGGCAGCAATTCCATCACCTGGCGATCCTCGTTCTTCAGCCGGCCCGCCTCCACCAGCATCATCACCACGTCGGTATCCGACAGCGTTTCGCGCACCCGCTTGTTCATCGCGCGGTTCATGGTGCCGGTGTAGCGCGTCTGGAATCCAGGCGTATCGACAAACACGAACTGCGCCTCGTCGGTGGTATGAATGCCCATCACCCGGTGACGCGTGGTCTGTGCCTTGCGCGAAGTGATGCTGACTTTCTGCCCGACAAGACGGTTGAGCAGGGTCGACTTGCCGACGTTGGGGCGCCCGACGATGGCGATGAGGCCACACTTGAATTCACTCATTTACGCACTTCACTCTTCTTTGCTGCCTGTTCATTTCGTAACGCGGCGCACGCCTGGCGTGCGGCCTCCTGTTCGGCGGCGCGGCGGCTCTTGCCGACGCCGCGCGTGCTGAGCGCGGGCTTGGTGAGCACGCACTCGACGATGAAGCTCTGGTCGTGCGCCTCGCCCTCGGTGTCGACCAGCTGGTAGTCCGGCAGCGGCAGCCGGCGCGACTGCAGGATTTCCTGCAATTCCGTCTTGGCATCCTTGCCCGAGGCCGTGGGGTCGATTTGCGCCACCAGCGGGGCAAACAGGCCGGTCACCACGCGCTGCGCTGCGTCAAACCCCGCTTCGAGAAAGATCGCGCCGAACAGCGATTCGAGCGCATCGGCCAGAATCGAGGGGCGGCGGAATCCGCCACTTTTCAGTTCGCCCTCGCCCAGCCGCAGGCTCTCGCCCAGCCTCAGGGCCGCTGCAATCTCGGCCAGGGTTTCCTGCCGCACCAGGTTGGCGCGCAGGCGCGACAGGCTACCTTCGGGCAAATCGGGAAACGCATCGTAAAGCGCACGGGCGACCGAGCAGTTCAGCACCGAGTCGCCGAGAAATTCGAGCCGCTCGTTGTTGACCGCACCGTAGCTGCGGTGCGTCAGCGCCTGGGTCAGCAGATCGGCGCGGGTAAAGGTATATCCCAGCGCCTGCTGCAGGCGCTGGGTCAGCAAGGTGTTATTCAATCTGGGCGGGCGCGGCGCTGGGGTCGGTACTGGCGCTGAAGTCGACCACCAGGCTGACATTGCCAAAAAGCTTGGTGCGGAATTCGTAATCGGCGGAAATGACTGGCGTGCCGCCGCTGCGGTCAATCGTAAGATGCTCCGGCTTGACCACCGTCACATAGCCTGTGTTGGCGCGCTTCGCGAAATCACTGCGGAGCTCGCCATTGCTTTTCGACCGAAGGTCGGGCTCCTGCCCCATCGTGGCGAGAATTTTCTTCACCGAGAAATACTCGATATAGGCCGGCACCAGCTTCATTGCCAGCATGGCAATCGCCACCAGAACAGCGGCGACGAACAGGAAGCCGATCATGCTCAGGCCGCGTTGCTGGGACTGCATGGGGGGAGTGCGGGTCATGGTGTGTCCTTATTTAAGGGTGGTGCCGATGCGGCCAAAATCGTCGAAGTTCATCCAGATGAAGAAGGCCTTGCCGACGATGTTGCGGTCCGGGACGAAGCCCCAGTAGCGGCTGTCATTGCTGGCGTCGCGATTGTCGCCCATCATGAAATAGTGCCCGTCCGGAACCTTGCAGACGAAGCCTTCGCCCTCGGCATTGTAGGAGCAGTTTTCGCGGTAGGGGAAGTCCACCACCTGCGACGGGTAGACCGCGGGCTTGCCCGGCTCGGTCATCATGGTGTGGCCGACGCCGTTGAGATGCTCCTGGTACACCATGGCGGTGACGTAATTGAGGCCATTGCCAACATAGCTGGAAGTGCCAACGTTGACCGTGCGCACCGGCTGGCCGTTGATGCTGAGCTGCTTGTCGCGGTATTCGACCACGTCGCCCGGCACGCCGACCACGCGCTTGATGTAATCGAGACCGGGATCGGCCGGATAGCGGAATACCATGACGTCGCCGCGCTCGGGGTTGTTCAGCGCGACCACTTTCTTGTTGATCACCGGCAGGCGGATGCCGTAGGTGTACTTGTTGACCAGGATGAAGTCGCCGATCAACAGCGTCGGCATCATCGAGCCGGACGGGATCTTGAATGGCTCGACCAGAAACGAGCGCAGGCCGAACACGATCAGGATGACCGGGAAGAAGCTCTTGGCGTACTCGACCAGCAGCGGCTCTCTGGTGCCCTTTTCGCGGTAACGGCTGAACAGCAGCACGTCGAGCAGCCAGATGCTACCGGTGACGACCAACGCGATGAACAGGATGAGTGCGAAGTTCATGGTGATTACTTGTCCGAGACCTGAAGGATCGCAAGAAAGGCTTCCTGCGGGATTTCGACGTTGCCGACCTGCTTCATGCGCCGCTTGCCGGCCTTCTGTTTTTCCAGCAGCTTCTTCTTGCGCGAGATGTCGCCGCCGTAGCATTTGGCGAGTACGTTCTTGCGCAAGGCCTTGATGTTTTCCCGCGCGATGATGTTGGCGCCGATCGCCGCCTGCACCGCCACGTCGAACATCTGGCGCGGGATCATCTCGCGCATCTTGGAGGCCAGTTCGCGCCCGCGATACACGCTGGTGGCGCGGTGCACAATCAGGGACAGCGCATCGACCTTTTCGTTGTTGACCAGGATGTCGAGCTTGACCAGGTCGCCCGGGCGGTATTCCTTGAATTCGTAGTCGAGCGAAGCGTAGCCGCGGCTGGTCGACTTCAGCTTGTCGAAGAAATCCATCACCACCTCGTTCATCGGCAGGTCGTAGCGCAGCATCACCTGCCTGCCGTGGTACTGCATGTCGAGCTGCATGCCACGCTTCTGGTTGCACAGGGTAATGACGTTGCCGACGAACTCTTCCGGCACGAAAATCGTTGCGGTGATGATGGGCTCGCGGATTTCCTCGATCTTCGACAGCTCGGGCAGCTTGAACGGGTTCTCGACATTGAGCAGGGTGCCGTCTTTCATCAGCACTTCATACACCACCGTCGGCGCGGTGGTGATGAGGTCCATGTTGTATTCGCGTTCGAGCCGCTCCTGCACGATGTCCATGTGCAACAGGCCGAGGAAGCCGCAACGGAAGCCGAAGCCCAGCGCCTGCGAGACTTCGGGCTCGAACTGCAGCGCCGCGTCGTTCAACTGCAGCTTGGTCAGCGCGTCGCGCAGCGCCTCGAAATCGTGCGACTCGATCGGATAGAGCCCGGCGAAGACCTGCGACTGCACCTTCTTGAAACCGGGCAGCGCCTCGGCCGCGGGCCGGTCGAGCAGGGTGATGGTGTCGCCCACCTGCGCCGACTTGAGTTCCTTGATGCCGGCGATCACAAAGCCGACTTCGCCGGCCGACAGGCTGGGCCGATCGACCGCCTTCGGCGTGAACACGCCGACGTGCTCGGTCAGGTGCTGCGCGCCGGACGCCATGAAGCGAATCTTGTCCTTGGGGCGCAGCGCGCCGTCGACCACCCGCACCAGCATCACCACGCCGACGTAGTTGTCGAACCAGGAGTCGATGATCAGCGCCTTCAGCGGCGCATCCTCGTTGCCCCGCGGCGGCGGCACCTGCTTCACCACCACCTCGAGAATCTCGGCAATGCCGATTCCGGTCTTGGCCGAGGCGCGCACCGCCTCGCTCGCGTCGAGCCCGACGATATCCTCGATTTCTTCCGCCACCCGGTCGGGGTCGGCCGCCGGCAGGTCGATCTTGTTCAGCACCGGGATCACCTCGACGCCGAGGTCGATCGCGGTGTAGCAGTTTGCCACCGTCTGCGCTTCCACCCCCTGCGAGGCATCGACCACCAGCAGCGCGCCTTCGCACGCGGACAGGGAACGCGACACTTCGTAGGAAAAGTCGACGTGGCCGGGCGTATCGATCAGGTTCAGGCGGTAGACCTTGCCATCCTGCGCCTTGTAGCTCAGCGCGGCGGTCTGCGCCTTGATGGTGATGCCGCGTTCCTTTTCCAGGTCCATGGAATCGAGCACCTGCGCTTCCATTTCGCGGTCGGACAGACCGCCGCAAGCCTGGATGAGGCGATCGGCCAGCGTGGATTTGCCGTGGTCGATATGGGCGATGATGGAGAAATTGCGGATCAGACTCTGGGACACAGCAAAACGGGCACGTTTCCGTGCCCGGTCGGGGATGAGATAACTAGCCGAATTTTAACGGATTTCAGGGATTAAGGCGCAGCCATTCCTGCAGCGCCGGCAGATTGAGCTGATGGCGGCATATCTCGGTGCCACCGTCGAACAGCAGCGGCACGTCCCAGCCGAATCGCGCCTTGAGCGACGGATCGGCATCCACATCCACGGGCGCCAGACGATGCCCGCTATTCGCGGTCAGCGCGCCGACTTCTGCCGCCATTTCCTCGCACAGCGGGCAGCCCGCCCGGGTATAAAGCGTGAGGGTTTTACTCACCCGATATCTTCAGCGGAATGTAGAGCGAGCCTTCGCCGCGCCGCACCAGGACGGCCGCGCTCTTGCCCTTGGGAATGGCGGCGATCGCCTTGCGGAAGGCCTCGACCGTGGCCACCTTGCCGTTGTTCACCGCGAGGATCACGTCACCCACGCGGATGCCTGCGCGCGCGGCGTCGCCAGTGACTTCTTCCACCAGCAAACCATGGTCGATCCCGAGCTCGCGCCGCTGCTCGGCCGTCAGCTCGGCCAGGGCCAGGCCGCCTCGCGAATACGTCTTGTCGGGCTTGCCGGCAAGCTGCTCCTCGCCCGGCAACTCACCCAACTCCACCGTGATGTTCTGCAGCTTGCCGCGGCGCCATACCTGCAGCGGAATCTTCGCCCCCGGCTTGGTCATGCCGACCATGCGCGGCAGGTCGCCCGAGTTTTCAACCGGCTTGCCGCCGAACATGAGAATCACATCGGCCGCCTGCAGCCCGGCCCGGGCCGCCGGGCCGTCCGCCTGCACCTGCGCAATCAGCGCGCCACGCGGTCGATCCATGCCGAACGATTCGGCAAGATCGGCGGTCACTTCCTGGACCACCACGCCCAGCCAGCCGCGCGAAATCTTGCCGGATGCCTTCAGCTGTTCGGCAACTTCCATGGCAACATCGATCGGGATCGCGAACGACACGCCCTGATAGCCGCCGCTGCGGCTGTAGATCTGCGAATTGATGCCGACCACCTCGCCCTTCATGTTGAACAGCGGCCCGCCCGAGTTGCCGGGGTTGATCGGCACATCGGTCTGGATGTAGGGCACATAGCTTTCCGACGGCAGCGAGCGGCCCTTGGCGGAGACGATGCCGGCGGTGACGGAGTTCTCGAAGCCGAATGGCGACCCGATTGCCGCCACCGCTTCGCCTACCCGCAGCTGGGCGGGATCGCCCAGCTTGACGGCAGGCAGGTTGTTGGCGGTGATCTTGATGACGGCAACATCGGTACGGCTGTCGGCGCCAATCACCTTGGCGCTGAATGTGCGCTTGTCGATGAGCTTGACCGCCACTTCGTCTGCGCCACGCACCACATGGGCATTGGTCAGGATGTAGCCGTCGTTGCTGACGATGAAGCCGGAGCCGGCGCCGCGCGCGGGAATTTCCTCGATCGGCCCGCGTCCGGGACCGCCAGGCGGAAAAAAGCGGCGGAAGAATTCCTGCATGTCTTCCCCATCGGGAATCACGAACGGAAAAGCTTCCACACCGCGCTTCACCAGCTTGGTGGTGCTGATGTTGACCACTGCCGGGCCGTGTTTTTCGACCAGTTCGGCAACATCCATCGCCTCTCTTGCCACTGCCGGCGCAGACAGGGTCATTGCCAGTGCTGTTGCAGCCAACGCCGCTCTCATCATGATCATCCTTTCTTCAGGTGAAAAAGGTTGACGTCTTCACGCCTGAGCACGACCGGGCGCGCCGAGCGACCGCCGCGCGCGATCAGCCAGCCTGCCATGCCCCCGAGCAGCATGCCCACGAGTGCGGGGCCGTCGCCGGGCTGCACCGCCTGTGCCAGCAACGCGCCAGTGAGCATCAGCCCCAACGGCAGGCCATAGACCCGCAATGCGCTTCTGAGCACACTGCCGCGGGCAATCCCGACCACGACGCGGTCGCCTGGCGACAGCGACAAGTCGCAGTCGACCAGAAAATGCCGTGGTTTGCGCTGGAATAGTTCGGCAATGCGGCGCGTTGCACAGCCCTGGCCGCCGCAGGTGCCGCAGCCAGCCGGCTCGACCGCCCTCACCCAGATGCCGTCTGAGGACATTTTGATGACTTCGGCGGTTTGCTCCAGCATGGTGCTGCTTAAGGCTCGTTAATGGATAAATGGGGCAATTTAATGATTAAAAAGCGCCCTATTTTCGCTTCACCGAGTTGCCGGTTTCGATCAGCGCCATGTTCGGCACCTCGCCCAGCGTGGTCACGGTGTGGCCGTCGACCTCGCGCGCATAGATGCCGATCACGCCTTCGGCCGACAGGCCGCGCAGCGTTTGCACCTGGGGATCGACCGGCTCGACGAACATCGACAGCACGGAGAGTCCGTCCGAAAACACCAGATGGGTGACAGGCGCCTGCTTGCCCGGCAGCGAGCGCACCGCCTCCTGCACCCGCTCGAATCCTGGTGGCGGGGTCACGTTCCAGGCCACCTCGGCCGAGGTGCCGAGACTGGCTTGCTGAATGCGCTTGCCCGCCAGGTCGTTGCGGAACAGCTGAGCATCGGGTGCCTTGCCGATCTGGATTTCGGAGAACACGAACATCGACACCACGGCACCGCTGTCGTTGACGACGCGGGACTTGAGCGGCAGTCCGGTTTGCTTGTCCAGCCACAGATGATAGGTATAACGATAGCTGTCACGCGGCTCCAGCTTCACCACCTGACAGGGCCGCCCCGCTACCCGCTCGGTGCCGCCGAGCCTCGCCTCGTAATAGTCGAGCAGGCCGGCCGGCTCGGCGGGCAGCAGAGCGGGAAAGAAACGGCGCTGGGCATTGCGCTCCAGCCGAACGCTCTTGCCGTCGGGCAAGTGGCAGTAGACGTCGTTGTTGACGCGCAGGAACTTGCGCGGCGTGCCGTCCAACACCTCGACCTTTTCCATTTCGCCGGTCGCATCGGTGCGATGCAGCACGCGCAGCACTTCGACGTGTTCGCCGTGGTGGTAAACATAGACACCGCTGTAGTTCAACAGCTTGGCGGCCCCGGCCGCGCGATTGAGCCAATCGAGCGCGGCATCGGCTCGCGCCATGCCGGACAACAGCATCAGTGCAGCAAATCCTGCGGCCAGCCAGCCTTGCCGGCACGCGGTCATCGCCCGCATCAGCGCGGCTCCACCGCAACCGCCATCACGCGCTGGTAGGGCGAGGCCACCGCCATCGGGGCGAATTCCTGATGTGCCACCAGATAAGAGGCATATCGATCATCATCACGCGGCTCCGATTCCAGTCCTGCTTGCTGGAAGCCCGGCGCCACCGCCATCGGTGCCGTGGAAGGCGCATCCGACAGCAGCCCGGTCAGCGCGACCACACCCCATACGGCGAACGAGGCAAATGATGCTACCGCCAGCCGTTGCGGCCACACGCTGCGGCGCGGCGCGAGCACGGTCGGCTCGGCCGCCAACTGCGCCGAGAAGCGCGCCATGAAGTCATCCTGCAGCGGCGCCACATCCCGCATCAGGTCGCCGATCAGGTGGTATTCGGACCAGCTCTGTCGCAGGCCTTCGTCGCGTTTCATCGCCGTGATGCAGGCCCCGGTCTCGGCGCGCGCCGTTTCGCCGTCGAGCGCCGCAGACAGCATCAACAGCTGGTCGTTCTCGGCCTGTTCAGCCTGGGGAAGGGTGTCGAGTTTGCGATGTGCTGACATGGTTACCACCTTTTGTCCTGACCGGTGCCCAACATCGGGCGTATCTTTTCTGCAATAGCCTCACGCGCACGGAAGATCCGCGAGCGTACGGTGCCGATCGGGCATTCCATCATCTGCGCGATGTCTTCGTAGCTCATGCCTTCGATCTCGCGCAGCGTAATGGCTGTCCGTAATTCCTCGGGCAGCGCGTCGACTGCCTCATTCACTGCTTGGGCGATCTGTTTGCTATGAAGTTCCGCTTCCGGCGTCGCAATATCGCGCAACAGGTCGCCCTCTTCATAATTCTCCGCGTCTTCCGCCTGCACATCACTCGACACCGGCTGGCGCTTGTGCGCCACCAGGTAATTCTTGGCGGTGTTGACGGCGATGCGGTACAGCCAGGTGTAGAACGCGCTTTCGCCGCGGAATCCCGGCAACGCACGATAGGCCTTGATAAAGGCTTCCTGCGTAATGTCTTCCACCTCCGCCGCGTCGCGCACCATGCGCGACAGCAGCCGACCGACCTTGCGGTGATACTTGATCACCAGCAGCTCGAACGCACGCTTGTCGCCCTCCTGGGCACGTTCAACCAATACCTGATCTAGTTCGCGGTCTGACATATCTCCCTGCTACATTTATGTTTATGTTGAAAGTATACGTGACCGCAGCTTCCGGGACATGAGAGGCGGCCCCGGCAAAAAAGTTCACCCTGCCGGCTTCGATGCAGCGGGGTGATTCGGGCTCGCCCAAGCCTGCTATCATCGCCCGACTCATGCACAGACACGACGTCCTCATCCTCGGCAGCGGCCTCGCCGCGCTGACCACCGCGCTCAAGCTTGCCGACCAGCGCCGTGTCGCCATTGTCACCAAGCGCCAGATGATCGACGGCGCCAGCGACTGGGCCCAGGGCGGCATTGCGGCAGCCGTCGACAACGGCGACTCGGTGGAAGCCCATGTGCACGACACCCTGGTCGCCGGCGCCGGCTTGTGCGATGAAGCGGTCACCCGGCTGGTGGCCAGCCAGGCGCGCGAGATGATCGCCTGGCTGACCGCCAACGGCGTCGCCTTCACCCCCGACCCGCAGGCGCCCGGCGGCCTGCATCTGGCGCGCGAAGGCGGCCATTCCCGGCGCCGCGTGGTGCATGCGGCCGACGCCACCGGCCACGCAGTTCAGACCAGCCTGCTCGAACGAGTGCGCGCCCATCCCAACATCGACACCTTCGAGCAGCACGTCGCCATCGACCTCATCACCGGCAAGCGCGCCGGCGGCGAGGAACGGCAGGTTCACGGCGCCTATGCGCTGAACAAGGGCAGCGGCGAGGTCGAAACCTTCGCCGCAGGCCACACCGTGCTGGCGACCGGCGGCGCCGGCAAAGTCTATCTCTACACCACCAACCCCGACACCGCGACCGGCGACGGCATCGCCATGGCGTGGCGCGCCGGCTGCCGGGTGGCCAACCTGGAATTCGTGCAGTTCCACCCCACCTGCCTGTTCCATCCGCACGCCAAGTCCTTCCTCATCAGCGAGGCGGTGCGCGGCGAGGGCGGCCATCTGTTGCTGCCGGACGGCAGCCGCTTCATGCAGCTACACGACGAGCGCGCTGAACTCGCGCCGCGCGACGTGGTGGCGCGCGCGATCGACTTCGAGATGAAGAAACGCGGCATCGACTGCGTCTATCTCGACATCAGCCACATGCCGCCCGACTTCGTGCGCGAGCATTTCCCAATGATTCATCGCCGCTGCCTTGAGCTCGGCATCGACATCACGACACAGCCGATCCCGGTGGTGCCGGCTGCGCACTACACCTGCGGCGGCGTGGTCACCGACATCGACGCGCGCACCGACCTGTGCAACCTGCACGCAGTCGGCGAAGTCACCTTCACCGGCCTGCACGGCGCCAACCGGCTGGCCTCGAATTCGCTGCTCGAATGCCTGGTATTCGGCCATGCCGCTGCGCGTGACATCCTGGCCACGCCGCCGGCACCCGCGCTCGACCTGCCGGGTTGGGACGCCTCGCGCGTCACCGACCCGGACGAGGAAGTGGTGATCTCGCACAACTGGGACGAACTGCGCCGCTTCATGTGGGATTACGTCGGGATCGTGCGCACCAACAAGCGGCTGACGCGCGCGGCGCACCGCATCCGCCTGCTGCGGGCCGAAATCGACGAGTTCTACCGTCATTTCCGCGTCAGCAACGACCTCATCGAGCTGCGCAATCTGGTGCAAAGCGCCGACCTCATCATCCGCTCGGCCCAGTTGCGGCAGGAAAGCCGCGGCCTGCACTACAGCCGCGACTATCCCGAGACGCTGCCGATCGCCGGCAACACGGTGCTCAACCCGCGTCCGGGGACGCTCTGTCCGAGCGTGTGCGGCGTGTCCAGCGAAGCGACACCCTGAGACGGCGCAGGTCGTCGGCGGCCGCGCTGTCGGGCAACAGGGTCAGGGTTCGCACCTTGCCTGCCATCCGGTAGCGCAGCACGATCAACGCGGTGGAGGCGAAGCTGTCACCGAGGATTTCGGCATCGCACCACTCGTCATCCAGGCTCTGCAGCCGGCCGTCGGCCGCAATACGCAGGCGGGCCAGCGGTCGCGCCTGCCGCCACCCCCACCCAACCAGACCCGCGACCGCCATTCCCAGCGTTAGCTGCAGGGGACCCGGCAGCGCGGCGAGCATCACGGCGGCCAGCGCCAGCAGCAGCATGCCCGCCAGCAACAGCCCCAACCGGCGTGAGGGTTTGAGCTCAATCTCGCGCATCAGCGTGTACACTTTTGGCCTTCATTGCATCCCTTTTGACTGGACCGTATCGTGATCGATTTCTGGAAAACCTTTCTGCAATCCCAAGGCGCGGCAATCGAAGACGGCACGGTGCTGCACTATGGCGACCCCGCCGCCGAACGCACGGCTGCCACGGACGGCACCATTGTGGCGGATTTGTCGCAGCTCGGCGTGATCGCGCTGCGCGGAGAAGACACCGCCACCTTCCTGCAGGGCCAGCTCACCAACGACGTGCGGACGCTGCATGCCGACGGCGCGCAATGGAGCGGCTATTGCAGCCCCAAGGGCCGCCTGCTCGGCAATTTTCTGATGTGGCGGCAGGGCGAGGACTATTGCCTGCAACTCTCGGGCGACATTCTTCCCGGCGTGCTGAAGCGGCTGTCCATGTTCATCATGCGCGCCAAGGTGCAGGGGCGCGATGCCAGCGTCGAAAACGTGCGCTTGGCGGTGGCTGGCAAGCAGGCGCTGGCGGCGGTGACCGCCGCGATGGGCGCCGTGCCGGATACCGCGATGCACGCGATCGCCGGCGAGGCCGGCCAGGTGATCCGCGTCGGCGACGACAAGTTCGTGCTGTCGATCGCGCCCGAACGTGCCGCCGCCGTGTGGCTGGCGCTGCGCGAATCGGCCACCCCGGTCGGCGCCCCGGTGTGGGACTGGCTGCGGCTCAACGCCGGCATTCCGATGATCGTCGCCGCGACGCAAGAGCAATTCGTGCCGCAGATGGTCAACCTCGAAGTCATCGGCGGAGTCAGTTTCCAGAAGGGCTGTTACCCGGGCCAGGAAATCGTCGCGCGCAGCCAGTATCTGGGCAAGCTCAAGCGCCGCATGTTCCTGGCGCATGTGGACGCCGAAGCCGCACCGGGCGACCCTTTATACAGCCCCGACATGGCCGGCCAGGCCACCGGCACCGTGGTCAATGCAGCGCCAGCGCCGACTGGCGGCTTCGACGTGCTGGCCGTCGCCCAGGTCGAAAGCGCGACCACGCAGACGCTGCACCTGAAAGCCGCCGACGGCGCGGCCTTGTCCCTGAAGCCCCTGCCCTACGCGCTGCCCGAATAGGTGAAGTACGCCTATGTCTATTACCGCATCGATCCGCTGCAGGCCGGCCTGGCTGCTGCCCGCATCGATGCGCTGCTGGAGACGATGGCCATGCATTGCAGCCAGCCGCCGCGGCGGCTGAGCCGCTGCGACGATACGGCGACGTGGATGGAGACTTACGAGGGTATTGCCGACTTTGCGGCATTTGCCGCGGCCTTGAACTCGGCTGTCCAAGCGGTCGGCTGCGCGACATTCACCCAGGCCGAACGCCATCTGGAATGTTTCTTCCCGGGCTGACACGCGCCCATTAAAGAAAAATGGCTCGCTTCGCTTTCAGGCGATCTCTTCGACCGGGACGCGTGGAGCCAGGGCGCACAGCAGTTCATAACTGCTAGTGCCGGCGGCTGCGGCCACCACCTCCACCGGCAGCCCCTCTCCCCACAGTACCACCGGGCTGCCGACGCCGGCATCGGCGCACTCGGTAAGGTCCACGCACAGCATGTCCATTGACACCCGACCCAGGGTTCGGCTGACACGAGCGTTGACCAGCACCGGCGTGCCCGTCGGCGCGTGACGCGGATAACCGTCCGCATAGCCGCAGGCCACCACGCCCACCCGCATCGCGCGTTCGGCGCGAAACAGCTGGCCGTAACCCACCCCCTCGCCTGCCTGCAGGGTCTGCACGCTGATGATCTCCGATTGCAGGGTCATTGCCGGCCGCAGCCCCAATTGCTCGGCCGGCACCTCGGCAAAGGGCGACGCGCCGTACAGCATGATGCCAGGGCGCACCCAGGCGCCCTGGGTCTCCGGATAACGCAGCAGCGCCGCCGAATTGGCGCTGCTCCACGTCAGGCCGTGGTCGGCCATTTCGTGTAGAAACGGCTGCAACTGCCAATCCACCCCCGCGGCCTCGTCTGCCTGGGCAAAGTGGGTCATCAGCGTGATGCCGGCCACCCCGGGCAGGCTGCGCACCCGCGCGACGACGGCGGCGTGATCGGCGAGCGGAAACCCCAGCCGGTGCATGCCGCTGTCGAACTTGAGGAAGACCTGAAGCGGGCGGGCAGACGGCTGCTGCTGCAACCAGTCGAGATGCGCCGCATGGTGCAGCACAGGCCACAGGTCCAGTTCCGCGCAGGTGGCGATCTCATCCGCGCCAAATATCCCTTCCAGCAGCAGAATCGGCTTCCCCACCCCCATCAGGCGCAGGTTGGCGGCCTCCTCCAGCGTTAATACGGCGAAGCCGTCCGCTGCCCCCAAGGCGCGCAGCGCGCGCGACAATCCGTGGCCATAGGCGTTGGCCTTGACCACCGCAAACACGCAGGCCGTCCCCGCATGGCTGCGCGCCACGCGCAGGTTGTGCGCCATCGCACCGATGGAAATGCGCGCTTTGATTGGGCGCATCTGGATTAGTAGGAGCCTGGCTGAGCCAGTGTCTCGAAGCGCGTGTATTCGCCGACGAAAGCCAGCCGCACCGTGCCGATGGGGCCGTTGCGCTGCTTGCTGATGATGATTTCGGCGGTGCCCTTGTCCTGCGTGTCGGGGTTGTAGACCTCGTCGCGATAGATGAACAGGATGACGTCGGCATCCTGCTCGATGGCGCCCGATTCGCGCAGGTCGGACATCACCGGGCGCTTGTTGGGGCGCTGCTCGAGGCTGCGGTTCAGCTGTGACAGCGCGACCACCGGCACATGCAATTCTTTCGCCAGGCCCTTGAGGGCGCGCGAGATTTCCGAAATTTCGGTCGCCCGGTTTTCGCCCGAGCTGCTAGCCGACATCAACTGGATGTAGTCGATGATGATCATGCCGAGCTTGCCGCACTGGCGCATCAGGCGCCGCGCGCGCGCGCGCAGTTCCAGCACATTGAGCCCCGGCGTTTCGTCGATGAAGATGGGGGCGTCGTTGAGCTTGCCCAGCGCGTAGGTGAGCCGCTGCCAGTCGTCCTCGCCGAGCTTGCCGGTACGCAGGCGATGCTGGTCGAGCTTGCCGACCGAGCCGATCATCCGCATCACCAGTTGCTGGCCGCCCATTTCCATGGAAAAGACCGCCACCGGCAAGCCGGTGTCGAGCGCCACGTTCTCGCCGATGTTGATCGAGAACGCGGTCTTGCCCATCGACGGGCGTCCGGCGACGATGATCAGGTCGCCCGGCTGGAAGCCCGAGGTTTTCTGGTCCAGGTCGTGAAACCCGGTGGGCACGCCGGTGATGCCGGAATCGTTGTCGCGGTGATACAGCTCGTCGATACGCTCGACCACTTCTTTCAGCAGCGGCTTGATTTCGGTGAAGCCCGCCTGACCGCGGCTGCCGGACTCGGCAATCTCGAACACCTTGGCCTCCGCCTCGTCGAGCAACTGCGACGCGCTGCGTCCGGCCGGAGAATAGGCGGTGTCCGCGATTTTTGTTGCCACATCGGCCAGGCGCCGCATCACCGAACGCTCGCGCACGATTTCGGCATAGCGGCGGATGTTGGCGGCCGACGGCGTGTTGCTCGCCAGCGCGACGATGTAGGCCAGTCCGCCCACGCTCTCGAGCTGGCCCAGCGATTGCAGCGCCTCGGTCACCGTCACCGCGTCGGCCGGCCGGTTTTCGGCAATCTGCCGCACGATCGCGCGCAGGATCTGGCGATGATCCTGGCGGTAGAAGTCGCTTTCCGACACCACATCGCCAATGCGGTCCCATGCGCTGTTGTCCAGCAGCAGGCCGCCCAGCACGGCCTGCTCGGCTTCCAGCGAGTGCGGCGGCAGGCGCATTTGCGCCAGTTGGGGATCGGAATTTGCAGTCAGGGGGTGGATGGCGGCCATGGCAGGATTCTAGTCTTCAGCCCCCTCCCCACCAAGGGATAAGGCTGTGGATAAAGCGTGTACAGCCGGGAATATCCCGAGGGCTCGCATAAAAAAAGGGAGCCTAGGCTCCCTTTTAAGCATAACTGGCCGGCCTTACTGCAGGCCGGTCACCACCACCTTGATGTTGGCGGTGATGTCGGAGTGCAGCGCCAGCACCACAGGATATTCGCCGAGGGTCTTGAACGGACCTTCGGGCAGACGGATTTCCGACTTGGACACTTCATGCCCTTGCGCCTGCAGCGCATCGGCAATGTCGGCGTTGGTGATGGAGCCGAACAGGCGACCATCGACGCCGGCTTTCTGGCTGATCGTCACGCTCGTGCCTTCGAGCTTTTCGGCACGGCGCTGGGCGTCGGCCAGTTTTTCGGCGGCAGCGCGCTCCAGTTCAACCTTCTGTGCGGCAAACACTTCCATGTTGGCTTGCGTGGCGCGACGCGCACGGCCGGTCGGGATCAGAAAGTTGCGGGCGTAGCCGTCTTTTACTTTAACCACGTCACCCAGGTTGCCCAGGTTGGCGACTTTGTCGGTCAGAATCACTTGCATGGCCGTCTCCTCAATGCAGGTCGGTGTAAGGCATGAGCGCCAGGAAGCGCGCACGCTTGATCGCGGTGCCCAGCTGGCGCTGGTAATGCGCCTTGGTGCCGGTGATGCGCGCCGGGATGATGCGGCCATTTTCGGCGATGAATTCCTTCAATACGTCGATGTCCTTGTAATCGATCTCAACCACCTTTTCGGCGGTGAAGCGGCAGAACTTGCGACGCTTGAAGAGACCACGGTTGCCGCTGTCGCGGCCGCCTTTTTTGGCGAACTTGCCGCCGGTTTTACCACCCATGGGACGTGCCATGATTTATTCCTTTTCGATTCGATTCAATATCAGGATCAGCTGAGTTGCGCCAGTTGGGTGGCAAGCGTTCCACTTGCCTGTACCGTCAACTCGCATTCCACCTGCCGGGCCTGCGTGGCGACTGTCTGACTGCTGCGATGCAGGATCACCGCCTCGGCAATCGGCACACCCGCCGGACTGTAACGCACAGGATCAACCTGGATGAGCGTTCCGCTGATGCCCAGCTTATTCACTCATTCAGCCCACGCGCTCAGGCGTCGGCTGGCTGCTCGACGACCACTTCCGGCTTGGCCGTTTCAGGCTTGGCGCTGTCCAGCATGTCGCGCGACTTTTCTTCCTTCATCATCGGCGACGCCGTGGTCACGGCGGCGGCGTGCTTGATGGTCAGATGGCGCAGCACGGCATCGTTGAACTTGAAGCCATGTTCGAGTTCTTCCAGGGTTTCCTGGTCGCACTCGATGTTCATCAGCACGTAGTGGGCCTTGTGGACCTTCTGGATCGGGTAGGCCATTTGACGGCGGCCCCAGTCTTCCAGACGGTGGACAATGCCGCCACGCGTGGTGATGTTGCCTTTGTAACGCTCGATCATGGCGGGCACTTGCTCGCTCTGATCGGGATGGACGATAAATACGATTTCGTAATGCCGCATCAAGTTTCCTTTCGGTTCAGCCCCCCGCTGCGGTGCGGTAGAGCAAGGTAAAAAAGCCAAGTTCAAAAAAACAATCCCCGGCAAAGCGGGGACTGCAAATCATACGCTTTTTACCTGACAAATCAAGCCGGTCAGCGCGCCAAACAGCAGGTCACATCACGCAATCGACGTAATAGATGGCCTTGCCATCGACCATGTCCTCGACCAGCCCATGCACGTCGGTTTCAAAGCCGGGGAATTTCACGTTGAAATCACGGGTGAACTGCAGGTAGCGCACGATGGTGCTGTTAAAGCGCTCGCCCGGAATCAGCAAGGGGATGCCCGGCGGATAGGGCGTCACCAGCATCGCGGTGATGCGGCCTTCGAGCTGGTCGATCTCGACCCGCTCGATCTCGCGGTGCGCCATTTTGGCAAAAGCGTCGGCCGGCTTCATCGCCGGCGCCATTTCCGACAGGTACATCTCGGTGGTCAGGCGCGCCACATCGTTAGCCTTGTAGATGGCGTGGATCTGGTCGCACAGGTCCTTAAGCCCGGTCTTCTCGTAGCGCGGGTGCTTCTCGATGAACTCGGGCAGCACGCGCCACAGCGGCTGGTTCTCGTCGTAGTCGGCCTTGAACTGCTGTAGCGCGGTCACCAGTGTGTTCCAGCGGCCCTTGGTGATGCCGATGGTGAACATGATGAAGAAGGAATACAGCCCCGTCTTCTCGACGATGACGCCGTGCTCGGCCAGGTATTTGGTGACGATCGCCGCCGGCAGGCCCCACTCGGCAAACGCGCCGTCCATGTCCAGACCGGGCGTGATGACGGTGGCCTTGATCGGGTCGAGCAGGTTGAAGCCGGGCGCGAGGTTGCCGAACTCATGCCAGCGCTCGCCGGCTTTCAGCATCCAGTCCTCGCGGTCGCCCACGCCTTCGTCGGCCAGTTTCTCGGGCCCCCACACCTTGAACCACCAGGAGTCGCCGAATTCCTCGTCGACCTTGCGCATGGCGCGGCGGAAATCGAGCGCCTCCTTGATCGATTCCTCGACCAGCGCGGGGCCGCCGGGCGGTTCCATCATCGCCGCCGCCACGTCGCACGAGGCGATGATGGCGTACTGCGGCGAGGTCGAGGTGTGCATCAGATAGGCTTCGTTAAAGCGGGTGAAGTCGAGCTTGCGCGTCTCCGAGTCCTGCACCAGGATCTGCGAGGCCTGGGAGAGGCCGGCCAGCAGCTTGTGGGTCGATTGGGTGGCGAACACCAGCGCATCCTTGGCGCGCGGACGGTCACGGCCGATGGCGTGCATGCCGCGATAGAAGTCGTGGAAGGTCGCGTGCGGCAGCCAGGCCTCATCGAAATGCAGGGTGTCGATGTAGTCGCCCAGCAACTCCTTGATCATGTCGACGTTGTAGAGGATGCCGTCGTAGGTCGACTGGGTGATGGTGAGGATGCGCGGCTTGCGCTTCACGTCCTTGGCAAACGGATGCGCGGCGATCTTCTTCTCGATGTTCTCGGGCCGGAATTCGTCCAGCGGGATCGGCCCGATGATGCCGTAGTGGTTGCGCGTCGGCGTCAGGAAAATCGGGATCGCGCCGCACATGATGATCGCGTGCAGGATGGACTTGTGGCAGTTACGGTCGACCACGACGATATCGCCCGGCGCCACGGTGGCGTGCCACACCATCTTGTTGGACGACGAGGTGCCGTTGGTGACGAAGAACAGGTGGTCGCAGTTGAAGATGCGCGCCGCGTTGCGCTCCGACGCCCCCACCGGACCGGTGTGGTCGAGCAGCTGCCCGAGTTCGTCCACCGCGTTGCAGACGTCGGCGCGCAGCAGGTTTTCGCCGAAGAACTGGTGAAACATCTGGCCGATCGGCGACTTCAGGAACGCCACCCCACCGGAGTGGCCGGGGCAATGCCAGGAATACGAGCCGTCCGCCGCGTAATGGGTCAACGCACGGAAGAACGGCGGCACCAGCGATTCGAGGTAGGCGCGCGCTTCGCGTCCGATATAGCGGGCGAGAAATTCCGGCGTATCTTCCAGCATGTGGATGAAGCCGTTCAGCTCGCGCAGGATGTCGTTCGGAATATGGCGCGCGGTGCGCGTTTCGCCGTGCAGGAAGATCGGGATCTCGGCATTGCGGAAGCGCACTTCCTCGACGAAGGCGCGCAGTTTTTGCAGCGCCTTGCTCGTATCCTCGTCGCTGCCCGCCAGTTCCTCGTCGTCGATCGACAGCACGAAGGCCGAGGCGCGCGCCTGCTGCTGGGCGAACGAAGTCAGGTCGCCGTAGTTGGTGACGCCGAGCACTTCGATTCCCTCCTTCTCGATGGCGTCGGCCAGCGTGCGGATGCCGAGCCCCGAGGCGTTTTCGGAGCGGAAGTCTTCGTCGATGATGACAACGGGAAAGCGGAAGCGCATGGCCTGCTCCAGAGGGAAGCCGTTGGAATGGGCAGATTAAAAAAGCGGATTATACGAATCCCGCGTGTCCCGCGGGATTTAAGTTTTCGGCAGGGTGACGCCGACCTGGCCCTGATATTTGCCGCCGCGATCGCGATAGGATATCTCGCACACCTCGTCGGATTCGAGGAACAGCATCTGCGCCACGCCTTCATTGGCGTAGATACGTGCAGGCAGGGGAGTGGTGTTGGAAAACTCCAGCGTGACATGGCCTTCCCACTCGGGCTCCAGCGGCGTCACGTTGACGATGATGCCGCAACGCGCATACGTGCTTTTGCCAAGACAGATCGTCAGCACACTGCGCGGAATGCGGAAATACTCCACCGTGCGCGCCAGCGCGAACGAGTTGGGCGGGATGATGCAAGAGTCGCCTCTGACCTCGACGAAGGAATTCGGATCGAACGCCTTGGGGTCGACGATCGTGGTGTTGATGTTGGTGAACAACTTGAATTCGCTGGCGCAGCGCACGTCGTAGCCGTAGCTCGACGTGCCGTACGACACGATGGGGCGGCCATCGGCCTGCTTGACCTGCCCCGGCTCGAATGGCTCGATCATGCCGTGCTCCGCCGCCATGCGGCGGATCCAGCGGTCGGACTTGATGCTCATCAGGTATTGGAAATGACGATGTTGGGAAACTTGGCGGAGTGGTCCACAGCGGTTTCACCGATCTTCACCGCCACACGGCGCGCGATCTGCTTGTAGATGTCCGTCACGCGGCTATCCGGAGCGGACACCACCGACGGCTTGCCGGAATCGGTGTCGGCACGGATGCTGCCATCGAGCGGCAGCGCGCCGAGAAACTCGACACTGTAGTCCTTGCACATGCGTTCGCCGCCGCCTTCGCCGAAAATGCGCTCTTCATGGCCGCAGTTCGAGCAGATGTGCAGGCTCATGTTTTCGACCACGCCGAGGATCGGGATGCCGACCTTCTCGAACATCTTGAGGCCCTTGCGCGCGTCGATCAGCGCGATGTCCTGCGGCGTGGTGACGATCACCGCGCCGGTCACCGGCACGCGCTGCGCCAGCGTCAACTGAATGTCGCCGGTGCCCGGCGGCAGGTCGACCACCAGATAGTCAAGCTCGCTCCAGTTGGTGTTGTTCAGCAACTGCTCCAGCGCCTGGGTCACCATCGGGCCGCGCCATACCATGGGGGTTTCGACATCGATCAGGAAACCGATCGACATTGCCTGAATGCCATGGCCGATCAGCGGCTCGAGGTTCTTGCCGTCGGTCGATTCGGGCTTGTCGGTGATCCCAAGCATGGTCGGTTGCGAGGGGCCGTAGATGTCGGCGTCGAGCATGCCGACACGCGCGCCCTCGACGGCCAGCGCCAGCGCCAGGTTGACGGCGGTGGTGGATTTGCCGACGCCGCCCTTGCCGGACGCCACGGCGATGATGTTCTTCACGTTGGGGATCAGCTTGACGCCACGTTGCACGCCGTGCGAAACGATCTTGAAGCTGACATTCGCGGTGGCGCTGGTCACGCCTTCGAGGGCGTTGAGCTTGTCTTCGACCTGCTGTTTGATGAGCGCCAACTGACTCTGTGCCGGGTAGCTCAGCTGGATGTCAACCGAAACAGCGCCGCCGTCGATCTTGATGTTGCGGGCGGATTTGGTCGAAACGTAATCCTTGTGGGTATTCGGATCGATCAACTCTTTCAGTGCGGTCTGCACCTGCAATTCGGAAACGGCCATGTTTGCTCCAGCGGGTTAATTAGCAATCGCTCATTTTAACGAATTCCACCGCTTTGGGTGAACGGAAACGTAATAAGGACGTGGGATTCCCTGCCATTCGCAGGGGCATTCAGGGCGGGTCAGACGCACCGGAAACGCGCTTAGCGGGGGTCTGCATGATGCGCCACCAGCACCGCTTCGGGCACCCGCAGCCGGATCGCCGCGACCAACTCGCTGATCGCCCCCTGCCGCGGACGCAGCGATATCCACAGCAGATTTAGTTTGAGGTTGAGGTCGGCGAACACCACGTCCGGATGCAGCGCCAACACGGCCTGGATGTCGCGCGAGGCGCGCTCAATCTCGGCGCGCGGGCGGCTGCGCAAGCGGGGAATCAGCATCATGAAGTCGGTCAGCCGCTGGCCGGCGCTGTCGCGGGTGGGCGCGAGTTGCCACAAGGGCAAACCCGGCACAGATTCCGCGGCAGTCGACAACGTGGTTGAAGCATGGATCCGCATCTTCATCACGCCTCCAGTGCCCCGACGTTCAGGGCTTCAACTGCATATCCAGCGCCGCGCCGCGCCGGTCGCACTGGCGATGCGCACGTTGCCGCAGAAAGCGCACGTCCTTGTGCAAATAGCGTTCGAGTTCCCCGAGCGCCAGGCGGTAGACCTCACGCTTGAAGTCGACCACCATATCCATCGGCACCCAATATTCGTTCCAGCGCCAGGCATCAAACTCGGGATGGCCGCTGGCGCGCAAGGAAACATCGCAGTCGCGTCCAGTCAGCCGCAGCAAGAACCAGATTTGTTTCTGGCCGCGATAGAGGCCGCGACTGTCGCGCCGCGTCCAATGGGTCGGCACGTCGTAACGCAGCCATTCGCGCGTGCGTCCGAGAATGCGCACGTGCGCGGGCTGCAACCCAACCTCTTCTTCCAGTTCCCGGAACATGGCCTGTTCCGGCGTTTCCCCTGCGTTGATGCCGCCCTGGGGGAACTGCCAGGCGTGCTGGTTGACGCGCTTGCCCCAGAAAACCTGGTTCTGCGCATTGCACACGATAATGCCTACGTTCGGGCGGTACCCTTCTCGGTCGATCATGGCCGCCACCATCTAAAATATTCGATTACCTACATTCTTTCACACCCTTCGGAAATTGCAAACCTGCCGCGGCCGGAAATCTTCCGTTAAGCATTGTTTTAATTCGTATTTTTGCGCCAATACGGGCCGCACAAAGCCACCCGATTGGGCGCGTTATTCCAGCAGCGGCGCGATCCCTTCCGCCCATTGAAAATCGCGTGCGAAGCTGCGCAGGTCGAGTCCCCACCGCTTCGACAGGTCTTCCAGCTTCGGCCGCGACGCATCGAGTCTTGCCGCCGCCCCCGGCTCGGTGAAGCCGAACACGATGACATTGGTTTTGTCCTGCACCGGAATCCAGCCAACTTCGCCATCGAACGCCCGGGTCAGGCGCGCGAAATACTCGGGGAATTCGCTGTCGCGCCCCCATAAATTCACCACCAGCACCCCGCCCGGTTTGAGCGCGCGACGGCATGCCGCATAAAAAGTCTGGGTCGCCAGCGCCTCCACCTGGTTGCCGGCATCGAAGCCGTCGAGCAGGATGACGTCGGCACTGGCGGGATGCTGGCGCACGTACAGGGCGCCGTCAGCCTCGACCACCCTGAGTGCGTCGTCGTCAGGCGGCAACTCGAAATGCGTGCGCGCGGCGGCAATCACCCGCGGGTCGATCTCCACCGCGGTGATATGCGTCTGCGGCCGCTGCCGGCGGATGAACTTGGCGAGCGAGCCGCCGCCGAGGCCGATCATCAGCACCGCCTGCGGCATCGGGTTGAACATCAGGAAGCCCATCATCGCCCGGGTATAGGCCAACTCAAGATCCCAAGGCCGGCTGACCCGCATCGCGCTCTGGATCGCGCGGCTGCCCAGGTGCAGCGTACGCATGCCGCGTTCCTCGGTCACTTCCAGCCCGTCATCGGTTGCCCGGCGTTTCCCAAACTTCAAGCGCATTGCCGTCCTGTCGCAAAAACGAGGGCGAAAGATTAACCGCACGCACGCTAAAATGCGCGTTTTCGTCCCGATTATTCCACCATGCGCGCCACCCGCTTTTTCATTTCCACCACCAAGGAAGCCCCGTCCGAAGCCGAACTCGTCAGCCACAAGCTGATGCTGCGCGCCGGCCTCATCAAGCGCCTGGGGTCGGGACTGTATACCTGGATGCCACTGGGACTGCGCGTGCTGCGCCGGGTCGAGGCGGTGGTGCGCGAGGAGATGAACCGCGCCGGCGCGATCGAACTCCTGATGCCGGCGGTGCAGCCGGCCGAACTGTGGGAGGAAACCGGGCGCTGGGCGGTGTTCGGCCCGCAGATGCTGAAAATCAAGGATCGCCATCAGCGCGATTTCTGCTTCGGCCCCACCCACGAGGAAGTCATCACCGACGTCGCGCGACGCGAAATCAAGAGCTATCGGCAATTGCCGGTCAACTTCTACCAGATCCAGATGAAATTCCGCGACGAGATCCGCCCGCGCTTCGGCGTCATGCGCGCGCGCGAATTCCTGATGAAGGACGCCTATTCCTTCCATGCCGGCAAGGACAGCCTCGCCGCCACCTATCAGACCATGTACGACGCCTACACGCGGGTTTTCAGCCGGCTGGGGCTGACCTTCCGCGCGGTGGCGGCCGACACCGGCGCCATCGGCGGCTCCGCCTCGCACGAGTTCCACGCGCTGGCGGACTCCGGCGAAGACCTGATCGCCTACTGCCCTGACTCCGACTACGCCGCCAACGTCGAGCTCGCCGAGGCGCTCGCCCCTGCCGCGCCGCGCGCCGCGCCTCAGGAAACGCTGCGCGAGGTGGATACGCCGAAACAGACCACCTGCGAGGACGTCGCGGCTTTGCTCGACATCCCGCTCACCCGGACCGTGAAGCTCATCGCCGGGATGGTCAAGGACGGCGCCGGCGAGCAGATGGTCGCGCTGCTGCTGCGCGGCGACCACATGCTGAACGAGGTCAAGCTCGGCAAGCTGCCCGGCATGGCGGACTTCCGGCTGGCGAGTGAAGCCGAAATCCGCGCGGCCTTCGATTGCCCGCCCGGTTTCCTGGGGCCGGTCGGGCTCGATCGCGCCAAAATCAGGGTCATTGCGGATCGCACGGTCGCGGCGATGAGCGATTTTGTCTGCGGCGCCAACAAGCCGAAATATCACCTGGCCGGGGTAAATTTTGGTCGTGACCTGCAGGAACCGGATGTTGTGGCCGATATAAGGAATGTGATGTCCGGCGACACCAGCCCCGACGGCCAGGGCACGCTGCAATTGTGTCGCGGCATCGAGGTCGGCCACGTGTTCCAGCTTGGCAGCACATATTCGCAGGCGATGAACGCGACCTATCTGGACGAGGCCGGCAAGTCGCAGGCCATGGAAATGGGCTGCTATGGCATCGGCGTGTCGCGCATCGTGGCCTCGGCCATCGAGCAGAATCACGACGCCAAAGGCATCATCTGGCCGTCAACCATGGCGCCCTTCTTGCTGGTGATCGTGGCCATCGGCTACGGCAAGAGCGAGTTGGTTAGACAAGCTGCCGATACGTTATATGCTGAACTGGTTGCCGCCGGCCATGATGTGTTGCTGGACGACCGCGACGAGCGCCCTGGCGTGATGTTTGCCGACGCCGAGTTGATCGGTATTCCGCATCGCGTCACGGTGGGCGAGCGCGGCCTCACGGATGGCGCGATCGAATACCAGCCGCGCCGCGCCGCGCCGGGTCAAACCGGCGAAGCGCAGAAAATCGCGCTGGCCGATGCAACGGCATTTTTGACTGGAGTTTTAGGAGGCTGACATGAAGCAGACAACGCACATCGGATTGCTGATCACCGCCCTGCTGCTGGCCCTGCCCGCCCAGGCGGGCAACCAGCGCGAAGAGGCCATGTCGGCCAATGTGCGTTCGTCCATGCAGCGCGGACTGGCCGACACCGCGGTCACCCGCACGGCGTTTCGGCAGGCTGCGGACGAGGCAGCCTGGCTGAAGGAGATGTCGAGTCGGCTCGCCAAGCGCATGCCAGACGAGGCCGAGCGGCTGGAGTTTCTGACCACCCTGCACTGGGAAGCCTCGCGCGCCGGGGTCGATCCGCAACTGATGCTCGGCCTGATCCAGGTCGAAAGCGGATTCCGCAAGTACGCGGTGTCGCCGGTGGGCGCACGCGGTTACACCCAGGTGATGCCATTCTGGGCCAAGGCTATCGGCAATCCCGACCACAACCTGTTCCAGCTGCGCACCAACCTGCGCTATGGCGCGCTAATTTTGCGGCATTACATCGACATTGAACGCGGTGATTTATTCCGCGCGCTGGGCCGTTACAACGGCAGCCTGGGGCGCCCCGAATACCCCAACCTTGTGGTTGGCGCCTGGAAGCGCCACTGGGATTACACTCCCAGCACCCAACCGGCCGACACGACCGTCGCATCCCGCAGCTGAAACGTCCCCGGTTGGGACGCCAAGCTGGTTCGCCACCCTGGCGAAATTTCAACCAGCCGTCACGCATTCGTCACGTCTGCCGCCGTTTATCGATACGCCCCTCCACCGCCAACCGCGCTGCAAGCTGGCCGGTAAAGGGGAGGCGCGCAATCCACGCCCTGGCACAGGGCATGCTGGGCTGACACAGGTGCTTCACCTGCACCACGATAACAATTGGAGGCGACCATGGACATGGCAATGCAATTGTCCCGCACGGCTAAGGGACAGGATGAAATCTTCAACCACGGCCACACCCTGCGGCCCAAGCAGCGGCAAATCATGTTCGCGATCGGCAACGGTATTTCGTTGGGCGAACTGCGCAGCAAGCTGCCCAGTTGCGTCGAGCTGGAAACGATGGTGAACGATTTGCTGCAAAGCGGGCTCATCGAGACGCTGCACAACCCGGCGGCGGCCCAGGCCGCCGCCGCACCCAGCCTGCCGACGGTCCCGGAGGTGGCTGCGCACGCTGCTGCCGCGCCCCCTCAACCAGCAGACCGTCTGGAAGCGGGGCGCAGCTACGTGCTGGAATTCATGGCCACACTGGTGGGAACCAAATCACCGGCTGATCGGCAGATGAGCGAAGTGAAGGACCTGGCGAGCTTCAACACGGTCCTGCCGATGTGCCGCAGGGTGATCGCCGCTGTGGCTTCGCCGCATCAGGCGGCGGAAATGGAGGCGGGAGCCGCCAAGCGCATGACCGCCTGATAGCTGCCCTGAGGGCAATGCCACGGGTTTGCCCTGTCGCGCGGTTCAAGTCGCCGGCGCGTCAAGCCAAACCAGCCCGCCCGTTCAGGGCGGACTCAGGATAACCAGCGTCTTCGGCTGGCAGTCCGCTGTCACCACGGTGCCCGCGCCACCCGGCACCGAACTGACCACACCATTGAACGGCGCCTTCAGTTCAGCATCGCTGAGGTTCTTTTTCGCAATCACGAGGCGCGCATTGGCGCCCGACAGGGCGGATTTCGTCCGTGTGTGACGCAACGTGGCCGCTTCGAGTTCGCTGGCCGACGACACGGTGCGGTTGAACAACTCCTCCGCCCGCTCCAGTTCACGCCTGGCGTCCGCCTCATCGGCATCCGCCCGCGCGTGCTCCGCCGTTGCCTCATCAAGTCGGGCCTGCAGCACGGTCCGGTCGAGACGCAGCAGCACCGCGCCCTTCTTCACCCGCTGACCGGACTTCACCAGGACTTCCTCGACCACCCCGGATACGCGGGTGGTGAGCTCGACCCGCTCGGCCGCCCATGACGAGCCGGCCGCCCCCAGACACAACCCGGCCAGTGCGACCCCCACAATGCGCTGCTTCATTACTGTGCTCCCTCAACAGGCGGCAGGTCGCCGCCGGACAATGCTTCCAGCCGCGCGAGCGCCAGCGCCAGGCGATATTCCATTTGTTTGCGCCGCAGTTGCGCTGCCTGGGTTTCCGCCATGCTGTTCCCGAGATTGGTTTTCAGTTCGAGCTCGTACTCGGCGCGCGCGCGTTCCAGCGCCCAGTCGCGATATTCCACCTGCTTGTCGGCGGCGGCGATGCCACTGTCACGCAACCACTCGATCTCCTGCAAGGTGGCGAGAAGCGAGTCCGAAAGATCGAGCTTGAGTTTTTCCAGTTCGGCGGCGCGGCGCTCCTTCTGGGCCAGCTCGCGCGCCACGCGCGCATCCACCCGGCCGCCCTGGTAAAGCGGGATATTGAATACCAGCCCGGCGCTGATTTCATCGCGGGTGGTCGATTCGCGGCTAAAGCCGGCACCAAACACTTCAGCGTCCAGCGTCGGATTGCGTTCGGCGCGAATCGCGCCCAGCCGCGAATCGGACGCCGCGAGTTGCGCCTGCAAGGCCTGCACCCGCGGATTCTTCTGCATCATCCAGGCCTGCAGCGAATCGAATTCAGGCACCGGCCGGGTATTGTCCTGTAAGGCAGGTTCGGCGAGGGTGGCCGGCAGCTTGCCCGGGCGATACATGGCATGCGCGAGTTTCTGCCGCGTGCTGCGCGTGCGCTGCAGGCTGGCGTTGCGTCGTTCACGCCAGTCCTGATAGAACGCTTCCAGCCGCAACAGATCGGGCCGGTTGCCGACGCCCAGCTCAAATCGCTCGCGGGCCTTGTCCCAGTCGAGATAGGCCACCGTCATGAATTCGTTGTCCGCGACATACTGCTGGTCGGCCAGCAGCACGTCGAAATAGCGGGCCATGATATCGATGCGGCGCAGGCTCTCGATGCTGAGCAGCTCGGCGTGGCGCGCTGCGATTTCCTGGTCGGCGGCGGCGACAGCCTGGTCGGTCCGCCCGAAATCCAGCAAGGGCTTGCGCGCGACGATGCGGCCGATATTGTCGGGCTTCCAGTCCCCATCGGGTTGCCGTCCCCGGCGCAGGCTGCCGTCCAGAAACAGGCTGAAATCCTGCCGGCTGGCCGCCTGCTCGCGGTCGGCGCGCGACAGCGCAAGGTCGCTCTCGGCCATGCGCCGGTCGGGGTGGGCGGCTGTCACGGTAGCCAGGGCTTCTTCCAGCGTCAGGCGCTCCGCCACGGCTGCGCCGGACAATGCCCACGCCAGCACCGCACAGCAAGCGGCGCGCTTCATTTGCCTTGCTTGTATTTGATGAAGTGCTGCGTCGTGTAGGCGCCTTCGCTGACATAGCGCCCCAGTAGCATGAATTCGTCCTTGTTCTTGACCGGGCCGGTATGGCGCGCCACCATTTTGCCGTCGAGATCGAAGAACATCAGTACCGGCGTGGCACGCACGCGCAGCCCGAAGGCAAACGCCTTTTCGGTGGTGTGATTGCCCTGGAAATCAGTCATTTCCGTGTCGCCGTTGACGTCGATCGGATACAGCAGGAATTTTGCGCGATAGTCATCCTGCACGTCGGACTGGTTGAGGATGGTGGTTTTCATGCGCTCGCAAAAGGGACAGGCGTCCATCTCGAAGAAAAGGAAGATGCCCTGCTTGCCCTGCTTTCTGGCTTCCTGCAAATCGGCCTGCAGGTCGCCGAACTTGGGCTGGAAGAAATGGTTGGCCGGGTCGCGCGTCTCCGCCCAGGCGGGCGCAGCCAATATCAGGAAGAACGCGATAAGCATTTGGCGCATGGTGTCTCCTCGGTTTTGCAGACTTATTTTTTCGGGCGGGCCGGCTTGCTGGCGATGTAGCTTTCCACCGACGCCCGCGTAATCAGACCCACTTGCTGGGCGACCATTTTACCCTCAGGGTTGAACAGATAGGTGGTCGGCAAACCCTGCACCGGGCCGATCTGGCTGACGATTTCAGGGGTGCCCAGCACGATCGGATATTCGACCAGCAGGCCCTCGGCGAAATCGGTCACCTGCTTGGCGTTGCGGTAATCCATGGCGACGCCGATGACCACGAGGTTGTTTTTCTTGTTTTCGTGCAGCGCGATCAGGTCGGGGATTTCTTCCAGGCAGGGGGGGCACCAGGTTGCCCAATAATTCACCAGCACCCATTTCCCCTTGTAGCCGGACAGCGAATGGGGCTTGCCGTTGGTGTCGGTCACCTTGAAATCGGCGGCCTGCGCCGCCGAAACCATCAGGGCCAACAACAGCCCGGCCAGCCACATCGGATAAAATCGACCGCTTTGTAACGTCTGCATTATTTTTCCACCATGAACGAATTTCGTACTGAGAAGGACTCGCTCGGCGAAGTCAAGGTTCCCGGGAACGCCTGGTATGGCGCACAGACCGCTCGCGCGGTGGCCAATTTTCCCATTTCCGGCCGCCGCCCGGATAAGGATTTCGTACTAGCGCACGTGCGAATCAAGTTGGCCGCCGCACGTGCCAACTGCCAGCCGGGCTGGCTGCCCGAAGAGAAGCGCGACGCCATCGTCGCCGCCTGCGAGAAAATCCTCGCCGGCGAGCATGGCGACGAATTCGTGGTCGACCGCTTCCAGGCCGGCGCCGGCACCAGCCACAACATGAACAGCAACGAAGTCATCGCCAACCTCGCCAACGTGGCGCTGGGCGGGGAAAAAGGCGCTTACCAGCCGGTCAACCCCAACGACGACGTCAACATGGGGCAGTCGACCAACGACACCATCCCCACCGCGATCCGGCTCGCCGTGCTGGCCAAGCTGCCGCGCCTGACCGCGGCGGTGCACGCCATGGCTGCGGAATTTTCGCGCCTGGCCGAGCGAGAGAAGGACACGGTGAAGTCCGGCCGCACCCATCTGCAGGATGCGGTGCCGACCACGCTGGGCCAGGAGCTCGCCGGCTACGCCTGGACCCTCATGCGCTGCGCCGCGGCGCTCGACGCGGTGCGCCCGGCGCTATGCGAGATCGGGCTCGGCGGTTCCGCCGCCGGCACCGGGCTCAACACCTCGCCCGACTATGCGGCGCGCGCCGCCGCCGAACTGGCGACGCTCACCGGCGAGCCGATCCGCGTCGGCCAACTGGTCGCGCAGATGCAATCGATGAACGACCTGGCGCGGCTGTCGGGCGAGATCCGCAACCTGGCGCTGGAGCTGACCCGCATCTCCAACGACCTGCGCCTGCTCGCTTCCGGCCCGCGCACCGGGCTCGGCGAAATCCAGCTGCCGCCGGTGCAGCCGGGGTCATCCATCATGCCGGGCAAGGTCAACCCGGTGATGTTCGAGATGCTGAACCAGGTGTGCTTCCAGGTGCTGGGGCAGGACGCTGCCGTCTCCTACATGGTGCAGGCCGGGCAGATGGAGCTCAACGTGATGATGCCGGCGCTCGGCAGCGCGCTGTTCGACGCCATGGACTGGCTGACCAACGCGATGAACGCCGCCACCGACAGGAATCTCAAGGGCATCGTCGTCAACCGCGAGCGCTGCGCCTTCTTCATCCACCAGAGCGTCGCGCTCGCCACCCTGCTCAACACCCGGATCGGCTACAACCAGGCCGTCGAAGTCGCCAAGGAATCGGAGCAATCCGGGCGACCGGTGCGCGACATCGTCGCCGAGCGCGGGCTGATGAGCGCGGCCGACTTCGACGCGCTGGTGCTCGCTGCCGCGCACGGCGTGGGCAGCGGCGGCGGTGCCGGCTAAGCCCGGACTAGTGGGATAATCCCGGCCTTTCCCCCGAACCCCCTACCCCATGGCGATCCAGTGGTTCCCCGGTCATATGACCACCGCGCGCAAAAAAGCCGCGGAGACGATGGCGCAGATCGACGTGGTGGTCGAGGTGCTCGACGCCCGCCTACCGGAAGCCGGCAGCAACCCGATGATTCACGAACTGCGCCTGCATCGCCAGCGCTCGTGTCTCAAGCTGCTGAACAAGGCCGACCTGGCCGACCCGGTCGCCACCCGCGCCTGGCTCGACTATTTCAACAAGCAGCCCGGCGTGCTGGCGGTGGCGATTTCCGCCAAGAAAGCATCCGACGTCGCCAAGCTGCCCGCGCTGGCGCAGAAACTGGCGCCGCACCGCGACGACACCTTCAAGCCGCTGCGGCTGATGATCATGGGCATCCCCAACGTCGGCAAATCGACGCTGATAAACACCTGGGTCAAGCGCCGCGTGGCGGCAGTCGGCGACGAGCCGGCAGTAACCAAGTCGCAGCAGCGCATCAACCTGTCGCCGCGTCTGATGCTGGTCGACACGCCGGGGATGACCTGGCCGAAGATCGAGCACGATTCCGACGGCTTCATGCTAGCGGCCAGCCACGCGATCGGCCGCAATGCGGTGATCGACGAGGAGGTGGCGATTTTCCTTGCGGGCATCCTGCTCGAACGCTATCCGGCCTTGCTGAAGGCGCGTTACGGCTTTTCGCTGGCGGGGCTGGATGCGCCCGGGGTGCTCGAAGCGGTGGCGAGAAAACGCGGCTGCCTGAAGAAGGGGCGCGGCGCCGAGCTCGATCTGGAAAAGGCGGCGATGATCCTGCTCACCGATTACCGCAGCGGCACCCTCGGCCGCATCAGCCTGGAAACACCGGCGGCGCGCCAGGCGATGCTTGCGGCAGCGGCGAGCAGGCCCAAAAAAACGGTCGCCCCGAAACCCGACGCCGCCGACTGACTATGCCTCTGCCGGCCAGGCGGCTGCGTCCAGCCAGGCCGCGGTGTTCAACTTGCCCCGCACCGCAGCTACCGGCAGCGTCTCGCCGCTTTTCCAGCGCGCCAGTGCTTCACGCTTGCCCGAACCGGTGATCACGAACCACACACGCCGGCTGCGACGCAGCCGCGCTGCCGACAGGCTCACCCGCTCGGGCGGCGGCTTCGGCGCAGCATAAATCGCCAGCACGTCCGGGCTGCCCGGCGCGCCGCCCCAGTCGTGATCGGGAAACAGACTCGCGGTATGGCCGTCCTCGCCCATGCCGAGCAGCACGACATCGAAATCGCCCACGTCCTTCAGCCAGCCGGCATAGCGCGTGGCAGCGTCGACCGCGCCACACTCGGCCGGGATCGGGCGGCGGCTTTCCGGCGGAATGCTTGACGCGGCAAGCCAGGCGGCTTCGATCATGACGTTGTTGCGCTCGGGATGGCCCGCCGGCAGGCAGCGCTCGTCGCCGTACCAGGCCTGCCAGCGCGCATCGCCCGCACGCCGGTCAGCCAGCGCGCGATAGAGGGCCAGCGGGGTGGTGCCGCCCGCCAGCACCAGATGAAACACGCCGCGCGCGGCGATGGCGGTTTCGGCCTCGACGCACAGCGCATCGGCGAGCGCCGCCACGAGCGTGCCGGCATCGGCAAACACCCGCCAATCGGGCTGCATCACAATTCGTTGCGCCAGATCTGGTCGTCGCTGTCGAACAGGCGATTGGAATCGGCCGGCCCCCAGCTGCCGGCAGGGTAGGTCGGGATGTATTCGCGCTCGACCGCCCAGTGATTGAGGATGGGATCGACGACCCGCCAAGCCCATTCGATTTCGTCGAAGCGCAGGAACAGCGAACGGTCACCCTCGATGACGTCGAGCAGCAAGGTTTCATAAGCGTCGAGCGTCTGCTCGTCGGTCTTGAGGAAACTCGCGTTCATCTGCATCAGCCGGGTGTCCATGTCGAGCCCGGGCTGCTTGACGTGGATTTCCATGCGCATCGATTCGTCAGGCTGGATCGACAGCAGGATCCAGTTGGGATCGATCGACTCGAGCGGGGTCTCGCGGAACAGCTGCTGCGGTGGGTGGCGAAAGCGGATCGCGATCATCGAGGTCTGGTGCGGCATGCGCTTGCCGGTGCGCAGGTAGAACGGCACCCCGCGCCAGCGCCAGTTGTCAATGTAAAACTTGGCGGCGACGAAGGTTTCGGTGATCGAATTCGGTTCGACGTTTTCTTCCTGCTGGTAGCCCACTACGGGCTTGCCGTCGATCGTGCCGCGGGTGTATTGCGCTCGCAGCGCATGCGCATGCACTGCACGCTTGGCGATCGGGCGGATCGAGCGCAGCACCTTCACCTTCTCGTCCTGCAACGCGTCGGGTTCGAGCGCAGCGGGCGGCTCCATCGCAACGACGGTCAGCAATTGCATCAGGTGGTTTTGCAGCATGTCGCGCAGCGCGCCGGCGCGGTCGTAGTAGTCGGCGCGATTATCGATGCCGATCGACTCGGCCACGGTGATCTGCACATGGTCGATGAAGTTGCGGTTCCACAAGGGTTCGATCAGCGTGTTGGCAAAACGGAAAACCAGCAGGTTCTGCACCGTCTCCTTGCCCAGAAAGTGATCGATGCGGTAAACCTGTTCCTCGTCGAAATGCTGGTGCAGCAGGCGATTGAGCATCTGCGCCGATTCGAGGTCTTCGCCAAAAGGCTTTTCAATCACCACCCGGTTCAGGCCGCGCGGCTTATTGAGCCCCGCGGCCTCGAGGTTCTGGATCACCGCGCCGAATTCTGCCGGCTTGATCGCGAGATAGTAGACCGCGCTCGAACACGCCGATTCGGGCGGGAGCCGTTCGGCCAGCTCACGGTAGGAGGCCGCGTCGTTGAGGTCGCCCTTGAAATAGCTGAAGCGCGCAATGAAGCGTTTGAACACCGGCGTATCGAGCGAGCCCTTGATCTTGCCATCGAGCATCTTGTGCATATGCTCGCGCCAGTTTTCCGTCGTCCAGTCACGCCGCGAAAACGCGATGATCGAGAGCGACTCCGACAGCCGCCCGGCAGCCTCCAGGTGGTACAGCGCCGGCAGGAGCTTGTTGGTCGCAAGGTTTCCGGTCGCACCGAAAATCACGAAAGTACAGGGCAGATTGTCGGCTGCGGGATCTTGGGCCGGTTTCATCTCAGCCCTCCTTCACGGCGTGGCCGCCGAAGCCCTGGCGCATTTTTGCCAACATCTTGTTGGCGTAATCGCCCTTGCCCTGGCTGGCAAAACGCATCATCAGGGACAGCGTCATCACGGGCGCGGGAACGCCCAGTTCGATCGCTTCAAGCGCAGTCCAGCGGCCTTCGCCGGAGTCGCCGACATAAGGCTGAATGTTCTCGAGCGTCTGGTCCTGTGCCAGAAAATCCGCCGACAAATCAAGCAGCCACGATTGCACCACGCTGCCGTGGCGCCACAGCTCGGCAATTTCGGCGAGATTCAGTTCAAACCCCGGCTTGTTTTTCATCAGCGCGAAGCCTTCGGCCAGTGCTTGCATCATGCCGTACTCGATGCCGTTATGAACCATCTTGGCGAAATGCCCGGAACCGACCGAGCCGCAATGCAGCCAGCCGCGGTCCGCGGCGGGCGCGAGCTTTTCCATATAGGGCTTGAGCCGTGCCGCCGCCGCTTCGCTCGCACCGAACATCAGGCAATAGCCGTTCTCCAGCCCCCATACGCCGCCGGACACCCCGACGTCGGAAAACTCGATCTGGCGCTCGGCCAGCCAGGCGGTGCGACGCTGCACATCCTTGTAGAAGGAATTGCCCCCATCCACGACCAGATCGCCCGGCGCCAGCATCGGCCGCAAGGCTTGCAGCGTGGCTTCCGTTGCGTCGCCGGCAGGCAACATCAACCACACGATGCGTGGCGTGGCGAGTGCGTCGACCAGGGCCTGCAAGCTGTCGCAGGCGAGATGGCCCGTTTCTTCAGCCAGGCTTTGCGTCACGTCAAAGCTGCGGTTGAACAGCGCAATCTGCGCGCCCTCGCGCGCCAGGCGCCGTGCCATGTTGCCGCCCATGCGACCCAGTCCGACGATACCGAATTCCATACTTGACTCCTTTGGGATGAATATTTGTTTGCATGGCGCAGCAATCGTGCCAGCTGTGAACACATGATAGAACGCGAGGATGGCGTGGGCATTGCGCAAGGCATGCCCGCGGGCGGTGCACGACGCACCCGATCAGGCCAGCAGACCCGGGAACAGCTTGCCCAGGCCGCCTGCGATCATCTCGACCGAAATCGCCGCGATGATCAGCCCCATCAGGCGCGTGACGACATGAATTCCGGTTTTTCCGAGGCGCCGCGCGATCATCGGCGCAGCTCGAAACGCCAGCCACACCGACAGGGCCACCAGCACCACCGGGATCAGCAGCAGACCCTGATGCAGCGCATCGCCCTGCGCCGCGCCCGACGCCACGATCACGTGGGTGATCGCGCCCGGCCCGGCCAGAAGCGGCACCCCCAGCGGCACCACGCCGACCGAGTCTTTCTCTTCTGCCTCCTGCGCCTCGTCCTCGGTCTGCCGCTGCGGGCTGATTTGCGCCCCCACCATCGACAGCGCCAGCAACAGCAGCAGCAAGCCGCCCGCCACCGAGAACGCCGCAAGCCGGATGCCGAAGAACATCAGCAAGGGTTCGCCGGCGAAGGTAAACAGCGTCAACACACCCAGCACCGTCAGCGCTGCGATACGCGCTGCTGCGTGACTTTGCGCCAGCGTGTAGCCGTGGGTGGCGAGGAGGAAAATCGGGATGACGCCGACCGGGTCGACGATGGCAAACAGGGCGAATGCCGATTTGACGAGGGCGAGGATGTCCATGCCTGCATCATAGCCGCATGATGCGGCTAATCAGGCCCGGCGGAACACCAGGTCCCACACCCCATGGCCCAGGCGGATGCCGCGCTGCTCGAACTTGGTGAGCGGACGGGTGTCGGGGCGCGGCGCGTAATCCGCCACGGTGTTTTGCAAAGCCGGCTCGGCGCCGAGCACCGCCAGCATCTGCTCGGCGTAGTCCTGCCAGTCAGTCGCTAGGTGAATATAGCCGCCTGGCGCAAGGCGGCTGGCCAGCAGGCTCACCAAGGGCGGCTGGATCAGGCGGCGCTTGTGATGGCGCTTCTTGTGCCAGGGGTCGGGAAAGAAGATGTGGATGCCGGAGAGGCTGGCCGGCGCCAGCATGTTCGTCAGCACCTCGACGGCATCGTGCTGGATGACCCGCACATTGGTGAGGCCGCGCTCACCGAGCTGCTTCAGCAGTGCGCCGACGCCGGGCGTGTGGACCTCGACGCCGAGGTAGTCGTTTTCCGGATGGGCGGCGGCAATCTCGGCCAGCCCCTCGCCCATGCCGAAGCCGATTTCCAGGATGCGCGGCACTGGTTTTGAATTTGCGGCGGTACGGCCGAACACCGCATCGAAGTCAAGCACGGCAGCCTGGTACGGCAGCATGAACTGCGGCCCGATTTCGGCCAGCGCACGCGCCTGGCCGGAGCCGACGCGGCCGGCGCGCAGCACATAGGAGCGGATGCGCGGGTGCGCGCCGGTGTCTGTCGTCATGCTTATTTGCTGCCCGCGCTTTTATTTCCAGCGATGAGGCCGCTGGTGGGCGAACTCGGGCTGGCCTTATAGATCTTCTTCGGCATACGACCGGCCAGATAGGCCTCGCGGCCGGCTTCCACCGCCTTCTTCATGGCCGAGGCCATCAACACCGGATTGCCGGCGCCGGCAATCGCCGTATTCATCAGCACCGCGTCGCAGCCGAGTTCCATCGCGATGGTGGCGTCGCTGGCGGTGCCGACGCCGGCATCGACGATCACCGGCACCGAGAGGCGGTCGATAATGATCTGCAGGTTCCACGGATTGAGGATGCCCATGCCGGAGCCGATCAGGCTCGCCAGCGGCATCACCGCGACGCAACCGATGTCTTCCAGCTGTTTGGCGGCGATCGGGTCGTCCGACGTGTAGACCATGACCTGGAAGCCGTCCTTGACCAGCACCTCGGCGGCCTTGATCGTCTCGGCCACGTTGGGATACAGCGACTCGGCGTCGCCCAGCACCTCGAGCTTGACCAGCGCGTGACCGTCCAGCAGTTCGCGCGCCAGACGCAGCGTGCGGATGGCGTCGTCGGCCGTGTAGCAGCCGGCGGTGTTGGGCAGGTAGGTGTATTTCGACGGCGGCAGCGCGTCGAGCAGGCTGGGCTGACCTGCATCCTGGCCGATATTGGTGCGGCGGATGGCGACGGTGATGATTTCGGCGCCCGAGGCTTCGACCGCGAGGCGCGTCTGTTCGAAATCCTGGTACTTGCCGGTGCCGACCAGCAGGCGGGAAGAATAGGATTTACCGGCGATGACGAGAGGGTTCATAAATTCAGGCAAAGCATAAGGGGTGAGGAGTAAGGCACGGGGGTGAGAAGCGAGGGAGTCGGGCGGGGCTCCCACCTCACCCCTTACCCCCACACGCTTCACGCACTTCAGCCGCCGCCGACCGCGACGACGATTTCCAGGCGGTCGCCGCTGGCCAGCGGCGTGGTGGCATGCTGGCTGCGCGGGACAATCTCGCCGTTTTTTTCGATGGCGATGCGCTTCCCCGCCAGGTCCTGCAACTCGATCAGTTGAGCCAAGGTAAGCGGCGCAGGGAAGCTGCGGGGTTCGCCGTTGATGACCAGTTCAATCACAAATCACTTCTTTTCTATCCGATGGGCATGAGTTTCAGTATCATGCCGAATTCTACCGCGCGGGCGTCGTATAGTGGCATTACCTGAGCTTCCCAAGCTCATGAGGAGGGTTCGATTCCCTTCGCCCGCTCCAAACACTGCTTGCAGACAGGCCATCTGGCTGGCCGCAGTTCAATAATTCGCAAGTCATGGCCGTTATGACTACCAGGCCATGAATACCCAATCGACTCCCCCGACGCCTGCTGCGCTGCTGTCTGAAGCCGATGCACGCATGGCGCAGGCGCTGGACAATTTTTTCCAGCGCAGCCATGCCCCGCTTCAGGGCAGCGTCTTGCGCGCCATTGCGCCGCAGATGACGTCTGTGGTCATCGCAACCGGGCAGACTTGTCTGGACTGGCTCAATAGCCGTCCGGACGTCTTGTCCGCTGCGTTTGCCGACCAATTCCGGCTTCACCTCGCCCGGCCCGAGACGTTTACCCTCCGCAATGACAGCCGCCCGGCCGAACTGCAACTACTGGATGACGACGCGCTCAAGCGGCAACTGGCAGAAGAAAAAGTCGCCACCCAGCTGACCGAAGTCCTGCGGGCCGACATGTTGCTGCTGTTCGGCCGTTTGCAAGCGGTGCGGCGGGCGGCGTTGGACAATCCAGCAGACCATACCAAAACCTATGGCCCGCTGCCGGTCATTCGCGCGCTGTCGCGCGCGCTCGATGCGCTGGGTATCGACTCGCGGTGCGGCACCCTCCTGCTCCAGTGTGTCGGCGCCCCCCTGCTCGACACGCTGAAGTACACCTACACGGCGCTCTACCAGTTTCTGGGCGCGCAGAACGTCCCTGAGCTCCCTCTAGCACACGCTGCCCCCCTGACCCGGCGCACGCCAAGCGATGCCGGACAGGCCATCCTCAAACATATCCAGTCGGTGGCCACCCAAGCGAACGAAACCGGCTCGGCAGGCACAAGCGCGGCAACGGGCGGGCTCACGCCCGTGCCGAGCCGCCTGATCGACAGCCTGGCAGGCTGGCAAAACCGCCTGCTGGTCGCACCGTCAGACGCGCCCGCGCACATCCTGCAGCAATTGCAGCGGGGTGATCATTCCGGCACCGATGCACATGACCTCGCCGTGCTGGATGCCGTCGCCGGTCTGTTCGAATTCATTCTCGACGATCCGGGACTGTCGCCGCGTTACAGGACCGCAGTCGCGCAGCTGCAAATCCCGGCCCTCCGGGACGCCCTGGTTGCGCCCGACTTTTTCAGCGCCGAGCAGCACCCGGCACGCCAGTTGATTGATCTGATGGGCCTGCTCTCGCGCCGCTTTCCGGAGCACGACGCCTCGCACGTCCATGCGCTCGAGCACATCGAGGCGGCCTGCGCCGCCCTCCACCACGATCCCGGGCATCCCGCCGAGGCCTTTGCGCGGGCGCACGACAGCCTGGCCGCCTGGCTGGCCGACGAAGCGGCACGTCCTGACCCCGGGCTGGCTTCTGAAGTGGCGCGGATGGAGCACATCGAACGCCAGGAACTGGGCACCCTGCTCGCGCTGGAAAACCTGCAGGACCTGACCGAACGCTACCCTGCCCCGGAATCCGTTTTGCGGCGACTGGAAGCGGCCTGGGTGCCGCACATGGCTTCGCTGTATGTGGCCGAATCCGGCGAGGGCCCTGACTGGCGCACGGCCTGCCACACCCTGCAACAGCTTTTTCTCAGCCTGCAGACACCGGACAGCGACGCGACGCGGGAATCCCGCCTGCAATCGATACCGTCCATCAACGCCGCGCTGCGGCGCGGACTGCTGGCGCAAGGGGCCGAACCTGCACAGCTGAAAGATTTTTTCGGCGCCGTCACCGCCACCCAGGAAAACTGGATTCGCCCCGCCCTCGGTCAACGCGAAAGAATGATCAGCTCATTCACGCCGCGCCGCGTCTCGGAGCAGATCGAGTCGCTGGCCCCCCAATTTACGGATACCCCGGGCAATGATTCTGCCCTACAACAGGCACTGCAGTTGCGCGAAGGCGACTGGATCGATTTCGACCCTGCCTACGAGGGCCTGACGGCCGCACGCGCGCTCTGGGTGGGGGTGAATGGCCACCTGCTGTTCTGCGACAGCGCTGGCGGGCGCCCTGTTGCGCTCGGCTGCGAACAGATCGCGGCTGAAATGCGTGCTGGCCGCGCGCGCATCCCGGAGCAGTCGCTGACTCGCAAAGCCATGCTGCGCCTCAAAGAAAACCTGCCGGCCAGCCCGCGCTGATTTTTGCAGGTTGCACGCTCAAGTTTCGCTCACCTCGGCCGATAGATCAGTTGTACGGTTGTGTGTCGAGTTTCAGACACGATCGCCGACCATCGAACAGGGCAAACCCGCCGCGAGGCGGGGACGCAAAGTTACCGGTCTCAGTCCCCGCAGCAGCGTGGCCGAGACAGCGGGGCCGCCGGCACCATTCCGGACACGCGCAAGTCATCCCTTTTCAGGTCAGCCAACCGCCGATACCGCGAGGTGATCCAAATGGAGCGCGAAATGCCAGAAAACTCTGTCGTAGTTAACCTCAATCAATTTGAGCGTACGCGCCGCGCGCAGGTCTCCGCCGAGACCCTGTCGATCCTGCACGGCTGCCGCGACCTGCTGATCGAAGGCGCGACCCGCGTGCTGACGCGGCAGTCCGAGGCGATGGAAAACACCCTGCTGGCGATGGCCGACCGTTCGCCGCTGCTGGAGACGCGCAATTCGTATTACAGCGCCCAGGGCATCCTCAATACGCGGACCAATGAATTGCTGAGCGCGTGCAAGGATGCGTATTGCCAGACTTTCAACGATTTTTCCCACAACCGCGAAAAGCCCGCCGGCGGTGAACTGCTCGAGTTGTCCCTGCTGGACGACCAGGATTTCGAAATCACGCTGGTGATCGACAAAGCCACCTCGCGGTTGCGTTACAACTGCGCCGAAGAGCTGGTCGCCCTGGATGCCCGCATCGCCCACCTGCTGGGCCGCTCCGACCTGTCCGAAAACGACAGTCCGCTCGGCCCGCGTGTCCTGTGCGAAGCGCTGCTGGATGGCATCAGCCGCATGCAGATTGAACAGAACGTACGGATCGTGCTGTTGAACCAGTTCGATCTGGTGCTGACCACCGAACTTGCCCACATCTACCAATCCATCAACCGCTTCCTGATCGACCGTGGCATCCTGACCGATCTCAAGGTCGGCGCAAAAAGCCGGGCGCAAGGCACAACCCCTAACAGCGCCGGGACAGCCGGTCCGGCCCCGGCCATGCAAGGGCAGACGGGTGGCGACATGTTCAAGCTGTTCGAGCAGCTGGCGCACAGCGGTAGCACAGCGGGAGGGACGGGGGGGGCGCCCGCGGGTCTGGCCGGATTCAGCCTGCTCGACTCGCTCGGCCAGCTGCAATCCGGCGCCATGATGCTGCCCGGCGGCGGCCGCTTCGTACTGCCCCTGCTGGAAGCCGCCACGATCCAGAACGTGTTGCGCAGCCTGCAGCAAAGCCCGGTGATGCAATCGGCAAGCCCGCTCGACGCGGTGCTGGTCGATGCGGTGGCGATGCTGTTCGACGTGGTGTTCGAAGACGCGGCCATCCCGGATCATCTCAAGACGCAAATCGCGCGCCTGCAGATTCCGGTGCTGAAGGCGGCGATGCTCGACCGCAACTTCTTCTCGCAATCGAACCATCCGGTTCGCCGCATGCTGGATGCGATCGCCACGCTGGCCGTCCACCTGCCCGACAACGAGGCCGGCAATGCGCGGCTGGAAGCCATTTCGCAAGTGGTCAGCCGGGTGCTCGACAGCTTCGAAAAGGACATCACCGTATTCGACTCCGCTGCCGTAGAGCTGGAAGCGATGGGCAGTCAGCTCGAAGAAACGCTGGAAGAAATCGTCGATGCCAGTCTGCAGCAGGACATCGCCCAGATCAGGCAGTCCGAACGCGCAGAGCTCGCGCCGGTGATCGTGCACGACTTCATCAATCGCGCGCTCAAGGAGCAGCCGGTGGTGGACGCCCTGCGCGAGTTTTTGCGGCGCGATTGGGCCCAGCTGCTGACCCTGGATTACGTCAACGAAGGCGAGCAGGGCGCGCATTTCAACAGCCATGTCGAAACCATGCGCGAACTGGTATGGAGCGTGCAGCCCAAGGCTGACATGGACGCACGGCTGATGCTGGTGCGCATCCTGCCCGGACTGCTGAAACGGCTGCGCGAAGGGGTGGCCGAAATCGATCTGCCGCAAAAGCTGTCCGACCGCTTCTTCGCCACGCTGGTCATTCTGCACGCCAATGCGGTGCGTCCCAACGCCCAGCCGGTGCCGCTGCCCGACATCACGCCCGAGGAAATCGAGGAACTGACGCCCGCCCCGGCAGCTGCCGAGGCCGCCATGTCAGCGCCGGAACCCGAAGCACCCGGTGTGGACGATGAGTTCGCGCTGCGCGCCCGCGCCTTGAGCAAGGGCGACTGGGTTGAATTCCACTACGACGACGGCACCTTCCGCTGGGCACGGCTGGGTTGGGCCAGCACCATCAAGAACACCTATTTGTTCTCGGACCAGGACGGCATGAACAGCTTTTCCATCAGCCAGCTCCGCCTGGCCGACAAGCTTCGCCGTGGCGAAGCGGTGCTGGTCGAACGCAAATCCATCACCGAATCGGCGTTCGGCAAGCTGATGAACCTGTTCCGCCAGAAACTCGGCCACGCCTGAACGCGTGGTTGCCGCATACGACGCCAACCCGTCCAGCGGCGCATCCCATTGATTCACCCGATCACCCCGGCTACCCTGCCGGGGTGAAATCATTCGCCTCCCGCATCATCCGCTGGCAGCAGCGCCACGGCCGCCACGCCCTGCCTTGGCAGTCCACCCGCGATCCTTACCGCATCTGGCTGTCGGAAGTCATGCTGCAGCAGACCCAGGTGGCCACGGTCATCCCCTACTTCGAGCGCTTTGTCGCGCGCTTCCCCGATCTGGCCGCCCTCGCTGCCGCGCACGAGGACGATGTGCTCGCGCTGTGGAGCGGGCTCGGCTACTACAGCCGCGCGCGCAACCTGCATGCCGCCGCGCGCACCATCGCCGAATGCCATGATGGAATGTTCCCGGCCGCGGCCGATGCCATCGCGCAGTTGCCCGGCGTCGGGCGCTCGACAGCTGCCGCCATTGCCGCGCTGGCGTTCGGCCAGCGCGGCGCCATTCTCGACGGCAACGTCAAACGCGTGCTGGCGCGCCACGGCGGAATCGCCGGCTGGCCCGGCGACAAGAGCGTTGAAACGGCGCTATGGCGACTGGCCGAGTCGCATCTACCGCGCAACGCCATCGAGGCCTACACCCAGGGCATGATGGATCTGGGCGCACTCGCCTGCACGCGCAGCCGGCCCGCCTGCCCGGCGTGCCCGGTCAATACCGATTGCATTGCATTCACGCAGCATCGAACCGCCGAATTGCCCACGCCTCGCCCCAAAAAAGCCCTCCCCGAAAAACAGGTGTTGATGCTGCTGCTGCTTGACCGGGGCGAGCTGATGCTGGAAAAGCGCCCCGCACGGGGAATCTGGGGCGGCTTATGGAGCCTGCCCGAACTCACGGTGGATGCCGACGCCGCCGCCCACTGCCGTGACCGCTTAGGCTTCACCCCGCTCGCGCAGCAGGCGCTGCCGCAATTCAGCCACAGCTTCACCCACTTCAAGCTGCATATCCTGCCCATCCAGATGCAGCTTGCGCCGCGCCAGATCACGCTGCCCGGCCAAATTTGGCTGGCCCCGGCCGACGCGCTCAGTGCGGCACTGCCCACGCCGGTACGCAAACTGGTGGCCCAGCTCGACCTCGCCTGAACATCGCGCTGCCGCATCTGGCTGTCTGTGTAGGGAGTGCTATATATGTATTAAATCAGCCTGTCACAGGAGTTGACATGGACGCTTCCCCCTCCTCGCCCGGCCCCGCCATCTTCGATGCCGATGGTTTCCTGCTCGACCCGGCAATGTGGAGCGAAAGCCTGGCCGAGCGCGTCGCCCGCAGCGACGGCCTGGGTGAACTCAACGAATTGCAGATCGGTCTGCTGCACGCATTGCGGGGCGAGTATGCCAAGCACGGCAGCGTGACCGCGCTGAGTCACGTCTGTCATCTCACCGGGCAGGATGCCGACTGCATGCAGCGCCTGTTCCCCAGCCCGCGCGAGGCATGGCGGATCGCCGGCCTGCCCAATCCCGGCGAGGAAGCCAAGGCCTACATGTAGGTCTTCCGGCAGTGCGACGCCGGGCAAACCACCTTCCCAAGAGTCGTTCGCGTCAAACCATCACGATACTAATCCTTCGGCGTATCGATATAGGCCTTCCCCTGCGGGCACCCCGAGTTGTAATGCCGGACCTTCGCACGGGTGTAGGCAAGCGGCTGCCCAGGCAACCCGGTCGCCGGGTCGCGCTCGAAATGGATCCGCACCTCGCGCAGCATGGGCCGGCGCTTGGCCGGGTCGGGTGTGCGCGGCGTCTGGCAGTCGAAGGTCACCGCATCCTTCAATGCCGGGTCGGCGCGGGCCAGCGTCTCGCGCAGGGAGGCCAGACTGATTTCGCGGCCCGTGTGGCGCGCGATCTCGCTGCCGATAGCGCGATTGACGCGTTCGGTCAACGCGACCGAAGCGGCGAAATAATCGGCCTCGGCAAGCCCCGAGCAGCTGCCGTGCTTGGCCCACTGGTAGCGGTCGAGGCAGTCCGCCGCCGCCGGCATCACCTGACCCAGACGCGCATGCGTTACCGCCGGCAGGTGCAGTGGCGGCAAGCGACAGAATGCGCCGCTGGTTTCACCGCCGCAGTACGAAGGATGCTTGCGGTCGGTGCGATTCGGCCATAGTCCATGCAGCGTCAGCGGCATCGCCCTGAAGCCGGCCTCGGACAGGACCTGGCATTGCGCGAACGCCTGCTTGCGTTGCGGTTCATCCTCGCAGAACGCCGGCGCCACGCTCAGGGCCAGCAGGTAATAGTCGAAGCGCGCAGGCTCGGCACAGCCGGCGAGCGGCGCCAGAAGCAGCACGAAAACCCAGCCTTTCCATCGCATGTTCTGTCTCCCGTCTGACCGCATCGTGCCACAATGCGGCCGCCTCGCCGCGTCCGGATTCCGGTAAAATCGGCGTTTTCCATTCGTTAAGAGATTTTCACCATGTCCATGGCCGACCGCGATGGCGTCATCTGGTACGACGGCAAACTCGTTCCCTGGCGCGACGCCACCACCCACGTCCTCACCCACACCCTACACTACGGCATGGGCGTCTTCGAGGGCGTGCGCGCATACAAGGCCGAACAGGGCACGGCGATTTTCCGCCTGCAGGAACACACCGACCGGCTGTTCCGCTCCGCTCACATCCTCGGCATGAAGCTGCCGTTCGACAAAGACACGATCTCCGAAGCGCAGCGCACCGTGGTTCGCGAGAACGGGCTCGAATCGGGCTATCTGCGCCCGATGGCGTTTCTCGGTTCCGAGGCCATGGGCATCTCGGCCAAGAACCTGTCGGTTCATGTCATCGTCGCCGCCTGGCCGTGGGGCACCTATCTGGGGCAGGAAGCACTGGAGCGCGGCATCCGCGTCAAGACCAGCTCGTTCTCGCGCCATCACGTCAACGTCACCATGTGCAAGGCCAAGGCCAACGGCAACTACATGAACTCCATCCTGGCGCACAAGGAAGCCGAGACGGACGGCTACGACGAAGCGCTGCTGCTCGACGTCGACGGCTTTGTCGCCGAAGGCTCGGGCGAGAACGTCTTCATCATCCGCAACGGCAAGCTCATTACCCCGGACTTGACCAGCGCGCTGGAAGGCATCACCCGCGACACCATCATCACGCTGGCCGCCGAAATCGGCCTGCCGCTGGTTGAAAAACGCATCACCCGCGACGAGGTCTACAGCGCCGACGAGGCCTTCTTCACCGGCACCGCCGCCGAGGTCACGCCGATCCGCGAGCTCGACAACCGGGCGATTGGCGAAGGCACACGCGGCCCTATTACCACCCGGCTGCAGGCGATGTATTTCGACTGCGTGCACGGCCGTGCCGCGGCCCACACCGACTGGCTCACCCCGGTCAGATAAGCGAGACCCGCATGAGCGAACGGCACGACAATACCCAGCGCGTCATCGAGGTCACCGAGGGCGACCTGCCCCTGCACTGTCCGATGCCGCAGCACGCAGACTGGAATGCCCACCCGCGCGTCTATCTGCCCATCGAATCGCGCGGCGAAGCGCTGTGCCCTTATTGCGGCACGCTCTATCGCCTGAAAGGCAAACCCAGCGGCAGCCATCACTAGCAGTTTGCAGGCGGAGGCCGAAATCCGCTTCGCCTGCCCCGCTAGCCCGGCAAAAACAATTCCAGCAGATCGTTCAAGAAACGCTGTCCCTGCAGCGTCGGCTTGAGCCGGGTCGCGTCCCGCTCCAGCAAGCCCAGGCCGCGCGCACGCTCGAGGGCGGACGCGCAGACGATCAGCGGCAGCCCGGTGCGCTCGTCGAACAGCGCGGCAGGCACGCCCTCATTGAGGCGCAGGGCGTTCATCATGAACTCGAACGGCAGGTCGTCGCGCGTGAGCGCGCGGGCGTCGGCGATGTGCGCGCCCTGCGCCACGGCATCCATATACTGCTGCGGATGCTTGGTACGCATCTGCCGCAGAATGCGGTCGTGGAAGCTGAGTTTTGAATGGGCGCCGGCGCCGATGCCAAGATAGTCGCCGAACTGCCAGTAGTTGAGGTTGTGGCGGCTGGCGTGGTGCGGCCGCGCATAGGCCGAGGTCTCGTAGTGCTGCATGCCCGCCTCGGCCAGCCGCGCCTCGATCGCCAGCTGCATGTCGGCAGCAAGATCATCATCCGGAAGGTTCGGCGGCGCTGTATGGCCGAACGGCGTGTTGGGTTCGAGCGTGAGGTGGTAGGCCGACAGATGCGGTGGCCTGAACGTCAGCGCAGTCTCGAGATCGGCCAGCGCCTCGCCCAGCGTTTGCCCTGGCAGCGCGTACATCAGGTCGAGATTGAAGGTGTCGAAATGAGTGGCGGCAAGCTCAGCCGCGCAGCGCGCTTCGGCATCGTCGTGGATGCGCCCCAACGCCTTGAGATGACGCGGGTCGAAGCTCTGGATGCCGAGCGACACGCGCGTCACGCCCGCCTCGCGGAAGCCGGCGAACTTGGCGGCCTCCACCGTCCCCGGGTTGGCCTCCAGGGTGATTTCCGCGCCAGCTGCCAATTGCGTCAACGTGCGCACGCCGGTCAGGATGCGGTCGATCCCCTCCGCTGAAAACAGGCTTGGGGTGCCGCCGCCGAAGAACACCGTATGGACCCTGCGTCCCCAGATATCGGGTAGCGCGCGCTCCAGATCAAGCAGCAGCGCATCAATGTAGGCGGCTTCGGGGATACCTTGCGCGGCATGCGAGTTGAAGTCGCAATACGGGCACTTCTTCACGCACCACGGCAGGTGGATGTAGAGCGACAGCGGCGGCGAAACGTTCAGGCCGCCGTTGAACACACGGATAACGGACTCAGCCAAGCCGCTTCAGCTTGTCGGCCAGTTCGCGCAAGGCCTGACCGCGGTGCGAGACGGCATTCTTCTGATCCTCACCGAGCTCGGCGCCGGTCTTGCCGAATTCAGGGACAAGAAAATACGGGTCGTAGCCGAAGCCGTTCTCGCCGCGCGGCGTGTCGATGATTTCGCCGAACCAGCGGCCCTCGGCGATCAGCGGTTCGGGGTCGTCGGCGTAGCGCACCAGCACCATCACGCAGTAGTAGTGCGCGCGGCGGTTGGGCTGTCCGGAGAGGGCGGCGATCAGCTTTTCGTTGTTGCGCGCGTCGGATTTCGGCTCGCCGGCATAGCGCGCGGAATACACGCCGGGCGCGCCGTTCAGGGCCTCGACGCAGATGCCGGAGTCGTCGGCCAGCGCCGGCAGGCCGGTGTGGGCGCTGGCGTGGCGCGCTTTGGCGAGGCAGTTTTCGACGAAGGTGACGTGCGGCTCGGGGCAGTCGGGGACGCCGAAATCGGACTGCGGCGCGGCTGCGATGTCGAGCGGCTCGAGGATGCGCGCGATTTCGCGCAGCTTGCCCGGATTGCCGGAGGCGATGACGAGTTTCTTCATGCTGCCAGCGCCTCGTGCTGCGCCGTGGTGATCTGCTCGATGCCGGCGGTGGCCAGGTCGAGCAGCGCCTCGAGGGTGGCGCGGGAAAACGGTGCGCCCTCGGCGGTGCCCTGCACTTCGACAATGCCGCCGGTGCCCGTCATTACCACGTTCATGTCGGTGTCGCAGTCGGAGTCTTCGAGATAATCGAGGTCGAGCACCGGCTGGCCCTGATAGACGCCGACCGAGACGGCAGCGATGCTGTCGATGAGCGGGGTCTCGGCGAGTTTGCCCTCGCGCACCAGCCAGCCGATAGCGTCGGCTACCGCGACATAGGCGCCACAGATGCTGGCGCAGCGGGTGCCGCCATCGGCCTGCAGCACGTCGCAGTCGATGTGCAGGGTGCGCTCGCCGAGTTTTTTCAGGTCGACCACGGCGCGCAGGCTGCGCCCGATCAGGCGCTGGATTTCCTGAGTGCGTCCCGATTGCTTGCCGCGAGCCGCTTCCCGATCACTGCGGGTATGGGTGGAGCGCGGCAGCATGCCGTATTCGGCGGTCAGCCAGCCCTCGCCGCTGCCTTTCTTGTGCGGCGGCAGCTTGTCGAGCACGCTGGCGGTGCACAGCACGCGAGTGTCGCCCATGCTGACGAGCACCGAGCCTTCGGCGTGCCGGGTGAACTGGCGGATGAAAGACAGGGTGCGCAGCGCGTCAGGCGCGCGGCCGCTGGGACGGGCAAGGGGAGCGGACATGGTGGGCGGTTCTAAACGGAAAACGCGATTTTACCGCGTCGCGTGCGCCCCACCCACAAAGCGCGCATCCGGGCTATTTGGCGGAGATTTTCTGGATGGCCTGCTGGATTTCGGCGATGGCGCGTTCGATTTCGTCGTCCGACACCGCCGCCGAGCCGGATAGGGGGCTCATTGCGTTGATCTGGGTGGTGACGCCGCCATCCGGTAGCGCCAGGGTGGAAATCGAGTCCTTGCTCGGCATCCGCGCCTCACCCCAGGTCATGGCGATCAGGCTGAGGTTGTCGCCGTGCTCGCCGCCGCGGAATTCGGCGTGATCCATCAGGTGACGCACTGCATCTTCCAGCGTGTAGGCATGCAGCAGGGCCGATATCTCAGGCATGCTGATCATGCCCCAGATGCCGTCGGTGCACAGCAGCATGGTGTCGCCGTCGTGCAAGGGGATCGGCGCGTTGCATTCCACCTGCGGCGGCACATACCCCCCCAGGCAGTTGGACACCTTGTTGCGCTCCGGGTGGGTGCCCGCCTCTTCTTCGCTGATGATGCCGTTGCGCACCAGCTGGGCCACCGCGGTGTGGTCTTCCGTGCGCGCAAGCAGACCGCCGTCGCTGAACAGATACAGTCGCGAATCGCCCACATGCGCCCAGTAAGCCGTGTTGTCCTGGATGACGGCGGCGACACTGGTGGTATGAGGGATTTCCAGCAGATCCTGCTCGACCGCGTAATCGTTGATCGCATAATGCGCACGCGTGGTCGCATCGGCCAGGAAGGCCATGGGGTCGTCCAGGCGCGGCTTGGCCATTTTCTGGAACTGGTCGGTCAGCGTCTGCACCGCGATCTGCGCGGCGATTTCGCCGTGCATATGGCCGCCCATGCCGTCCGCCACCACCATCAGCAGCGCTTCACGGCTGTAGGAATAGGCAACCCGGTCCTGATTGTTTTTGCGCCCGCCCTGACGTGACGCCTGGTAGATGGTGAATTTCATTGCAGGCTGGAACCTTCAGTTTGGCGCGCCCGATGGTCTGTCCGGACGGGTGTCTGCCGCGAAGCCAGGAGGCGGCAGGCCGGAGTCTGCAACGACGCGCGACAAAGGCAAGCGCCCGACGGTGCGGGCGTGATCGAAGGCAGAAAAACAAGCGTCAAACGGCATCCCATGATGTTTCAAGCGGTCAACTGAGGTTTCAGGTGCACTACTTTAAAACAATTCGCGGCTCAGCGAGCGTTTGATACTGGTCAGCAGCGAAGAACGTGACGGTTTCATCGCGGTGCTGTCCATCAGGACTTTCTGCAGGCTGAACACGCTTTGCGGGCGTTCCATATAGTTGAGCTTGAGACACTGGTCGATGGTCTCCAGCAGCTGGTCGGAGTAGGCGCCGCGCCAGTTCACCGTTGCCGGCACCAGATTGTCGTTGAGCAGGCGCGCATCAGCCGCCTGCGGCGGGTAGCCGGCCAGGCTGGCATACAAGCTGGCGCCGACGCTGTAGATGTCGGTCCACGGCCCCAGCCGTTCGCGGTTGTGATACTGCTCGGGCGCGGCGAAGCCCGGCGTGTACATGGGTTGCAACTTGGTTTCCTCCTGGCTGAGCGTCTGCCGCGCCGCCCCAAAGTCGATCAGGACGGGCGAGCCATCCAGGCGAATGTATAAATTCGACGGTTTGATGTCCAGATGCAGCAGCTTGTGCGTGTGCACCTCGCGCAGGCCGTTCATCAAATGGGCAAACACCCGCCGGATGAAGCTTTCGCGGATGGTGCCGCGATTGGCCTGGATGTGCTGTTGCAGCGTTTTGCCGCGCTCGAAGCGCATCACCATGTAGACGGTGTCGTTGGCGCGGAAAAAGTTGGTCACGCGGATGACATTGGGATGGTCGATGCACGCCAGTGCCCGCCCCTCCTCGAAAAAGCACTTCATGCCGTGGCGGAAGATGTTGTTGTTCTCGGTCGAACTGGCCTGCACCAGGACCGAGCCCTCGGTGCGCAGCACCAGCTGGCCCGGCAGGTATTCCTTGATCGCCACCGACTGGTTGTTGTCGTCACGCGCCAGATACACCATGCTGAAGCCGCCGCCGCCAATCTTGCGCACGATCGTGTATTCATTCAGCCGGTAGCCGTTGGGCAGCGCCTGGTTGGGTTGAGTCGCCATAGTCGAACGTCTATTATCTTTGTCTGTTAATCGGCCATGCCGAAAAGCTTACCCCGGTTCCACACCGGCAATCACATTCATAACGCATATACAGATCACCCATGACAGCCAGCATGACCGGGTTCGCCGCCCACAGCCTCAATCTTGATCATGCCAGCGTCAACATCGACCTGCGCAGCGTCAACCAGCGCTTTCTCGAACTGCATTTTCGCCTGGGCGACGAATTTCGCGCCCTCGAACCGCAACTGCGCGAGCTGATCAATCAACGTCTTGCTCGCGGCAAGGTGGAATGCCGCATCAGCCTGACCATGCCGCCTGCTGCCACGCTGGATAACGGCCTGAATCCGGATATTCTTGAGCGCCTTGCGCACTGGCAGGCAGACGTGCTGCAGCGCCTGCCCGACAGCGCCCCGCTCTCCGTGAATGATATCCTGCGCTGGCCCGGCGCGGTGCCGACCGCCGCCCTGTCCCAGGACGCGCTGAACGAGGCGGCGCTGGCGGGCATGCGCGCAGCGCTGGACGAACTGGTGGAGAGCCGCCAGCGCGAGGGCGCCAAGCTGAAACAGCATATCCTCGACCGGCTCGCCGCTGCCGAAGCGCAGGTGGCGGGCCTGGCGCCGTTGCTGCCCGCGCTGGCTGCCGCCCAGCGCGAAAGACTGACGGAGCGCCTGCACGAGGCGCTGGGCGAGGCGGGACACGAACGACTGGCGCAGGAAATTGTGCTGGCGGCGCAAAAAGCCGATATCGACGAGGAATGCTCACGGCTGACCACCCACTTTGCCGAGGTGCGCCGCGTGCTGAACCAGGCCGGCGCCATCGGCAAGCGACTCGATTTCCTGATGCAGGAGCTGCATCGCGAGGCCAACACCCTGGGCTCGAAATCGGTGGCGGTGGAGACCTCGCGCGTCTCGCTCGAACTCAAAGTGCTGATCGAGCAGATGCGCGAACAAGTGCAGAATATCGAATGATTTTCGTCTGCGAAGGACGCGAAGAAAGACATCAAGGGGTTCCCTTTGCGTTTCTTCGCGTCCTTCGCAGATAGGCTTTTACATTGAAATAACAGGAACGGAACGACCATGACCCCCATCACCAGCCAAGGCGTGCTCTACGTCGTCAGCGCCCCCTCCGGCGCCGGCAAGACCAGCCTGGTCAAGGCGCTGTTAAAGGCCGACCCGGCGATCCGCCTGTCGATTTCCTACACCACACGTGCGCCGCGTCCCGGCGAGACCGACGGCCGCGACTACCATTTCGTCAGCCGCGAACGCTTTGAAGTGATGCTGGCCGAAGGCGAGTTTCTCGAACACGCCGAGGTATACGGCAATTTCTACGGCACCTCGAAAGGCAGCATCGCCCGCGACCTCAACGCCGGCCACGACCTGTTGCTGGAAATCGACTGGCAGGGCGCGGAACAGGTCCGGCAGCATTTTCCGCAATCCGCGTCGATATTCATTCTGCCGCCCTCGTTCAACACGCTGCGCACCCGCCTGGCCGGGCGCGGCCAGGACAGCGACGAGGTCATCGAGCGCCGGCTGGCCGCCGCCGCCCATGACGTCGCTCACGCCGAGGCGTTCGACTATATAATCGTCAACGATGACTTTGACCATGCCCTGCTGGACCTGGTCGCCATCACCCGCAGTGTTCGCCTTGAGGCGGCACGCCAGCTTTACCGGCACGCCGCGCTGTTCGACGAATTCCGACGTATCTAAGGCGCACCCGCGCCGCCTGAAGCAGGAGTATCCGTATGGCCCGCATCACCGTTGATGATTGCATTGATATGTTCCCCAACCGTTTCGAACTGACGCTTGCCGTGACCTACCGCGCACGCCAGCTGGCGCAGGGCTCGCAACCCATGGTCGAGTCCAAGGACAAAGCCATCGTCACCGCACTGCGGGAAATCGCTGCGGGCAAGGTCGGACGTGAAATCCTCAACCGGGGCCGTGCCTGAGCGGCTTCCCTCTGGTCAACCGGCGCACGCCAGCCGCGCGCCGGCGATGACGCACGAATTCGAATCGCTGCGTCCGGCCCTGGCCTATCTGTCGCCTGACGAAATCAGCCAGATCGAGCAGGCCTACGAATTCAGCCGCAGCGCCCACGAAGGGCAGTTCCGAAAAAGCGGCGAACCCTACATCTCCCATCCGCTTGCCGTCGCCGGCATCCTCGCCGGCTGGCATCTCGACGCGCAGACCCTGTGCGCCGCGCTGTTGCACGACGTGGTCGAGGACACCCCTGCGACGGCGAGCGAAATCGAGGCCCGCTTCGGCAAGGCAGTCGCCATGCTGGTCGATGGGGTCTCCAAGCTCGACAAGCTGGCCTTCGCCTCCGAGCAGCACGCGCAGGCGGAAAACTTCCGCAAGATGCTGCTGGCGATGGCGCAGGACGTGCGGGTGATCCTGGTCAAGCTGGCCGACCGCCTGCACAACATGCACACCATGGGTTCGATGCCGGCCGAAAAGCGCCGCCGCATCGCCACCGAAACGCTTGAAATCTACGCCCCCATCGCCAACCGGCTGGGGCTGCATTCGGTCTACCAGGAACTGGAAGACCTCGGCTTCCGCTACAGCCACCCCAACCGCTACCAGGTGCTGGCCAAGGCCGTGAAGGCGGCGCGCGGCAACCGCCGCGAACTGGTCGACAAGATCAAGATCGCCATCCAGGAGAAGCTGGAGCAAGCCGGAATCGAAGCGGCCATCAGCGGGCGCGAGAAACACCTCTACAGCATCTACCGCAAGATGCAGGAAAAGAACCTGGCGTTCTCCGAGGTGTTCGACATCTACGGCTTTCGCGTGGTGGTGCGCGATCAGCCGACCTGCTACATGGCGCTGGGCGCATTGCATTCGCTGTACAAACCGATTCCCGGCAAGTTCAAGGACTACATCGCGATCCCCAAGGCCAACGGCTACCAGTCGCTGCACTCGATCCTGTTCGGCCCCAACGGCACCCCGATCGAGATACAGATCCGCACCGCCGACATGAACCGGCTGGCCGAATCCGGCGTCGCCTCGCACTGGATGTACAAATCCGCCGAGTCCGCGCTCAATGACGTGCAGACGCGCACCCACCGCTGGCTGCAGTCGCTGCTCGACATCCACGCCGACCACGGCGATTCGCCCGAATTCCTCGAACACATCAAGATCGACCTGTTCCCAGACGAAGTCTATGTGTTCACCCCCAAGGGCAAGATCATGGCGCTGCCGCGCGGTGCCACCGCAGTGGACTTTGCCTTTGCCGTTCACACCGACGTCGGCCGCCACTGCATCGCGGTGAAGATCAACTACGAGCTGATGCCGCTGCGCACCCAGCTTCGCAACGGCGACCACGTGGAGATCCTCACCGCCGCCAACGCCAGCCCCAACGCCGCCTGGCTCAATTTTGTCGTCACCGGCAAGGCGCGCTCGCACATCCGCAATTACCTGCGCAACACGCGGGTGGAAGAGGCGGCGGCGATGGGCGAGCGCCTGCTCAAGAACGCCATTGCCGCGCTCCATCCCGAACCGATCGAGCCCGACCCGGCGGTGTGGGATCGCGTGGTCAAGGACTATGGCCTGCAGACCCGCGAGGAATTGTTTGCCGGGATCGGCCTGGGGCGCAAATTGCCGCTGGTGGTGGCGCACCAGCTGCTGCACGTCCAGGGTGAAAAAACCGGCGAACCGGCGCATCCCCACGCCATCAGCATCCGCGGCACCGAAGGCGTCGCGGTCGAACTGGCGCAGTGCTGCCACCCGATTCCCGGCGACCCGATTCTCGGATTCATCCACAAGGATCGCGGCCTCATCATCCACACCCACGACTGCACCTCGATCCGCGCCTTCCGCACCGACCCGGACAAATGGCTGGACGTCGAATGGGAAACCGAGCCCGGCCACATGTTCGACGTTTCGATCAAGGTCGTCGTCGGCAACCAGCGCGGCGTGCTGGCCAAGGTCGCGGCCGCGATCGCCGAACACGGCTCCAACATCGGCAACATCGCGATGGAAGAAGAGGACGGCAGCCCCTACACCGTGCTGTATTTCACCGTGCAGGTGGAAAACCGCATGCATCTCGCACGCGTGATGCGCGGCCTGCGCGTGCTGCCTGACGTGGTGCGGATTTTCCGCATCAAGGGCAAGAGGGACGGCCGCGCCGCGCCGCCCCAATAAGCATCCCCCCAACCCGGAATCCAGCATGAACAAGAGCATCATCCAGACCGCCGACGCCCCAGCCGCGATCGGCACCTATTCGCAGGCCGTGCGGGTCGACCTTACGGTCTATATGTCGGGGCAGATCGGCCTCGACCCCACCTCGATGCAAATGGTCGATGGCATCGACGCGCAGATCCACCAGGTGTTCAAGAACCTGGCCGCAGTGGCAACCGCGGCAGGGGGGTCGCTGGCCGACGTGGTGAAGCTGAACGTGTTCCTGACCGACCTCGGCCACTTCCCCAAGGTCAACGAAATCATGGCCGACTACTTCAGCCAGCCCTACCCGGCGCGTGCGGCAGTCGGCGTGGCCGCCCTGCCGCGCGGTGCACTGGTCGAGGCCGATGCTGTGATGGCGCTGGAATAAACACTTGAAAACGGCGAAGCCGTTTTCCTTCCCTGTCAGTCCGGCCCTCGCCGCCAAACTCGCCAAGCTCGGCCTCACCCGCGACGCCGATCTGGTGCTGCACCTGCCGCTGCGCTGGGAAGACGAAACCCGCCTCACGCCGATCCGCGACCTGCTGCCAGGCGCGACGGCGCAGGTGCAGGCGGTGGTGACGGACGCCAGCGTCACTTACCGGCCGCGCCGCATGCTGGCGGTGACAGTGGAGGACGCCGGCGGCGTGCTTGGCATCCGTTTCCTGAATTTCTATCCCAGCCACCTCAAGCTGTTCCAGCCGGGCGAATCCTTCCGTTTCAACGGCGAGGTGCGCGGCGGCTTCCTGGGACTGGAGATGGTGCATCCGCGCTTTGCCAAAGCCGACGACGCCACGCCCCTGCCGGCGCAGCTGACCCCGGTCTACCCCACCACCGCCGGGCTCGGTCAGGCCACCTTGCGCCGCGCGGTCGAACGCGCACTGATGGCGCCGATTGCCGACACCCTGCCCGCCGAGTGGCTGGCCGAACTCGGGCTGCCCGGGCTGGAAACCAGCATCCGCCTGCTGCACCAGCCGCCGCTCGATTGTGCGCTCGCCGAACTCGAATCGCGACAACACCCCGCCTGGCAGCGACTGGCCTTCGACGAACTGCTGGCGCAGCAACTGTCGCTGGCGACCGCACGTCGGCAACGAAAGTCACGCCCGACCCTGCCCTTGCCGCCACGGCAACAACTGACCGCCGCCTTTGCCAAGGCGCTGCCGTTTGAATTGACGGCGGCGCAGGCGCGTGCCTGGCAGGAAATCAGTGCCGATCTGGCGCAGCCGCATCCGATGCGTCGCCTGTTGCAGGGCGACGTCGGCAGCGGCAAGACCGTGGTGGCGGCGCTGGCCTGCCTGCAGGCGATCGAGAACGGGTTTCAGGCCGCCTTCATGGCGCCGACCGAAATCCTTGCCGAGCAGCATTACCGCAAGCTGGCGCCGCTCCTGTCCGAACTCGGGGTGCGCTGCGCCTGGGTCTCGGGCAGCCAGCGCAAGGCCGAGCGCACTGCTGCCTGGCAGGCGATTGCCGCGGGCGACGCCGAACTCGCGTTCGGCACCCACGCGCTGTTTCAGGAAGCCGGCAGCTTCCTGCGACTGGGCCTGGCCGTGGTCGACGAGCAGCACCGTTTCGGCGTCGGCCAGCGGCTGGCGCTGATGCAGAAAGGCATCGAGCCGCACCAACTGATGATGAGCGCGACACCGATCCCGCGCACCCTGGCGATGAGTTTTTTCGCCGATCTCGACGTCTCGGTCATCGACGAACTGCCGCCGGGCCGCACCCCCATCGTCACCAAGCTGGTCAACGCCGCGCGCCGCGACGACGTGCTGGCGCGCGTGCGCGAGGCCTGCCTCGCCGGTGGCCAGACCTACTGGGTGTGCCCGCTGATCGAGGAATCCGAGAAGCTGCAACTGCAGACCGCGCAGGACACCTATGCCGCTTTGGTGGCGCAGCTGCCGGAACTGCGCATCGGCCTGGTGCACGGGCGGCTGAAGCCAAATGAAAAACAGGCGGTGATGGCGGCATTCCAGGCGCATGAAGTCGACCTTTTAGTGGCCACTACCGTCATCGAAGTGGGCGTCGACGTGCCCAATGCCGCGCTGATGGTGATCGAGCACGCCGAACGCATGGGGCTTGCTCAATTGCATCAGCTGCGCGGGCGGGTGGGGCGGGGCAGCCGCGAATCGGTGTGCGTGCTGCTGTACCAGACGCCGGTCTCGGAACTCGCACGGGCGCGCCTCAAGGTCATTTTCGAGCTCACCGACGGCTTCGAAATCGCCCGCCAGGACTTGTTGCTGCGCGGCCCCGGCGAACTGCTCGGCCACCGCCAGAGCGGCCTGCCGATGCTGCGCTTTGCCGACCTCGAGCGCGACGTCGCGCTGCTGGAAGCCGCCCGCAACCTGGCACAGCGCTGCCTGGCCAGCCATCCGGACATCACCGCCCGCCACCTGGAGCGCTGGATCGGCAGCCGGCAATCGCTATCGACGATCTGATTTGCGCCAAGCCTGACCGGCACCGCGAGCTGCGGCATAATGCAGCCTTTCCGCCTCGTTAACCGCGTGTCGCATTCCCGTCAGGGCTGGCTGGGCCACCCGCATCCCATACCGCGCTCGCTGCGTTCCTGGCTCAGCGACCGCGGCTCGCTCACCCAGCGCCTGAAAGCGCGCTGCGCCTCGTTTCGCGTGGTGCCGCTGACCACCGGCATCGCCCGCCCCAATCCGGACGAATACGCGCTGCTGGGCATGGCGCCCGGCAGCCGCGCCTATGTGCGCGAGGTCATGCTGCTGTGCAACGAGGTGCCGGTGGTGTTTGCCCACAGCGTGCTGCCGTACGCGGGCTTGCGCGGCGGCTGGAACGGCATCACCCGGATCGGCAGCCGCTCGCTTGGTGAGGCACTGTTCAGCGACCATCGCATCGCGCGCCAGCCCCTGGCCTACCGCCAGCTCCGGCAGGGTCACGCACTGTTCCATGCCATTGCGAGACAACAGCTGCTGGCAGCCAGCAGCCTGTGGGCACGCCGCTCGGTGTTCTGCCTCAACGGTCATCCGCTCCTGGTGACCGAAGTTTTTCTGCCTGCGATCGACACGCCATGACCCTGACCGAACGCCTGTCCCATTACGAAAAGCTGATGCGACTCGACAAGCCGATCGGCATCCTGCTGCTGCTGTGGCCCACGCTGTGGGCGCAATGGCTGGCCAGCAACGGGCGGCCGGACTGGCTGATCCTGTGGATTTTCGTCATGGGGGTGGTGCTGATGCGCTCGGCCGGCTGCGTCATCAACGATTATGCCGACCGCGACATCGACCCGCACGTGGCGCGCACCCGCGAGCGTCCACTGGCCGCCGGCAAGGTCTCGCCCAGGGAAGCATTGCTGCTGGGGGCGGGGCTGTCGCTGCTGGCCTTTCTGCTGATCCTGCCGCTCAACACGCTGGTGCTGAAGCTGTCGGTCGTCGCGCTGTTTCTGGCCGCCAGCTATCCCTTCACCAAGCGCTTCTTCGCGATTCCGCAGGCCTATCTCGGCATCGCATTCGGCTTCGGCATCCCGATGAGTTATGCCGCACTATGGGGCGATATTCCAGTGGAAGCCTGGATTCTACTGGCGGCCAATGTTTTCTGGGCGGTGGCCTACGATACGCAGTACGCCATGGTCGACCGCGCCGACGACCTCAAGATCGGCATCAAGACCTCAGCAATCACCTTCGGTCGTTTTGATCTGGCCGCCATCGCGGTGTGCTATGCGACGACGCTGGGGCTGCTCGGCTGGATCGGGCAGCAGCGTGGGATGGGCGTGGCCTTCTACGGTGGACTGGCGGTGGCGGCGGCGATCGCGCTGTATCACATGAAGCTGATCCGGCATCGCGACCCGCAGCAATGCTTTCGCGCCTTCCTACACAACACCTGGTTCGGCGCCGCGGTGTTCGGCGGCATTGCCCTCAACTTCCTGCTGCGCGGCTTCTAGGCGTTCGACGGGCAGGCCACGCGCGACTGCTGACTGTTCGGGTAGGCCTGCTTGATCCCGCCCAGGTTCTTCAGCGCATCCGGGTCTTCGCTGCGGATCACAAAGTAAAAATCCGTACCCTGCCGCGGCTGCAACTCGACGCGCGTGCCGAGTACGCCCTTGTCCTCCACTTCGCGCACGCGCCGACGCGCCGCTTCATCGTTGGCGTACAGACCGAGCGAAATGGCGTTGCGCCACGACCCGTCCTTCACCACGAAGGCATCCTGAACGCCTGCCGCGGCCAGTTCGTTCAACTTGGCCACTGCCGACGGCGGGCTGGGTAACGGCGGAAAGATCACCCAATGCCGGGTATTCAGCGGCACCTCGGTGAACGACATCACCTGCTGTCCGACCAGGGCCTTGAGCTGTTCGCGCACCTGCGTGAATTCAACCCGATTCAAGCCGCGCCACTCCACGCACAGCGCCTCGGCCACCGCCACACGAGTCGGCGGCACGTCCTTCGAGGCCGGTGCAGATTGGCTATGGAGGCTGAGCCGGTCGACGTTCATCGGCGCATGCTGGTCCGATGCAGCCTGGGGCCAGTGGCTGCGGCCCATGAAAAGCCCCGCCACAGCCAGGTTCAGCACCAGCAATGTGCCAACGATCCATTTCATCGAGCCATCCTCTCTCTTGCGACACAGTCCACCCCTTCCAGCACCAGGGCGGGAACCTGTTCGGCTGGCAGCGTTAAATGCGGCAGCACCACACCGGCATCCCCGCCCGTCAGTAGGCACTGCGGCACTGTTCCGGAAGCCCCGGCCAGACGCGCATACTGTTGCTGAATGGCGCCGCACAGCGCCGCCACAATTCCGCTCTCCACCGCATCCGCCGTACTGCGCGGAAACGCCTGCCAGTGGCCCGGCGCGTCCGCCACCCGCGCCGTGCCCTGCTGCAGCGCCTGCCGCATCAAACGGACACCGGGCACGATCACCCCCCCCAGGAACACGCCATCGGCCGCCAGCGCATCCACAGTCATCGCCGTTCCCACCGAGACCACCAGCACCGGCTCGGGGGTACGCCCGCGTGCCGCGATCAAGCCCATCCAGCGATCCGTTCCCAGTTGCAGCGGGTCCAGGTAGCTGTTCTTGACCCCGGCAAACTCCGCCTCTGCCGCCAGCCAGTGCGCGCTGCTGCCCGCCGCCGCCAGCAGCGCGGCAAGCGCTTGTTCTTGCGCGGGGCGTGCCACACTGGCGATGAAGCAAGGTGTGGCGGCCGTCAGCTGCGCCTTCAAGTCAGCCAAATCGGCATAATCGTTTCTGCCTTGCGCCCGCCACTGCCCATCTTCAACCAGGGCCCATTTCAAGCACGAGTTGCCAGCATCGATCAACAAGCGCCGATTCACCGCGCAGCACCCAGACGCAGGCTGATTTCCCCGCCGCTGTAAGGACGCAATGTCGCCTGCGCGTCACGCAGCAGGAAGGCGCCCGTCTCGTCGACACCCGACGCCATGCCGTGAACGCTGCGTGCGTCCGGCAAATTCAGGGACACCGCCTTGCCCGTATACGCATCCAGTGCCAGCCAGTCCTCGCGCAGGGACGCGAACCCGTGTTGGCGAAACAGGGTCAACACCGCGTGCAGTTCCAGCAGGCAGTCCGCCAGCAATCGGTTGCGCCCCACCGTCACCCCCATTTCAGCCAGGTCGACCACGGCCTGATCGACCGCATCGCGCTGCGCTTCGTTCAGCCGGACATTCAATCCAATCCCCACCACCGCAAATGCAGCCCCATGCATGTCGCCCTGCACCTCGACCAGAATCCCCGCCAATTTGCGGTAGTCCACCAGCACATCGTTGGGCCATTTCAATCTGGCCGGGTGGCGGCTATGGCGGTTCACCGCGCGCGCGATCGCGAGCCCCACCGCCAGACTCAGGCCGGACAGCGACTGCAAGCCGTTCTCGAAACGCCACAGCACCGAGAAGGTCAGGCCGCCGCCGAGAACCGAATGCCACTGACGCCCCCGCCGGCCCTTGCCGGCTTGCTGGTGCTCGGTGCAGAACAAGGTTCCATCCGCTGCGCCGTCAAGGGCCGCAGCCATCAAGGCCGTGTTGGTCGAATCCACGCAATCAAGTACTTGAATCGTGTAGGCCTTGGATACCGTTCCCAGGTGGCGTGCGACTGCGTCGCCATCTAGCCACTCCACGGGTTCGGGCAAACGGTAGCCGCGCCCACGAACCGCATGGATCGTCAGGCCCATGGTATCGGCCTGGGTAAGTGCATTGAAGATGCTGGATCGGGAAAGATTGAATTCGCGCGCGAGCGTCTGACCCGAATGAAATCGGCCATCGGACAGGCGACGCAGCAGTGGAAACAACGCTTGGTGGGTTCGGGCGGACACGAACGGAATTTTACATGGCTTGGCCATACGAATTCCCAATAAAAAACCCCCTCTTTTAGGGAGGGGGTTTTCATGTGCCCGATGGGCACGGATAAGGAGTCTGACGATGACCTACTTTCACAGGCGCAGT